>CANQUJ010000001.1 GCA_947627005.1 uncultured Clostridia bacterium
AATCCGCAATATACCGCTAAAAGCCGTATGGCTATTTTTTTGAAATCAATACCCAGTCCATATAGGTCTGTTATCCCCTCGGACGCGGGCTTAAGCTCTTCGGTGTTCATCTCTTCGGCGGTAGAAAGCTCCATAATGCGGTGGAGCGGGGCGCGGAATCTGTCAGAAAGGCCGGAGAGAAACTCTTCTCTTGTTCTTAGAATATTTTCGGCGCGGTATCTCTCTTTAGTGCTGATGATTATAAACAGCGCGAACGCGGCGATCATCGGAATAAGGGTCGCCGAGCTTATTATAAGCTGTTTGTAGCTGTCTTTAAGGAATTCGCTTTGCGAATACTATTTTAGACGCCCACCCCCTTCCCCCTCCCGCGGGGAGGGGGATCCGCCCGCCGGGTTTATATTTAAAATGAGATCTAATCCCGCCCACAACATCCCGCCGCTAAAAGGAATCGCGCGAAGCGCGATACTATTTTTAGTCACCCCGCCACCGCGAAACTTTGCGCGAAAGTATAAAATAGCGCTGCCCCCTCCCCTCGAGGGGCGGGGGCACGAGCGAAGCGAGAGGGGTGGGGTGCAAGCGACGCCCGAAACAAAGAAATAAAGGTCTTGTTTGTCAGCGTCGCTGCGAGCCCGCCTTTCGGCGGGCTCCCAACTCGGGCGGAGCGATTAGAAATAGCATACCCCCGAACGAGCGGTTAGCGAGTTCGCGGGTATACATTTTACGCGTAGGCCGGCGGGCGGGATTATCTACGTCCAATGCATCTTTTATAATGGACTTGCGGCATTTTCGGGCGGGCGCATAACGCTTAGCTTTCATCACCCTGCCTCCATTTAGGGCTTCCCCCTCGCGCTTCCGCTTAATTCGAAAATCGCCTGCTTATTCTCCCCCACCCTTTGACAAATAGCTCTTACGGTGCTATAATATTTTAATACTTTCCGATGATCTTCGAGGTGGTGCAAAATGTTCCGCAGAATTGTCGCTTTTCTGCTTGCTTTTTCGGTCGCGGCGGCTTCGGCTTTTTGCGCGGCGGCGGCCGCGTTTGCCGACTCCGGCGAGTCGGAGCTTAATTCCGAAGAGCGAAATTACATTGAAAATCACAAAACGCTTAAAATCGGCTATGTTCAGGACAGAATACCCGTTTCGTTTACCGACGAAAACGGCGAGCTTGCCGGTATCTCAAGATATATCTTCGACCGCGTAAGCGAGCTCTGCGGGATAGATTTTGAATATGTTCCGCTGCCGGCGGGCGAGGTTACATACGACTACCTCATCGAAAGCGGGCTCGACCTTGTCTCGAGCGTTGAATACAACAAAGAAAACATCAACGCCCGCGGAATACTCATCAGCAACCCTTATTTGACGAGCAGAAAGGTCGTAGTCGCAAGAGAGGGGCTTGAATTCAGATACGACGCAAACCTTTCGGTCGCGGTTTTGACCGGCTCGCAGACTATACGAAAGGTCCTCGGCGAGGCATACCCGAATTTCGAGCTTATCGACTACCCCTCGATTACCGCCTGTATCGACGCGGTAAATTCGGGCGAGACCGACCTTATGATCCAAAACCAATACGTCGTCGAATATCTAATCTCTAAGCCGATATACGACAAGCTGAACGTAATTCCCGTCCTTGGGATGGAGGACCAGCTCTGTTTTTCGGCGGTGGTCGCTTTCGGGGACTATGAGGGAAGCAGCGAGGAAGACGGCCGAACCCTTATCGGGATACTTAACAAGGCGATTTCGCAGATTTCGGAGGACGAGATCGGGACCTATACAATCGAGGCGATAATGGACAACCAGTATCGCTACAATCTCTCCGACTTTTTATATCGCTACCGCCTTTCGGTCAATATAATCGCGGGCGCGGCGGCGGTGATCATAATTCTTGCGGCGTTGCTCGTAAGGCTTCATATAAAATTCGTCGAAAACAAGGCGAACGAAAAGGCGAGGTCGCAGTTTTTGTCGACTATGAGCCACGAGCTCAGGACCCCGCTTAACGGAATAATCGGGCTTAACCGCCTTATGCTTGACAACCCGGGGGACAAGGAGCGCCTCTGCGAATATCTTCGGCAGTCGGACGCCACGGCGAACTATCTTCTTTCGCTCGTAAACGATATGCTCGATATGTCGGGGCTTCAGGACGGCAGCCTTGAGCTTGTCGTCAAGCCGACCGACCTTAACCTTGTAATCGGAACGGTAAACTCGATCGCGGAGAACGCGATGACCGCGAAGGGGATAAAATATTCGTTTGAATCAAAGCTCGAATACCCCTATGTTTTGGGGGACGATATCCGTATCCAGCAGGTTTTGCTCCATCTTTTGGACAATGCCGGGAAGTTTACCGGCAGGGGCGGAAGCGTAAGCCTCTCGGTTCGGCAGGAGCTTAACCCCGACGGAAAGGTCATGACCTTCGCCGAAGTAAGCGACACCGGCAGAGGAATGAGCGAAGAGTTCCAAAGCCGGATATTCGACGCCTTTGCCCGCGAGCTTGAAACCGTCTCAAAGGGCAACCAGGGCGCGGGGCTCGGGCTTCCGATAAGCCGCCGGCTTGCGCTTATGATGGGCGGAGACCTTAGCTTTGTAAGCCGAAAGGGCGAGGGAAGCAGATTTACATTCAGCTTTGCGGCGGACAAGGCCGAGAAGCCGGAGGATTCGCAAAAGACCGCCGAGCTTAGGCCGGAGGAAAAGCCGAGGGTTTTGGTCGCCGAAGACAACGAGCTTAACGGAGAGATCATAATCGAGCTTTTGAGGGAATACGGCTACGAATCGGACCTCGCCGAAAACGGAAAGGTCGCGCTTGAGATGTTTGAGAAGTCGGCGCCAAACGAATACGGAGTTATTCTTATGGACCTCTTGATGCCCGAGATGGACGGATTCGAGGCCGCCAAGGCTATCCGCCTTTTAAAGAGGGAGGACGCGAAAACCGTCAAGATATTCGCATGCACTGCAAACTCTTCGGACGAAGACAGGTCTAAGGCGCGTTCGAGCGGAATGGACGACTTTATCACCAAGCCGGTCGACGTAAGAATACTTATAGAAAAAATGGGCGGGGCGAACGATCGCCGAAATATATAAAAGGGGATAATTTTATGGACAGAAACACTTTGGATTTTCGATGCGCTTGGGCGGCGCCGCCGCTTAACGAAGAGGCGGAGCTTCCGAAAAAGCTTCCTCTCGGCGGAAATACGATAAGATATCAGCTTCAGGTATCTTGCGGCGGAAAGGGGATCAGACTGACCTTTTCAAACGAATATTCAAAGACAACCGACCCGCCGGAGATTCCGCTTGAGATAGAATCGGTGCATATCGCCAAGCTTAAAAAGCCGGGCGAGCCGGATATTTATACCGAGAGCGACGCGGAGGTTACCTTCGACGGAAAAAAGAGCGCTTTGGTCCCGGCCGGGGGAACGATAACCTCGGACTGCGCGGGGTTTGAATTTGAAGCCCTCGATTTTTTGGCGGTAAGCGTTAAATTCGGGAAGATACCGGAGCACCCCGCCTGCCACCGCGAGGCGGACTGCGGAAGCTGGCTTTTCGAGGGGGATAAAGTATCCGAAAACCTTGCGCCGAGCGAATTTCTTTGGAGCTATTTCTCTCTTTGCAGGGCGGACGCGCTGACCTCGGCCGAGATCGAGACCCTCGTCTGCTTCGGCGATTCTATAACCGACGGCGCGGTGTCGACCTTCAACGGATTCGACGCCTGGCCGAATATTCTGGCGCAGGGCCTTGCGAAGGACAAGTCGACCGAGAGGATATCGGCGGTGAACTGCGCGATAGCCGGCAACGCGATTTGGGGCGGATACGGAGTCGCCGCGAAAATCAGATTCAAAAGAGACGTTTTGGACATTCCGGGGGTAAAATACGCGATAATTCTTATCGGCACGAACGACATTCCGGGCGCGCAAAGGGACACCTCGGAGGAGATGATGGCGGAATACAAGGCGATGCTCGAGGCCTGCCACAGCAGGGGGATAAAGGTATACGCAGGGTCGATTACGCCGTTTTGGAATAACGACTGGTGGAGATCCGAGCTTCACGAGCAGATCCGCAAAAAGGTGAACGACCGGCTTATGAGCGACGACAGCGGCTTTGACGGGCGGATAGATTTCGCTTCGGCGACCGCCGACCCAAGCTGCCCCGCAGCGCTTAAGGCGGAATACGATTCGGGCGACGGACTTCACCCGAGCGCCGCCGGCCACCGAGCGATGGGCGAGGCCGCGCTTAGGGCGATGAAAAGATACCTTGGGAAATAAAAAAGCAGACTCGTAAGAGTCTGCTTTTTTATTCAGAAGTCAGAGGTCATAGGTCGGAAATCAGAAGTTAGAAGGACAGAAGGGCCGAAATCGCAGAAAGTTCCGAAAACGATTTCTGTTCTCTGACAATCTGATTTCTGTTTTCTGAAAAAAGCGGACTAAAGTCCGCTTTTTTCACAGCGCTTTTATCCCGAACATAAACAGGAGCAGGATAAACAGGAAGCCGAAGTTGAACGCCGAGAAGTATTCGACGTAGTATTTCGCGTGGTGGGGGTGGTGCTTGGTGTATTCGCGGAAGGTTATAAGCGAGGCGAGAGAGGCGATGAGCGTCCCGATTCCGCCGATGTTTACTCCGACCAAAAGGTCTGGATAATTTGTCGTAAACTGCGAGAGGAGTATCGCCGAGGGGACGTTTGAGATAAACTGGCAGGAGATGACGCTGAACAAAAGGGTGCTCTTTTCCAACAGGGAGGAGAAGAACCCGCGGACCGCCTCGATCCGCGCCATATTTCCGGCGAAGACGAAGAAGAAAACAAAAGTCAGAAGCAGGGGATAGTCGACCATTTTAAGCGCCTTGCGGTCGACGAACAAGAGCACCGCAGGTATCACGATAAGGCCGATCCAGTAGGGGATACCGCGAAAGACTATCGCGATGGCGAGGGCGAACAAGACGAGATAGAGCGCGGTCTTCTTCGGCTCGAGGCTTAGCTTTTCCTCCTCGAACTTAAGCGGCTCGTTCTTTACGAAGACGAAGCAGCAGAGGGTTATAAGGGATATCGCAAGGCAGAAGGGCGGCGCCATTATGGTCAGAAATTCGCCGACGGGGATATTGAATTTGGTGTAGAGATAGAGATTCTGCGGGTTGCCGAATGGGGTCAACATTCCGCCGAGGTTTGCGGCGATGTTCTGCATTATAAAAGTGAACGCCATATATTTTCGCTTCCGCGAGGCGGTAAGAACGAAATAGCCGAGCGGCAGAAAGGTTAAAAGCGCCATATCGTTGGCGATGAGCATCGAGCCGATAAAGGTTATGTATACCAGCGCGACGACGCACATTCGCGCGGTTTTAAAGCGCTCGACGATCTTTTCGGCGAGAACATAGAAGAAATTTACGTTTTTAAGCGCGCAGACCACCGCCAGAACGCAGAAAAGGCAGGTGAGCGTTTTAAAATCGAAATAGCCGAGATATTCGCGGTCGGGCGGAACTATCAGAGAGGTTATTATCGCGGCGAAAAGCGCCACGAACATGACCGTGTTTTTCTTGAAGATATCCCTTGCGGCGGAAATTATCTTTTTCATAAAGCTTCCCTCTTTCGCATATTCGCAAAACGAATTTATTTTACTACTTTCAAACCGAAAAATCAACACCGAAGCGAAGATTTTTGAGAATTTTTATCTTTGACTCAAAATAATTCGCGAGCGCGGAAGAGTGCGGCTTAATGTCATAAAATATTGACTTTTTGCGAGAAAGGGCTTGACAAATCTCGGGGGGGGGGGTATATAATACGGCTTATCCGCCCCGCCCGGTTTTCGGGAATCCGCGAAAAAGGGCGGTTCGGCGGGGATTAAAAACGCCCTAATAGCTAATTTTCAAGGCTATATTTTGTTGATAAAGTACATTGACATTTTCTCTATATCGGATTATAATTTAATTTGGAGTTAGAGGTTTTTGTGCAGAATTGCATAAAATTTACAGCATTTACAATTTCTTCTTATAAGATAAACGATAAAGACTACATATGAAAAGAGATGGGCAGAATGACAGACCGTATCAGCGCAAAGTGGGACGAACTTTTCGGCAAGGGGTGGAAGGAGATCATGAAGATCTGCCCCGAAATAGGCGGGTTTATGCTCGACCGGGCCGAGCGTTCGGCCGTATTGGACGATAACGCCGCCAAGCTTGCGGAGACTGACTCGCAGCCCGACTATGACGCGATGGTCGATTATCTCGACATTTTGTCTTCAGACAATAAGGCATTCGCAAGGCTTTTGCCGCAGCTGTTTTACGACGACGGCGAATTTGCGGCCGGGATTTTAAGGTGGCACTACGACTTTTCGGGCGAGCAGGCGAAGAACGTCGTCCCGATGTTCGAGCGCAGTCAGCTTGTATCGGCGATAAAACAGGCCAAAAAGCCCTCGCTTTTGGCGCTTTTGAACTTTGAAATGTCGGACAAGAGCGAGCCGGGCGACGCGCGCATTTTCGGGTCGTTGGCCGCGGTTATAAGCGTTATGCCGGAGGGCGCGGCTTTCTGTTCTAACTACGGGACCTGCTTCTGGCTGTTTGTCCCCGAATTTTCGGGTGACGGCGAGGCGCTTATAAACGAGGCGCGGATAGCCGTTACCTCGAGCGGGCAGGCGGACGGGATCGCCGGAAAGAACGAGACCGGCAGATATATGACCTTTGAAGCCGGAATCGGAACGCCGGACGGGTCTGCGGAGCAGAGAATGTCTACCGCAGAATTCGCGCTGTATCAAGCCGACATAGAGGGGCCGGAGCGGACCGTCGTATATTCTTCGGAGCAATACGAGATTTATCGGGGCGACTATGAAAAGATGAGCAAGTTCTCTAAGCTTGTGAACGAGAACCTGTTTATCTACCACTTCCAGCCGATAGTCAGCGCGAAGAACGGCAGCGTAGTCGCGTATGAAATGCTTATGAGAAGCGACCCTTCGATCGGAATGTATCCGCTCGAGATCTTGGACTGCGCCGACAAGGCGAAGCGCCTTTACGACATCGAAAAGGCGACCTTGCGCAACGCCTTGAGCATTATGGAGAAAAACCAGGACGTCTTTAAGACCAAAAAGCTTTTCGTAAACTCGATAACCGCCCATATGCTTACCGACGAGGACTGGAACGCCCTTGTTTCGCGGTACGGCGAGCTTATGGAGAAGATGGTAATAGAATTTACCGAGCAGACCGAGATCAACGACGAAAGCATAGAATCCATAAGAATGAGGCTTTTGTCCTCTAACATCAAGTGCGCGATAGACGACTTCGGGACCGGGTATTCGAACACCTCGAACCTTATAAGATACAGCCCCGACTTTGTTAAGATAGACCGCACCCTTATCGAGGGGATAAACAACAAGCCGAACGTAAGAAAGCTTGTTTCGGGGATAGTCGAATTTATCCACGCGAACGGATATCAGGCGCTGGCCGAAGGGGTCGAGACTTATGAAGAGCTTCAGGTCGTGATCCAGCTCGGGTGCGACCTTATCCAGGGCTACTACGTCTCGAAGCCGAAGCCGATCATGCTGTACGAGGTTTCGGACGGCGTTTGCCGCGACATCGAAACGATAAATCTTATAAATACTACAAGCATTTCTCGGCCGTATTACCCCGAGAACGGCGAGACCGTCGACCTTTGCATGATTAAAAGCGACGGTTACAGCTCGGTATTCATAGAAGTCGGCGAGGTTAAATTCGTCGGCCGAAGCGACATTTATCTCGACACCGTGTTTATCATCAAGGGCGGGATCGAGACGAAGCTTTCGTTTGAAAACGTAAGAGTCAAGACCGAAAGAGAGGCCCCGGCGATATCTTTGGGCGACGGCTCGAAGGTGGATATAGACCTTATCGGAGAGAATATTCTTGACGGCAAGGGGATATACGTCCCCGAATCGGCCTCGCTTAGGCTTGCGGGGGACGGTTCGCTTGAAGTCATATCCAACCTTGAAGACTGCTACGCGATCGGAGTTACGAGCCTTGAATCGCCCGGAAACATAGTTATAGATATGACCGGAAAGCTTACGGTTAGGGCGAACGGCGACGTTGTAGTCGGCATAGGCGGCGGAAAGAACGAATCCTCGACCGCGATCCGGCTTTTGGGCGGAAAGGTAGCGGTATACTGCTCCGGAAGGTCATGCGTCGGGGTCGGGATATCCTCGGGCAACGCGATAGTTGACATTGACGACTGCGAATGTGAGATGGAGATGACCGCGCCCGAGATAGTCGGCGTCGGGGCGACTGCGAGGAACGTAGACATCAGCATCAAAAATTCGAGCCTTAAAGAGGTCTTCAGCGGAATTAGAATCGCGGGAATCGGAACGATAGAATACGGCAGCGGAAGGATCTCGCTTTATAAGACCGTCACCGACGACGTTATGAAGGGCAGGATTGTAAACTGCATCGGCACGAGAAGCGGAAACACCGGCTGCCACTTGAACGAATCATATGTTACGCTTTACTGCGAGAGCGGCTCGGTTTCGGGCGTGGGCGACATGTTCGGCTCGGGCGACGTTTCGATTTTAAGGTCGAAGCTTAATTTCGACTTCCGCACCGGCGACGGCTTCGCCTACGGCAGCCGCACCGGAATAACGAAATGCGAGCAGACCGAGGAAACGATAAAGATAAACGAATGACGAAGATTGAGAAAAGAAGAGCCCCTTTCCGAAAGGAGAGGGGCGATTTCTGCGGCTTTTAAATGTCTTTATATTCGGAAGAGGGGAAGGATGGCCTAAGCTTTGATACGATTCTGTCGAGAATATGCCGCCAGAATTTGTTGAACCACCCGAATCTGCCGAAGAGCCTTACAACGGTCGGGCTTACGGCATAGTAGACTTTGATAAAAGCTCTGCCGAAAAAGGTGGAGCTTAGTTTTTCGTCGCGGTAGCGCCTTAGCACCCGGACCTCGGGGCAGTCGTACGAGCCGTATACTGCGGTCGCGATATAGCAGCCCTTTTTTGCGGCGGGCTTGTCTTCGGCAGGCGGGGTGGAAGGAAAGGCGGCAATCTCTGCCTCGTTTATCAAGCTGAAATGGTGTATTCTTTTTACCGGAAGCGCCGCAAGCTGTTCGTCGATCCGCTTTTTAATGTATTCGGGCTGAACTCCGTAGCTTGTCCAAAGCTTGATGATAGGGATCCCGGCCTCTTCGCATATTTTCGCGACCTTTTCGTCGCGCTCGCGCCTGTAGCGGTCGAGATGAGACTGATCGTTAATTTCTATGACGATTTTCGGCGCGTAATCGCAGTCGGTGATTAAAAAATCGACGTTGCGAAAAAGCTCGTTGCGAAATCTTGCGCCGTCGGTGCGGTCGATGAACGAGGCGAGATTTATCTGTGGAAATATGTGATATTCGGCGGGCAGAGCGGCGGATATCGCCTTAAAAAATTCGTTCTCGCTTTTTGAAATAAGCCTATCGCGCGGGGAGTAAAGGTATTCGTCTGCGTTGATATCCTTGACGGTTTTGCAGGGCGCGCCGGCGTAATGCCACTCGCCGCAAAGGGGGCATTTGATTATTTCGCCGCTTTCGCGCTTTTGGTTACATTCTTTGCAAAGCGGGTATTTCCCGCTTTCGGCTCCGCATATCCGACACTTCATAAAAATCATTCCTTTTAAAAAATAGCCGCGTGCGCGGCGAAATCGCCGGTTTTGCGGGCTTGGCCGATCGAGCGGCAAAATGGCGAAGGGAACGCAATAATCCCGGAAAAATTATATCATATTGTTTACATATTTTCAAGTGAGATTTAAATAAAATATGGCCTTGATTTTTTCACCCGCATATGCTATACTGCATATAATATCCAAAAGCCGTGAACGGGCAGAGTAGCTTATCTTTGATACCGAAGAGAGCGGGGGGCGCTGAAATCCCCGCGTATCGGGGTCTGCGAAGTGCGCCCGCAAGCTCGGCGGGGGAATCGAGTATCCCGCCGCGTTCGCCGCGTTAAGGCATCGAGTGAAAATCGGAGTGGAACCGCGTTTTATAACGCCTCCTTCGCCTTTGCGGCAAGGGGGATTTTTTACATTCCGGGCCCTTATTTCATTTTGAAAAGAGGAATTCTCTTGAATCTTAAATCTTTTTTTGACCGCGTCGTCGAAGACGTAGACTCGGTTCGCGAGCGCGACCCGGCGGCGAAGTCCCGACTCGAGGTTTTGCTGACCTATTCCGGCGTTCACGCCGTTTTGATCTATCGCCTCGCGCACAAGCTGTATGTAAACCAATTTAAACTCACCGCACGCGCGCTCTCGCAGCTCGGAAGACTTCTCACCGGGATCGAGATCCATCCCGCCGCGAAGATCGGCAGGGGGCTGTTTATAGACCACGGCGCGGGGGTGGTCATCGGCGAAACCGCCGAGATCGGCGACAACTGTCTTTTGTATCAAGGGGCGACCCTCGGAGGAACCGGCAAGGGCAAGGGCAAGCGCCACCCGACCCTCGGCAACAACGTGATGGTCGGCTGCGGGGCGAAGGTTTTAGGACCGTTTAAAGTCGGCGACAACGCAAAGATCGCCGCAAACGCCGTAGTGCTCGAGGCTGTGCCCGCAAACGCGACCGCAGTCGGCGTTCCCGCAAGGGTGGTAAGGCGAAACGGCGTTCGGGTCAACGACCTCGACCAGGTCCATATCCCCGACCCCGTATCGCAGGAGCTTTGCCGCCAGCGCGCAAAGATAGAAGAGCTTGAGCGCGAAATTGAAACGCTTAAAAATCAAAAGAAGGACTGATATAAATGAAGCTTTACAACAGCCTTACAAGGACAAAGGACGAATTTAAGACCCATACTCCCGGCCGGGCAGAGATGTATACCTGCGGGCCGACCGTTTATCACTACGCCCACATCGGCAACCTGCGGTCGTATATTATGGAAGACGTTTTGGAAAAATATCTTCGCTGGTCGGGGTATGAAGTCAACCGCGTTATGAACATCACCGACGTCGGGCATCTGACCTCGGACGGCGACACCGGCGACGACAAAATGCTCAAAGGCGCGAAGCGTGAGCATAAGACGGTTATGGAGATCGCGAAGTTTTATACCGACGCTTTCTTCGCCGACTGCGAAAAGCTTAATATCCGCAAGCCTAAGACTATCGTTCCCGCGACGAGCTATATCGGCGAATTTATAAAGGTCATCTCCTCGCTGATCGAAAAGGGCTATGCCTATGAGGCGGGCGGGAATATATATTTCGACACCTCGAAGCTTGAAAAATACTACGTCTTCAACGATTTTTCGGAGGAAGACCTTGCGGTCGGCGTTCGCGAAGGGGTCGAGGCGGACGGCAACAAGCGCAACAAGACCGACTTCGTTCTTTGGTTCACAAAGTCGAAGTTCGAGGATCAGGAGCTTAAGTGGGAGTCGCCCTGGGGGATAGGATACCCCGGGTGGCACATCGAGTGCTCATGCATTTCGATGAAAAACAACGGCGAATATCTCGATTTGCACTGCGGAGGAATCGATAACGCATTCCCGCATCACACCAACGAGATCGCGCAGTCGGAGGCTTATCTCGGGCATGAGTGGTGCCGCCAGTGGTTCCATGTGCACCACCTTAACACCGAGGGCGGAAAGATGTCTAAGTCGAAGGGCGAATTTTTGACAGTCTCGCTTTTGGAGCAAAAGGGCTACGACCCGCTCGCTTACCGCTTCTTCTGCCTTCAGAGCCACTATCGCAAGGGGCTTATGTTCAGCTGGGAGAATCTTGACAACGCCGCGGCGGCTTATTCTAAGCTTATAGACAGAATCTCGCGGCTTAAGCAGGAGGGAAGCGGCGAAGACGAAAAATGCGCCGCCCTGCGCCAAAACTTTAAAGAGGCGATGGACAACGACCTTAACACCTCGCTTGCGATAACCGCTTTATACGACGTTCTGAAGTCGGATATCCCGGAGGGAGACAAGCTTGGGCTTATCGCGGACTTTGACAGCGTTTTGTCTTTGGGGCTTATCGACAGGGCGAAAAAGCTTTCTTCGGCGAAGCCGAACGACGAAGAGATCCCGGCGGAGATAGCCGAGCTTATCGAAGAGCGAAAGGCCGCGAGGAAAGAGAGGAACTTCGCCCTTGCGGACGAGATCAGAGACAAAATCTCGGCGCTCGGGTATATAGTCGAAGAGACCCGCGAGGGGACTAAGATTCGCCGCGCTTAGATTTTGAAGGAGAAAAAACCATGAAATTTCACTATATGGGAAAATTCGACGGCAACCCCGAAAACCTCCCGACGCGCGAGCACGAGGAGGGGTATGTGCCCTTTAAAGAACCCTCGGCCGAAAAGCTGCCGATAGTTGTGAACCTTCTGGCGCTCGCGATAACGGTTATTCTGATGATACCCGTTGTGATACTCGGAAAGGGCGGAAGGGCCGCGTTTTTGGACAGTTACGGGATAATCCCGTTTATGCTGATTTTCGTCGGGATATGCCTTGTCGGCACGTCTGTCGTTCTGCCTCACGAGTTTTTACACGCGACATGCTTCAAGGGCGACGTGTATATGTACACCAACCTGAAGCAGGGGCTTTGCTTTGTGGTCGGGCCGGAACTTTTTTCAAAGGCGAGGTTCGTGATAATGTGCATGCTCCCGAACATCGTTTTCGGGATAATACCGTATATAATATGGATAATCTTCCCGGACCTTTGGTATATAGGGCTTTGGGGCGCGATGGCCGTCGGAATGGGCGGGGGCGACTATATGAACGCCTTTAACGCGCTCGTACAGGTTCCGAAGGGCGCGAAGACGTATATGAACGGAATGAACAGCTTTTGGGTCAAGACCGATAAGGAGATTTAAAGATGGCCGAAGAATACAAAAACCCGAACAAAAGGGTCCCGAACCCGCTTAAAAACAAGTCTTTCGCAAGATATCTCGGGATATCCCTCGTCGCGATATTCGTCATTCTGATCTTTCTGTTCTTTATCTGGGCCGCAGGGGCGAGGCAGCGGGGGATCCCGGACGAAATCGACTTTATACAGCTTAAAACGCCGGAGGATTCGGCGCCGGTGGCGGTGTTCGAGACGAGCGCGGGGACTATAAAGGCGGTGCTCTTCCCCGAAGAGACGCCGGAATACTACGCGTATTTTAAAAATCTCGTCGAATCGGGCTACTACGACGGAACCTACGTCTGCGCGGCGGTCGACGGGGCTTACGCCCTTGGCGGAACAAAAAATCCGAACCCCGACGAGGCGCAGACCGAGGATTCGGATATGACCCAGATCAAGGCGGAGATTTCGGACAACCTTTGGCCGCTTAAGGGCGCGCTGTGCTCGTTTATCGGCTCGAAATTCGGAAAGAACTACGCCGGCTCGAGCATTATCTTCATCAACGACGTTACGGTGGTCAACGCGGCATATATGGACGAAAGCGCGCTTAAACGCGCCTACGGCGATCAGCTTGGCGGGGCGTTTTCGGAATACGGCGGGATACCCACCTTTTCAAACGAATACACCATCTTCGCGCAGGTATACGACGGCTGGGACGCTTTTGAGGCGATTTTGGGGGCGGAGGTTTTGGAGAGCGGCCAGCCCGCCGAGGACATAGTTTTTGAGAGGGTATACCTTTCAACCTACGGCGAACAGAAGCCGGAATAAAAAACTTTTCAAAAAACTATGGACATTCGCGAGTTTTTATAGTATAATAAGCGGGTATGCCGAAGATTCGGCGAAAAAACTGATTTCTGAAAAGAGGAAAACCGAATGAATCTTTTAAAAAGAATTGCCGCCGCGGTTATGGTTGTCTGCGTTCTGCTTTCGTTCGCGGGCTGCGGCGATACCACTTGGATAGCCGAGATCGACGGCGAAACAGTTCCGAGCGGGCTTTATATCTACTACCTTTCCGAGGGGTACGGCGCCGCGGTCGGCGAGCTTTATCAGCAGAACAGCGACTATGCGATGCACTATCTTTATTACGCCAACTACGGATATGTCGACACCTCGATTTTAGACGTTGCGCTTGAAAGCGGGCAGACGGTTAGGGAATACATCGCCGCATACGCGCTCGATATGTGCAGACAGGCGAAGGTTGTGGACAAGCTCTTCGACGAGATCGGTCTTACCATACCCGAGGAGGACCAGGACCTTATCGACAGCCAGGTAAGAAGCGCCTGGAACTCTAACGGCGAGATGCTCGAATCGAAGGGCGTAAGCCAGACCTCGCTCGAGGCGGCGATAGTCGCGAAATATAAAGAAAACGCCGTATTCGACAAATACTACGAGATCGGCGGACTTAACGGAACCACCGAGGAAGAGATCGAGGCATATTTCAGCGACAATTACGCAAGAGTCAAATATATGACCTTCACCTTTGCCGACAATATCGACGACGCAGTCGACGACGAGAGAAAGGACGAACAGTATAACCTTGCGCAGTCTTATCTCGAGCGCGCCGAGGCCGGGGAGTCGATGGACGACCTTATCGCGGAATACAACAAAGTCCAAGCCGCCGCTAACGGCGAGACTGCGGACGAAGCCGAGTCCGAAGAAGAGGCCGAGCCCGAGACCGACGATACCGCCGGCGAGACCGAAGAGGATTCGACCGACGAGACCGCCGAGGAAGACGATACCGCCGAAGCCGAGGAAGAGACCGACGAATACGCCAACGAGATTATTTTGAGCAAAGACGCCCAATATCCGACCGAGAAGTTCGTAAACTACGTCTTCACCGCTTGCGAGGTCGGCGGATACACCGTTATCCAGGACGATACCTGCTTCTATCTCGTACAAAGGCTTGACGTTTTGGAGCGCGAGGGGCTTTACGACAACTACCGCGATTCCATTCTCGTCGAGCTGTTCGACAGCGACTACACCAAGCTTATAAACGACAAGCTTGCGGAATACGAAGTCGTCATCAACCAAAAGTCGGTAGACCGCTATAAAGTCGACGACGTTTTTGAGGACTGAGATTTAAATAGCGCAAAAAACCGGCGCTCTCTTTATCGGAGAACGCCGGATTTATTATGCCTTTTTATTCTTCTTCGCAGACCCGAACGATAGCCTCGGCGAAGATCTTGGCGTTTTCTATAAGAGCGTCGACCCGAATAAATTCGTCCGCGCCGTGGATTCGGTTGTCTTCGCCTTCGATCTCGCAGCCGAAGGCGACCCCGCCCTCGGTTCCGTGAACGTAAGTTCCGCCGCCGATGGCAAGACATTCGCCCTTTTTGCCGGTCACGGCCTCGTATGCCGAGAGAAGCTTTTTTACGAACGGGCTGTCGGCCGAAACGCAGTGCGGCTCGCTTCCGCCGATTTTGTGCTCGAATCCCGCCCTTTCAAGCGCCGCGCCGAGTCTTTTTGAGACTTCTTTGACGCTTCCGCAGATCGGGAACCTTATGTCAATCCCGCCGGAAAATTCGCCGTTCTCGTAGTCTAAAATGCTGAACGCGAGGGTCAGCGCGCCGGAGGTTTCGTCTTTCATCGCGACCCCGGCGGTTTTGCCGTCGGTCTCTTTATAAGGAAATTCGCGCGCAAGAGCGCAAAGCCTTTCCCCGGCCTCTCCGCCGAGGTCTATAAGGCTTAAAAGCTTTATAAGCGCGGTCAGCGCATTGTCGCCGACGTCGGGGGTAGAGGCGTGGGCGCTCGTCCCGACTGCGCTTATGACCGTTTCTTCGCCGGCTTTTTTTACCTCGAATTTGACGGTGCAGCCGGCCTTTTTTATCGCGGCGGAGATTTCTTCTTCGCCGACCCCTTTAAGCGCCGCAGAGGCCGAGGCCGGAACGGCGTTTATAGTCCTTCCGCCGTGAAGATAAACAAGCTTTTCGGAGCTTGCCTTTGCGGTAAATCTTGCGCCGATATGCCCCTTTTCGATGTTAATAAGGGGGTAGCTCGCGTCGGGGGTAAAGAGCCAGCGCGGGGTCTTCGCGTGGGCCTTGAAGTAGGCTATGTCCGAAGAGCCGCACTCCTCGTCCGTCCCGACGATAAGCTCGAAGCCGTGTTTAAGCCTGACGCCCGAGTCTTTAAGGGCTTTCATCGCATAGATGACCGAGACCGCCGGGCCCTTGTCGTCCATCGCGCCCCGCCCGAAAAGCTTGCCGTCTTTGATCTCTGCCTTAAACGGGTCTAAGGTCCAGCCGTCGCCGGCGGGGACTACGTCTAAATGCGCGAGTATTCCGAGAAGCGGCTCGCCGTCGGTAAAGCTTGCCGTGCCGGCATAGCCGTCGATATTTTCGGTCTTAAACCCGAGCTCGCGGCATATTTCGAGCGTTTTGTCGAGACATTCGCGGGCGGGTTTGCCGAACGGCGCGCCCTCGGCGGGCTCTTGCCGATAGCTCGGATAGGAGATCAGCTTTGAAAGGGTCTCGCAGATCTCGCCGCGCATGCCCTCGATTCTCTCGAAAATATTCTGCATTTCCATAAAAATCGCTCCTTTACATATTCTTTTTAACAAGCGCCATCGCCGATATCGGCGGAACGACCACGCCCTCGCAGAAGGTCGCAAGGGGGTCGGTCGAAGCCTTTACGTCGCTGACGTGAAGATTCCATTCGCCCTCGGGAAGAATGAACATCTTTGCGCGGGGGACGGGGTTTATCAGAATCAAAAGCTCTTCGCTTCCGCTAAGCTTTATCGCGACGGTGCCGTCCGGCGAATTTAAAACCTCGCTCGCGTGCTCGATATCCCAAAAGCTTCTTAGCCGAAGGATAGGGTGGGCCTTTCTGAACGCTATAAGCCCCGCGAAATAGTCGGATTCGCGGCGGTTGGGGTCGAGCATATACCACTTAAGGCCGTTTACGTCGTCCGGCGAACAGTAGCTGTTGTGGTCGAATTTGCCGTCGCCGAGGGATTTGGAGCGCATAAATTCCTGACCCGCGTGGATAAATGGTATCCCCTGCGCCAAAAGAACAAGCGCCCCGGCAAGGCGAGCCATCTTTTTGCGGTCTTCCTCGTGGCAGCAGCCGACCGAAAGGGTGAGCTTGTCCCAAAGAGTCAGATTGTCGTGGACTTCGCAGTAGTTGATTATCTGGCAGGGCGAGCCCGCCCAGCCCGCCGAGCCGAGCAGCCCGGTTATTATCGACTGGCGGAAGTGGAAGTTTCCGCTTATATAGCCGAGGTCTTCGTCCCTAAAGGTGTCGCCTTTAATCGCGTCGCGGTAATTGTCGTTAAAATAGGCGTACTGCGGGGTGTATCTCGCGTTTTGCTTAAACGCCGCCTTTTCGTATTCAAGGGCGCTCGCGCCGCCCGTCCAGCCCTCGCCGTATACGAGCGCCGAGGGGTTTATCTCATGCAGACGCTTTTCGATGAGGTTTAAGGTGTCTATATCAATAAGCGCCATAAGGTCGAATCTGAATCCGTCGATCTTATATTCTCTTGCCCACCAAAGAACAGAGTCGATTATATATTTTCTGACCTGCTCGCGCTCCGAGGCGAGCTCGTTTCCGCAGCCCGAGCCGTTTGAAAAGCTTCCGTCCTGCCAACGGCGGTAGTAGTATCCGGGGTAGGTAAGGTTAAGGCAGGAGTCTTCGGTTCGGTAGGTGTGGTTGTATACAACGTCCATTACAACGCCGATTCCGGCCTCGTGAAGGGATTTTACGAGCTTTTTAAGCTCTTTGACCCTAAGCGCCGGGTCGGAAGGGTCGGCGGAATAAGAGCCCTCGGGAACGTTGTAGTTAGAGGGGTTGTAGCCCCAGTTATATGACCGCTTGGGGTTCAGCTCGTCGACTCCTTCAAAGTCGAACACCGGCATAAGCTGAACGTGGGTTATCCCCAGCTTTTTAAGATGCCCGAGGCAGGTCGGCTCGCCGGAGGGCAGGCGGCTTTCGGTCTCGCAAAAGGCGGTGAATTTCCCCCTCTCCCATGCCGGGATCTTTCCGGTCGGGTCGGAGGAAAAATCCCGCACCGAGAGCTCGTATATGACCGCGTCGGCGGGGCTTTTAAGCTTGACGTAGCTCTCGTTTTCCCAGCCGTCCGGGTCGGTCTTTTTAAAGTCGATTATACAACCGCGCTTGCCGTTCGCCCCGACGGCTTTCGCGTATACGTCTACCGCCTCGGCGGTGTTGCCGCCGTATGTAAACGCGTAGGTATAATAGAGCCCCTCGAGCCTTTTGGGGTATTCGTAGCTCCAGACTCCGTCCTGGCCGAGGGCCATCGGGATAACGTCGCAGGGGGCGTCTTCTTGGTTGCCGTAGAGCATAAGCTTTGCTTCTTCGGCCTTGGGGGCGTATACCGCGAAAGAGGTAGAATTCTCTTTGAGTTCGGCCCCGAGGGGGCGGGCGCTTTTTTCTTCGATATCGTTAAAATGCATCTTATCCGTTCCTTTTGAAAAAATTCTCTACCGTAGTATTATATTCCGTTTTGCCGCCGATTTCAATAGCAAATTTCCCGGTTTTTCAATAAGCTGTTGATTTTGGGCGAAAGGTCTGTTATAATTCATAAAAAGGAGGTTTTTGTTATGGCGGAATTTGTTGTAAAAGCAAACGACCCGAGGCTGAGCTATACCGGAAGGATAGAGATAGCCCCCGAAGGGGCGACTTTTTGCTGGTGCGGCTCGAAGATATATTTCGGATTTAAGGGGACTAAGGTCTCGATCAAGGGGAAGAACCTTAACTTTGGACCGGAGAGCTTTATCGGCGCGGTAGTCGACGGAAAAGAGCTTTGCTTTAAGCTCGGCGGAAGCTGCGACTTCGACATCGTTTTGGCCGAAGACCTTAAAGAGGGCGAGCACGAGGTTACCGTATACAAGCGAATGGAGGGGCACTATTTCACAATTTCGGAGATAGTCGCCGACGGCGAGCTTTTGCCCCCGAAAGAAAAGCCGAAGAAGAGGATAGAGGTATACGGGGATTCGGTTTCGGCGGGGTCGGTGGTCGACGCGATAGATTATATCGCCAAGCCCGACCCGGAGGACCACAACGGAAGATTCGACAACGCGCTCCACGCATACCCGCAGCTTGTGGCGAAGATGCTTCCGGCAGAGGTATACGACACCTCGCAGGGGGGAATAGCAATCTTTGACGGCACCGGCTATTTTGAAATGCCGAACACAAGAGGGGTGGAATCATGCTTCGATAAGCTTAGATACAGCAGCTATCACCCGACCTCGGACTGGGATTTCGGCTTTGTTCCCCACGTTGTTATTATGGCGATAGGCCAGAACGACGCCTATCCCGACCCGGACGTTTTAAAAAACGAAGACGGCTACGAAAGATGGGTGAATAAATATATCGAGATCATAAACGCGATAAGGTCGCACGCCCCGAAGTCGGCGGTTGTTTTGGCGCTGACTGTTTTGATGCACGACCCGGCTTGGGACGACGCCCTTGAAGACATCAAAAACCGCCTCGGAGGAGAGGGCGGAAGGGCGTATCACTTTATGTATTCCCGCTGCGGAAAGGCCACCCCCGGTCACCCGAGATATCCCGAGCAGATAGAGATGGCCGAAGAGATGACCGCGTTTTTAAGAACCCTTCCCGAAGAGATCTGGGAGGATTGAAAACTGTAACCGATTTTTAATCTTTTTCCCCTTTTCAAAGCGGCGAAAATTTGTTATAATCAAAGAATATCAAGCGAAAAAAGTCGGAATTGAAAGCGAGGTCGTTTTATGCGCGGCATTAAAAGAATAATCTCCGCGGCGGTCGCCGTCGCGCTGATTTTTGCGACTACAATAAACGTCTTCGCGGCGGTAAGCTTTACCCCCGATTTCGACGTTTATTCAGAGGCGGCTTTGCTTATAAATCTCGACACCGGCGACGTTATGTATCAAAAAAACGCCGACGAAAGGCTTACCCCGGCTTCGCTGACAAAGATCATGACCGCGGTTTTGGTTCTTGAACACTTTCAGGGCGATATCTCGGCCCTGTCGACCACCCGGGTCTCGGGCGGATACGAATGTTACGACGAGCTTTATATGACCGGCGCCTCTACGGCGGATATCCAGCCGTATGAAGAAGTCTCTTATAAAGACCTTTTATACGCGCTTATACTCCGCTCGGCCTGCGAGGCGGCGAATATAATCGCGGTGAACATAGGCGGAAGCCTTTCCGGCTTCGCCGAGATGATGAACCTTAAGGCAAAGCAGCTCGGGATGAACGACACCCACTTTACCAACGCCCACGGCCTGTTTTTTGAAGACCACTACACCACCGCGAACGACCTTGCGATTTTGACCCGCTACGCGATGAGCCTGCCGCTGTTTACAGAGATCGCATGTTCGGCGACTTATACGATGAGCGAAACCTCGTATCACGAGGAGCGCACCATAAGCCACACCAACTTGATGATGCTTAAGGGCAGCGAATACTACTATGAATACGCAAAGGGGATAAAGACCGGAACGCTTGACGAGGCCGGAAGATGCCTTATCTCTACCGCATATAAAGACGGTTACAGCTATCTTTTGATAACTCTCGGCGCGCCGCAGCAGAATGAAAACGGCGAAAACGTGATGTATAACATGATCGACCACAAAAACATATACGAGTGGGCGTTCGATTCTTTTGAATACACTACGGTTATAAGCGGGACAGAAGAGATTGCCGAGGTGCCGGTGGAATACGGCGACGGAGTGGACTATGTTATAGTCCGCCCGAACGCGGAATATTCGAGGATTTGGAGCAAAAGGATACCCACCGATTCGGTTTATCGCGACATTAAGCTTAGCGAAAACGTCATCGCGCCGGTAAAAAAAGGCGACGTTTTGGGGGTGATGGAGCTTCAATACGGAGGGGAGACCCTTGCGACGATAGAGCTTGTCGCGACCGCGGACGTCGCGAGATCCGTCCAGAAAGAGACTATCGCCAAAGCGCAGAGCTTTATCGGCTCGAAGGAATTTTTCAACGCCGCAAAGTATTCCCTCGCATTTTTTCTCATATACACGATACTGATAATAATTTTAAAGATAGTCGTCGCAAGGAGCAACAAAAAGCGCTCGAAGATGTACGGCGCCCCGAAAAATATGAGAAGAAAATAGACAAAAAACTAAAGGGCGGGCTTCGCTAAGAGGTCCGCCCTTTTTCTTTAAGTCTTGCCTTTATCGGCGCGGAGGGGCTTAAAGTCGTCATTCCGCTTTCGGTCTTTGCGCCGCAAAGGTCTTCGCGAAGGGCTTTAAGATACCACGCCGCCGAGCCGGTGTATATCGACCATCCGCCCCGGCCGAGGCAGTTTTTGTTTGAATAGACGTCGCCGCAAAGATAGTAGGGCTCGGTCTTGTATTTTAAATATCCGCCGTCTTTAGAGCGGTTTATCGGGTTGAGCGCCGCAAGGATCCCCTCGCCCTCGTTTATAAGCCCCGCCTTGATGCAAGCCGAGCCGAGCCACACCGCGCCGTGGGTGTATTGCCCGCCGTTTTCTCTTATCCCCTCGGGGTAGTTTCTTATATACCCCGGGTTCGGCTCGGAATCGTCGGAAAAGGGCGGAGCGAACAGCTTTATCACCCCGCGCTTAAGGTCGGCGAGGGCTTCGCAGGCGGATTCGAGGGCCTGTTTCGTAAAGCCGTCTTCGCCGAGGCCGGCAAATTCGGCGAAGGACTGCGAAATCGAGTCGATCTTACATTCCTTCGATTTTATCGACCCCAGCTTCGAGCCGTCGTCGAAATACCCCCTAAGATACCACTTAGGGTCGCGGCCGAAGCTTTCGACCGACTCTTTTAGCGCCGCCGCATATTCTTTCAGCGAGGCGGAATATTCGCGGTCGCCGCGCGATTCGGCGAGCTTTGAAAACCTATTTAAAACGATGATATAAAATTCAGTCAGCCAGACGGATTCGCCCTCGCCGTTTTTCCCGACGTTTCCGAAGCCGTCGTTCCAGTCGCCCGAGCCTATGAGCATAAGCCCGTGGGCGCCGGTCTTTCCGGCCCGAAAGTCTATCGCCCGGCGGCAGTGTTGATAAACCGCTTCGCGGCGGGCGGTTCTGAATACCTCGCCGTAGCGCTCGGTTTGACTGTCCGAAAGCTCGAGGCCGTCGCAATAGGCGGTTTCAAGCGAGAGCAGCCCGAAATCGCCGGTCTTTTCGACATATTCGCAGGCCGCGAACGGAAGCCAAAGCGCGTCGTCGGAGATTTTGGTTCTTATTCCCCGCGTTTTGCGCCCCGGCATTATATGCCACCAGTGCAAAACGTCGCCCTTAAAGAATTGCGCGCAGCAGCAGCGGAGTATCTGCGTTTTAAGGGCGGAGGGGTTTTCGTCGACTATTCCGAGGGCGTCCTGAAGCTGGTCTCTGAATCCGTAGGCGCCGGAGCACTGGTAAAACCCGGTCCTCGCGTAGATCCTTGCGTGAAGCGCCTGATACCGCAGCCAAACGTTCATCATAAGGTCGGTCGGGCGGTCGTCGGTTACGATCTCGAGCTTATTCTCGCGGGCGTCGGTCTGTTTGACGAAAAGCCCCGGCATGGCCTCGGCGGCTTTTTCGGAGAGGCCGTATGAGATATAAAAGCAGACCCTTTTTCTTCCGGCAGACCTAACAGAGACTATCCCCGCCAAGGTTTCGGAGGGCTCGATTTTATCGCTCTTTTCGCCGGATAAAAACGCCTCGCGGTTTGTCGAGACAGAGCAGGGCTCGGAGCAGGAGATAAACATAAACCCCGCCGTCTCGGAGGCGTAGGAGGCCAGCAAAAGGCCGTTTTCGCGCTTTTTTGGGATTATCGCCGCGCAAGAGCGCCTGTCGGGGCCCATACATGGCTCGGTATAGAGCGAAAGCGTTCCCTCGGCCTTTGAAATCAGCTCGACGGTTATTCTTTTGCAAAGCCCCTTTTCCGAGACTTCCACCGCGGTTTTGGCCTCGTAACCGTCGCCCTTTGAAAAATATTCCGCCTTATAGGGCGAAAAGACCGCCGCAGCGCCCCTTATAACGTCGTAAAGCTTGCCGCCCATCTCAAGTATAAGCCTTTCGCCGAGGTTGTCCCGCGCGGGGTCGTTGTCCCAGGGGGTAAGGCGGTTTTCCTGCGAATTAAAAGCGTAGGTGAACCCGAGCGACCCTTCGGAGACGAGAGTTCCGAAAACGCGGTTTGAAAGGATATGGCACCAGGGGAGCGGCGGCTTTTCGTTTATGACGTAGCTTTCGCCGAAAAACCCGCCGCAGGCGACCGGGTAATCCGTTTTCTGCAAAATCGGAGAAGAGGGGAGTATCTCTCTGAATTTTTTGGGCTTTATCTCGCTTTGAGGCGGGATTATTTCGCCCTCGCAGATTCGGCAGGTCGAAGTGCAGACGAGCTCGAACAGCCCCTCGCGCGATCTCGAAAGGTCTAAGGGCAGGATCCCGCCGCTTGAATAGACCGAGCCTTCAAGCCCGGCCTCTCTTGCCGCCGAGATCAGCGCGGAATAGTGTTCGCGCTCGTAGCGGCCCTTGTCGTCGAACGCGAAGACGAGCTGAAAATCCACCCCGCAAAGCCGCAAAAGCTTATAAGCCCCAAGATATGCCGAAAGCTTCTGCGAGTCGTTGTTTCCGTTAAGGGCGACCGAAACGAGCGGAAGCTCGGTGGAAATCGAGAGCTCCCAAAGGGCGCTTAGCGGAAGCCGGTTGCTTTCTATCGCCCTTTTTCGGCGCTCCGGCATTTTTGTTTCAAAGAGTATATCCGGCAAAAGCGACGAGGCCACCCGCCCGGCGGCGGTGTCGAGCCGTGGGGATCGGCAGAGCTTCGGCTTTTTTCGCCTTATCTCCGAAACGCGGTTTATAAGTTCGTCGTAAGAGTCGGCGCAGAGGATAAACATCGTAAGCTCGGCCTCGGATTTAGGCGGCAGGGTTATCTGCGCGGAAATAAAGATACAAGGGTCGGGCTCGGAAATAAGGCTCGGGGGAATATCCGCGAAGCCGGTTTTAAGGCCGTATAGGCCGGCAGGGCGGCTTAAAACCTCGCCCCTGTCGAAGCTTACGGTCTGTTTTATATCTTCGATAAACCCTACGCCGATATAGATTTTTTTATCTTCGCCGACCCTCGAGGCGACGGCTATATCCCAGCGCGGGTCGCGCTCGAATCTTAAAAACAGCTTTGAAAAGGCGGGGTGCGCCCTTTCGGCGGCGTCGTTTTGCAACGAGGGCTCGATATAGCTTATTATCGAGGAGGGAAGAGGGGAGGCGGTCTCGTTTTTAAGGGCGAAGGTCCTAAGCTCGCAGGGGTATTCGGAGTGAAGGCTTATTTTCATCCCGGAAGAGAGCTTTTTCGTGCAGCGGTAATATGCCGCAAAATCCTCTCCGAACTCTGCGGTAAGGTCGTCGGCGCCCTCGGGCGGAAGCCCGAACATAAGCGCCTCGCCGCCGTCGCTTATAAAACAGCGGACGCCCTTGGGGCGAAAGATCGGGTCGCGGGTTTTAAGATATACGTTTTTCGAGCGATAAAGCGCCGCGCAGCAGCCGTTGTCGGCGGCGGCAAGGGTAAGCTCGCCGTTGCACAAAAGCTTTACCCGAGGGGAGATAAGGTCGAAGGTATCGAAGCTTTCGGTCTCGATACGGCGGGGCTCCGGCTCGGAGATCTTCGGGCGGATGAGGTTGTTTTCAAACACCGCAGTTCCGAGGTGGAACCGCTCGTCCAAAAGTTCGAGCGCGCCCTTTGCCCGCAGATCGCGCATAAACCGCCTTTGCATGATTCCGTTAGAAAGAATGTTGTCGCATGAGACTATGCTCATTCCGACGTGGTGGGCCATATAGCTTCGCACAGGCTGCGGCTTTTCGGAATCGGGCGCGGTAAAATCGAGGGCTTCGTATAGCCCGAAGCTGCCGTACATGCCGTAATCTTTGAGCTTTCTAAGGTTTTCGACCCCTTCGCCGCCCGAATAGCAGAGCGAGATAAAGGTAGAATACGGCGAAACGACGTAGTCCCGCTCGAGCCCGCGCCTTATCCCGGTGTTCGGAACTCCGTGCGCCATATAGCGATAGTTAAGGGCGCTGTCGAAGCTGTAAAAGCCGCTCTCGGATATCCCGTAGGGGCGGTTGAGGCTTTTCGCGTAGCGCTGCTGAACGCCGAGGGCGTATTTTAGGCTTTCGGCAAAAAGCGAGCCCTCGGGGCTTTTTAAGAATATCTCCGGCATGAAATATTCAAACATCGTGCCGGAATACGAGGCCGCGCCGCCGAAAAAGCCGGAGCTTAGCATCGCGCGGGAGAGCCTTTGCCAGTGGCTTTTGGGGACCTGCCGCGAGGCGATCGCCCAAAACGAGGTCAGCCGCGCCTCGCTCATAAGGCAGTCGTAGCAGGCCCTGCCGCGCTCGCCGGTCTCGGGGTCTATCCCGATCGCCATAAGCCCGCGAACCGGGTCGTAGAACGCCGAGAGGTCGGTCGAGTCGATAAGGCTTTCAAGCCTTTTTATCAAAGAAGTTACCCTTTGGGCCGGCTCGAACTCTTTAAGCCCCTCTTTAAGCGCGACGAGGCAGCAGACGAAATTTCCGCTGTCGACGCTTGAGACGAACGGCCTCGGGCAGATTTTAAGCGTTTCGGTGTCATACCAGTTATACAGGTTGCCTTTGTATTTTTCGAGCCGCTCGACCGTCGCGACGGTTCTTTCTATCCGCTCGACCGCGGCGGCGCGGCTTATAAGTTTGCGGTCGCAGGCGGCGAGGACCGAAAGAAGATACAGCCCGATGTTTGTCGGCGAGGTTCGGCGGGCGGTTCGGTATACCGGCGCGAGCTGGATATTGTCGGGCGGAAGATAGTTGTCCGGCCGGCCGACCGCGCTTTCAAAGAACCCCCACATATCCGCAGTCTGTTTTATAAGCTCGCGGCTGTCGCGATATTTAAGCCTCGGTTCCAAAGACTCCGACTTTTCGCAGTCGAAGACCAAAACCGCCGGGGCGACAGAAAAAATCGCGCCCCAAAGCCTTATGAAATAATCGGGAGAGAACAAAAGCGAAAGGCTTAAAAGCTCGGGGAGGATATAAAACCCGAGCGGGCTTTGCTCGGCTTTGTCCGAGGCTTCGGAGGTCGTCCAGTCGAGAAGCCGCCTTTTGGTAATAAGCCTTATAAGAGCGGCCGCAATCGCGCGGGAGGAGACCACCGCGAGAGTCGGGAGAGTTATAACGCTGTATAGGATATATCTTAAATTCTGCGAGGCAGAGCTTATCAGCCCGGAATAAAACCGTCTGCCGAGGGCGCGGTCGTTGAGCGCCGAAAAGGCGGTCGAAAGGATCGGCGGAAGAAGCCACATCAGCAAAGCCGAGGCGGCGACTATCGCCGAAGAGGCCGAGGCAAAGAGAAAACTTATAAAAAAGCAGAGAAAAACCGAAATCGGCGCGGCGGCGCGGCGAAGATTGTCCAAAAGCTTCAATTTTGAAAGGATACCGTATTTTTTCGAGAAAATTTCGGGGATATTCTGAAAGTCGCCGCGGATCCAGCGGTCGAGGCGGCGATAATAGCTCTGCGGGCTTGAGGGAAACCCCTCGGTAAAACAGATATCTCCGGCGTAGGCGGTCTTCATAAGCTCGCCCTCTAAAATGTCATGAGAGAGTATCCTTTCGCTGTTAAGACGGGGCGCGGTCTCTTTAAGCGCGCGGACGTTTATAAGCCCCTTCCCGCAGAAAGTCCCCGAGCCGAAAACGTCCATATAAAGGTTAGAGGCTTCTTCGTCGTAGCTCGATTTCGAGCCTATTCCGCCGAGGCTTTTTGAAAATTCCGAGCGCAGAGAATCTTTAAGCCGTGTAACTATTCTCGGCGCGACTATTCCGAAGCCCCTTACTACCCGGCCGTCTTTTATAACCGCTCTGTTCGCGGGGTGAAGGGCTATCGCCAAAAGCTCGCTTACCGAATCCATAAGCGGAAGGGTGTCGCTGTCGACGGCGCAGAAATATTCCGTTCCGACTATCGACCCGAACGCGCCGAGAGTCGCGTAAAAATCGCCCTCGCCGCACAGGGTGTATTCCGCAAGGTCTAAAAGCGCGCCCCGCTTTCTAAGCCTTCCCATATACTCCTGCTGGGTCTCGGAAAAGCTTCTTTTTCTTACGAAGCAGGAAAATTTTCCCTCGGCGGTCTCGTTGAGTTTGGTTATCGTTTCGGCGAGGCTTTCGATTATCGCGCGGTCCTCCGAGACGGTCGGGACCTGTTCGGGGGAGAGGTCTATAAGCGCGCAGACGGATATGTTTTTCGCGGGATTCAGACAGTGAAGCCTTAAAAGCCGGTCGTAAAGCGAGGCGGCGTCCTCCGGGTCGAAGGCGACCGAAGAGAGGACTATCGCGGTTTTGGCGGACCGAACCTCTGGCGATGAAACGCTTAGCCGCATAAGCCTTTCTGCGCGGCGATTGCGGGTCAGAACAAAGTCGCTTAGCGGGCGCAGGGCCTCGATCGCCGGAAGAAACAAAAGCGCCGCCGCAAGAGGAATATCCGCCCAAAAGGCGATAGAGACGGATA
This sequence comes from uncultured Clostridia bacterium, assembly GCA_947627005.1. Lineage (GTDB taxonomy): Bacteria > Bacillota > Clostridia > Oscillospirales > Ruminococcaceae > Faeciplasma. The sequence continues at coordinate 27,198 of CANQUJ010000001.1, forward strand.
TAATCGCCGCAAAAACCGCCAGCCCCGCCGCGGCAAGGGCAGCGGAGCCCTCTTTAAGCCGCTTTTTCTTAAAAACGGCGAGGCTTTCGACGTCGATATCCGAACCCGCGTATTTTTCGATAAGCTCGTCGCAGAGCTTGAGCTCGTCGAGCCCGAATTTAAAGGAGGTTTTATATATCGCCTCGCGGTATAAAAGCCGGGTCTTCGGATCGCTTTTTCGATATGCGCCGTCGGCCGAAAGCTTTATCGCGACGGGGTTTAAAACGTCGTTGATCCTGTCCGAATCTATGCTCGAAAGGTCGCTTAAAAGGGTCATATAGCGGATAAGCGAAAGGTCGCGGCGCTCTAAACGGTCGCAGATCTTCTCGACGAGGGAGTATATAAGCGAGAATTTTAGGTATTCGAGCTCGCAGCCGAATATTCTTCGCGAAGCGCAGACCCCGCGAAGAATGAGGATAATTTCGTCGGTATCGGGGAAGGCTTCTTTCGAGGCGGAAATGATCGCCTCGGCAAGCTCGAACCCGCCGTTGAAATATATGAGCTTTTCGGGGAAATCCCCGGCCTTTGAGCCTGCGGCGCTTAAAATCGTGTGGAAATTGTCCGCAAAAAATACGAGAGGCTCGCTTGAAACGCCGGACGCGCAGAGCTCGGAATAGGTTTTTTTAAGGGCTCGAACTCGTTTCGAGGTTCTTTTTGAGAGGCTGTTAAGGCTTACAAATCCGCCGGCGGCGCCGTTTTTCATGAAAATACTTCCTTTCGGGCAGGCATTTTTAGGTTAGTTTTCCCGCAGGAAGGGGAAATATACCGCCGGCGAGAGGGAAGCGGGGGGTGAAAAAATCGCTTGACAGGTTAAAAGTATTGTGTTATACTTGCAACGTGTATAATTGTGCGCGAATGGCAGACATTTGTGCGTAAATAGCGTTTTTATACACAGAAAGGTTTGATATTCTTTTTATGGACGTGTTCATAATAGTCATACTTTTGATCCTGTCCGCATTGTTCTCGGCTTCGGAAACCGCGCTATCTTCGGTCAATAAGGTGCGCCTTAGAAGCTATGCCGACGACGGCAGCAAGCGGGCAAAAATGGCTATTAAACTTACCGACAATTTTGACAAAACACTCACCACGATCCTTATCGGCAACAACGTTGTAAATCTCGCGTCGACTACCGTCGCGACGGTTATGATAACCGTTCGGTTCGGCGCAAAATATGTGGCGGCGTCGACCGCCGTTATGACCGTTCTGGTCATCATTTTCGGAGAGATTATCCCGAAAAACATAGCAAACGAATTTTCAGAGAAGGTATCAATGTTCATCGCCTATCCTCTCTACGGTCTGCTGGTTATTCTTACCCCGCTCGTCTGGCTTCTGATAAAGCTTAAAAACCTTGTCATAAAGCTTTGCGGCGGCTCGGACGACAGCCCGACCATGACCGAGGAAGAGCTGAAATATATCATCGACGAAATAGAGGACGAAGGGGTACTCGACGAAAACGAGAGCGACCTTGTAAAGTCGGCGCTCGAATTTTCGGACATCACCATCAGCGAGATTCTGATACCGAGGGTTAATATCTCGGCGGTCGAGATTGACCAAACCCCCGAAGAGATCAAAGACGCCTTTATAACCTCTCATTTTTCAAGGCTTCCGGTCTATGAAAAAACCATCGACTCGATCGTAGGCATAATCCACGAAAAAAACTTCTTCGATATGTATCTTAACGGCAGAAGGGATATCCGCGAGATAATACAAAAGCCGCTCTACATATTCGAGCTCACCACGATCTCGGATATAATGCAGCAGATGCAGCGCGAGAAAACCCATATGGCCGTTGTGGTCGACCAATACGGCGGAACGCAGGGCATAGTCACGATGGAGGACATTATCGAAGAGCTTGTCGGTGAAATATACGACGAGACCGACGAGGAAGACACCTCGTTCGTCAAACTCGGAGAGGACGAATACGAGGTCTCGGCGGACCTTTCGATCCGCGACTTTTTGGACAATATCGGCCTTTCGCCGGACGTTATCGAGACCGACTGCAACTCTATCGGCGGGCTTGTGATGGAAAACCTCGACCATATTCCCGACCCGGGCGAGGAAGCAAGCTGCGGGCGGTTCAGATTCAAGGTGGTATCGGTAGACGAGCAGCGTATCCAGCGGGTTCACATTAGCGTTCTTCCCGAGCAGACCGACGACGAAGAGCCGGAAAAAGAGGAAAACTGAAAATTATAAAAATAAAAAGAGCCTCTCAAGCGAGAGACTCTTTTTTTGCGCGATTCGGAAGATTATTTCTTTTTTCCGAAGAGATTTTTAAGCCCGCCGAGCTTTGCGCCGAGGTCGTCGGCCCCGAGCTTGGCTTTGATGCCGTCTACGACCTTTTCGAGCTGGTCGTCGGGAAGGTCAACCCCCGCGAGTTCTTCGACGGTTTTGACTGGTTCTTTTTTAAACTGTTCGAGCAGTTTGTCGTCGGATTTAATCTTGCCGACTACTTCTTCTACTTTTTCCTTAATTTCTCCGATGTCCATAACAATAACCTCCTGTGGACTTGATAAGGATATTATAATACTACTGCGGGAAAAAGTCAAATTAGAAATCAGAGGTCAGAAGTCGGAAATCGGAGGTCAAAATTTAAAGTTTTCGATCCAACCTTTTTCAAAAGGTTGGCGAGATTCCAAAGGCGAGAAGCCTTTGGTCGCAGCCCGCAGGCTGCGAAAGCCCCCAAACCGAAGGCGCTCCGAATTGGGTGAATTGAAAAAACAGTCCTGTGGACTGTTTTTTCAAGAGGGAAAGCCCTGCAAGAGAGGGCTTTCCCTTTATATTCGCGGCTGCGAGAGCAGTCGCGCACCTCAACGTTGTGTTTTCGACTCTTTAACCCGCAGCTCCGACAGGAGCTGCAAGCCTTATAATTTTCTCGCCTGCGCTCAAAATCGGGGAGCCCCCGACGAGCAAGCGCCTCGACCGCAGGGGACCCCTTGATAGGGTCCCCTGCGCCCGAACAGTCCACCGGACTGTTCGGGCTACCCTCCTGATCTTTTTTCGCTTTTTAAAAAGAGCACGCTCGGCCGCGTGCTCTTTTTTGGGGCTTTCGCGCTCTGCGGAGCGCGACGAGGGCTTCTCGCCCTCGACCCCGCAAGCCTTTTGAAAAAGGCTTGAGCGAAAACTTTTAGTTTGGTGCACCCTTTCTCGCCTCTCTCAACCCGAGAATTTTCAAAAATATGTGCATAATCCACAAAACGGCGGGCTTAAATTCTCTGAAATTCCCATTCCCAAATGCTTGAAAATCTATTGCAATTTGAAAAAACCGGTGGTATAATTTCGGTATCAAGTGGTATTTAGTGTTAATTAGCGGTAAAATCGCTCGAAAGGGGGGTGGATCTTATGCAGGAACGCGCGGATATTTCCAAGATGATGAGCGGCGAATTGCCGTATACAATCGACTCTAAGGGCAGAATGAGCTTCCCCCAGCGCTTTCGCGACGTTATCGGCGACAGATTCATCCTTACAAGGGGCGCGGATCGCCGCCTTGTGGCCTATTCCGAAGAAAAATGGAATCAGCTTATGCTCAAAATCTCGGCGATGAAAGAGGGCCGCGAAAAAGAGATTTTAAAGCAGATATACATCAAAGGCGCAATACCGGTAGAGGCGGACAAGCTCGGAAGAATCCTCGTTCCGCAGGCACTTAGAGAATACGCCGCCCTTATGAAAGACGTTTACGTCGTCGGGGCGATGGACACCGCCGAGATCTGGGATAAATCCCTTTACGAATCATTCACTCAATCTATCGCGCCGGACGAGCTTTACTCCGCTCTCGGGGCTCTGGAGTGATCAAAAGTTGGACTTTAAACATCTTCCCGTCCTTTTGGACGAAACCATAGAAGGGCTTAACATAAAGCCCGACGGCGTCTACGTCGACGGAACGGTCGGCGGAGGGGGCCATTCATACGAAATAGCGCGCAGGCTTGAAAGCGGCAGGCTTATCGCCGTCGACCGCGATCCCGACGCTATAAAAGCCGCGGGGGAGCGCCTCTACGGCTTGAACGTTAAGCTTGTGCGGTCTAACTATTGCGATATCGACGGCGTTTTGCGCGCCCTCGGCATCGAAAAAATAGACGGAATGATTTTAGACCTCGGAGTGTCGAGCTGGCAGCTTGACAACCGCGAGCGCGGATTTTCATACCACGACGACGCGCCGCTCGACATGAGAATGAGCAAAGAGGGCGTTTCCGCCGCAGACATAGTAAACGGCTGTTCATACGAACAGCTTCGCCGCATCATCTTTGAATACGGCGAAGAAAAATACGCCAAAAACATCGCCTCCAATATAGTAAAGTTGCGTGAATCAAAGCCCATCGAATCTACTGCGGAGCTGGCTGACATAATTTCAATGTCGGTTCCGCAGAAGGCTCGGCGGGACCGCAACCCATGTCGAAAGACTTTTCAGGCTTTAAGAATAGAAGTAAACAACGAGCTCGGCTCGCTTTCAGAAGCGCTCGACAAGGCGTTCGAGCTTTTAAACGTCGGCGGAAGGCTTGCCGTTATAACCTTCCACTCTCTTGAAGACCGGCTCGTTAAACAGCGCTTCGCCGGGTTCTGTCAAGGGTGCACCTGCCCGCCGGAATTTCCGGTCTGCGTATGCGGGAAGACCCCCCGGGCGAGGCTTATAAACAAAAAACCGATAGAACCCTCTGCCGAAGAGCAGCGGATAAACCCGCGCTCGAGATCGGCAAAGCTTAGGATATTGGAAAAAATCAAGGACTGACAAGTTATTTAGGAGGAGAGAAAATGGCAAACCGCGGCAATCTTGCTTACGACCTTTCGGTATACGAGCCAAAAAAGAAGCCCTCCCCGCAGGAACAGCAGTCCGAGATAAAAATGCAGAAAAACCCCATGCCTTTAGCGCGCCGCGAAAGCGCCTTTAAGTTTGCTTTTAAGGCTTTTCTGATTCTTCTTATGCTCTGCGCGATATTATACGGAAAAGTAGAGACCAACGCCCTTTTCGGCGAGATAAGCGAGCTTGAGAGCGAGCTTAAAAGCCTTCAGACCGAAAACATAACCCTTGCGGCGGAGTATGAGTCGCGGACCTCTCTTAAAAACGTAGAGGACTACGCCGAGAACACCCTCGGGCTTAAAAAACTCGACAAATCGCAGATAGAATACGTCGAGATACCCGGCGACAGCGTTATCGAGATAGTCGAGGCCGAAAACAAGAACATCTTCATAAGAATACGCAACTGGATAAACGAGATTAAAGAACATATCGGCGCATGACGAATATCGGCGCCGAGCGGATAATATGATAATAAGGACAGGGAAAAAGTTGAGCTTTGCAATATCGGCACGGCAGCAGGCTTGACTTTTTTGCATAGCGGAATTTTTGGCGAAAGGCGGCGAAAGCGAATGGAAAAATCGACAAAATCAATGAAAAAGCGCTTGTTCGGCGTTGTTTTTATTATAATGCTCGCCGTAATGGCTTATATCGCGTTTACGATGTATAAAGTCGCCGTAAAAGAGAGCGGAAAATACCAGGCTCTTGCGAACGACCAGCAGTTTAAAACGATGACAGTCGCCGCGAACAGGGGGACGATTTACGACGCAAACGGCCAGATCCTCGCCCAAAGCGTCACCGTTTATACGGTATACGTCGACCCGCTGACCTTCCAAAGCCAGATCAGCGAGCAGCTTAAAAAGGTCAGCGACGGAAAATTGAGCCCGGATAAGACGGTAGACTTTGAGCGCGAGATAGTTTCGGCGCTGTGCTCGAATCTCGACGTCACCGAGGAAGAGGTCAGAGAAAAGCTTTATAAAAACAACAGATACCAGGTCATCGCGAAGGACGTTGACAAAGATACCGCCACCGCGATAATGGACAGACTTAGCGACCTCGGAATCATATCGGTCGGCGCGGCGCCCACCGCGAAGAGATACTATCCGAACAACGACCTCGCCGCAAACGTCATCGGCCACCTTCACTACGACGGCTACGGAATATACGGGCTTGAAAGCTATTACGACGACTACCTTACCGGGGTCGACGGAAAGATCATAACCGCGATAGACGCCTTCGGAAGGGAGATACAGTACCGCTATAAACAAAGCTACGACGCGCAGGACGGCGATTCGATATATACGAATATCGACACGACCATTCAGTATTACACCGAAAAGGCGCTCAAATCTGCGGTAGAGATTAACAACGCCAAAAACAAGGGCTGCGCGATAGTTATGGAATGTAAGACCGGCAAGATACTCGCCATGGCGACCGAGCCGGACTACGACCTTAACAACCCCGCGGAGATTTACGACCAAAAGACCGCCGCCGCGCTTAGCGCCCTTGCGGAAATCGGCGACGAAGAGGGCTATAACGCCGCAAGGTCGGAGGCATGGAACCTTCAGTGGACCAACAAGGCGATATCCTCGCTTTATTACCCCGGGTCGGTATTCAAAGTTGTGACCGGCTCGGCGGCCCTTGAAGAAAGGGCGATCTCGCTTTTGGACACCTATTATTGCAACGGCTCGGTGACGGTCGTCAAGGGCGTTCCGCCGATGCACTGTTGGACGACGAGCGGCGGCCACGGGACCCAGAATTTCGTTCAAGCGATGACAAATTCCTGCAACCCGGCGTTTATCGCAATCGGCCAAAAGCTCGGCGCAAAGGCGTTTACAGACTACTTTAAGGCATACGGACTTACCGAAAAAACCGGTATCGACCTTCCGGCCGAGACTTCGAGCATATATATCCCATATTCGAGAATGACCACCATCGACCTCGCGGCGAGCTCGTTCGGGCAGGCCAACAAGATAACCCCGCTTCAGATGATAACCGCATACGCGGCAGTGGTAAACGGCGGATATCTCGTAACGCCCTACGTAGTGAACAAAATAGTCGACGCGGAGGGGAATATAGTAAAAGAATTTACCCCGACCATCAAGCGGCAGGTAATATCCGAAGAGACTTCGGCGATCATGAGGGACACCCTTGAGACGGTTGTCACCGTAAACCAAGGCTCTAACGTTTATATCGAGGGCTACGATATCGGCGGAAAATCCGGGACCTCGCAGAAGCTCGACGAAAAGGGCGGCGAAACGAAATACGTCTCGTCATACTGCGCGTTTTATCCCGCCGAAGACCCGGAGATCATAATGCTCGTTATGGTCGACGAGCCCACCGCCGGAAGATACTACGGCTCTGCGGTCGCCGCGCCGGTGGTATCCGAAACCTTCCAAGAGATTCTGCCCTATCTCGGCTACTATGCCGAATACAGCGAGGAAGAGCTTGAAAACCTTGATATAACCGTCCCGGACGTCACCAACGGCGACGTGGCATCTGTCAAGGCGACCCTTGAGGCCCTGGGACTTGAGGCGGAGACCGTCGGCGACGGCGAAAAGGTCATAAGGCAGGTCCCCTCGGCCGGAAACGCCATGCCTCGCGGCTGCACGGTTGTTTTGTATACCGAAGAGGGCGCCGAGCCGAAATACGTCAAAGTCCCCGACCTTACCGGCAAGGATATAGAATACGCCAACCGCAAGCTTTCGGAGCTTGGGCTTAACCTTAAGCCTCTCGGCGGGGCGGTAAGAAAGAGCGGCGCAAAGTGTTCCGGCGTTATGACCCATATGGGCGAAGAGGTAGAGGTCGGAACGATAATAGAGGCTTACTTTATAGTCGACGACGAGACCGGCTGATTTTATAAATCGTTTTATATAACGAGAGCGATAGGGCGCGGGGGGTTCCCCCGCCGCTCTTGCCCGAAAGGAAAGAGTATGAGACTTTACGCGCTATTAAAAGGGATAGCCGAGACGGCGCTTCCCGATATCGAGATCACGGGGCTTTTCTCCGATTCCAGAAAGGAAATGGGGGAGGGAAGTCTTTTTGTATGTTTAAGCGGAAGAAAATTCGACGCGCACTCCGCGATACCCGAACTTAGAAAAAAGGGGGTCTCGGCCTTTGTGGTCGAGCGCGACTGCGGAATCGAGAACCAGATAATAGTCAAAGACTCTCGCGAGGCGCTCGCAAGGCTTTGGGCGAATTTTTACGGCAACCCGCAGCGCAGCCTTAAGATGATAGCCGTTACCGGCACCAACGGCAAGACGACGATCACCACCGTCATAAAAAAGCTTCTGACGGCTTTGGGACATAAGGTCGGGCTTATAGGCACCTGCGCCAACGAGATCGGCGACGAGGTTTTGCACGCCGAGCGCTCGACCCCCGAGCCGGACGAGATGTTTCTTCTTTTGAGGAAGATGGTGGATTCGGGCTGCGAATACTGCGTTATGGAGGCCACCTCGCAGGGGCTTGAGCAGCGTCGCCTTTGCGGGATAGAGTTCGAGCTTGCGGCGTTTACAAATCTCACCCAAGACCACCTCGACGTTCACGGCAATATGGAAAACTACTATCAGGCCAAGAAAATCCTCTTCGGCCAATGCAAGACCGCGCTTATAAGCCTTGACGACCCGAGCGGCGAGCGGCTTATGAGAGAGATATCCTGCCCGAAATTCGGATTTTCGATAGAAAAAGAGGCGGATTTTTACGCCGACGCGATATGCCTTAGGCCGCACGGGTCGATCTATTGGTATTGCCGGGGCGGCAAGGCGAGAAAGACCGAGATTCGCCTTCCCGGGGGATATAACGTATCAAACACCCTTTGCGCGCTTTCGGCGATAGAGCTTTTGGGGTACGACCCGGACGTCTTCGTACCGATGATAAAAAATATAGACGGCGTTCGCGGAAGGTGCGAGGTAGTCCCGACCGGCCGGGATTTCACCGTTATTTTGGACTATGCCCACACCCCCGACGCCCTTGAAAACATTCTTTCAAGCGTTAAAGAATGTGCCGAGGGGCGGGTTGTCTGCCTGTTCGGCTGCGGGGGCGACCGCGACCCGATAAAGCGCCCGATAATGGCGCAGGCCGCCGCGAAATACGCGGATTTTCTGATCGTAACCTCCGATAACCCCCGAAGCGAAGACCCACATTCGATTATCGTTCAGATACTCGAAGGTCTTAAAGGGACGACAACCGAGTATATTGAAATAGACGAGCGCCGCGAAGCAATCTTTTGGGCGATTCAAAACGCGCGGCCGAAGGATACGATAGTTTTGGCCGGAAAGGGCCACGAAGACTACCAGATACTTCGCGACGGAAAGATTCACTTCGACGAGCGCGAGGTAGTCGCCGAAGCCCTCGAAAGTCTGAAATAAAAATACGGAAGGAAAACCTTATTATGCCGTTCTGGATAAATCTTATAGTCGGGGCCATTTCGGCGGCGGTTTCGGCGGGCTTCGGATTCATACTGATACCCTATCTTAAAAAACTAAAGGTCGGGGCGCATATTTTGGAGATCGGCCCGCGCTGGCAGAAGGACAAAGAGGGCACCCCCCTTATGGGCGGATTTATGTTCGCCGCTTCGACCGTTATCGCGAGCGCGGTAGGGTATCTTCTTATATCGAAGTTCAGAGAATCGAGGTTGATCGACCCGCCGGAAAATTCGCTTTTAAAGCTTGCCGTCGGGATAGGCGCGGCGCTGCTGTTTATGCTGATAGGCTTTATCGACGACTACATCAAGGTCGTCAAAAAGCGGAACCAGGGCTTTAACGTCGCCGCGAAAAGCGTCTGCCAAGTTATCGTGACGGTCGCGTATCTCGCCGCGCTGCGGCTTTTGGGGAACACCACATCGGTCGTCATTCCGTTTATCGGCGAGGTAGACTTCGGATTTTTCTACTACATAATAATGTTCGTGGCGATATACGGCTTTGTAAACGCCGTGAATCTTACCGACGGGGTCGACGGCCTTTGCGGCTCGGTGACTCTTGTATATTCCGCGACCTTCGCGCTTATCCTCGCGATGCTCGACGACTGGGAATATTCCGCGTTCGCGATGGCGGTCGCGGGGGGCTGCCTCGGGTTTTTGGTATGGAATCTTCACCCGGCAAAGGTCTTTATGGGCGACACCGGCTCGATGTTTTTGGGCGGCTGCGTGGTCGCGCTCGGCTTTGCAAGCGGGCTCGAACTGTTGATCCCCCTCGTCGGGATAATCTATCTCTGTGAAGCTTTAAGCGACGTTATTCAGATCGGAAGCTATAAGCTTAGGCACAAAAGGGTCTTTAAAATGGCGCCGATACACCACCACTTTGAGCTTTCGGGCTGGAGCGAATATAAAATAGTCTTCGTATTTTCGGGGATCACCCTTGTCGCGGGGCTTTTGGGAGTATTGGCGACGGCGCTTTATACGAAATAATTTTAAGGGGGAAAAGCCGTGGCGCAGCAGCGTTACAACTATATATTAAGCCGCGGCGAACCCGCCGGCGGCGAAGCGGCCCAGGCCCGCGTGGGCGAAGAAAAGCGCGTTAAGCGCGCGCAAAAAAAGCCCAAGACCAAAGAGCCCGGGCTTAGAATATACGACGGCAGCCTTGATATGGTATTCTTCGCGGTCGTAATCGTTTTGCTCGTATACGGAATCATTATGATGTTCTCTGCAAGCTATATCGCGGGGCTTTCGTCTTCGGCGCACGACGGCTATATGTACGTCAGAACGCAGGGCTTCGCGGCGGTGGTCGGGGTCGTTATGATGATATTCATCTCGTTTTTCGACTACCACATTCTCTCAAACTCTAAAATAGTTTTTATCGGCTTTTTGGGCGGCCTCGCGCTTTTGACCTATACCTCGTTCTTCGGCGACGCCGTAGCGAAAGCGCGCCGCTGGATAACGATAGGCGGCTCGCCGGAGGGCGGCGGGCTTTCATTCCAGCCCTCGGAACTTATGAAGCCGATTTTGATAGTTATTCTCGCGTTTTTGATTTCTAAGTCAAAGACCCCGGCCCTTGGGAAGAGGGACCTTACGAGATATATCTTCATCTTTCTCGCGGTCTGCGGAAATATGGTCTTGCAGCGCCACATCTCGGGGCTTATTCTTATGGTTACGATAGGCTTCGTCGTGATGTTCGTCGGCGGGGTACCGATAAAAGATCTTATTAAAATCGCTGCGATACTCGGCGTCATCGGCGCGGTGGGCGTTTTGCTTATAAGCATGCTCGGGATAATCGACCTTTCCTACGTCTTCGACCGCTTTACGAGCATGTCTACCGCCGACAGCGGCGAGATGACCGCCGAAAACTGGCAGACCGCCCAGTCGCTTATCGCGATAGGCTCGGGCGGGTGGTTCGGAACCGGGTTCGGCGAATCGAAGCAAAAATACCTCTGGCTGCCCGAATCGCAGAACGACTTCATCATCTCGGTCATAGTCGAAGAGCTCGGCTATCTCGGCGGTCTTGTCGTGGTAATTTTATTCGGCCTTTTGGTATACAGAGGGTTCTATATTGCGAAAAAGGCGCCGGATAAATTCGGCATGCTCGTCGCGGCGGGGATAACCTTCCAGATCGGGCTTCAGGCGTTTTTGAACATCGGCGTAGCCTGCAACGCCTTCCCGAACACCGGCGTTTCGCTTCCGTTCTTCAGCTCGGGCGGAACGGCGCTTTTGATACAGCTTGCCGAAATGGGAGTTGTTCTCGGAATATCGCGGCAATGCGAGATTTAGAGGGGGTAGACCTTTATGCTTAAAGTGATTCTTTCGGGCGGGGGCTCTGCGGGGCATGTCAATCCCGCGCTCGCAATATCAGAAATAATAAAAGAAAACCGCCCCGACGCAGAATTTTTATACGTCGGAACGCCGAACGGAATGGAGCGCCGGCTTGTCGAAAGCGCGGGCTTTAATTTCGCGGGGATAAAGGTCGCCGGGTTTCAGCGGCATTTAAGCCTTAAAAATATCGGCAGAAACATCAAGGCCGCGGCGTATCTTTCAACCGCCGGGGCTAAGGCCGCGAAGATCCTAAAGGATTTCAAGCCGGATATAGTAATCGGGACGGGCGGATACGTCTGCGGGCCGATAGTAAGAAAAGCCGCGAAGATGGGCATAAAAACCGTCATACACGAACAGAACGCTTTCCCGGGGCTTACCACAAAGCTTTTGGCGCCGGACGTGGACAAAATCATGCTGACCGTCTCTAAGGCGGCAGACAGGCTTGACGAGCCGCATAGAAAAAAATGCGTCGTGACCGGCCTGCCGGTAAGAAAGGGCTTCGCCGAAGACGTTATTTCAAAAGACGAGGCAAAAAGGCGGCTCGGGCTCGACGATTCGGTATGTATTCTCTCTACCGGCGGAAGCCTTGGGGCAAGGGCGATAAACGAGGCCGCGCTTGAGCTTATGGATTGGTATATCCGCGACGGGGTCAAAGTCAACCACATTCACTCATTCGGAAAGAACAACCGCGAGGAATTTGAGCGGCGGCTTAAAGAGAATAATATCGACCTTTCGGAGCACCCGAATTTTATAGTCAAAGAATATATCGACGATATGTCGACTTGTATGGCGGCGGCGGATCTTGTCATAAGCCGCTGCGGAATGGGCGCGCTCACCGAGATCGAGGCCGAGGGAAAGGCTTCGATACTGATTCCGTCGCCCTATCTCGCCGAAAACCACCAGTATTACAACGGCCTTGTTTTACAGAGCGCCGGCGCTGCGGTTTTATACGAGCAAAAGGACATCGCCCCCGGGCTTATCGCGAAGACCGTCGAGGGGCTTATAAAAGACCCCCACGCCATCGACGAGATGTCTCATCACGCGAGCGAGCAGTTTATCAAAGACACGCCCGAGAGGATCTGGAAGGTTATAGAAGAGGAATTAAGGGCCTAAAGTAACGCAAAATCCCCGATTCACATATTATGCAACGAAGAACCGTTCGCATAACAGGTTGAAAAGGGGAATTTGCGGTGACAGAATCAAGGCTTTACATAGAGGGCGGAAGAAAAATATGCGGCGAGATCGGCGTTCACGGCGCTAAAAACAGCGTTCTGCCGGTTTTGGCGGCAACGCTTTTATCCGGCGGGGTATGCGTTATACATAACTGCCCCTCGCTTTCGGACGTTTTTTCCTCCTGCCGGATACTTCGCTCGCTCGGCTGCAAATGCAGGCGGGAGGGGGACAGAGTAGAGATAGACGCCGGGGCGATCTCAGACTACGAAATAAGCGAGCAGCTTATGCGCGAAATGCGCTCGTCGATAGTCTTTTTGGGCGCGATACTCGGGCGATTGAGAAGATGCAGGCTGTCCTTCCCGGGCGGGTGCGAGCTTGGCCCCAGGCCGATAGATATCCACCTTTCGGGCTTAAAAAAGCTCGGAGCTGAAATTTACGAAGACCACGGGGTCTTGGATTGCACTCTTGCGGGGGCGGTCTCGGGGGCGGATATAACCCTGCCGCTGCCGTCGGTCGGCGCGACCGAAAACATCATGCTCGCGGCGGCGATAGGCTCGGGCCTTACGGTTATACGAAACGCCGCCAAAGAGCCGGAGATAGCCGACCTTGCGGGGTTTTTAAACGCCTGCGGGGCGGATATATCGGGGCAGGGGACTTCGACAGTCTCGATAAAGGGCGTAGAGCGGCTTCATGGCGCGGAATATACCGTCATGCCGGACAGAATAGTCGCGGCGACTTATATGGGCGCGGCGGCGATAACCGGCGGAGAGCTTATGCTCCGCGGAGTGAGACCCGCAGATATGTACTCGACGGTGGCGGTTTTTGAACAGATGGGCGCGAACGTGTACCCATACTCCGACAGGATATACATAAGCGCAAAGAAGCCGCTCAACGCGGTGAAAACGATAAGAACGATGCCTTACCCCGGGTTCCCGACCGACTGCCAGCCGATCATGATGGCGGTATTGACGAGGGCGAGGGGGACCTCGGTTATAGTCGAGAACATATTCGAGAACAGATTCAGAGCTGCGCCCGAGCTTAGAAGGCTCGGCGCGGATATTAAGGCCGAGGGAAAGGTCGCGGTCATAGAGGGGGTGCCGAAGCTCTCGGGCGCGGCGACCTTGGCGACCGACCTTAGGGCGGGGGCGGCGCTTGTTTTGGGCGGGCTTGCCGCCGAGGGGACCACCACGGTATCGAATATACACTATATCGACAGGGGATACGAATCCATCGAAACGGCGCTTAGATCCGTCGGCGCAAGGATAAAAAGAACTTAGAAAGGAAGAGCGAAAGATGAAGGACGTTGTTAAAACGGCGAACAATGCCCCGCAGGGCGGAAGGCCGCGCCGCCGCAGGCGGAATATGTCGCTTTATTATCTTATGCTTTTCGTTATAGGGATAGTCATATTTCTGATACTCGCGAGAACGGTTTTCTTTAATATCGAGGAATACGACGTAAGCGGAAATTCGATCTATACCGCCGACCAGATATTGAGCGCCGGCGGACTTAGAGAGGGGCGGAATATGTACGGCATAAACCTTGACAGAACCGCCGAAAGGATCAAAAACAGCCTTATATACATTGACGACGTTAAGCTTAGAAGAAAGCTTCCGAACCGCTTTATCGTCGAAGTCACCGAGGCGAGGGCTTACGCCTGCTGCCAATACGAGGATTCGCGCTACGCGATAATCACCAAGAGCGGAAGATATCTTGAAGTAGAACAGCTCGGCGCGAGGGCGGGGCTTATCCTCGTCACCGGAATGGAACTTAAAGACGTTGCCTTAGACAAGGAATTTCAGTCGGCCGACGAGACCAAAAAGACGATTTTGTTCGAGCTTTTGGATTCGATCTCGGAGATATGCGACGGAAAGATAACCTCGATAGATATGACCGACCGAACCAACATTATGATGGTTTACGACGGCAGGATAGACATAGACTTCGGAAGCTCGCTCGACTATGAATATAAGCTTAGATACATAACCGCGCTTATCGAAAACAACCTTGAACCGGAGGCCGAGGGAACGGTTATATACCACAGCTCGGCGGCGGGGGCCTCGTTTATAAGAAAAGAGGATATGGAGCTTACCGAGCAGGAGCGCCTTGCGGCCTTGGAGGCCGAGAAAAACAAGGCCGAAGAGGGCGACCCCCCCGAGGGCGAGGGCGGCGAAGAAGAATAGTCGGCGAGAAATTGCATTTCGGTCGAAATTTGATAAAACTTTCCTAAAAATTATTCTTAAAAACTATTGCCAAACAAGAATTTATGTGGTAGTATAATACTATATTTAGATTTTACGCTGTGCGTCAGTGATTATATATGGATATTGGAGGAAGTCAAAATGGGATTCATCATGGAAAACGAAGGCATTGATTTGGCGAAAATAAAAGTAGTCGGAGTAGGCGGAGGCGGCGGAAACGCCCTTAACTGCATTGTTTCGACCGGAATCCAGAACGTCGAATATATCGCGGTGAACACCGACGCGCAGGCGCTTAAGAATTCTAAAGCGACCCAAAAGATCCAGATAGGCCAAAAGCTTACCCACGGCCTTGGCGCCGGCGGAAGGCCGGAAGTAGGCGAGGGGGCCGCGCAGGAATCGAAGGACGAGATTTGCGACGCGCTTAAAGGCGCGGATATGATATTTATAACCGCAGGTATGGGCGGCGGGACCGGAACCGGCGCAGCGCCGGTAGTCGCCGAGATCGCGAGGGATATGGGAATACTCACCGTCGCGGTTGTCACCAAGCCCTTTATGTTTGAGGGCGCGAAAAAGCTTGCGCAGGCCGAGCGCGGGATCGACTCTCTTCTTAAAAACGTCGACTCGCTTGTGGTCATCCCCAACCAAAAGCTTTTGACCGGCAAGGAAAACCTTACTATGAGGCAGTCCTTCGCTTTGGCGGACGATATCCTTAAGACCGCAGTCCTTTCGGTCACCCAGCTTATTCTCTGCCACGGCTGGATCAACGTCGACTTTGCCGACGTTCAGTCGATCATGAAAGATTCGGGCTATGCGCATATGGCGATCGGCCACGGCGAAGGAAAAGACAAGGTCGCCGACGCGGTTCAGCAGGTCATCTCCAGCCCGCTGCTCGAAACCTCTATCAAAGGCGCGAAGAGATTGCTGCTTAACATCACTATGTCGGAAGACATCGGGACCGGCGACGTCACCGAGCTTACCGAGGCCATCACCAAGGCCGCCGCGCCGGACGTCAACCTTATCTTCGGCGCAGACTTCAATGCCGATCTTAGCGACACTATCGACATTATCGTCATCGCCGCGGACTTTGACGAATATCAGACTTCCGACGGCGAGCCGGTTTCGGAAGACGGCGAGGCCGACCCGGACGACCCGAACAAGACCTCGGGCGACCCGTTCTACGACGGCCTGTGGAACTTCCTCGGGAACAAGTAATTTCGGACAACCGACAAATGCGGCAGCGGCTTTGGCACTTCCGCAAGAAAAATTGCATAGGCTGATTGAGCCGCCGACGGAAACGTCGGCGGCTTTGAGGTTGGGGGGAGTCATGCGGATATACCTTTTACCACCTCCGCGCCCTGCGCACGCTCTATTTAAAATTCCTCATTCAATTTTCCCTCCTCTGCCCTCTGCCAATCCGACCTCTGTCTTCTGCCTTCTTGGCGCGCTTCGGCGCTAACTTTCCCCCCCACCCGGTTGACTTTTTCGCGCGGCGGTAATATAATATGGAATATGCATTATATTTGCGGCTTTGCCGCCGAAAGGAATTGAGATAATGGGCAGATATTTCGGCACCGACGGTTTCAGAGGCGAGGCGAACGTCGGCCTTACCGCCGACCACGCCTTCAAGGTCGGAAGATTTTTGGGCTGGTATTATTGCGAGAAAAAGCGCCGCGGCGGGGTCGACGAGCCCGCGCGAATAGTTATCGGGAAGGACACCCGGCGTTCGAGCTATATGTTTGAATACGCCCTTGTCGGCGGGCTGACCGCTTCGGGGGCCGACGCCTATCTTCTTCATGTAACGACTACTCCCTCGGTCGCCTATATAACCAAAACCGACGACTTCGACTGCGGCATTATGATCTCGGCGAGCCACAACCCTTTTTACGACAACGGAATCAAGCTTATAAACTCTAACGGCGAGAAGATGGACGAAGAGACCATCGCCCTTGTCGAAGACTATATCGACGGCAGGGTCACCGCTTTCGGCGAAGAACTTTCCGAACTGCCCTATTCTTTGCGCGACAATATCGGCAGAACGGTCGACTATGTGGCCGGAAGAAACCGCTATATCGGCTATCTCATCTCCCTCGGGATCTATTCTTTCCGCGGGGTAAAGGTCGGGCTCGACTGTGCGAACGGCTCGAGCTGGAACATTGCAAAATCGGTGTTCGACGCCCTCGGGGCGAAGACATACCTCATCGGCGCCGAGCCGGACGGCCTTAACATCAACAACGGCGTAGGGTCGACCCATATCGAAAGCCTTCAAAAGCTTGTGATTGAAAAGGGCCTCGACGTCGGCTTTGCCTATGACGGCGACGCCGACCGCTGCCTCTGCGTAGACGAAAAGGGGAACGTCGTCACCGGCGACCACATTCTTTATATTTACGGAAAATATATGAAGGAGCGCGGAAAGCTTCTTACAAACACCGTCGTGACCACGGTAATGTCCAACTTCGGGCTTTATAAGGCGTTCGACGAATGCGGAATAGGCTACGCCAAGACCGCCGTGGGCGACAAATACGTCTATGAATATATGCAGAAAAACGGCTGCCGCCTCGGAGGAGAGCAGTCGGGGCACATTATCTTCACAAAATACGCCTCGACAGGCGACGGAATACTCACCAGCCTTAAGATGATGGAGGTAATGCTCGCCTCGAAAAAGAAGATGAGCGAGCTTTGCGACGGCCTTACCATATATCCGCAGCTATTGGAAAACGTAAGAGTCAAAGACAAGGCCGCCGCCCTCGGCGATTGCGACGTTAAAGCCGCGATACGCGCGGCGGAGGAAGAAGTCGGAACATCCGGCAGGATACTCGTTCGCGAGAGCGGGACAGAGCCGCTTATAAGGGTTATGGCAGAGGCCGAGAGCGAGGAATTTTGCAAAAAGCTGGTCGGCGGAATAGTCGACGTCATCAAGAAAAAAGGTCACGCTTTATAACGAAAAGCTGAATATATTGACGAAATGAGGAAGAATTTATGTGCGGAATAGTCGGATTTACCGGCAAAAGGCAGGCCGCCCCGGTTTTGCTCGACGGCCTTGCAAAGCTTGAATACCGCGGCTACGATTCGGCGGGAATCGCCGTAAGGGACGGCAAAAAGCCGATCGAGATCGTCAAGGCCAAGGGCAAGCTTAAAATACTTATGGAGATGACCGACAGCGGCGCGGCGGTATCCGGGAACTGCGGGATAGGCCACACGAGATGGGCTACCCACGGCGAGCCCTCGGTCACCAACGCCCACCCCCATTCTTCGGACGACAACAACGTCGTCGGGGTTCACAACGGCATTATCGAGAACTATCAGGAGCTTAGAGAAAAGCTGATCAAAAACGGATACAACTTCGTAAGCCAGACCGACACCGAAGTCGGCGTAAAGCTTGTAGACTACTACTACAAAAAATACAACGGCGGCCCGATAGACGCCCTTGCACGCGCGATGACGAGGATTCGCGGCTCGTACGCTATGGAGCTTATGTTCGCGGACTATCCCGACGAAATCTACGCGATAAGAAAAGACAGCCCGATGATAGTCGGCGTTTCGGACGGCGAAAGCTATCTCGCCTCCGACGTTCCCGCGATTTTAAAATACACGAGAAACGTCTACTATGTCGGCGACCTTGAGATTGCAAAGCTTTCAAAGGGCGAGGTCAAGTTTTATAACATCGACCGCGAGGAGATCCAAAAAGAGCTCACCGAGATCAAGTGGAACGCCGAGGCCGCAGAAAAGGCGGGCTATGAGCACTTTATGCTCAAAGAGATTCACGAGCAGCCCAAAGCCGTCAAAGACACCGTAAATTCTGTGGTTAAAGACGGCAAAATCGACCTTAGCTCGGTCGGCCTTTCAAACGACGACCTTAAAAAGATCGAGAGAATATACATCGTCGCCTGCGGCTCGGCCTATCATGTCGGAATGGCGGCGCAGTACGTCATCGAAGAGCTCTGCTCGGTCCAGGTTCGGGTCGAGCTCGCGTCGGAATTCAGATACAGAAAGATGACCCTTTTTGAAAACAGCCTCGCGATTATAATAAGCCAATCGGGCGAGACGGCGGACAGCCTTGCCGCGCTTAAAATGGTCAAAAGCAAGGGGATAAAGACCCTCGGGATAGTAAACGTCGTCGGTTCGAGCATCGCGCGTGAGGCGGACAACGTCTTCTATACCCTCGCCGGGCCGGAGATTTCGGTCGCCACCACAAAGGCATACAGCAGTCAGCTTGCGGCCTGCTATCTCTTTGCGATCCAGCTTGCGTATTCAAAGGGCGAGATATCGGAAGAGGAGTATTCGAGGCTTATAGCCGAAGTCGAAGCCCTGCCCCAAAAGATCGAAAAGATTCTTGAAGACAAAGAGAGGATACAGTGGTTCGCCTCGAAGTTCGCGGCGGTAAAAGACGCGTTCTTCATCGGCCGGGGAATAGACTACGCAATCGGGCTTGAGGGCAGCCTTAAGATGAAGGAGATAAGCTATATACACTCCGAGGCCTACGCCGCTGGCGAGCTTAAGCACGGCCCGATAAGCCTTATAGAAAACGGCACGCTCGTAATCGGGGTATTGACCCAAGAGGCGCTTTATGAAAAGACGGTCTCGAATATGGTCGAGGTCAGAAGCCGGGGCGCGTATCTTATGGGGCTTACGAGCTATGGGAACTATTCGGTCGAAGACATCGCCGACTTTACGGTGTACGTTCCCTCGGCGGACCACCTGTTTATCGGCAGCCTTGCGGTTATACCGCTTCAGCTTATGGGATATTATGTAAGCTGCGCCAAGGGCCTTGACGTAGACAAGCCGCGAAACCTCGCCAAAAGCGTCACGGTGGAATAGAAAAAAGCAGACCCGCAAGGGTCTGCTTTTTTCAGAAAACAGAACACAGAAATCAGAAATCAGAAGTTAAGAGGAAAGAGCGTGCCTAAATCTCACAAATCCGTAAAAACAGCTTCTGTTCTCTGACCTCTGTCAATCTGTCAGTCTGCCAGCATTTCCGCGGTGGCCTTGGCCATCGCTTCGTATCCCGCGGCGCTCGGGTGTATGCAGTCGCCGCTGTCGTATACGGCTTGAAGCTTAGAGGGGCTTTCGACGTAGCACAGAAGGTTCGAGAAGTCTACATATCCGTCGAAGCCGGAGCCCTCGCCCGCGATAAATTCGTTGACGCCGAGGCGGACGCTCTCGTGAAGCTCGGAATAATAGGCGGTGTTGCCCTCGAACGGGGTCAAAGTCCCCGCGTATATGCTTATTCCGCGCTCGTGGCAGGCTTCGATCAGCTTTTTGTATTCCTCGGCCATCTCCTTCGAGATGTCGTATTGCGCCGAGGGAATGTCGTTAGCGCCGATCAGAATCACGACCTTATGCACCCCGGGGATATTCAAAACGTCCCGCTCGAAGAGCTTTTCAATCGAATCCGAGCCGAAAAGCGAGGCGTTTTCGGTCGCGCACTCTATAACCGAGAAGCGCTTTGAAGAGTCCCCGTTTTGCATTATTTTCGACAAGCTCTCGGCCCAGCCGTTAAAACGGTTGTAGGTCGACCCGTAGCTGTCTGCGATCGAATCGCCGAAGCAAACAACCGTTTCGGTCCCGGCGGGGGCATAGGTATCCGCCCTGTTTAAAAAATACAGGCTCGACATAAGCTCCATCGTCTCAAAGGTTTCGTCCGAAACATGGTCTCCGGGGACTATCCAAGAGGTGCAGCCGGCCTCGCGGTGGCAAGTAAGCCTTGTGGGCGCGCTTTCAAGCTTTATCGTTACGGCGAGGATATCGAGCGGCTCGAACGAAAAGTCGAGCTCGTCGGTCAGCGCGGTTTTCCCGGCGGGGATAGTCACGCTTTCGCTTCCGCCGAAGGTAAGCGCCTTGTCGGTCGAGGGGTCGGTCTTGGGGCTTCCCGCCGAATTAAGGCGGGCGATATGGACGGAAGACATAACAAGGCTTTTGTCGCCGTATTCGTTTGAAAACGAGAGCCTTATTTTATCCCCGCCGACAGAGACCTTTATCTGCTGCCTAAGGGTGTTTCCGTCGAGGGCGGGGTTTTGGGGGATCTGCTCGGCCTCGGCGACTTCGGAGGAGGCCGCCCAGGTTGCGTACCAGCCGTCGGCCGGCTCGATTTCGACCCGCTTCTTTTCGCAGCCCGAGGCGCCGAAAGCTACCGCAAGGCAGAGCATCGAAACGGCGATCTTTTTTATGAACATAAGCCTCAACCTCCGAGATTTGATATATAATATGATATCACATTTCGTCAAAAAGGTCAATAGAATATAGAAGTTAGATGTGGCCGAAGCGGCCACATCAGAAGACAGAAGCGAGAAGTCAGATGTCAGAACTTATAGGTGTCGCCTTCGGCGACGTTTTTAAATACTGCAAATAATGCGTGCGGAATGGACGCTTCTTAGAAGTTAGAGGATAGAGGATAGAAGATAGAGGGCGGCTGATTTCTTCTACTTGCAATTTTTGCGACAGTGTGATATAATAATCGCTGCGCGATTATTATGTTTTATTTTTAGTCGCCCTTTTGCTCCTCGGCTTCGCCGAGAACCGCAAAAGGTGGCGAATTATACGCTTTAATTTCAGTCGGAGGAGAGATTGATATGAAATATGTTGTTTTGCTCTGCGACGGCATGGCCGACAGGCCGGTCGCCGAGCTTGGGGGAATGACCCCGATGCAAAAGGCGGTAAAGCCGAATATCGACAGGCTTGCCGCGCGGGCCGAGGTCGGCCTCGTCAAAACCGTCGCCGACGGCCTTAAGCCCGGAAGCGACGTCGCGAATCTTTCGGTTTTGGGATACGACCCCGCGATCTATTATTCGGGGCGCTCTCCGCTCGAGGCGGGCTCTATCGGTATCGACATGAAGCCGACCGACGTTTCGCTTCGCTGCAACCTCGTGACCCTTTCGGACGAGGAAAATTATGAAGACAAGACGATGGTCGACTATTGCGCGGGGGATATTTCAACCGCCGACGCGAAGATTTTGGTCGACTCTTTGAAAGAGGTCTTCGACAACGACGAGTTTACCCTTTATTCCGGCGTAAGCTATCGCCATTGCCTTATCTGGAACAACGGCACCCTCGACCTCGGAACGCTTACCCCGCCGCACGACATCACCGGCAAGCCGATCAAGGGGCATTTGCCGGATCACCCCAACGCCGCCAAGCTTTACGATATGATGAAGCGCAGTTACGACGTTTTGAAGAATCACCCGCTCAACCTTGAAAGGGTCAAAAAGGGCGAGCGCCCCGCGAACTCGATGTGGTTCTGGGGCGAGGGGGTAAGAAAGCCGCTCGCCTCGTTTAAAGACAAATACGGCGTCAGCGCGACTATGATCTCTGCGGTAGACCTTTTAAAGGGAATCGGCAAATTTTCGGGAATGAAGGTCGTAAACGTCGACGGCGCGACGGGGTATCTTGACACCAATTTCGAGGGCAAGGCCGAGGCCGCGATCAAGGCCCTTAAAGACGGCGGAGATTTCGTTTATATCCACGTCGAGGCGCCGGACGAGTGCGGCCACCGCCACGAGATCGAAAACAAAGTGAAGTCGATAGAGCTTATCGACGAAAAAATCCTCGGACCGCTTCTTAAAGCCCTTGAGGAATACGACGACTACAAGGTGATGATCCTTCCCGACCACCCGACGCCGCTCGAGCTTAGGACCCACACCAACGACCCGGTGCCCTATCTGATTTATCATAAAAAGGCCGAAAAGCCGGGCGTAACGGTCTTCTGCGAGGAGACCGCCAAGGCGATCGGCATATTCGCCCCGATAGGCCACGAGCTTATGGATAGGTTCATAAAAAGCAGCCGTTAGGCGGCTTTTTAGAAGATAGAAGATAGAGGGTAGAAGGTAGAAATTAAAAGGATAGAAAGTCGGAAATCGAACAAAGCCGCAAAAACAACTTCTGCCCTCTGACTCTCTGATATCTGACAATCTGAAAAAGCAGACCCTTGCGGGTCTGCTTTTTTCTACGCTTCCTTCGGGGAGAAGAACTGCTTTGTCTGCGGAAGCTTTAAAAGCAAAACTGTCACGGCGACGGTCAGAACGAGCTCGATTCCCATATAAACGCCGTTGTAGATTATGCTGTATACCCATTCGTTGTCGGTCGAGAATGCCTCCCAGATCTTGCCGACGGAGTGCCAAACCGCCGCGCCGCTTATAACGTGGCTTACATAGCGAAGGAATATCGCCAAAACCGTTCCGGCGACCATTCCGCCGAAGCTTTTGTTGCCGAACACGCCCGAAAGGCCGAGGACCGTAAAAGCTACGATATAGTCGAAAAGAATACAGGCGATGAGCATTCCCCCGGTAAGGCCCCAGCCGAAGAGGCCGTCCATAACGCCCTGCAAAAACTGTACGAGCGAGAAGACGAATGCCGCCAAAAGCCCGCATTTGACCCCGCGGCGGATTCCGTACAGGGTTATCGGAAGCATCGAAAGAAGCGTTACCGAGCCGCCCCACGGGAATTTTACGATCCTTACGAAGCAAAGAACAGTCGCCAGCGCGACCATTACCGCGCCCTCTACAAGGGCAAGAAGTTTTTTGTTTTTCATTTATTGTTCCTCCTTAAGGTCGGGGCAAATGAAAAAGCCCCCAAAATGATTTTGTCATTCCTGAGGGCAAATCAACATAATAAAGCAAAAGCTCCCTACGCCGGTATTAACCGAATCAGGTTTAAGGGTCAAAGATCGCATCTTTATCTCAACTCGTCGACGAGTCCCCCTGTTTTGACCGAATTATGATACCACAGCCGCGCGGTTTTGTCAACACGTTTTCGCAAAAAAAGCTGCGGAGCCGCGCGATTACGGCTCCGCAGGCTTTTTATGAAAATGAAAGTAAGGAGGAAAGGAAGATGTCTGATTAAATATCGGGCGGCTCGGGGAAGACAATTCGGGAAGAATAAATCCGCCCCGACCGTCGTAACTGTATAAACCGCTTCTTGTCTCGGTGTGATTAAAGTATACCTCGCCGCTTCGGCAAATTCAAGAACAGAGCGGTTACAAATGGTTACGGAATTGTTACAGTTTTTGGGAAGAGTTACAAAAGGATTACACAGGAGAGAAAGCAGAAATCGGAAATCAGAGGTCAGAGGTCGGACTTCTAACTTCTATCCTCTACGCTTGACTTTTCCCTTCCGCGGATATATATTAAAGAAAAGGGGGCGGGAAAATGGATATTCGCGAATTTATGCCGCAGAATAAGCTCGTCTGCGCGGTTCTGGCCTGCGGCGGAAAAAGCGAGCGTATGGGCGAAAACAAGCTTCTGATAAAGCTTCGCGGAAAAAGCGTTATAAGGCGCTCGGCCGAGGCTTTGCGCTCATGCGAATACGTCAAAAAACTCATAGTCGCCGCACCGCCCGAGCTTTTCGGGGCGTATAAGTCAGAGCTTTCGGGGCTCGATATCCCGATATTTTTCGCCGAGGCCGGTGAGACGAGAACAAAATCGGTCGCCAACGCAGCAAAGCTCTGCGACCTCGATATAATAATGATCCACGACGGCGCAAGGCCGCTCGTCCCGCCCGAGGATATCCGCCGCTCGGTCGAAGACTGTTTTAAATTCGGCAGCTCGGTCGTCTGCACTCCGCTCAAAGACACCCTTCGGTTTTACGACGGCGAAAAAAGCCTCTGCCCCGAAAGAAGCTGTTTATACACCGTTCGCACGCCGCAGACTTTTTCGTCGAGCCTGTTTAAATACGCTCTCGAGCGCCGCAAGGGCGACTATACCGACGACGCCCAGCTTATCGACGAGCTCGGAATAGCGCCGCATATAACGATCGGCGGCTATAAAAACATCAAGCTTACCACCCGCGAGGACATAGCCGTCGCGGAGGAATATCTCGGAGGGAAGAATATGAGAATAGGTCAAGGGTACGACGTTCATAAGCTTGTCGAGGGGCGAAGGCTTATCCTCGGCGGGGTGGATATCCCCCACGAAAAGGGCCTTTTGGGCCATTCCGACGCCGACGTTTTAGTCCACGCGATAATGGATTCTCTGCTCGGGGCGGCCGCCCTCGGTGATATAGGAAAGCTCTTTCCGGATACCGACCCGAAATATTCCGGCGCGAACAGCCTTTCTCTTTTAAAAGAGGCAGTAAAAGCCGTCCGCGCGGCGGGGTATGAGATATGCAACATCGACGCGACGGTTGTCGCGCAGGCCCCCAAGCTTAGCCCGCACATACCTAAAATGGTCGAAAATATCGCCGGGGCTGCGGGGATTCCCGCCTCGAAGGTCTCGGTCAAGGCTACCACCGAAGAGGGCCTCGGGTTTTCGGGCAGAAAAGAGGGGATAGCCGCGCAGGCGGTCTGTCTTTTGGAGTAGAAAAATTAAAAAAATCAAAAAATTTTTCAAAACCCCTTGCATTTTTTAAAAGGATTTGTTATAATAACAAAGCTGTGTACGCCGTCCGTCCGGCGATATTGGGATATAGCCAAGCGGTAAGGCAGCGGACTTTGACTCCGTCATTCCGGTGGTTCGAATCCACCTATCCCAGCCATTGATTCCCATACTGCGGCATCGCCAAGTGGTAAGGCACTGGACTCTGACTCCAGCATTCCCTAGGTTCGAATCCTAGTGCCGCAGCCAACGCGCCCCCTTTTTCGGGCGCGTTTTTCTTTTTATTTTAAAAAAATTTAAAAAAATCGCAACCGCGCGGGCGGTTTTGTCGGGTATGATATCAGAACGCGAAAAAAGGAGCGAGTGAAAAATGCAGGACGAAAGGATAGTCGAACTGTTTTGGCAGAGGGACGAAACGGCCATATCCGAATCCGAGGGGAAGTATAAAAGCTATCTTTCAAAGATAGCCTATTCGATTTTAGCCGACTTTGAAGACGCCCGCGAGATCATCAACGAGACTCTTCTGCGCGCGTGGAACTCTATCCCGCCGCAGCGCCCGAATATGCTTAAAACATATCTCGGCAAGATAGCGAGAGAGCTTTCGCTGGATATGTATCGAACAAAGCACCGCAAAAAGCGGGTCGCCTCGGAATTTACCGTCTCGCTCGACGAGCTTGGCGACATTGTTTCGGAGGATTTCGAGGGGGATATCGACCTTAAGCTTTTGGGCGAGGCCATCGACCGCTACTTAAAAACCGTCTCGTACGAGGCGCGGACAGCCTTCGTTCAGCGATATTTTTTCGCCGACTCGATAAAGGAGATCTCAAAAAGGCAGGGCGCGAGCGAATCGGCGGTTAAAAGCCTGCTCTTCAGGACCCGCCGAGGGCTTAAGGAATATCTTTCAAAGGAGGGGTACGAAATATGAAAAAGCTTGATTTTTCACAGTCGCTGAATTATCTTTCTTACGAGACCTTGGCCGAGGCCGAGGCCGCCGAAGCTTCGCCTAAAAAGAAAAATCCTGCCGTGCTGAAATATACAGCAATTGCCGCCTGCGCCGCGATAGTCGTCTTCGCAGGGGTGGGCATAGCGCGGGGGATACGCGTTGAGAGAAAACAGCCCGACGTTTCGTCCCCACAGAGCGAGATTATTTCGCCCGAAGAGCCGGTCGCCGAAGACGGCCTGCCGATGCTTAAATTCCCTGAAGATAGCCCGGAAAGCGGCGGCAGAGAGGTGTTTCTTAAAAACGGCGTTGAAGACCTTATGGGCGCGGAACCGCTTCTTCCGTCCGATATCCCCGAAGAGATGCCGGTATATAAAAGCCCGACCGAATTATACGGCGGGGTATACCCAGAAAGCGTCGACGCCGAAAGAATGAGATCGCTTCTTGAAAAATACGCCGCCGCTTGGGGGCTTGACCTCGCGGAGCTTGAAATAACCGAGGAAAACCCCTTCTCGGAGTATTCCGCCGACGACCTCGACGGGATTTTTTCCGAAACCGACGGCGTTGCGGTCCCCGAGGGGGGTTATCAGCCGCAGAAAATGAGCGCCGGCGCGGGCGGAATCACCGTTTCGGCGAGTCAATACGGCGCGAGCGCGACCGTAGAGATCGCCGACCCGCCCGACTTTGAGAGCGAAAGCGAGCTCGCGGAATACGTCCTTGAAAACTACCGCGACAAGCTTTTAATGACCGCCCCGGAAATTAACATCTCCGGCGGAGAAAGAGACGAAAACGGCGCGCAGAGCTTTTCGGCGAGCTTCTTCGAGGGCTCGGGCAATGCGCTCGAAAGGCTTTTGAACCTTGAATTTCGCTCGGTAGGGGTGCGTTTAGACGGCAATTCGCTGATTTTTGAATATCGCGACGAGGGCGGCGAAGAAATCGGCGGCTACCCGACCGTGACCCCCGATGAGGCGGTCGAGCTTTTTGAGCAGGGATTTTACCTCGGCGCGGAAGAAACCGACGTCAGAGAGGTTGAAAATATCGAAAAAATCGAGCTCGGATACGTCTCTGGCAGTTCGGAATTTAGGTTCCCCTGCTATCGGCTTTGGGTCTACGACCCCGACGGCGCGATCGAGCGGGTTATGAATATGAAGCTCTACAACGTCTATACCGTCCCCGCGATAGAGCCGCGATACTTCGAGGAAAGCGGCCTTTCGACGAGCGAAGAGGTCAAACTTATGCCGTTCTCGGCTTCGGATATTCCGGCGTATCGGAACTTAGGATATTATGACGGCGCGATGAGCGACGCAAAGCCCGCGACATCTGCCGACGAGAGCCTTGAAGAACTGTTTTCTGACAGAGACTTCAACGCGCAGATAGGCTCGTTCTATAAGGTCAGGGTCAATGAGGTTTTAGACGGCGGCGAAGCGCTTTGGCTGAACGGCTATACGATCGGCGCGCAGGACGATCAAGCCACTTTTTACCGCGCGACCGTTCTTTACGACTACTTTGCCGAAAAGGCGATGGATAAGGATATAATTTTCAGAATGTCGGGGAGCGTTAAAATTCAGGAAAGCGGTTCGCCCCCATATACCTCGGGCGACGAGGCGGCGCTTCTATTGTTCCGCGATTCCGAGGTGTCCGACTTTAACCGCGCGTTCAAGTGCTATGCGTTTGTGTATGACGTTGAAGATATCGGCGGCGGGGAATACCTTCTTGCAAGGGGGCAGAGGGTCCCGGAGCTTGAAGACGGCCTTACCGACTATTTGACGGACGAAACCGCGAGCATAGTCACCTCTTCGACATATAATCCCGCAGTTTATCACGGCGCGTACGACCCCGAAGAGCTCGCCGAAAAGCTTAAGGAAATAGTCGACGGAGCGGAGAAAACGCCGCTTGAAAACCTTAGCGAGGGAAGATTCGGCCCCGGGGTTCCGGGGTTCGGCGGCAGCTTTAAAGAAGAACCTATCGAAGTCGCGGCGCTCGAATATTCCTCCGAGCCGATCTACGAGAGGCGGATAACTATCGACACAGTGCCCGCAATGGGGCCGCCGATGGACCTTGAATATGTTCTGAACGACTTGAGCGGGCAGTTTTCGGGGATAGCGTATGAGATAACATATGTCTACACCCGCGAAGAGGCGGAAAATCTTCACGAGGATTTCGCCGATTCTCTGTACGAAAGCAGAACGCTCTATCGCGCTCACGCTTTCTACGACGTTCTAAACGACAAACCGCTCGACTACTACTTCGACGTAGCGGG
Source organism: uncultured Clostridia bacterium (assembly GCA_947627005.1). Lineage (GTDB taxonomy): Bacteria > Bacillota > Clostridia > Oscillospirales > Ruminococcaceae > Faeciplasma. Next base: position 55,638 of record CANQUJ010000001.1, read on the forward strand.
GTGGGGCTCGGCAGATATGCAGGAGGACGGATATCCGCCCCAAGCCGTCGGCGACAGGATGCTCTCGTTCTTCAAAGTGGACGATTCCGAGGTAAAAGTCCCGAACAGCAACTTTGAATTTATGCTCTTTGAGATCGACGGCGTTAAGGTCGCCTACCACATCGGCAACAGCCGTATTCGGTTCGAGAGCGCGGCATATCCGAACCTCGACCTTGAAATGGCAGAGAGCGAGATGGAGATCGTCACGACCACCTCTAACAACCCTATCCGCTTCACCCAGAAATCGACCTTGCAGAGCGTCTCGGAGTTTATGAGAGCCGAGCTTTATAACCGCGGACTGTTCACGCCCGACGGCGCGAGCGCCGAGAGCCTGCCGATTCTGAAAATCGCCCCCGCCGAGGTCTCGCTCGGCGACGAGGTCTATTCGGCCGGCGGCGTTTCGGGGCTTGAAAACGGCAACCCTTGGGGCTTGCTCGAAATTTCCGAGGGCGATACCCTGCCGGTCTACGAGCGGGTTATGAGCAGAAATCTCGAGCTTAACGGCATGATTGAAAACGTAGACAGGGATTTTATGCGCGAGGCTTTGAGGTTCTACGCGATAGGCTTCGGCTTCGACCCGGACGAAATCGAGATCGAGGAGGACCGCCTTACCCCCGAGGAGCTTGAAAAGCTTTCGGAGAGCACCCGAACCGAGCTGCCCGAGGAATACGCCGAGCCCACCCGAATGAGCTTTGAAAAGGGCGGCGTAAAGGTCGAAATTTCGGTCGCCGACGGAATGTATTATCGGGTCGACATCGACGTCGACGGCGGCTTTAAGCTGCGCGACGGCGCGAAGGTCGGGTTCTATTTTGGCGCGACCCGAGACGAGGCCGAAAAAGCCGAGGCGGCGCTTTGGGCGAGATACGAGTGGCTGCTCGGCAACAACGACGCGGGAAAAACCGCAGTCAACGGCGGTCAAAGCGAAAACTGCTTCGTTACGATGTATCACCCCTGCGTCGGCGAGCTTATACCCTATGACGACGGCGCACTGCCCGAACTCGACCGAAACGACGTCGTTAAAACGATTATCAATTTCAGCCTTAACAACATCGACTTTATGGACGACGGAGCGATTATCTGCTACGGGATCCCCGGGGCGTTTGCGAAGCAGTACCGCAAGGTCGGCGACTATCCGATGATAACCCCCGAAGAGGCGAGGGCGCTTATCGACGAGGGCGGATACGTTTGGACGGCGTTTGAAGATTCGGGCAGAACCGCCGCCGACGTCGAATATACCGAGCTGGTCTACGGCCGCGACGGCGTTCCGTATTATAAATTCTACTGCTCGGCCGAGGGTTGGCGCGGCTGCAAGGCCGGCGACTACGGCGTATATTACGTCCCCGCGATAGCGCAGGAATATATTGAATTAGAGGATTGAAATTAGAAATTGAAAGGATAGAAAGACCGAAATTGCACAAATTTCCGAAAACAACTTCTGTTCTCTGACAATCTTATATCTGTCAATCTGAAAAAAGCAGCCTTCCGGCTGCTTTTTTCATGGAAACGACTTGGACGTTTTTATTTTTAAGCGGTGTAAAATAATCTAAGTAACCTGGTTATTATATTTTTTCGGAGGGGATCTTATGGGAATGGGAAGCGCGATAAAAAGCGTATTCGTAAACTATATGAATTTTGAGGGCCGCGCGAGGCGAAGCGAGTTCTGGTATTTCTCGCTGTTCAGCTTTTTGGTCTCATGCGCGCTGGCGTTTTTGTTCCCGATAAACATCGTCTGGTCGCTCGCGGTTTTGGTGCCTTCTCTCGCCGTAACTTGGCGCAGGCTTCATGATATCGGCAAAAGCGGGGCCTACGCCGCCTTCGCGCTGATTCCGATAGTCGGGGCGATATTTTTGATAATCTGGTGCACCGAAGACAGCCAGCCCGGGGATAACCAATACGGCAAAAACCCGAAGGGCGAATACGGCGCGCAGCAGCCATATTCTTCGGCTGCGGCCCCTGTCGCGGACTGTTTGCTGGCCGTTCAATGCCTTAGCGGCCCGCTTCAGGGCCAAGTCTACCGCCTTAGCCGCCAAGGGCTTACCATCGGCACCGAAGTCGGCTGCACTATAAGATTTCCGGCCGGAACCCCCGGAGTCAGCCGCCGGCACTGCGAAATAGTCTTCCAACAAGGGGTGCCCGTGCTTACAGACCTCGGCTCGAGCTACGGAACGACGCTTGCCGACGGTAAGCGTCTTCCGCCCCGCTACCCCGAAAGAATCTCGGCCGGGACCCGCTTTTACGTCGGAAGCCCGAACGTAGTTTTTCAGATAATAAACGTTTGACCGCGTTATTATAAAGAATTTTTATTTCAGGAGGAATCATTATGCCCGAAATCCGTCAGAAAATCATAAGCTGCCCGTCGGGGCACTACTACGACGCCAACAAGTATTCAAGCTGCCCCTATTGCGCAAGCGGCTCTTTCTCGCAGACCACCGACCCGTTCGCCGAAATAGGCGGGTCTTCGGCCGGGGGCGACTTCGCGAAGACCGTATACCCCGGCGCTTCGGCGACCGGCGGATTTTCCGAGACCCTGCCGCCCGATCCCTCATCTGTCGGCGGGTCGTATAATTCGGATATGAGCAAGACCACCTACGTCGTTCCCGGCGACGCCGGCGGCGACGAAGTCCTTCTTCCATGCGTGGGCTGGCTCGTTATGGTAGAGGGCCCCTGCCGCGGCAGAGATTACAGAATCCACACCGGCTATAACTATATCGGAAGGACCTCGGGCGATATCTGCATAACCGGCGACGGCACGATCTCGGGCGAGAGGGATTCGAGCATAACCTACGTCTATCAGACCAACAAGTTCTATATCGCCCACGAGCAGGGCAAAAACGTTCTGCTCGTAAACAACGTCCCGGTGATGGGCTCGGGGACCGAGCTTCACAACTTCGACGTCATAACCCTCGGGACCTCTAAGCTTATATTCGTAGAGCTTTGCGGCGACAAGTTCTCATGGGAAGACAAGGAGAGAGTCTGATGGCCTTAACCTTGATTTTATCTGCCGGAAGCCTTCCCGGGTGGGCGCTGCCGGCGGCCTTGGGCGGCGCTGCCGCGGTCTTTTTGGTGTTGACCCTTATCCTTCTTTTCGCGATTATAAACGACCGAAAAGGGCCGGGCGGCCGAAAGACCGGCGAAGAAGTCGTTTCGGTCTCGGTCGGAAAGCTTCACGAGCAGGGCAAGCGGCAGTATCAGCAGGATTCCTTCGGGATATCCGATTCGTCGCTGATGAGCAGTCACGGAGTTTTGGCGATAGTCGCCGACGGAATGGGCGGCCTTGCCGACGGCGACAAGGTAAGCTCGAAGGCGGTCGAAAAGATACTCGACGACTTCGTTATGTATAACGGAAAAGGCACCCACGAGCAGGCGCTCGCGGTTTTGGCCCACCAAGCCGTCTCGACGGTGAACGGCCTTTTGGGCGAAAGCAATCTTAGAAAAAGCGGCTCGACCCTTGTCATGGGGCTTATCAAAAACGGCCTCTTCGGGTTCGTCTCGATAGGCGACAGCAGAATCTGTCTTTATCGCGGCGGAACGCTTATACAGCTTAACCGCGAACACATCTATCGCAACGAGCTTATTTTAAGGGCGGTAAACGGCGAGCTGCCCCTTTCGGAGGTTTATTCGGACAAAAACGGCCCCGGCCTTACGAGCTATCTCGGAATGGGCGAGCTTAAGCATATCGACCTTCCGGCCTCGCCGATAAAGCTTTTGGGCGAAGACAAAATAATTCTTATGAGCGACGGCGTTTACAACGCGCTATCTTCCGAAGAGATAATTTCCGCGCTCGAAAACCCGCCGGAGCGGGCCGCAGAGCTTCTTAAAGAAATGATCGAGGCCAAGGCGTTCGGGAATCAGGACAACTATACGGCGGTTATAATCGAATGTAGAACCGACCCGCCGAAGAGCAAAAAGCCGGAAGTAAAGCCCGAACCGATACCTAAGACCGAGCTTCCGGCCTAAATCGAAAGGAGCGGTCAGATGATCGAATATGCAAGCTATTCCGATATAGGCGGCCGCCCCTGCAACGAGGATAGGATCGGAATAAAAGACCTTGGGGGCGACAGGTTTTGCGCCGTTTTGGCGGACGGACTGGGCGGCCACGGCGGGGGCGACGAAGCCTCTAAGGCCGCGGTAGAGGCGGTTTTGGCCGGCTGGAACGGCACGGCGACGCCCGCCCTTCTTTCGGAGCTTTCGCAGGAGGCGCACCGAAGGATATTAAAGCTTCAGACCCCCTGCTGCAAAATGAAATCCACCCTCGCGATTTTGGCGATAGAGGGAAAAAGGATCGACCTTGCCCACGCCGGCGACTCGAGGATATACCGCTTTTTTAACGGCAGACTGGTTTTTCAGACAAAAGACCACAGCGCCTCTCAAATAGCGGTTATGCTCGGTCAGATCACCCCCGACAAAATAAGGTTTCATGAGGACAGAAGCAGGATCTTCAGGGCCTTGGGGCAGGACGGCGACTTTAACGCGGATACCCTTGAAGAAAGCCTTCCGGCCGGAAAACACGCCTTTTTGCTCTGTTCCGACGGCTTTTGGGAATACGTTTTGGAAGAAGAGATGGAAAGAGAGCTTAAAAGGGCGCCCTCGGCCGAAAAATGGCTTGAAGAAATGAGAAAAATACACAAAAGCCGGATCCCGCCGGACTGCGACAACAACTCCGCGGCGGCGATTTGGTATGATTTAGCTTGAGCGGGAAAGGAAGGAAAGTATGAAAAAATTTATGAGAGCTGCGGCTATCATTGTTTCGGCGGCTGTTCTTGCGCTAAGCCTTTGCGCCTGCGGAACGCCGAAGCTTAAGGCTTCGGAGGCGAGAAGCGGCACCGTAAGGGTGGTAAGCTATCAGACCGGAAGCGTTTACTATTATGACGGCTCGGGCTGGAGCAAGCTTGACGAAGGGTTCTCGACGGTCGGGACGGGCTCTGCGTTCGGGGTCGGCGAGGCGGGCGAGCCGACGAGAGTTTTTGCGACAAACCGCCACGTCATCGAGCTTTTCGACCAAATCTACGAGCTCGACGGGCTTTACATAAGATACGTCGCCGAATCCGCGAGCACATATATCCTTCGCGACGACTACTCTTATTCCGACAACGTAGGCTTCGATTTCTCGCGAATGATCCCCTGCGATATAATCTATAAGGGAGGAGAGGCAGACCCCGACCTCGCGGTCATCCGCGCGGCGGAGGACGTTCCGGACAGGATCGCTCTCGCCCTTCACCCCGACACCTCGCTTATCGAGGCGGGGGATAAAGTATACGCCCTCGGATACCCCGGGACCTCTGACGAATGGGTTATCGACGAATTTTCGGGGCAAAAATACCTCGGCAGCGTAGAGAGCGTTACCGTCACCGACGGCGTTATTTCGCTCCACTCTTCGTTTAACAACGGCAGCGCGAACGTAAATATTATCCAGCACACCGCGAACATCAACCACGGAAATTCCGGCGGCCCGCTTATCGACGAAAACGGCGCGGTAGTCGGGGTGAACACCTGGGGCTGGGGGACCGACGCTTCGACCGGAGACCTCGGCACCAACGGCTCGATAGAGATAGAATATCTTGTCGACGTTCTGGAAAAGCAGCGCATACCCTATGAAATATACAGCGCCGGGGCCCCGAACATCGTCTTGTTTGCCGGGGCGGCGGCGGTCGCGGCGGCGATAGTCGCGGTTGTCGTCATAGTCAGCGGCTCTAAAAAGAAAAAGGCGGCCGCCCCCGCGCCGGAACAGGGATTTGTTCCGGCATACAGCCAAGCCGGCGCCGGGCTTATGAACGAAGACAGCGGCTTCAGGGTCCAGGGCGTTTCGGGTGTCCACCAAGGAAAGCGCTACGCCGTTATGGCAGGAAAGCCGATGACCTTCGGAAGAAACCCGGGTTCGGTGATATCCTTCCCGGACGGCACCCCAGGAGTCAGCGGAACGCACTGCACGGTTTGGTATGAGAACGGAAAGATTTTTATAAGAGACAACGGCTCTACCCACGGCACGTTTATCGGCCAAACTAAAATAGCCGCCAACAGCGCGGTTCAGCTTAACGCCGGAGACAGCTTTGCCGTAGGCTCTCAATCGGAGAGATTTACGATAGCCCTAAAGGGAGGAATCTGATATGGCGGAGCTTTGCCCGCACTGTCTTGAACAGAGGCCGGAGGGGGCGGAATTTTGCCCCAACTGCGGCGGAGCGAGAATTTCGCAGAACGATTCGAGATTTTTGCCGGTAGGAACGGTTTTAAACGGCAGCAAGAACCATTCGTTTTTGATCGGAAAGGTGATCGGCAGCGGCGGATTCGGTATCACCTATATCGGGAAGGAGACGCTTTCAAACCGCCTTGTGGCGATAAAGGAATATTTTCCGCTCGTCTGCAAAAGCGTAAGGCAGGGGCTCGGGGTAGCCCCGACCGTAAACCGCGAGGCATACGACCACGGCCTTAAAAGCTTTTTGCGAGAGGCGAGTATGCTTCGCGCGGTGGTGAATATCCCCTCGATAGTCCATGTTTTGGACTGCTTCGAGACCGGGAACACCGCCTATATGGTTATGGATTACCTGAACGGGACCACCCTTCGCGGGGTTACCGATTCTCGCGGGGCGATACCCTTTTACGAGCTTCTTCCCAAGCTTAGGGTGTTGATGAACGGCCTTGAAGAGCTTCACAACGCCGGGGTTTTGCACCGCGACATCGCGCCGGACAATATTATGCTCATGCCGGACGGAAATTTAAGGCTTTTGGACTTCGGCTGCGCGAGATCTATGGAAGACGGCAGGGCGATGACGGTTATTTTAAAGCCCGGGTTCGCCCCGATAGAGCAGTATCAGACCCGCGGGCAGGGCCGGTATTCCGACATATACGCCCTTTGCGCGACGATTTATTATTGCATAACCGGCGGGAAAGTCCCCGCCGGCGCGCCGGAGAGAATTGCCGCCCAAAGCGGCGGGACCGACCCGCTTATAAAGCCCTCAGCCCTCGGCGCGAAGATATCATACGAAAACGAGCAGGCGCTTTTGTGGGGGCTTGCGATAAGGCCGGAAAACCGCCCGCAGAGGATATCCGACCTCGCGGCGAGGTTTATCGACGAGCCCGACCCGAATTTCTACGCGAAGATCGAGCCCGCGCCCTATACCGCGCCGACTTCTTGCGAGCCCGCCTCGGCGCAAAGCCCGATTTCTATGGAATCCCCCGCCGAAAAGCCGGCGGAGAGCGCCGCCAAGACGGAGGGATTCGCCAAAAAGCTGTTTAAAAACAAGCCCGCGATGATAGCGGCCTCGGCCGCGGCGGTGTTTTTGATAGTCGCGGCTGTCGCGATATTCGCAAGGGGCGGAAAGGCCGAGAAAAAGCCGAGCGGCGGGGGATATGCCCCAAGTCCGCAGACCGCGGCAAGGCCGGCCGACCTTGACGAAGACCCGGAGCTTAACTCCGAGCCGAGAACGGTCGAATATCAGAACTACGTCTTCGAGATAGTCGGAAAAACCGCCTCGCTCGTCTCGTATACCGGCAGCGAGCAGACCGTTCGCATACCCGACAAATACAGCGGCGCGGTTATAATCAACATTCGGGCCGGCGCCTTTGACGACGTCGACGCCGTCGAAAAGGTGGTTTTGCCCGATGATTTGAAGACGATAGAAGACGGCGCGTTTACCGGCTGCGACGGCCTTTTTGAGATAGAGACTTCTTCCGGCGCGGCGGCGAATTCGCCCTTTAAAGACTGCCCGAATCTTCGGGTTATAACCTATGACGGCGACAAGCCGGACTGGAAGTCCGAGAGCGATATCTCGGTCTTCCCGAAAGAGCACAAGGAAGAGGTGTTCTTCTACTCCGCCTCGGAAGAGCCGAGCCAAGTCATAATAGACCGCTATTACGTCGACGGAGACGACGTTTTATACGGCATAAACGACGTTTTAAGCTATGCGGTGGTTTTGGATATCCCCGCGGAAATCGAAAAGTGGGTCATTCCGGAGAGTATCGACGGGGCGAACGTCTCGTGGATATCGGACGGCGCGTTCGGAAGAGTCGGCGAAGACTTCGAGCTTGTATATACCGGCGACGCGACGGCTTGTATGAGCGCGGACTCTTACGAGAATATAAAATATTCGATCGGGGATTTAAACGGCCTCGCGAAGTTTTACATTTCGGACGGCATGCTCGTCGAGATCTGCGACAGGATCAACGACGCGCGCGGCGGCGACGGCCCGCATCTTTGGATGGACGAAGAGTATTCCACCCTGGCGATAACCTGCTGCAACCACGTCGCGTTTAACCTTTACGAGAGCGAGGAGCAGCTTCAGCGGGAATTGATAGACCTTATCAACGAGGACTACTCGGACAGGGTCATATACTTCAACTATTTCGCGAACGGCTCGCTTACCTCGGACTTTATCGACCAAGTGATCTCGGAGATCGTTGATCTTTATACCGACGCCAGAGAATACAGCGGCCCGATAACCTCGATACAGCTTGCGCTGACCGAATACGGCGGAAGCTTAGTTGGCTTTATGGTCGCGGAATAGCCGCAAAAAGCTTGAATTTTCCGCGAAAAATGTTATTATAATCTTGAAACGAGAGCGAATTTTAGTAAAAGGAGAGGGAAACGCTGTGAAAAAGTATTGCTCCTACTGTATGTCTAAGCTTACCGACGGCGAAAAATGCCCCAACTGCGGGCTTTCGGACGGCAGCTATCAGCCCAACCCCTATCACATTCCGCCCGGAACGGTTCTTAAGGGAAGATACCTTGTCGGCCGGGTTTTGGGCGAGGGCGGCTTCGGGATAACCTATATCGGCTGCGACCTTCAGCTTGAAATGCGGGTCGCGATAAAGGAATACTACCCGCAGGACAGAGTTTCCCGAACTGCGGCGGCCTCGCTTAACGTCACCGCATACGTCGGCGAGCTCGGGCGGAGCTATGAAAAGGGCAAGAGCAAATTTCTGGAAGAAGCGAGGGTTATGGCCAAGCTTACCAAAGAGCCCTCGATAGTCAGAGTGCAGGATTTCTTTGAAGACAACAACACCGCCTATATCGTTATGGAATACATCGAGGGAACCAACCTCGGCGAACTTGTAGAGCAAAAGGGCGGAAAGATCCCGCCCGAAGAGCTCTTCCCGCTTGTAGAGCCGCTTTTTAAGGCGATGCAGACCATGCACGAGATGGGGCTTTTGCACCGCGACATCTCGCCGGACAATATTATGATAGAGGGCGGAAAGGTAAGGCTTTTGGACTTCGGCTGCGCCCGCGAGGCGATAAGCAAGAACGAGACCCTTACTATCCAGCTTAAACACGGCTACGCCCCGATAGAGCAGTATCAGCAAAAGGGGCAGGGCCCCTGGACCGACGTTTACGCATTCAGCGCGACGCTGTATTTCTGCCTTACCGGAAGAAAGCCGCCGAGCGCGCTCGACAGGATCGCGGCGGACAATTTATTGAGGCCGACGAAGCTTGGGGTAAATATAACCGAAAAGCAGGAAAAGGCGCTTTTGCGCGGACTAAGGGTTCAGCAGAACCGCCGGACCCAGAGCATGCAGGAGCTTCATTCCGACCTTTACAACGACGCCCCCGCCGAAGAGACCGGCTCGCTTTTGATAATCGCCGAGCCCTTTGACGAAGACGGCGGGCAGCTTAGCCTTAAAATAGAGCTTTCGGGCGAAAACCTCGATAAAAGCGGGGTATACGGCGATATCGAGCTCGAGGGCGGGGTCTGCGAGACCTCGCTTATATCCGGCGGAAGGATAGAGCTTTTAGGGCTTCCGGCCGGAACGGAATATAAGATAATCTGCGAAGAGGCGGAAAAAATCGGCCTTAAAGCCGACTGCGCCGAGGGAATCATCGAAAAGGGCATTGAAAAAACCGCTTCGTTCGGGGCTTCGGCTAAAATTCCCGAGCGGACGGAGGACGAGCCCGACCCCTTTGCCCCGGCGGAGAATATTCGGCCTGCTCACAAGAAAAAGCCGCCGAACAAGAAGGCGATCGCCGCGATAGCCGCGGCCTTGGCTTTGGTCTTGATAACAGCCTCCGCCGCGATAGCCGCGCCGGCCTTGAATCGGGGCAGCCTGCCGAGCGGCGCGATAGTATTATACGAGCTCGATTTCGAGTTTAGCGCCGCCGAGGCCGAGGACGGAAATCTTTACACCCTTGTTTCGAGAGGGGAGGACCTCGACCGATTCTTCGGCTTTATAAACGACCCGGGCAGGGACGTCTTCCTCGACTTTAAGGGAAGCTCCCCCGAAAGCGTAAACATCGGGTTTACCAGCAATTCGAGCAGCTACCCCGACCTCGTCGTCGCGGAGTGCGCCAAAAACGGCAAGAGCGGCTTTGCCGCCAGCGCGGATTCTCTTAAGCGCGCGCTTTCGGAGGCCGACCTCAGGGACTATGCGGTAGACCTGTACGTCTCCGGCGATTTCCCGCAGGAAACGGTCAAGGGAAAGCTGTATATCCTCGAAAGGGGCAGCGGGCTGACCCTCGCCCGAGCGGACGTAGTCAGACCGGAATAAAAAACAATTCCCCGCAAGAGCGATCTTGCGGGGATTTTTGTCTTTATATTTCCGGCGGGTCGGCGCGGTCTTCAAACATATAGGCTATCGTCTGTTCAAGCCGCTCGCTCATCGGCGTGTCTTCGTCGGCCGAGATGGCGTATAAAATCAGCCAGTCGAAGGCGTTGCGCGGGTCCAAGGGGACCATTCCGCAGTCGCCGAGCATGGCGTTTATAGTCCACCAATGGTCTTCTATCCGCTGTTCTAAAGAAAGGCTTTCGTCGTAATAGCTTTCAAAGTCGTCCTCGCCGATTCCCTCGTTTTCGGTCGCGATGTATAAAAGAAGCAAAAGCTTTCGCGAGACGTCTTCTTTTCTGTTTTTGATGTTTTTGACCGAAGTCGCGTTCGGCCAGTTTCTTTTTATAAGCTTTTGGATCAAGGAGTAGCTGTCTCTTCTGCGGCCGCTCGGGATCCGCATCGAAAGATAGATCTCCATGACCCGCTCGACCGAATAGTTTTCCTCCTCGGCGTCCGAAAATCGGGGGCTCGGGCTTATGAGCTGGTTTAAAAAGCTGTCGAAGTAATAATACGCCCTGACGTGCGTTTTCCCGAAATACCCGGCGTTTTCAAGGTAAAACTCCCTAAGCTCCTCCGGGCTGCCGATTTTTACGAGGCCGTAGCGTATCTCGTGGGTTATGCGGGACATTCCCGCGCCGGATATGTCTTCGTTCGGGCCGTATTTCGGAAGGCTTTCGTAAAATTCCGTCGCCGCGCGATAGCTTCCGCCCATTCTTAAAAACCAGGCGAAGACGAGCTCTTTTCCGTCTCTGAACTGGATGCCGAAATCGTCCGCCACGCCGAGAAGAAGGTTGAGCGAGCTTTCGTCAAGCTTAAGCGCGAACGCGATTTTAAAGATATCCTCGCGGCTTTGGGGCGGGTGCTTTTCGCAGACCCAGTTGTTGATCTTTTTTCTCGTCGACTGCCCTGCCGGCTCGCCCGCTTCGTATACGAAGAAATTATAAAGCCTTTCGGCGATATCCGGCTTGTCGTAAATAGTTTTAAGGACCCCGCCGAAGGTCCGCAGAACTATTCTGCCCTGCCTAAGATACTCCGCGGCGACGGCCGGAGTCATATTTCCGTGAAGAATATTTTCGTATTCGGCGGCGGAGGCCTTTGTAAGCTCCGGCATAAAATCACCCCTCGAAACGCGGTCGTATATTGTAATTATACCGCATTATATCGTCAAAATCAACGCTTTTCGCCAAAAAAGGGGCTGTTTTGCGAATTTGACATTCACCGAATGACTTTTTTGCCGGCAAAGGTATATCTTCTCTTCTTTTCTTCCTCGGGGATATCCCAAGAGGTCCGGCGGCTAAGCTTAAGCTCTTCGCCGTCAAAGAAAATGTCGGTAAGGATATATTCCCCGCGCTCGAAGCCGTAGCCGTCGAAAGAGTCTTCATAAAGGGTATAGGCGGCCTCGCCCCGGGAGTAGATATTAAGGTTAAGCTCGGGGCTTTGCTCGTCTGTAGAAAGCGCGAATTTCGCTGTCGGGATAATCGAGCCCTCTTTTACGAACAGGGGGATCTTATCTATCGGCGCGTCGGCGGTTATAAACCGGCCGCCGGAATAGCGCTTTTCGGTGTAGAAGTCGTACCAGTCGCACCCCGAGGGAAGATAGACCTCGCGGGTCTTCGGCGATTCTGTCTCAACGCCGTTCGGAAGATAATACATCGGCGAAACTACCGGGCAGACCATAATCTCTCTTCCGAACATATACTGGTCTTTGATTTTAAGCGCGGTCTCGTCGTATGAAAAGTCGAACGCGAGCGGCAGAATCATGCTGTCGTCGTTTATATAGCAATCCCCGGCGGAGGAATAGATATAGGGCATAAGCTCGTATCTCAATTTTTGGGTGAAGACCGCAGCTTCGCAGAATTTCTCCCCGCCGTTTTTAAGGTTCCAAAGCTCGCGGCGGCAGTCGGTCCCGTGGCCCCGGAAAATCGGCAGAAAAGTCTCCCACTGAAGCCATCTTACGAAGAGCTCGCAATAGGAAGGGTCGTCAAAACAGCCGTCGAAGTCGCCCCGCCAATACCAAGGCGACCCGCGCTTTACGAAGAACCCGCCGACGTCGGTCGTCCAATAGGGCAGGCCGCTCGCGCAGAAGTTAAGCCCCGCCGCGACCTGGTTTTTAAGGGTATCCCAAGTCGCCGCGACGTCGCCCGACCACATCGCCGCGCCGAATCGCTGCTGCCCCAACGAGGCGCTGCGGGTAAGGTTAAAGACCCGCTTTTCTTCGGAGCTCGCGCGTTGTCCCTCGTATACCCCCATCGCGTGGTAAAGCCCGAACGCGTTTGAATATTCGGGCGGAAGCCGGCCCTCGGTCTCTTTGAGATATTCCGAATACATAATCGCGGGGGCGGGCTTTTCTTGGTGGTTCCATTCGGGGGTAAAGGGCTCGCTGTTGTCGCACCACCAGGCGTCTACCCCGCAGGAGAACAGCTCGCGCTCAAGCTGATTCCAATAGATTTTCCGCCCCTTTTCGCTTAGGGCGTTATATACCGCGCAGCCGGGAAGAAGCAGCCCGGCGGCCTTGAATTCGGCGTAGTTTTCGGTATTTTCCGAGGCGTTCGCCCAAACCGAGAGCATAAATTTAACGTGGTTTTTATGAAGCTCGTCGGTCATCTTTTTCGGCTCGGGGTAGCGGGCTTTGTCGAAGCTTTTTTGCCCCCACTTTCCGTCCTCCCACGAGCACCAATCCTGGACTATGCAGTCGAGCGCGAGCCCGCGCCGGCGATATTCTTTTGCGACCGAGAGGATCTCGTCCTGATCGTCGTATTTTTCCTGCGACTGAATATATCCGAACGCCCAGCGCGGAAGCAAAACCGCCTTGCCGGTCAAAAATCTGTATCCCGCTATCGCGCCGCGCATATCCGGGCCGAGGATAAAATAAAAATCAAGCTCTTTCGCGGCCTCGACCCTGAAATAGCTTTCCTCCGGCGAGTCGGAGAAGATACAAGGGCTGTAAGCGTTGAAAAGAAGCCCGCAGCCGAGGCTTGAGACTATAAAGGGTATCGCTATCTTGCGGTTGGCCTGGTTTAAATAAACCGTCCTCCCCCTAAGCGAGCCGTATCCCTCTTCGTGCTGCCCGAGGCCGTAAAGCTCTTCCCCGTCGGCGAATCTAAGCCCGAGGCGGGCGTGATAGCTATATCCCGCTTCGGTTTTTTTCGCTTCGGCGATAATCTCTTTTTCGCCGTCGGCGGTCTGAATTTTTTCGGTGACCGCCTCGCCGAGCTCGTATACCTTGAATTTTTCGAGCGAGACCGAGTCCCTGCCCGAGTCTTTGAATAAAACCCCGCCGCTGCTGTCTTTAACGCAAATCGAGGCGGTATCGCGGCAAATCTCTATGCAAAGCGAAGCGGTTTTAAGGGATATTTCGGCCTTTGTTTCGGAATACTCCCAATCCGAAAACCCGCCGTCAAAGACTATACCCGGGCCGCAAAAGGGCGAAAATCCGCCCTCTTTAGTGACTGTTATTCTTATAATCTTCTCGCTTTTCGGCGAAATTCGCATAAGGCCGAAGTCTGAACGCAGAATAAGGTCGCCGCCGACTCTTTCGGCGCTGTTGATCTTTTCGGAAGGCGGGCTTACCGCATAGAGCATAAAATCATCTCCGCAAAAATATTTTATAAAATTATACCACGGCTTCGGGCGCTAATCAAGCGCGATTCGAGTTATAGTTATATTCAACAAACAAAAAAGCCGCGATTTGTCGCTTTCTACGAAAATTTAAAAAGGCTATTGACTCTTACCTCGGGGAAGAAGCTACAATCGAATACGCAAGAGGCGGTTTGGGCCGCCGAACGGAGGAGCATATGAAGATAAAAGAGATTTGCAAAAAGACCGGTCTGACCGAAAAGGCGGTGAGGTATTATGTGGAAAACGGGCTGTGTTCACCGGTAGAGTTTGAGAGCAGGGACCGAAAGTATCTCGATTTTACCGAGGAAAATCTTTCGGAGCTTAAAGACGTCGCGGTTATGCGGCGGCTGGGGCTTTCGATAGACGACATCAGAAGAATGAAGACCGACGGCGGGGCGGTCGCGGGGGTGATGAAAGGCTATACCGAAGCGCTCGCCGAAGAGCTTGCGCTCAAAAACCGAATCTACGCCGCGCTCTCTTCAAAAGACTATTCCGGCGTTCGCTCTTTGGGCGAGCTTACGCCGATTTTGGCCGACGCTTTAAGGCCGGAGCCGGACGACCCCGACTTCTCGAAGTTCGACCGAGAGCCCTTTGACGACGGCGAGCCGGACGAGCTTGGGCTAAGGCTTGACCGAATCGCGAAGATAGAAGAGATATTCGTCACCGCCGCCTGCGTTATCGGGACGCTTGCCGCGCTTACAACCTTCCCGGGGATAATAATGTTCGTCGCGGCGGCGCTTATTTTGAGAAAGGCGCGGGCGGATTACACCGCGCTCTATGAAGTCGTCTCGGGGATAGGCTTTTTGGCGAATATGACCGCCTTTGTCAGAGGGCTTGTAAAAATGGGCGGGATATCGCGGATATCCGACATTTATTCCGGCATCGCGCCGAATTTCGCGGCGGCGCAGTGCAGATTCTATCTTTTGATAGCGGTAGGCGAGCTCGCGGCGCTGCTCTTGTTGATTTTCGGCAGAAACATAAGAGAGCATTTTTAAGCGGCTTTTAAAGAAAAAAGAAGAAGTTTTATACGATTGCGGAGAAAAGCTATGAGAATAACCGATCATATCGACCTGTTTTATCCGAGCGCCGAGGCGAAGGCTTCGGCCGCGGAGAGAAGAAAAGAGATATCCGAAAGCGGCGCGATGTTCGCCGAAGACCTTAAGCTTGACGAAATAAAGCGGCTTATTTCGCTCGGCGGTTCCGAAAGGTTCGTCTCACTCGCCGAAGAGCTTTCGGAGGATATCTCGACCATCGAATACCGCCTCGACTGCCTTGAAGATTTTTTGAATATACCCGAGCTTTCGGAGGGGTTCAGGCGGATTGTCGCCGAGCTTGCGGGGAGCAGAAATTCATCCGGCGGCAAGGGAGCGGACTCGTTTTACGAGCTGAACCTTAAGATGGACGAGCTGACCTTTCTGCTCGGCTCGATAAAAGAGATCAACGATCTATACCGCCGAATCTCGGGCGGGGTGAAGTCGGCGGCGATGAGGGGGCTTTTCGGGTTCTTCGGCGGGCTGACCGAGAGCGAAGAGTTTATCTCGGCGGCGAAAGACCTCGCCGAGCTTAGGACGACATTTTCAAAGTCGGTCAAAAGCGTAAAGGTCGGGATAAACTTCGACGAGAGCCTTACCCCCGACTCGGCCGGGCTTTTGGAGATATCGAGCGAAAAAATCCGCCCGAGGGGGAACGCCATCGAAAGAATGGTCTTCAAATCGGACGGAAAGGACAGATTTTCGGGCGAGGAGCATTTCAATTCGATCACAAGAAGGGCCCCGCCGGATATCGACACCGCGCTTTTTAAAGAGCTCTCGGACTATACCAAGGAGTTCGCCGCGAAGATAGCCTCTGCCCTTGAAAGCTGCAAGGCGGGGTTTTTCGGCGATATATCCGTCCTCGAAAATCAGCTCGACTACTACATAGGCGCGGCGGCGTTCATCAAAAGCGCGAGGGCGAGGGGGATGCCGATGTGCCGGCCGAGGCTTTTGGAAAAAAGCGAGCGCAGGGCGAAGATAAAGGGGATTTTCGACCTTGTTTTTTACAGGCGGCTCGTCGCCGAAGACGCCCTTGCGAAGCTTGACGGAAAGATTGTTTTAAACGATATAGAGCTCGGCGGCGGCGCGGGGTTTTATATGGTAACCGGGGCGAACAACGGCGGAAAGACCACCTTTGCGAGGGCGCTCGGCATCTGCCAAGTCTTGGCGCAGGCGGGGCTTTACGTCCCCGCAGAGAGCGCCGAGATTTCGGTCTGCGACAATATCTACACCCACTTCCCCCGGGACGAGCGGGCGGGAATCGACGCGAGCAGATTCACCGAGGAGATAAAAGATCTAAAAGGCATTGTCTGCCGAATGACCGAGCACAGCTTGGTCATCTTGAACGAATCGCTTCAAAGCACCACCCCGGAGGAGTGCCTTAAAATCGCGGCGATACACCTTGAACTTTTCGCCGAGGCCGGGGTCCGCGGGGTATACGTCACCCACCTTACCGGGCTTTATTCAAAGCTTTCGGAGCTTAACGCGCGGGGGCTTAAAACCAAGCTCGGAAGCCTTGTTGCGGCGGCGGACGAAGACGGCGAGAAGCGGCTTTATAAGATGGTCGAAAGGCAGCCCTCGGGCGAGAGCCTTGCGATGTCAATATACAGAAAATTCGGCGCGACCGAGGCCGATTTAAGGGCGGTGCGGCGGATTGGACAAGCTTAAACTTATAAAAGATTTTTTGGACTACGGCGGAGGCGAGCTTTTCTCGACCCTTATGAACGGCGCGGAGGGAAGGCTCGAGAGCTTGGAGCGGCTCTGCGAGCTTTTAAAAGACTATTCCGACCGCTGCCGGTTTATCGACGGCAGAAGCTCGGCTTACAGATTTATGATCAAAAGGGCGCAGAAAAACGGCTGGCTCGGCAAAGGCTCGCCCAACCTTAAAGAACACCGGCTAAGCGACGATGAGAGGGGATATATCGAAAAAGAGGTCGGGGAATACATCGCCGCGGGCGGAAAGGGCCGGATTATTTTAAAAAAGGCGCTTTTAGCCGTCGCGGCCGCCGCCGCGATAGGGCTTTTGATATTCGCATCGTTTAAATATTTTTCCTCGGAGAGGTATCAAAAGATGACCGACAGCGTTTTAGAGGAGTTTGCAGAGAGGGGAGAGGATAGCCGGGAGCCCCGAGTCGGCGGAGGCAAAGATTAGCAGAATTTACAATATATGTAAATATTCTTGTCAATAACTACGGCGGGTCGAAGAAAATCAAATTTGAAGTTGTGAAAAGTGCCTCAAACGCGGGGCGCTTTTTTGTCGCCCAAATCGCTTTAAGGCGTTGACATCTGCGGCATAATCGGCTATAATATACATGAGTATATGTATCCTCTCCGCAAAATCCATGCGGGGGGGTACTTTTTACATTTATACGAAACGGGGTTAAATGCATGAAATCTGTATTTAAGAGGTTTGCAGCCTTGCTGCTTAGCGTTTCAACTGCGCTTTCCGTTATGACGGAATCTGTTTCCGCAATCGGGAATATATCCGGCCTGCTCGCCGGACTGAACCCGGACATAGCGACGATCGCCGACCTTTCTTCCGACGAACATATAAAGTCAGGCACTGTCTGGGATCACGAGGGTATGCACATACTTGTTTATGAGTGGCATGCTATGGATAGCACCGGAAGAGTAATTGAAGATGAAAGTAGCGATCCGTTGTTAGATTTTCGTGTTGCGAAAGCGGAAACAGAAGGCGATTATGTATACCAGTACTATAACAGCAGCGTAGATCCGGTTAAAGGCGGATATGTCGCCGTAGAGGGCGGCGTATTAAAGGTTACCATTACGCCCAGACAGAATTCTTATACGGATACCGAATCTCAAAAAGAGATAACGGAAGAATTTGAGGGGTATTCCGTCTCTGCGGGACATTCTGCCGTCTCGACCGTTGGAAATACTCTGACAATCGCCTACAACGAAAACGTTCACCTTGTTAAAGTCCACGTTTTCTATAAAAACTCCGGCGCGATGGTAGCCGGTATAAAACCGGACCAAACCGTTACCGGCGCAACCGACCAGTATATAGGATCAGACCCGGAAAAAGACACCGGCACAGTTTTCCTATATACCGAAAATGTGGGAGATAAAATTGAAGGAGACCCGGTTGTTGACGAAGACGATCATCTTATTCGCAATGCAAAAGATTTGCCGGACGATATAAAAGACAAAGTCGAAGAAATTAAATACTATGACAACACCGGCGGGCTTCACACCGACAAGACCGCGACCGCCGTCGGCACCGACGGCCGAACCTTTAACCTTAGCCTCGAATCTTGGTTCGTCGGCAAAAATATCGCAGACGTCGGCCTCGTGCTCGACGCCTCGGGCAGTATGGCCTTTACGTCGGATACGATGGACAAGATAAACCTTGATGATAAAGCGCGTGAATCTAAAGGCATATCGACTTTTGGCGAAGTTTTAAAGGCAGATTCCCCCGAGCCGGTTAAAGGCCACGACAACGTATACGATTTCCCGGAGAAAGCGTTTTTAAGCGAAGATAAGGTCGAAGAGATTCTTTACCCGACAAACACCGATAACTCTAAACTTAGTTATTCTGATTATACATATTATATCTTCGATTCGCGCTCGGACACCAACGAGTACGTTCCGATAGGGTATTATGACGGGGAATACGATTTTAGCTCTTTCCCTCATCTTAAAGATCTTATAGGATATTATCCGTTCAATAAAGAGGACTATTTTGCTAAAGATACAGCAGAAATAAATGATCGAGATTGGCTGCTCAATGTTGTTACCGCCAGCAACGACAAGCCTTCCTATGCCTCCGTTTATGAGGGTAAAGTAGACTTTAGTTCTGAAAGCTTTTCATTCAGCCCTACAACCAGTAATGATGCAATAACTGCACATACTTGGAGCGGTTATCCTCAAGTCAGTATGAAATCCCCTGACTATTGTTATAATGCCGCTGCTTCTACAGGCGGTATTGTGCTGGACGCCGTTCCCGATAGCGGAACTTTTACCATAGCTTTTAGGACTAAAACTCAAACAATCAATCATACTGGCAATAAAGAGTTGTTGTATATTGGATCCATAGATAAAAATTCAACGAGTAAGTATTTTCGCGTTTACAAAGCCGATGGAAGCTCAAGTAATCGCGTTAAAATTGAAGGGTATAAAAATGGTGAAAGCAAAAAGACCGTATCTAATGTTAATATATATAAAAAAGACGAAGATTGGGAATATGTTACCTATGTTTACGATGGAGAAAAATTATATACTTATTACAAGGGTGAGCCTGTTACCGATGATACTACGGCGATTTCTGAGGCAGATGCGCCGGATGAGTGCCATATTGTATTAAATGCGATAAAAGATGAATATGGCAATAGCCCTTATTTATACTTAGACGACATATATGTCTTCGACGCGGCTTTGACAGCAGACGAAGTAAAAACGCTTTATGGGTATCAAGAAGAATCCGAGCTTTATCCTTGGGAAGCGGCGGCCGATATAGATGTGAACGGGCTTTACTATACCGACAACGCTATGCTCGACGGCAATCTTGTTAAAAGTCAGATGGACAGTAACCCAATGGCCGGTTGGTATTATGTCAACTCGCAGTCCGACTGGGAAAATGCAGTATTAGTTGCAAACACGTCTAAAAAATATTACGGTTTGACGGATACTGCAAAATATAAGAAGCCCAAAGATGATGGAAGCGGAACCACAGATGAAAAGACAACGTATTTTTATACCGTTTATAAAGATGGCACTACGCCGCTGCTTGCAAAAAGCGTTCAGTCCGTTATGGACGAGGGCTATAAAGATGATATAAATTATTATCAGTACGACCCCGCTACATATGAGCCTATGCGCTTCTTCTTGGACGATGCCGGCAACCTTTGCTGCTTCTACAGCAGCGGCGCTACAAACTGCGGCTGGTCGTATGTCTACCAAAAGAAAGACGACGCGAGAATCAAGGCCGAAAACCTGCAGCACGCGCTCGGAATGTTTATCTCGCGCCTCGACGAATCCTCGCCGAACTCGAAAATATCGGCGGTCAGGTTCTCTTCGGATAAGATTCCGAAAAGCGAATACGACAAGCTTGTTATGCTCGACTGGACGAGCAGCCACGATGTTTCTATACCGATGTTCAACCTCACCCGCGGCGGCGGAGAGGACGTCGACGGGGGAGACAAGTCCGAAAACGGTGTGGAACAGTACAACTATATCTTAACCGGCGGAACGTCTACTCAATCGGGTTTGAAAGAGTTTTTGAATAAGCTTAGCGAGAGCGAAGTCGTTAAAGACGACGATGCAAAGAAATATTTAATCATCTTTACCGATGGCAAGGACACCGACGATCTTAAGTCGGTAACAGAAGATACCGCAAATGATGTAATAAAAGGCAGTAAGGCGCTTGAATATGCAAACAAGCTCCGCAACAATTACGGCTACACCATATTCTCGGTAATGCTCGCCGGCGGTAGCGTTAAAATGGGCAACGCAGACTATAATTTGGCGCTTAAGTTTTTGGCAGCATTAGCCGGCGAGGAAGACTGGGAATCCGGCACAAAGAGCGCCATCGTGCCGGCCGATGAAGCCGATGAAGAAGAAGGCGACGGCACTGCTATTGTGCGTTACGACCGCGTTTACGCGAGCCATGACTCTGCCGGCCTGGCGAAGATATTCTCGGAAGAGATAGTCGGAAGGATCGCCGACAGCCTTAACGACTATACCGTTCAGGACTATATCGACCCGAGGTTTAATCTTGTCGACGCGGACGGAAAAGTATGGCACCTTAACAACAACGGCGCGGTTGTCATTAAAGATAAGGACGATAAAGAAACTGTTGAAACGGCTACGCTTACCGTCGGCGACGGAAAGTCGATCACCCTTTCCCACTCTATGCTCTTGCAGGAAGAGGGATATCGGGCCGACCTCCATTACGACTCGGCCAAGAATATGTATTATCTGGTTTGGAAAGACCAGGTAATTCCCGGCTGCAACGAAAACGCCGATCAGCTTCCCGTCTGGAACGCGGAGATAAAAATTCGAGCTAAAGACGACTTTATCGGCGGCAACGCGGTAATGTCTAACGGCAACGCCGGCGCGGAAAACTATGTTTATCAAGAGGACGATAAAGATGACAAAAGCTCCGGAACAGACGACGCGCAGGACGACAGAGAAAACAAGGACAGTCCGGATCCGTATCCTTCAAAGGGATTCCCGAGAACTACCGTAAACGTAGCGGTTCCGGAGCTTGAAATCAAGGGCGGAAATCAGCTTATATTCCTGGGCGAGGGTCTCACCCCGGACGGAGTCGCCGAAAAGCTCGGAGATACCATATACGACTACTTTGTGGCCACTAAGGACGACGAGTCTCATTGGTATTGGGAGTATCTTAAGAGATATGCGGAATATCTAACTCGAAACGGAACATCTAAAACGCTGAACGACTTTCTTGATGAAATCGTAGAGGCAGCGGGGAAAGATACAAAATTTGTGGACTTCCCGTACTTCTATATACCCGACGAAACGAACAGCAACCAGACCGGCAGCACAGAAAAGCACGAGAAAGACCGCCTTGGAACGCTTAGGTTTGAATGGACGGAAGTATCTGCGCCGAAGGGCGGCGAATCGTTTACAAAATATCCCGAGGGCGGAATTGCGAAAGATTTAGATAAGCGCAGCTCTACCCTTAAGGTTACATACTATCCGATAACCGCAGGCGGCACCGGTCTGCCCGATGGCGCCGAAAATGACGGCAGCGGCGTAGCGGTTAATAACCGCAAAACCTCTAACGGCAGCATTTATGAAACCGGCGAAGAGGTTTACGGCTGGGATCCTTCTTATAAGCCCGCGGCCGGAACGGAGCAAACTTACAATGAAGATAAGCTTTCCGACAGCGGCGACTATGTTACCGAGATCACCGGCGGAGATATAATTTTCAAAATGATCGTTCCCGCCAAGGTTGTAGAATATATGGCGGAGCACTACGCCGGCGAAAATCTTACCTACACCGCCGAGCTTAAGCATAATGAGGAAACGGTCGGTACATTTACGACGACCCTGCCCGCGCAGGAAAAGGACGGAGCATACGACGAAGAAACCATAAGGGCGTACTTGAACGTTTCAACATCGTCGGCTTATAACTACGTCACAGAATACGGCTTGCCTTTGGGAACTTATACAATTGTAGAGTCGTCGAAATCGGAGCTTAAGGGAATCAAGTTCGGCAGCATTGAAATCAAAGACCCTGCGGCCGGAGATTATGGCACATATACCCATAGTCCTTACACGCCGGACCTTAAGACTGCGGCTGAATACATCGACGATACGGCGGCAGCTATCGCAGTTCATACAATCGGCGATTTCCTTGCGAATATATCCTACGGAACGATCGAAATCGGCGTTTCTCGCGAGGGCGGAGACTATCGCGACGCGAGATACGGCCTCGGCCAAATCTCCGTAGATTTAGACGTCGGCAGCCTAAGCATTGAAAAGGCTCTTTCTGCGGACAGCCCCGCAAGCGTCGACGAGACTTATGAGTTCACCATAACTCAGACCGGCGGAGACTATGTCAACGGCAAGTATTCCGGCACTATTTCAAAGGCCGACGGAACCGATTCCGAGCCCACTACCGTTACTTTTGACGCCGCCAACCATTCGGCGACGGTGTCTCTCAAAAAAGGCGAGAAGCTCACTATAAATGGGCTCCCCGCGGGCGCTGCGTTTAAAGTCACAGAGTCGCAAAACGGCCTTGATTACAAATATACGACTACTTACAGCCCGGATTCCGGCGACGGCAGCGGCGCTGCTGAAACTATTACCAAAGACGACACGGCCGCAGTCAAAGTTACTAATACGGTCAAGACCGGCGAGCTTTCGATATCCAAGACCGTCGAGGGCGAAGACCCGCGCGACCCCGATAAGGAAAAGAGCTTTAACTTTGAAATCACCTTGACCCCCAAAGACGGAATGACCCTTGGAAATAGCTATAACTACACCAATGGCGAGTCTGCGGGCACAGTGGAGTTTACTGCCGATGGCGGCAAATACACCGGCACGGTAACTCTTAAGGGCGGCGAAACCGTTACGATCACCGGCCTGCCGGAGGGCGTTACCTGCGAGGTTGAGGAGACCGACGCAGATACCGACGCATATATCACCACGAGCACACCGCCGGATTCCAAAGAAATCGCCGAGGGCAAGCCGGTTGAATTCAGATTTACGAACACCTATCAATCCGTTCCGGCGACAATCGTGGGATCGAAGGCGTTCTCCGGCTGCGATTATGAAGGCGACGAAGAATTTACATTCACCCTCGCCGCCAAGTCCGGCGACTTCACGCCTATGCCTAAAAGCGGGAATACTGCAACAGTAAACGGCAAGGGCGAATTCAGCTTCGGCCCGATAGAATTCCCCGCGACAGAGGGAACTTATGAGTACACCGTCACAGAGACTGCGGGCACTAAAACCGGCCTGTTCGACTATGACGAAACGTCCTACGATGTTACTGTCACCGTAGCAAAGAACTCGGAAGGAGAATATGCCGCGGGCGTTACATATCACGACAAGAGCGGCGAAGAGGCAAAAGAACTGGTTATCACCAACACATATCACCCCGCGGAGGTAAAAGTCCAATTCAGCGGAACAAAGACCCTCACCGGCCGCGATATGCAGGAAGGCGAGACGTTCAGCTTTACGCTTAAAAGGGGCGAAGACAGCGACACGGAGGGCGACAATCTTCCGGCAGACGGCTTGA
The DNA here is from genome assembly GCA_947627005.1 of uncultured Clostridia bacterium. Lineage (GTDB taxonomy): Bacteria > Bacillota > Clostridia > Oscillospirales > Ruminococcaceae > Faeciplasma. The sequence goes on from CANQUJ010000001.1 coordinate 79,587, forward strand.
CCGCAGTGTTTAATGCCGGAGATAAATCGTTCACCTTCCCGGAAATCACTTTCAGCAAAACCGGCACATATATTTACACGATTTCCGAAGCTCCGTCTTCGTCGCCCAATGTCACCTGCAAAACTCCGGATTATACCGTAACGGTCGAAGTAATCGACAATAACGGCGCTCTTGAGGCAGAGGTCACAGGTATAGGAACAGGCGCCGAGGGCACCGACACCGTTACAGTCGACGGAATCGACTTTACGAACGAATACAACCCCGATGAAGTTTCCGACAGATTCACGATTGAAAAGATTCTTAAAGGCGGAAGCATGGAACAAAACCGCACCTTTACGTTCGGGATTGCGCTTAAATCCGCAGTCGACGGCGGAACAGACAGAACAGACGTTGCGCCGCATAAATCGGGAACTTCTGTCACGATTGCGCTCGATAAGGCCGCCGAAAAAGGCACCGGCGATGCGGTTGAGTTTACATTCACCAAGCCCGGAGTGTATATATACACGGTCACAGAAACGAGCTATTCTCCCGCCGTTTCTGTTGATGGCGCAAGCTTGACAAAGTCTACGGAAGAATACGAGGTTACATTTACTGTTACGGATAACCCGAAGACGGGCGCGCTTGAGGTTAAAAAGACCGTTACGAAGGGCACATCTGTATATACTGACGACAATCTTGCATTTACCAACACCTATACGCCCGCCCCGGCTGAATGGAGCCTGCCGGTTAAAAAGAGCATTACCGGCAGCGCCACCGCGAAAGATTACACATTCAGCTTCACTCTTAGCGGCAGCGACACTGTTCCTGCTACATCTAAGAATTTGAATATAGAATTTTCCGCCGGCGAGACCGAAAAAGAGGCAAAGTTTGACCCTGTCACGTTTGACAAGCCGGGGACTTACAACTTCACCGTTTCCGAAACTCCGGGGACTGACAAAGGCTTCACCTACGATCCAAATGATGTTACGGTCACGGTCGTTGTTGAAAATGTCGACGGCAAGCTGGTTGCAAACGCAACCTATACAAAGGCCGGAATGTCCGCTTCTGCCGTTGAGTTTATCAACGACTATAAGACAACGCCGGTAAAGGTCAAATTCACCGGAACAAAGACCCTCATCGGCCGCGATATGACTTCTGCGGACAGCTTCACGTTCAAGCTGGTAAAAACCGGTTCGCAGGAGGGCGACAGCCTTACCGACGGCGAGCTGACGGCACAGTATAACAGCCTCACCGGAGCAATCACCTTCCCGGAAATCACTTTCAGCAAAGCCGGCAAATATACTTACACGATTTCCGAGGTCGAGCCGACCGAAGGAAAGCTCCCGGGCGTTACTTATGATTCTAAAAAATATACCGTAACGGTCAATGTAACCGACAATGACGGCGTTCTTGAGGCGGAAGTCACCGGAGACGTAACTAAGCCCAAGAGCAGCGGCACCGTTACAGTCAGCGGGTTTGCGTTTGAAAACGAGTATGAGCCCGAATCCGCGAGCGTTTCGATATCCGCCAAAAAGATTTTTGAAAAAGCCGATAGATTCTTAAATGACCACCCCGGCGGCATAACCTTTAAGTTTAAGATCGAAGCCTGCGACGGAAGCGGCGACCCGCTTACCGGCGACGGCAAGTTTAGCGACGAGAAATCGCTTGAGGTTAAATCTTCGGAAGACTTAAACAAAGCGGTCGAGCTTTTAAGCGAAACCTTTGACGAAGCGGGAACGCACTGCTATCTGATCTCCGAAACGGCGGGCGATAACGAGTATATCGACTATGACGAAACTGCCCATTTGGTAAAAGTCGAGGTCACCGATAACAGCACCTTGGGCGCTTACACTGCCGAGATAGAGATAGATGGGGCAAAGACCGGTGAAGCCGTGGTGGAGTTTAGAAACACCTACAACCCGCCCGCAAAGGCTTCTATCGCCATCGAAAAGGACTTCACGAACGCCGGCGCGACTAAGGACAGCGCTCTGACCTTCGGCTTTACCGTTGAATGTACGAGCGCAGCCAAAGATGGAGAACCTATCGACTTTGCCGACAAGCGAGAAGACGTCGAAGTCACCGTTGCCAAGGGCGAAAATACCGGCAAGAGCGATTCGATCGAGTTTACGTTCACTCAAGAGGGAGCCTATACCTACACGATAACCGAAAACGCAGGGCACGAAGGAACTATCCCGCAAGGGTCGACTCTTAATTACGCCGGGCCGAAAACGGTCACATTTACGGTTACAAAGGATTCGCAAGGAAACCTTATTGTCTCTTCGAGCGCCGACAGCGTAAGCTTTACCAACCCCTACGCTCCGCCGCCAACGCCCGCAAAGGCTTCTATCGCCATTGAAAAGGGCTTCACTAACACCGGCGCGACTAAGGACAGCGCTCTGACCTTCAGCTTTACCGTTGAATGTACGAGCGCGACTAAAGACGGCGAACCTATCGACTTTACCGACAAGCGAGAAGACGTCGAAGTCACCGTCGACCAAAATGCCGAGACCGGCAAGAGCGATTCGATCGAGTTTACGTTCACCCAAGAGGGAACCTATACCTACACGATAACCGAAATCAAAGAGCACGACGGAACTATCCCGCAAGGGTCGAGCCTTGAAAACACCAACGAGCCGAAGACGGTCAAATTTGAGGTCAAAAAGTCGGGCAACGCCCTTGTCGCACACGAGATAGAGGGCGCAAGCAAGGTTTCGTTTAAGAATACATACGACCCGCCCAAGCCGGAGATTCATATCACTAAATCTCAGAAGGTAGAGGGCGCCCCGGTGGGCACTGTGACCGTAATTCCGGGCGACAAGGTCACCTATACTTTGGTCGTATCTAATACCGGCTTTGCCGATGCGACGGACGTTGCCGTTTCGGACAACGTTCAGTCCGGCCTTGTCATCGACCCCGAAAGCATTAGGGCTACCGGCGGAACTATAACCGAGAAGAGCGTAAACGGCCAGGCGATTTCGCTGACTATTGACCGTGTGCCCGCGCAAGCAGGAAGCGTTGAGATTTCGTTTACGGTGACCGTTCCGAAGGTATCTTCCAAGACAGTATGGGAGAACTTCGCGACCGCCGGAGGCGATACTTCAGAAAAGGTCACGCTCACCCAAGACGTCGGTTCGCTGACCGTTTCAAAGACTGTCACCGGCTCGGCCTCGAACACAAACGACGAGTTCGGCTTTGTTCTCGAAATCTTCAATAGAGACGGCATTACGGTAAACGAGACGAGAGAATTTACTTTAAAAGACGGCGAGTCGATAACCTTTAACGACCTTCCCGCCGGCGCGAAGTATAGAGTTGCCGAACAGGACAACGGCCTCGGATATACCGCGAAGGTGGGCGGAAATGAGACAAACTTTGCCGAGGGAATTATAAGCGCGGAGACGAGCGCTTCGGTCGCGTTTACAAACGTTAAAGACGTCTTCGTTCCTAAGGGCAGCCTTTCAATAAGAAAGACTGTCGCGGGCCCCGAAAGCATGATTTTGCCCGATGTGTTCGGCTTTGAATACAGCTTGACCCTTCCTGCGGGGAGCAATCTGACCGAATTTAACTACGTTATCACCAACATTTACGGCAACGCGGAGTTTGACAGCAACAAAACTCTTCCCGCGAGCGGAACCGTTTACTTAAGCCATGGGCAGACCTTGACATTCCTCGGCCTGCCGGTGGGAACCGGATATACCGTAAAAGAGCTTCCGACTGCAGCAAACGACTATATCGTCGCGGTTGCAAACCCCTTAGGCAATGTTGTTGCGGAAAACGGCGAGCTTATAGCGACAGGCGAGATTACCGCAGACCCGACCGGCGCGGTTATAAGCCCGACGGCGGCGTTCACCAACACCTTGAAGGTCGGCGACCTTACAGTCTCAAAGACCACCATAGGAAACAAGGCCCTTTCGTCCGATATGTTCTCGTTTGTAGTCACGCTTTATGCAGACGAGCAGCACACCGCTATTTCGGAAGACATCAACGGCATGTACGGCGAAATGTACTTTGAAAACGGCGTTGCAAACAGCAATATTTCCCTTTCTGACGGAATGAGCATGACAGCGGAGGATATTCCCGCAGGGCTTTACTACACCGTTGAAGAAACCGGATATGCCGAAGCCGGCTATGAATGTTATCTTGCGAAAGACTGGGAGTCTGCGCAGAATGTCTTCGCGGCGGGCGGAATAATCGCCTCGGGTCAGATCAAAGACGGCGAAACCGCGAGCGCGGCGTTCGTAAACCTTAAGCAAGAGGAAAAAGTAAACGGCAAGCTTTCGATCTCGAAGATTGTAACCGGCGCCGGAAACAAGGACGAGGAGTTCGGTTTTGAGCTTAAGCTTTATTATCACAACTCGTTCGGAAACCCCGCCGAACCGGCGACAGATATCAACCTTGTCGGCAAAAAGAGCAAAAACGGCGTTCCGAGCGGAAACGTAGATATACGCGGCAGCGTGACGAACTTTACGCTTACTAACGGCGAAAGCCTTGTGATCGAGGGCCTTCCCGAAAACGTTCACTTTGCAGTCACCGAGACAAACTCGAAGGGCTACACGGTTTCCGTTCCCAACAATACCGGCGCGGTTGCTCCGGCAGGGGCGTTTGAGCCGTTCGGGTTCGCGCAGATAGGCTATAACCCGTTCGGGTTCGCGCTTATTGACAATGACCCCTTGGCCACCAACACCACCTCGGGCGACGTTAAGGCGGGCGCTTCGGTCTTCGTGACCTTTGAAAACCACATCGACCCGCCGAAGAAGCCCGACTCGATCAACATCCCCGTGACGATTGCAAAGAAGTTCGCCCAAGACGGCGCGACCGAAAATAATTCGCTTACATTCAGCTTCAGCGTCAAACTCGACGGAACGCCGACAAGGCCGGACGGAACGCCTATTGAAAACGCGCCCACGATTCCGAGCGTAGACGTTGTGGTCGGTCAAGGCAAAACCGGCAACAGCAGCAAGGCAACGCTGACCTTTGCCGAGGCGGGGACTTATACATATACCGTCTCCGAGATTACCGAGGGCAAAGATTACAGCGGCAAGATTCCCGAAGGTTCGAGCCTTGCGCTTGACGCCGCGCCGCAGACTGTAACGTTTATCGTCACCGAAGAAGTGGTCGATGGCAAGCGCGTGCTCGTCTGCAGCTCTGCGACGGCTTCGCTCGAGTTTACCAACACCTTTACCCCCAAGCCGGAAGAGCCCGAACATTCGTACATCAACCTTACAAAATTGGTTGAAGACAGCAGCGGCGAAGAGGTTAATGGCGGAATATTTACGTTCACGGTAACTCTCACCGGTCTCGTAAACTATAACGGCCTCGGATTTGTAAACGGAGTCAGAGAGGTCACGGTCGAGGGCGGCTCGTCGGTCAAGATCGAGGTCCCTGCGGGAGCGGAGTATGTCATCACCGAAAAAGACCTGCCGACCGGATATACCGATATCAGCCGGGAGCTGACCGGCACGGTAGCGGAGGGCGAGACGAAAGATGTTACATATAAAAACCGCAAAAACGACGAACAGCAGCCCGAGCCTAAGACCGGAAGCCTTAGACTTAGCAAGACGCTGACATCCGGCAGCCCGAGCGCGGCCGGCGGCAGAACGTTTGTATTCGACATTAAGCTTGACGTCGAATTTACCGGCAAAGCGGGCGACGTAAGCTTTGTCGACGGCAGCGCCGTAGTCGAGCTTAAGGCCGGGGAAGAGGTCTTGATGACCGGACTGCCGAGCGGCGCGAACTATACCGTTACCGAGCGGGCCGCAGCGGGGTATGTATTAGACGTTGCGCGCTCCTCCGGCCTTAGCGGAACGATCGAGGCGGAGAAAGAGGCGACTGCGGAAGCGGTCAACGCCGCGATTACACCGCCGCCGAATATCCCGAATATCCCGAATATTCCTCCGTATATCCCGAACACGCCGACCACCCCGCCGGACGACGACGCGACGGTAGAGATCGAGCGGCCGACCGAAGCGAAGGCTTCGGCGGAGGAACCTGCGGGCGCCGAAAGCCCCAAAACAGGGCTCGGCTTCTGCGGTGCCGTCGGCCTTGCCGGCGCGATCGCAGCTGCGCTAAGCCGCAAAAAGCGCAAATAAAAACACACCGGCCGGGTCCCGCTAAGGGGTCCGGCCGCGGCATATTCGGCGAGATATTCGAGTCTGCGGGGCGAAAATGATATTTCGCGAGGCCGCAAGGTCAGTCTCCCTTCGGGAGTGTCCATTCCGCACGCATTATTTGCAGCATTTAAAAACGTCGCCATAGGCGACGCCTCTAAGTTCTGACATCTGACTTCTCGCTTCTGTCTTCTGTGTGGCCGCTTCGGCCACATCTGATCCGCCCCCTTGAAATTTCCAAAAAAGCATGCTATAATCGTCCTTACAATTTTTGAAAGAGAGGTTTTTCGGTATGAGATGCAAAAAATTTGTTACAGTCCTTTTGGCGGCGGTTTTGTCGGCGCTGATTCTGTCTTCCTGCGGCGGGGCTTCCTCCGGCGCAAAGATTTTGGAGAGCGGCGAGAAGCTTTTGGTCATCGAAGCGACCGCGACCGGCGGAAGCCTTGAAGACGCGATGAACGCCCTTAAAGAGGCCGGCGAGCTCGATTTCGGCGGAAGCGAGAGCGAATACGGCTTCTATCTGACCTCGGTAAACGGCTATGAGGCCGACTCTTCGGCGAACGAATATTGGGCGGTATACACCTCGCTCGGCGAATACGACGGCGTTGAATATTCAAACCCCGAATACGGAACCTTCGACTATAACGGAACTTCCTGCGCAAGCGCCTCATACGGTATTTCCGGCCTTGTCGCAGTCGAGGGAGAGATCTACGTCTTGACCGTCGAAAGCTACTGATGAAGCCCCGCGAGCTTGCCTTTTGCGCGGTCATGACCGCCCTTTTGATCGCGGCGCAGTATGTCTTGGGCTTCGTCGCCGGGGTCGAGCTTGTGACCGTCATGCTTCTAAGCTTTTCCCGGGTCTTCGGGCCCAAATGCGGCGCGCTGACGGCCGCGGCGTTTTCGATTTTAAGGTGCGCGATATACGGCTTTTTTCCGAACGTTTTGGTTTTATATTTGTTGTATTACTGCCCATTCGCGGCGGTCTGCGGCGCGGTCGGAAGATTCCGCCTGCCCGACTTTGTCTGCCCCGCCCTTCTTTTCTGCCTCTGCGGGGGTTCGGCGTGGCTCGCCGTCGTCGGACTGCCGGTTAGCGCGCTTTACAAAGCAAAACTGCGGGTTCTTTTTGCGGCGATATTTTTGATTTCCGCCGCGCTGGCGGTTTTATATATTGTATCTGCAAAGAAAAAAAGCGATTCGAAGCGCGAGCTTGCGCAGATGTGCGCGATAGCGGCAGTCGGAACGGTTTTGTTCACGCTAATCGACGATATAGTCACCCCACTTTTTATGGGGTATTCAAAAGAGGCCGCCGCCGGATATTTCTACGGCGGAATGATAACAATGGCGACCCAGACGGTCTGCGCGGCGGCAAGCGTTTTTCTTCTCTATCCGCCGCTTAAGCGGGCTTTCGGGGCGGTATCGAAAAAATGCGGAGAAAATATTGACAAACGGAGCGACGACATATGAGGATCGACGAAATTCTTAAACAAAAGCGAACCCTTTCATTTGAGGTCTTCCCGCCGAAAAAAGACGGCGCCGAAAAGGACGAGCTTTATAAAACCATCGACGAACTGAAGGCTTTTAGCCCCGATTTTATAAGCGTTACATACGGCGCGGGCGGAACCAACGCCCGCGGGGCGGCAGAGATCGCGGGGCATATAAAATCCGTCGGGATAGAGCCGCTCGCCCATATAACCGGCGGGCCGTCGACCTTTGAAGACGCCGACCTTGCGGCAGAAGAGCTTAAGCGCCTCGGAGTAGAGAATATCCTTGCACTGAGAGGGGACAGGCCGGCGGATTTCGCCAAGGAATACTGCAAATACTTTCCCCACGCGACCGACCTTATCGAGCGGATAGGCGGCGGATTCTGCGTCGGCGCGGCATGCTACCCCGAGGGACATTCCGAGTGTGCGACCCTTAAGGAAGACATTTTAAACCTTAAAAAGAAGCAGGAAGCCGGCGCAAGCTTTTTCATAACCCAGGTTTTTTATGACAATTCATACTACTACCGCCTTGTTCATGAGGCCGAAAAGCTCGGCATAACCGTTCCGATAATCCCGGGGGTGATGCCGCTTGTAAGCGCGAAAAACATCGGCAGGATAAAGTCGATGTGCGGCAGCACGATACCCCTTGATTTTCGCAATATGATAGAGACCTATTCCGAAAACCCGGCGGTTATGAAGGAGATAGGGATAAACTACGCGGTGTATCAGATAATCGACCTTATCGCCAAGGGCGCGCCGGGCGTGCATTTATACATCATGAACCGCGCCGAAACCGCAAAGGGCGTATATGCGCGGCTGGGGAGTGTTTTCGGTGAACTTTTCAAAGCTTAAAAGGCTTATATACGGATACCTCGGGTACCACGGTATGGGCGAGTCGGCCGAGACGGACAGGCTTATAGAATCCTGCCTTGAAGAGCTTAAAGGCGCGGCGCAGTTCAACTTTTTATACCGCGCTTTTAAAGACCCGCCGGAATTTTTGTCAAAACAGCCCTACGCCGATTTTTTAAGCGGCTGCGGCGGGGTTATTCTTTCGGTGACTACCCTCGGCGCGGGGGTGGATATGAGAATAAAGCGCCTTTCAAGAACCGATATGGCGCGCTCGGCGGTCTTCGATTCCTGCGCGAGCGCCTATCTCGAGTTTAAATCCGACGAATTCGAGTCTACGCTCGGGGATAATCTTACTTCGCGGTTCTGCCCGGGCTACGGCGGAAGCGGAGTCGAGGACCTTAAATATATTTTCGAGCTTTTAAATCCCGAAAAGATAGGCGTGACCCTTAACGAAAGCTTCTTTATGCTGCCCTCAAAGACTATGGCGGGGGTTATAGGAATCGGAAAGAAAAAGGCCAAAGACTGCGGAGACTGCGTTATGCTTGGGCATTGCGGATATCGCGAGGAGGGAATAAGATGCTTCGGCTCGGAGAGAGAGTTATAGTTTTCGACGGCGGCTTCGGCAGCGAGCTTGAGCGGCGCGGCCTTTCGGGGATACCCGAAGACCTTAACGTTACGAATCCGGAGGAGATAAAGGCGATACACCGCGACTATTCCTGCGCAGACGTTATCACCGCAAACAGCTTCGGCCTTAACCGAATAAAATATCATGGGGCTTTTTCGCTCGAAGAAGTCGCGTTTGCGGCGATAGAAAACGCCCGCGCGGCGAATAAGCCGGTGTTCTTCGACATAGGCCCAACCGGCGCTATGCTCGAACCTCTCGGAACGCTTAGCTTTGAAGAGGCTTATTCGGCTTTTAAAGAGATCGCCGAGATCACAAAAGACAAGGTCGACGGCTATATAGTCGAGACTTTTTCGGATTTATACGAGCTTAAAGCCTGCATAGTCGCACTTAGAGAGTGCACCGACAAGCCTGTCTTCGCGACCGCGACCTTTGACCGCACCGGCCGAACCCTTACCGGCTCTACGCCGGAGATAGTAGTAAATACCCTTGAGGGCTTGGGCGCGAGCGCGGTCGGAGTGAACTGCTCGCTCGGCCCGAAAGAGCTTTTGCCGGTCGTCGAGCGGATATTGAACTGCGCGGCCCTGCCGGTGATCGTTCAGCCGAACCGCGGGCTCCCGGTTTTAGAGGGCGGAAGGACCGTCTATAAGCTCGGGATAGACGAATTTGACGAATATATCGAAAAGATGATAGATATGGGCGTAAGCGCGGTCGGCGGCTGCTGCGGAACGACGCCCGAATTTATTAGGCGGATATCCCGCTTTTCGGGAAGAGAGGTTAGGCGGCCGAAGGTCTCGCCGAAGACGGTTATAAACTCCGCAACCTCGCTTTGCGAGATCGAAAACGTAAAAATCTGCGGCGAAAGGCTTAACCCGACCGGCAAAAAAGCCCTTAAAGAGGCCCTTTTGGCCGAAAACTACGACTATCTCGTCGACGAAGCGATCAAGCAGCAGGACGCCGGGGCCGACCTTTTGGACGTAAACGCCGGGCTGCCGCAGCTTGACGAGCCGGCGGTTATGCCGAAAATAATAAAAAAGATACAGGAATACTGCGACCTTCCGCTTCAGATCGACTCTTCCGACCCGAGGGCGATCGAGGCCGGGGTCAGGGCCTATAACGGCATACCGCTTATCAACAGCGTAAACGGCGAAGACCGCGTTATGGAGAAAATCTTCCCGATAGCCAAAAAATACGGCGCGGTCGTGCTCGGCCTCGCGATGGACGAAAACGGCGTTCCGAAGACCGCCGGTGAGAGAGTTGCGATCGCGAAAAAAATAATCGCCAAGGCCGAGGAATACGGAATCCCCCGCAGAAAAATCATGATAGATACCCTCGTCGTAACCGCCTCGGCCGAGCAAAAGCTGGTCGGCGAAACGCTTAAAGCGCTCGAAGAGGTTAGCTCGCTGGGGGTAAAAACCGCGCTCGGGGTGTCAAACGTCTCGTTCGGGCTGCCGAATCGCCCGCTTTTAAACCGAACATTTTTGTCTATGGCGATGACCCGCGGGCTGAATATGCCGATCTTAAACCCCTTAGACGGCGAGATGACCGGCGCGGTCAAGGCATTCGGGGTCCTATCCGGCTATGACGAAAACTCCGAGGACTATATCGAGAGCTATAAAGACTATACCCCCGCGGCGGCGGTATCTTCGGTCAAAAGGGCGGAGGAGAAATCCGCCGAAAGCCTTTACGACTGCGTTAAACTTGGGCTTAAAGGCCGAGCGGGCGAGCTTACCGAGCGCGAGCTTGTCGACAAGCCGCCGATGAAGGTGGTCGACGAAATACTAATAAGGGCGCTCGGCGAAGTCGGCGAGCTTTACGAGAGCGGAAAAATGTTCCTGCCGCAGCTTATCTCTTCGGCAGAGGCCGCAAAGGCGGCTTTCGAGGTCATCGGCAGACATATGCCGAAAGACGCCCCGAAGAAGGGCAGGGTAGTCCTTGCGACTGTCAAGGGCGACGTTCACGACATCGGCAAGAATATCGTCAAGGTGGTGCTCGAATCCTACGGATACGAGGTCACAGACCTTGGGAAGGACGTCGCGCCCGAAAGAGTAGTCGAGGCTTATGAGAGGGTCCGCCCGGTCGCGGTCGGGCTTTCGGCGCTTATGACGACCACCGTTAAGAGCATGGAGGAGACCATAAAGGCCCTTAAAGAGGCCGGCTGCGAGGCGAAAATCTTCGTCGGCGGGGCGGTTTTGAACGCCGAGACCGCCGAAAAAATCGGCGCGGACTGCTATACCCGCGACGCCCTCGAAATGGCGAAAAAACTCGACGAGCTTTTTGCGAAACAGTAAAATATTCGGTATTTTATCAAAGCCGGGGCACAAGATGTTGCGCTTTTGCATAAAAAATTCGTCGGAAAAAAGGAAGTTTTTTACGGCATATTCTATACACAATATTGATTTATCGCGAGGTAAATAATGACCAAATATAAAAAATTACAAAAACCCGCGATTTGGTGTTGACATTTTTTGTAGATAGTATATAATGGTATAAGAAAAGATTTCGCAAGAAATCGCAGTTTCGGAACGGAGGGGTAAAAATGAGCTATATTCTTGACGACAGAAGCGTCAAGAGCGAGCTGCTCGACAGAAGTATGTTGGTTCTCGTGGCCGACGACGACCCTTTCAGCCTTGAAATTATGGAAGCCATACTGGAAGACGAATTTAGGGTCATCTCCGCTTCATCGGGAAAAGAAATTTTAAGTCTGCTTGAAAAAGAAAAGCCGAGTCTTATTCTTTTGGACCTTCACATGCCCGAGATGGACGGCCGCGACACCCTTAAAATCATAAAAGAAAACGAAAATTGGGCCTCGATCCCGATTGTATTTATGACCTCGGATTCCGACCCGGAGACTAAGCGCGAATGTATCGAAATGGGCGCGACCGACTTTATTTTAAAGCCCTTCGTCCCCGAAGTCGCAAGAAGCCGAGTCAGGCACGCGATAGAGCTTAAAAGCCTTAGGGAAGCCCTCGAGCGCGAAATGGAAGAAAAAACCAAGCTTTTGGAACAGACCGCGCTCAACACCATATTGACGATAGCCGCGATCATCGACGCGCGCGACGAATACACCTCGGGTCACTCCGAAAGGGTCGCCCTTTGCGCGACAGACATCGCAAGAAAGCTCGGATGGAGCGAAGACGAGATCAGAAACCTTTATTGCGTGGCCCTTTTGCATGATATCGGCAAGATCGGCATCCCCGACGCGATATTGAACAAGCCCTCTAAGCTTACCGACGAAGAATTTGCCGTCATCAAAAAACACCCGGTCATCGGCGACGCGATTCTAAAAGAGCTTTATATGCTCAAAAAGGTCGAAGAAGGCGCCCTTTACCACCACGAGCGCTACGACGGCAAGGGCTATCCCACCGGCCTTAAGGGCGAGGACATTCCCCTTACCGCGCGAATCATCGGCATCGCGGACTCTTACGACGCCATGTCTTCGGACAGAGTTTACCGCAGCAAGCTTTCGCACGAAAAGATCATCTCCGAGTTTGAGCGCTGCAGCGGAACGCAGTTCGACCCGAAGCTTGGAAGCCTGTTCGTCTCGATGTTAAAAGACGGCTACGACCCGGGCGCTAAGCTTGAAGAAAGAATCAAGCCGGTAAAATAACCGCAAACTACATAAAAACCCCTCTTCTTTGTCGAAGAGGGGTTTGTTTTTTGTTTTTCACATATGGTAGTGGGTCGCGATATCCGAGGCGGATTTAAACGCGTCGTCGGCGATGGGGGCTGCGCCCTCGTCTATCATATCGAGCATAAGCGGAACTATCGAAGAGTCGAGCTGGGTTCCGCTGACCCTTTTAAGCTCGGCCTCGATGACTTCGTTTGAAAGCGCCTTGCGATATGGCCTATCCGAAGACATGGCGTCGTAAGTGTCCGCCACTCCGATTATCCTTGCGATAAGCGGTATCTCGTCGCCCTTAAGGCCGGAATTATACCCCTGCCCGTCTATGCGCTCGTGGTGATATTTCGCGCCGTCGGCGATCCCCTCTATCGCGGTGAATTCTTTTAAGATCTCGCCGCCTATCATCGGGTGGGTGCGGATAATTTCAAGCTCCTCGGGGGTAAGCTTTCCGGGCTTGTTCAATACGCTGTCGGGTATCCCGATCTTGCCGATATCGTGCAAAAGCGCGATGTAGTAGATACGCTCCTGCTCGGCCGCGCTAAGCCCGAGTCGCTTCGCAAGCTCGCGGGAATATACCGCGACCCTCATCGAGTGGCCGTTGGTATAGCGGTCCTTCGCGTCGATAGACCGGGCGAAGGTTTGAAGCGACTGCTCGACGATGCTTCTGTATTCGCGCTGGCGCTTTCTTGCGGCCGAGATCTTCGCCCTCGCGCTTAAAACGACTATCCCGACAATCGCCGCCAAGCCGAGGAAAATCATTCCGACTATAAAGCCGACGTGTTCGTAGGGCTTTTTTTCTTTGATGATTTTAAGCGAAACGGTCGCGCAGTTTTCCGGGTTGCCGACTTCGTAGACCGAAGCGACGAAGCTGTATTCCCCGCCGGGGAGGTTGGTATAGCTTACCGAGGCGTTTGCCGTTCCGCCGACTTCGGAGGCAGACGGGTCGAACCCCTCTAAAATATAGCGAATGGCGATGTTCGCGGTCTCGGTATAAGTCAGCGCCGAAAAGTCGAGCGAAATCCTTCTTGCGTCGCTCGAAAGCCTAATCTCGCCGGAGGGGTTCTGAATCTCTTCGCCGTCGATATTGACGCTGTTGAAGATGATTCTGCGAAGCGGGTTGTCTACTCCCTTGAAGCCGAAAACGCTGACTCCGCTTCGGGTCGCGATATAAAGCTCGCCGCTCTCGGGGTCGACAAGATTCCAGGTGTTGGCGTTAAGCGAGCCGGAAAGCCCATGCTCGAGCCCGAAGCTTTCCGATACCGCGTCTTCTTCGCCGAACAGATCGCCGCGGTCAAAGGCCATAATGCCGTTGTTTTGAAGTATCCACAGCTTGCCGTCTTTAAGATAGAAGTCGAAGATGCTTCCCGCGCCTTTTTTAAGGTCGATTTTAACGAAATTCTCGCGGTCCCAGTAGTAAAGCGAAGACCCGGCGCTTATAAAGAACCCGCCCTCGCCGTCGTCGAGGATCCTTAAAACAACGCCGTCCGCAAGGCCCTCGTCGAAGCCGTGGTTTATAACCTTGCCGTCTTTTATCTCATAAATCCCGCCGCCGTCCGAGCCGACCAAAATCGTTCCCTCGGCGGTCTCGATCGTGCACAATACCGAGGCGGTAGAAACCCCTTCGGCGACGCCGTAGCTTTCGGCAATCTCGCCGTCTCTGATTATATTAAGCCCCTCCTGCGTTCCGACTGCTATCCCGCCGTCCGAAAGCTCGTAAAGCGTCCTCGCGTTGGAGCTTAAAAGGCCGTCCTCCGTCCCGAAAATCTTGATTTCGCCGGTTTGAAGGTTATACCTCGCGACCGGGTTTTTCGCGGAATAGGAGGCCGCCCAGACGTTTCCGCCCGAGTCGGAGATGAGGCATCTTACTCTGACCTCTTTGAAGAGGTCGGTGAAATCGTTTTCTATCGGCCGGGAATTTTCGTCGAAGCACAAAAGCCCGCTGTCTGTCGCCGCGTAAAGATATCCGCCGCTTTTCGCCACCGCGTTGACGGATATTCCGCCGAGATATTCCCCGCAGACGGTTCTGAAGCAGCCCTTGGTGTATTTTATAACTCCACGCGCGGTCGAGGCGAGCCAGACGTTCCCCTCATAGTCGAGGCAGCCGCTGTTAAGCGATACGGCGTTGTCCGACCCGCTGTATGAGGTCTGCTCGCCGCTCGGCGAGATAACGCATGCGCCGATGTTTCCGCAGACTATTATCTTTCCGTCCGGCGCGGTTCTAATCGAGTTGTGGGTCATAACTTCGCGGGTGGTTATGTATTCGATGTCGAAGTCGGCGGGGTCGAGGCTTTCGCCCGAAAAGCTTATCTTCGCCAAAACGTCGCCGGAAGAGCCGACGTAGATGTTCCCGAAGCTGTCTTCGCCGGTGCAATAGGCGCTCTCGCCGTTTTTAAAGAAGTCTTCCGAATTGTAGACCCGCTTTTCCTCGCCGTTTTCGGCGACGGCGCAGACCCCGGCGTTAAGCGCCCCCCAAACCCGGCCGAGAGAGTCGACGCTTACCGAATAAACCGTTCCGCCGACTACATGTTCGCCGCTCATCGGGGTAAGAACTCCGTCCCGGATATAGGCCATGCCCGAGTTTGAGGCGACGTATACCGTTCCGTCCTTGCCCTCCGCAAAGTCGCGAATACACAAAAATGCGTTTTCTTCGCTGCAATCCACCGGCGTGACCTCGTTGTTTTCCATAACGAAGACCCCGGCGTCGTTGGTTCCTATCCAAAGCTTGCCGTCGGCGCCTTGGTGTAGGGCGCGGATAGAGGACGAGGGGATAGCCCCCTCGAGGCTGAAGTTGCGGAAAGAGGTTCCGTCGTATCTTATAAGCCCGCCGTAGCTGCCTATCCAGATGTAGCCGTCAGAGGTCTGAATAACCTCGTTGGCCTCGCCGGTCGGAAGCCCGTTGCTTTCGTTGTAAAGGGTCACGACGAAGGAATCCTCGGCCGCCGAAACCGGCGCCGCAAGAATAAGGGAAAAGATTGCGCAGACCGCAGCGATTATAAACGCGCGCTTTAAAGTCATTGCCGCCAAACGTCCTTTCTCGGTTGATATATCGGGAAAAATCAAGTCTTGCTTTCTTTGATAAAGCGCTTTAGGGCCTCAAAGGTCTCGTCCGAAATGTCATGCTCTATCTTGCAGGCGTCTTCAGACGCGCGGTCTTTACCTACCCCTATCGACTCGAAAAACGCGGTCAATACGCGGTGCCGCTCGTATGTCTTCTCGGCGACGTACCGCCCCTCGTCGGTAAGGGTTATATATCCGTCGCGGTCGACCGAAATGTACCCCCCGCTTTTAAGGATACCCACCGCCCGCGAAACGCTCGGCTTAGAGTAGCCCATCTGTTCGCAAACGTCGATCGAGCGGACCCCCGAAAGCTTTTCCGAAAGTATCAGTATTGTTTCGAGATACATCTCTCCCGATTCCTGCAAAGCCATTTTCCGGACCTCCTACATAATATCTGTTCTATTTTAGCACACTTTATCCCCGATTTCAAGCTTTTTATAAAAAAGGTTTTTTTCGGCCGAAAATTTCAGTATATTTATATAGCGCAAGCCCGCCGGAGGGTATATTTTACATCCTCCGCGAAGTTGACATTTTCGTCGCGGAATGTTATACTTAAATACGAATATTGTCGTTTTATAAGAGGTGCTTTGTTTTGAATCTTCCGCTTGCTTTGGCGTTTCTGTTCTTTATAGGCTCGGTCTTCGGCTGGGTGCTCGAACTTTTTTACCGAAGGTTTTTCTCCGCCGCTAACCCCGAGCGAAAATGGATAAACCCCGGCTTCTGCGTCGGGCCCTATCTTCCGCTCTACGGCTCGGGGCTTTGCATACTCTTTCTCCTCGCGCTTTTAGAGGACAAGATCGGCATCGAAAACGCCGCGATAAGAAAGCTTATTCTTTTTTTGGCGATGGCGGTAATGATGATGGTAATCGAATATATCGCCGGAATAGTAAGCCTTAAGTTTTTCCACCTTCGGCTTTGGGATTATCGAAACCAGTGGGGGAACATTCAGGGCATTATCTGCCCGAAGTTTTCGGCGGCTTGGGCGATTATGGGCGCGGCGTATTATTTTTTGATACACCCCCATATCCTCGCCGCGCTCGAATGGCTTTCAAAAAACCTCGCGTTTTCGTTCTTCATCGGGCTTTTCTTCGGCGTGTTTATAATCGACGTCGCATATTCTTCGCAGATCGTCGTTAAAATTCGCAAATTCGCCGAAGAAAACGAAGTCGTCGTCAAATACGAAAGCCTTAAGCAGCATATCCGAAGCTTCCACGACAATAACGCCAAAAAAGCGAGCTTCTTCCTCGCGCTGCGCTCCGAAAGAAGCCTATACGACCACCTTCGCGATATTCGCGACAGACTTGAAAAACTTGAAAAAAGATGATCACCCGAACATTTTTACGGAAGGAATATTAAATGAGTTTATATAAATGCGGAATTGACATAGGTTCCACCACCGTCAAGCTTGTTTTGCTGGACGAAAGCGGGAAGACCGTCTTCGGAATGTATAAGCGCCACTGCGCCCACATTCAAGAGGCTTTGACCGAGCTTTTGCGCGAGGCGAAAAAGGCGGTCGGCGACTGCGAAATTACCGCCGGGATAACCGGCTCGGGCTCGATAAACCTCGGCAAAGCGCTTAAAATCGCCTTTGTACAAGAGGTCGCGGCGGTCGCAGCTGCAATAGAAAAGGTCGCGCCCCAAACCGACGTTGCAATAGAGCTCGGCGGAGAGGACGCAAAGATAATCTATTTTCGCGGCGGGCTCGACGAGCGGATGAACGGCGTTTGCGCCGGCGGAACCGGCTCGTTTATCGACCAGATGGCCGCGCTTTTACAGACCGACGCCGAGGGCCTCAACAACGAGGCGAAAAATTATCGCGAGATATACCCGATCGCGGCGCGCTGCGGGGTCTTCGCGAAGACCGACATTCAGCCGCTTATCAACGAGGGCGCCACAAAGGCCGACCTTGCCGCCTCGATTTTTCAGGCGGTAGTCAACCAGACCATCTCCGGCCTTGCCTGCGGAAAGCCGATTCGCGGCTGCGTGGCCTTTTTGGGCGGGCCGCTGCACTTTTTGACCGAGCTTAAAAAGGCGTTCATAAGAACCCTTAAGCTTACCCCCGAGAATGTCGTCGACCCGCAGGACAGCCACCTTTTCGCCGCGATGGGCGCGGCTCTCGAATCGACCGAAGCCTCGCCGATAAACCTTAACGAGCTTATCGAAAGGCTCTCTAAGGGAGTAGAGATGAGCTTCGAGATCAAAAGGCTGCCGCCGCTTTTCGCGAGCGAGGCGGAATATAAAGCTTTCTGCGCAAGGCACGACTGCGCGGTCGTCGAAAAGGGCGAGCTTTCGGAGTATTCCGGCGACTGTTTTTTGGGCATCGACGCCGGCTCGACCACGACCAAGCTCGCGCTGATAGATTCGGACGGGCGGCTTTTGTTCTCTCATTACGCCAACAACAAGGGCAACCCGGTCGAGGCCGCGAAATTCGCGATATACGAGCTTAAAAACCGCCTGCCCGAGGGGGCGAGAATAGTTCGCTCCTGCTCGACCGGCTACGGCGAGGCTCTTTTAAAGTCGGCCTTTTCGCTCGACGATTCCGAGGTAGAAACTGTCGCCCACACCACCGCCGCCAAGTTCTTCGACCCGGAGGTAGACTGCGTTTTGGATATCGGCGGGCAGGATATGAAGTGCATCAAGCTTAAAAACGGCTCGGTAGACAATGTTCTTTTAAACGAGGCCTGCTCTTCGGGCTGCGGAAGCTTTATCGAAAGCTTTGCAAATTCTTTGGGCTATTCCGCCGAAGACTTTGCAAAAGAGGCCCTTTTTGCGAAAAATCCGGTCGATTTGGGAACAAGATGCACCGTTTTTATGAATTCAAACGTAAAACAGGCGCAAAAAGAGGGCGCCCCGGTTTCCGACATTTCGGCGGGGCTGGCATATTCGGTCATCAAAAACGCGCTCTATAAGGTCATCAAGCTTGCCGACGCCAAGGATTTGGGCAGGCATATCGTAGTTCAGGGCGGGACCTTCTATAACAAGGCGGTTCTTCGCGCATTTGAGCGAATCGCCGACGTAAACGCCACCTGCCCCGACATTTCGGGGATTATGGGCGCATTCGGCGCGGCGCTTATCGCGAGGGAGAGATTTAAGGGGCAGCAGAGCATTATGCTCCCGCTCGATGAGATAGTCGACCTTAAGTATACCAACGCCACCGCTCGGTGCGGAAGGTGCTCGAACAACTGTATGCTCACCGTCTCGACCTTCTCGGGCGGAAGAAGGCATATAACCGGCAACCGCTGCGAGCGCGGCCTCGGCGGAACGCAGACCGGCCCGAAAGGCGAGAATCTTATTGAATTTAAGCGCAGAAGGATATTCGATTACGAACCTCTTTCAAAAGACGACGCCGAGAGGGGAGAGATCGGGATTCCCCGCGTTCTGAACATATACGAAAACTATCCTTTTTGGGCGACATTTTTCAAAAAGCTCAAATTCCGGGTGGTCCTTTCACCGCAGAGCGACAGAAAGCTTTACGAGCTCGGAATGGAATCTATCCCCTCGGAATCCGAATGTTACCCCGCGAAGCTTTCGCACGGCCATGTTCAGTGGCTTATAAACAGCGGGATAAAGACGATTTTCCACCCCTGCGTTTTTTACGAGCACCAAGAGACCCCGGGAGCGCAGAACCACTATAACTGCCCGATAGTCGTATCGTACCCCGAAAACCTTAAGAACAACGTCGAGGCTATCGCCGACGGCGACGTTAAATACATTCGTCCGTTTATCGCCTTTACAGACGAAAAAACGGCCGCGGATCGCCTTATTCGGCTTTGCAAAAAGGAATGGAATATCCCCAAGAAAGAGGTCGAGGCGGCGGTTAAAGCCGCTTGGGAGGAGCAGCTTAGCGCCAAAGAGGACATCAGAAAAGAGGGCGCGCGGGTTTTAAAAGCGATGGAAGAGCGCGGCGGCAGGGGGATAGTTCTTGCCGGGCGGCCCTATCATATCGACCCGGAGATCAACCACGGCATACCCGAGCTTATCGCGAGCTGCGGTCTCGACGTTTTCAGCGAGGACAGCCTTCCGATAGATTTCTGCCCCGAAAGGCCGCTTAGGGTAGTCGACCAATGGGTTTATCATTCGCGGCTCTATTCGGCGGCGGAATTTGTCAGAAGCCGGGACGACTTGGAGCTTGTTCAGCTTAATTCCTTCGGCTGCGGGCTCGACGCGGTCACGACCGACCAGGTTTCGGAGATTTTGGAGGGCTCGAATAAGCTCTATACCGTCCTGAAGATCGACGAGGTAAACAACCTCGGCGCGGTAAGGATCAGAATCAGAAGCCTTATCGCCGCGATGAATATGAGGCGCGAGCGGGGGATAAAGGCCGAGCCCGCCCCGATAGCTTATCAAAGCACGCCCTTCACCCGCGAGATGTTCGAGGAAAAATATACCATTCTCGCCCCGCAGATGAGCCCGATTCACTTCGAGGTCCTCGAACCTGTTTTCAAGCACTACGGCTACAATATCGAGGTTCTTACCAACGACAACCGCAGCGCGATCGACACCGGGCTTAAATACGTCAACAACGACGCCTGCTTCCCCTCGATAACCGCGGTGGGGCAGGTTATGGAGGCCGTTTTGTCCGGCAGATACGACGTAAACCGCCTCGCGGTCATAATGACCCAGACGGGCGGCTGCTGCCGCGCCTCGAACTACGTCGGGTTTATACGCCGCGCGCTCGATAAAGCGGGAATGTCGCAGATCCCGGTAATATCGCTAAACGCCAACGGAATGGAGAAGTCCGAGGGATTTAAGATGACCCCGAAGCTTCTTATCGCCGCCGGAAAGGGAGTAGTCTACGGCGACCTGTTTATGCGCTGCCTTTATCGGACGAGGCCGTATGAAAAGCTTAAAGGCTCGGCCGACGCTTTACATAAAAAGTGGCTGAAAATTTGCACAGACGAGCTTACCGGCGTTAAATCGGGGTATAACTACAAAAAAATTTGCAGGGGGATAGTCGAAGAATTCGACTCGCTGCCGCTTGTCGAGGGGCTTAAAAAGCCGCGCGTCGGCGTAGTCGGCGAAATTCTCGTAAAATATATGCCCCTTGCGAACAACCGCCTCGTCGACCTTTTGGAGAGCGAGGGGGCCGAGGCGGTGGTCCCGGACCTTATGGACTTTATGAACTATTCGCTTTACAACAGCGAATATAAGCACGAATTTTTGGGAACGAGCCTTAGATCCGCGCTGTTCGCGAGAATAGGCATAGCCGCGATAGCCGGGCTTAGAAGGCCGGCCGTAAAAGCCCTTGAAAAGAGCGAAAGATTCGAGGCGCCGATGCCGATAAAAAAGGTCGCGGGGCTTGCAAAACAGTTTCTCTCGATAGGAAATCAATACGGCGAGGGCTGGTTCCTGACCGGCGAGATGGCCGAGCTTTTAGAGAGCGGCGTGCCGAATATAGTTTGTATCCAGCCGTTCGCCTGTTTGCCGAACCACGTCGTCGGCAAGGGAATGATAAAGCACCTCAAAAAGGTCTATCCCTTCGCGAATATCGCCGCCGTCGACTATGACCCCGGCGCCTCCGAGGTAAACCAGCTTAACCGAATCAAGCTGATGCTTTCAAGCGCGAAAAAGGCGCTCTCCGCAGAAAAGGAGAACGAGTCAGAAAACAGAAAACAGAGGGCAGAAATCAGAGGTTAAGAGGATAAAAAGTGTGAAATCGCACAAATTTCCGAAAACAATTTCTGTTCGCTGACAATCCGATATCTGACAATCTGAAAAAAGCAGCCCTTCGGGCTGCTTTTTTTACATGTTTTCCACGGTTTCGATGGCGAGGCAGTCGAGAAGCTTGACCATAACCCGCCTCGTCAGCGAGCTTAGCGCGAGCCAGCTTTCGCGCTTGGCGGGGTCTTCTTCCGAAAGGATACGGTTGTCGTGGTAGAACTTTGAAAACGCCGAGGCGAGGCCGTATGCGCAGTCGCAGAGGGCGGAGGGGGCCATATCGCTCATCGCCTTTTCATAGCTTTCGCCGCTAAGGGCGATCAACAGCGCAAGCTCGCGTTCGCCCTCGCCGAAAATTCCGCCTATCTTCGGCTTTTCGTCGTAGTCTATCCCCGCTTTTTTGAGGATCGAGTTTATCCTCGTAACGGTGTAGAGAAGATAGGTCCCGGTCTTGCCGTCGAACGAGAGGAATTTGTCGATATCGAAGACGTAATCCTTTGTCGGCTGGTTTGAAAGGTCGCCGAATTTAAGGGCCGCCACGCCGATTTTATGCGCGGCCTCGGTTTTGTCGCCGACTATATACTCCGAGTCCTTCAATTTTTCAAAAGCGGCCTCTTCTACCATCGAGATCAGCGAAGAAAGGGTCATAACCCCGCCGTCGCGGGTTTTAAAGGGCTTGCCGTCCGGGCCGGTCATCGCGCCGAAGCCGAGGTGACGAAGCTCTGTCGATTCGGGGACGAGCCCCGCCTTTTTCGCGCAGCGGAAGACCTGGGTGAAATGAAGGCTCTGCCGCTTGTCGGTAAGATACCAGATTCCGTTCGGCTTAAAATCGCGCTCGCGCTGGATTATCGTCGCAAGGTCCCAAGTCGCGTATATAGACGAGCCGTCAGACTTTTTGACGATTATCGGCGGGACGGTTATTTTGTCGCCCTCCTCCGAAACGTCGACGACCTGCGCGCCGTCGCTTTCGTATAAAAGCCCTTTTTTATTGAGAATTTCGACGAGCTCGGGGGTATAGACGTCGGCGTCGCTTTCGCCGTACCAGTAGTCGAAGTCGACCGAGAGGCGGGAATAGATTTTTTTGACGCTCGAGACCGAGACGTCTTTTATTTTTTTCCAAAGGTCGTAGATCCCGGGCTTGCGGGCCTGAAGATCGACGACAATCTGCCGCGAGGCGGCCTTAAATTCCGGGTCTTCCTTGCTTTTTGAAGAGGCGAAGGGGTAGATCTCGTTCATCTCGTCCTCGTCGATATCGGGGATAACGTCGCGGGAGGGGTCGTAATCGGGTTTAAAGCAGGGCCAATCGGGGTGACGGACCTTGTATTCCGCGATGGTGAGGCCGTATGGGGTTCCCCAGTCGCCGAAATGAACGTCGCCGATCACCTTTCGGCCGGTCGCGCGGGCGGTTCTTTTTAGTGCCTCGCCGATTATAGCGGAGCGCAGATGGCCGATGTGGAGCGGCTTTGCGACGTTAGGGCCGCCGTAGTCGATCACCAAAGTTTGGGGCTTATCGCACTGCGGAACGCCGAGGTATTGGTCGTTTAAGATATCGTTTATAACGCCGAGCAGGAAGTCGTCCGAGAGGGTAAGGTTGATGAATCCCGGGGGGACGGCCTCGGCCTTTATGAATTCCGGGCGGCCGCAAAGGCGCGATACTACGTCGTTTGCGATCATGATCGGGGCTTTGCGATAGATTTTCGCGCCGGAGAGAGCGCCGTTGCACTGGAACTGGCAGAGATCCATTCTGTCCGAAACCGAGACGGAGCCGAGCGCCGGGTCATAGCCCGCGGCGGCAAAAGCGTTTGAGACGATTTCGGTCAATAACGAAGTTAATTTTTTCATAAAATCTTCCCTTGTTTTAGAATTTAGAAACATTTTAGCACGATTCCCGCGGATTTGCAAGAGCGGATTCAAGTAAAGCAAGCGAAAGTTTTCGGTCAAGCCTTTTCCAAAAGGCTTGCAGGGGTCGAGGGGGCAGCGCCCCTCGGCGCAGCCCGCAGGCTGCGAAAGCCCCAAACGAAGGCGCCCTGCAAGGGGTGAATTTCAAAAACAGTCCAGCGGACTGTTTTTGGAAGAGGGGACGCTCTGAAAGAGAGAGCGTCCCCTTTTGATTCGCGGCTGCGAGAGCAGTCGCGCACCTAAACGTCGGGCTTTCGCCTCTTTAATCCGCAGCTCTGACAAGAGCTGCGAGCCTAATATTTTTCGCTCTGCGAAAAATCGGGGAGACCCCCGACGAGGGTAAGCGGCGCCTCGAATTTGGGGAAACCCCCGGCGAGGGTAAGCGACGCCTCGAATTTGGGGGAACCCCCGGCGAGGGTTCCCCCACGCGAAAACTGTCCGCCGGACAGATTTTCGCTCCCCCTCCTGCGCTTTTTTTAGTCAAGGGTATTTCGCGCTCTGCGGAGCGCGACCAAAGGCTTCTCGCCTTTGGAATCTCGCAAGCCTTTTGAAAAAGGCTTGAGCGAAAACTTTTAGTTTGGCGCGGCGGAGTTCGGCGCTGTTTTTCGGTCCGAAAAAACCTCAAAAACTATCGCCGGAGTACGGACAAACGGACTCGAAAGGGGGTTCCGGAAAGAATTTTTAAAAAAGTTGCACCGAACAGTGCAATTTTCGGCGTTTTCGGCGGTATAGGTGAAGGGCCTTTCCGCGGGCGGCCTTTCAAGAAGGGAGTTTTAGATGGAAAGAGAAATTACGGAAGAGAAAAAAACTGCCGAGCTTTTTGCGGCTAACCTGTTTTCGCTCGGCAACCCCGAGGAGGCCGCTTTAAGAATCGGGGCGAGGCCGGAAGAGGCGATTTTTCTCGGCTGCGGGTTGATGAAAAACCCCGAGGTCAGAAGAATTTTGAAAAGGCTCGGAAAATGCCGCTCTTCGGAAATTGAAGCTTCGGCGGGACTTAGGCGGCTGGCCTTCGGAAGAATCAACGACGCGCTCGAGCTTTTGAAAGACGATCAGAGCGGCGTCTCGGCGGAAAGGCTCGATCTGTTCAACGTCGCCGAGATCAAAAAGGTCAAGGGCGGGGGAGTCGAGATCAAATTCTTCGACCGGCTCGAGGCGCTTGAACGGCTTGCGGAAATAGAAAGCAGGGCGAGCGAAACCTCGGCGGCGGACAGCTTCTTTAACGCCCTCGGCCGAGGAGATGGGAAGCGTTCGGAATGAGCGGGATTAGAATCGAGATCTTTTCGGAAAAGCAGAAAAGGGTTTTGAACTGGTGGCTTGACGAAAAGAACCGCGACAACCTTGCGATAATCTGCGACGGCGCAGTCAGAAGCGGGAAGACCCTTTCGATGGGGATATCCTTTGTCTTGTGGGCGACGGCGAACTTTTGCGAGACGGATTTCGCAATATGCGGAAAGACGATAACCTCGGCGAGGAGAAACCTTGCCGACGGACTTGCGGCGTTTTTGTCGCGGGGAGGGTTCGAGGTTTGCTTCAAACAGTCGCAGAATATGTTCACGGTTTGCCACAGGGGAAGAAAAAACCGCTTCTTTTTGTTCGGCGGGAAGGACGAGGGCTCGGCGGCACTTATTCAGGGAATGACGCTGGGCGGGGTCTTGTTCGACGAGGTCGCGCTTATGCCGAGGTCTTTCGTCGAGCAGGCGATCGCGAGATGTTCGCTTGAAAAATCGAAGCTGTGGTTCAACTGCAACCCGGACAACCCCTCACACTGGTTTTACAGGGAATGGATAAAAAAGGCGGAGGAAAAGCGCGCGCTTTACGTTCACTTTACGATGCGCGACAACCCCTCTCTGACCGAAGAAGTCAGACAGCGCTACGAAAGGCTTTACAGCGGCGCTTTTTACCGCAGATTCGTCCTCGGGCAGTGGGTCTCGTTCAGCGGGACGGTTTACCCTTTCTTCGATTTGCAGAAAAACGTCGTCGAAAACCCGCCGGAATGTTCGAGATTCGCCGTCAGCTGCGACTATGGGACCGTCAACCCGTCGTCATTCGGGCTTTGGGGAGAAGCGGACGGAATCTGGTATCGGATATCGGAATATTATTACAACTCGAAGACCGACGGCGGAATGAGGACCGACGAGGAGCATTACAGGGCGCTTGAAGAGCTTTGCGGCGGAAGAAGGATAGAGGCGGTAATAGTCGACCCTTCTGCGGCGAGCTTTATCGAATGTATCAGGCGGCACAGAAAATACTCTGTCGTTAAGGCCGACAACGACGTTATGAACGGAATCAGAAGAGTCGGCGACGCTTTGAAGAGCGGCAGGATAGTCATCTGTTCGCGCTGCAAAGACTGTATCCGGGAGTTCGGGCAGTACAGGTGGGACGAAAAGAGCGGGAAGGACGGAGTCGTTAAAGAAAACGACCACGCGATGGACGACCTTAGATATTTCGTCAACAGGTATTTAAAAAGCGGCGGCGGCGGGGAATGGTTCTTCGCCTCGGTTGAAAGATAGCGCGAAAGCGCGGGCGGGAGGCGGGGTTTTATATAATCGCGCCGCAGATTCGACGGCCGCGGCAAAACGAAACTGCGGGGCAAAAAATTTATCTGAAACGGAAGTGAAAATTTGGCGTTATTTTCAAAGAAAAGGGCGGAAACCGAGAGGTATTTCGCCGCGCAAACCGATTCGAGGGCGGAGAGCGGGTTTTTTAAGATCAGCCCGAGGAGCGCCCTCTGCGAAAAAGAGCTTTACGCCGACCTTAGAGAAAAGGTGCCGATAATCGACGCCTGCATAGGAAAGATAATAAGGCTTACGGGCGGGTTTAGGGCGATAGCGGACGACCCGGAGCTTCAGGGCGCTTTGGACGATTTTGTCGGGAGCGTCAGAGTAGGGGCCTCGGGGATAAGCCTTCACACCTTTTTGGACTGCTATCTCGATTCGCTTCTTACATACGGCAGCGCCCTTGCGGAGATGATATTCGACCGCGAGAGGGGAAAGCTTTCGGGCGTATACGTCGCACCGATGAGAAGGATCGAGATCAGAGAGGGAAAGGACCCGCTTTCGAGGCGGTATTTGGTCGGCGGAAAGCAGATCAGGGCCGGAAGGCCGGAAAATCTTATATTCACCGCCCTTGCGCCGACTGCGGAATCGCCCTTCGGAGTGTCGGTTTTAAAGGGGCTGCCGGCGATTTCGGCGATTCTTTTAAGAATCTACGACTGCATAGGGCAGAACTTCGACAGAGTCGGGAACGTTAGGTACGCGGTTACTTATAAACCCGCGGAGGACAGCGGCGACAGGGCTTTTGCGGCCGAAAGGGCCAAGCAGATCGCGAAAGAGTGGTCGAGCGGAATGGCGGCGATGAAAAACGGCGACGTAAGGGATTTTGTCGCGGTCGGGGACGTTTCGATCAAGGCGATCGGGGCGGACAACCAGATATTGGACACCGAAGTTCCGGTCAGGCAGCTTTTGGAGCAGCTTATTTCAAAGCTCGGGATACCGCCGTTTTTGCTCGGGCTTAACTGGAGCACCTCGGAGAGGATGTCTGCGCAGCAGACCGACATTCTGACCAGCGAGCTTGAATATTACAGGCGGCTTTTAGAGCCCGCGCTGAAAGAGATCTGCGGGGCGTTTTTAAGGCTTGAGGGCGGCGACGGCGGCCTTAGGATCGAATGGGAGAACATAAATCTTCAGGACGAATCGGAGCTTGCCCTTGCAAGACTGAGAAGGGCGCAGGCGAGGCAGATAGAAATTTTAAACCAAGAAAGAGAGGAGAAGGACAATGCCCGAATCGGCGATGGAGAAAATCAATAAATTTACCCGCCGCGAGCTTAAAGAGGACGAGGTTTACAGATTTTCGGTTATTTTATGCGACAACGAGATAGACCGCGACGGCGAGAAATTTACGAAGGAATCGCTTGAAAAGCTTTCTGAGCTTTATATCGGCAAGACGGGGATCTGGAGCCACGACCCGAAAGGGGAGAACCAGACCGCGAGAATATACGACGCGAGGGTGATCAGCGACCCGACGAGAAAAACCGCCGACGGCGAGGAATACAGATATCTTAAGGCCGAGGCTTATATGGTCAGGACCGAATCGAACGCCGATCTTATCAAAGAGATAGACGGCGGGATCAAAAAAGAGGTTTCGGTCGGGTGTTCGGTATCGAGGCAGATATGCTCGATCTGCGGGGCGGACCGCCGAAAAGGCGGGTGTATGCACCGAAAAGGGGCGACCTATTCGGGGAGAAAATGCTTCGACAAGCTTATCGACCCGACCGACGCCTATGAATGGAGCTTTGTGGCGGTCCCGGCGCAGCCCGCGGCGGGGGTCACGAAGAGATATTCGGAGGAAATTTCGGAAAAGGGCCCGGCGGCGAACGACATCGCGGAGGAACTTTGCGAAGACCTTAAAAAGGACATTTTGAGGCTTTCGTATTTGAGCGGAGACGGAATCCCGGCGGAGCTTACGAAGGCCGCCATCGAGAGAATGGAGCCCTTTGAGCTTTTAAAGCTTAAGCGGGCGCTGTATAAGTCGGCGGTTTCATATGAGAGAGGCGAGCTTGAAAAGGCGCTCGCCGGAAACGGCAGAGACGCGGAAGCAAATTCGAGTTTTCGCGTTTGAATAAAAAATTTTTTAAAAAAGAAAGGAAAAAAACAACTATGTACGACAACATCATTCTTGAAAAAGGACTTTACAACATTTGCGGCAAGACCTTTACCGAGGCCTTGAGAGAGCTTGACGCCGACGAAAACTACGCCGGCACCGAGCTTGAGGGGCTCGACCCTTTTGAGCGCCAGCTTAAGCGCTTCGACATAAAGGTAAGCGGCGCCGACTCGGACAGAGTCGAGAAATTCTTCAGCACCACCCAGTCTGCGATACTCTTCCCCGAGTTCGTCCGCAGGTGCATCAAGGCGGGAATGGACCGCGCTTCGGTTCTTCCGCACATTGTGGCCGCGACGACCTATACCGACGGCGCGGACTATCGCGGGATATCGGTTACGGACAGCGATTCTTTGCTTCCCGTCGCGACGGTGGAGGCCGGAAAGGAATTCCCGAAGACGACCGTCGGCAGCGCCGAGAGCACCGTATCTGTCGCAAAATACGGCAGACAGATTCAGGCGGTATACGAGGTCATCAGAAAGCAGAGGCTCGACCTGTTCGGGGTCATTCTTAAGGCGGTAGGCGCGCAGGTTTCGGAGAACATCAACAAGGCCGCAGCGGCGGTTTTGATGAACGGAGTTTCGCCGACCGAGACCGCGGCGAACGCGATCTCCTATTCCGACCTCGCTTCATTCTGGGGCTCGATGACCGACAGAAGCATGACCGCTATGCTCGTCGCGCCCGACCTTATGGCCGATATTCTGGCGCTTGAAGAGATGAAAAACTGCGGCGGAGACATCGGCAGCGGCGCGGTCGACACGCCCTTCGGCGTTAAGCTCGTCAAATGCGCCGGGCTTGACGCGGGCACCGCGATAGGAGTAGACTCGGGCAGCGCGCTTGAAGCTGTTCTCGGGACCGACGTGGTAGTCGACAGCGACAAGCTTATTTCGGCGCAGATCGACTGCATCACCTTCAGCGTGAACATAGGATTTTCCAAGATCTACCCCTCTGCGGTAAAGGTCTTGAAGCTTAAGGCCGAATAAGAGCGGCTTTTTGAAAAAATCGCCCGCAGGGGAGGACCTTGCGGGCGGGAAATTTATCTTTGAAAGGAAGAAGAGAATGGACAGACTTGACTTAGAGGCGGTTTTTAAGGGGTTTGCGGCCCTTGCGAAGCTTACCGACGAGGAGGCCGAGGCGTATCGGCCGACGGTTAAATCGGCGAAGGCATATTTCGAGAGGCTTATACTTAGGGATTTCGAGCCGGAGGGCGAAAAGGACCTTTGCGAATACGCCTGCGCCTGCAAGGCGTTTTTCGACTACACCGTTTTTTGCGCGGCTTCGATCAAAAGCTTTTCTTCGCAGACCGGCGGGATATATACGAGGGTTTTGGGGAGCGAGACGGTCAAAAACGCCGAGCGGCTTATGAGAAATTCCTTTGCGGCGCTTCCGCCCGGGCTTATCAGAGACGACGGGTTTGTTTTTGAAGGAGCGGAGGGATAGAGATGTTTGAAGCGCAGCTTGGGCTTATAAATTCGGCGCTTGAGGGGATATTCGACAGAGTTTTGAATATCTTCGAGGAAATCAATATGCAGGAGCACCGAAACGAGCTTATCTGCTTTACCGGAGTCGACGGCTATAGATTAGGAGAAACGGAGGCCGGGGGCGAAGGGTCGATAAGGCGGGCGGAGGCAGTGTTTGTCATTAAAGCGCTCGGAAAAAGGGCGATGAGCGCGGCGGAGCTTTGCGAGATATTCGACGAAAAGGCCGCGCCCGCAGCAAGGGCGGCGATACCCACGGCGAAGGAGCTTAAAAGGCTGCCCTGCGTTTTTCTTAAAGATTCGGGGAGATACTGCGTTTCGGCGGAGATTTCGGCGGAAATATCTGAGAGCGCCGCGGAAATACCGGAAAATATCGGGTTTTCGGTCGGCGGGGAGTTTTACCCCTGTATGAAGAGCTTTGAGATAAAGAGAGAGGTCAAAACCGGCGAGACCCCGACGATAGGAAGCGGGATAAGGACGAGAGTGGTCGGAACGAGGCCGCTTAGAATTAAGGCCTTCGGGAAGACAGCCGGCGGCGCGGGCCCGGCGGTTTATACGAAGCTTTCTTTGAATCTTGGGGCGGCGGCGCAGACGGTTACGGTCGGCGGATTGAGCTTTGGGCTTATGGTTATGACCGGGCTTGAGCTTAGCGCCGAAAGCGACGGCAGCGGGAAGATCGAGGCGGAGTTTACGGAGGTGAACGAGAGTTGAGCCGAAGCGTTGTTTTAACGGTAAGGTTTTTGAGAACTCTCGGGACCCTTGCGAACTGCTGCATAAACTTCAGATTTGAAAAAGAGCGCTACACGCCCTATACGAAGCTTTCGGGGGAGTGGTATTGCCCGAAGAACTTCAACATCGCGGAGGTGGTCGCGGTTATGCTGAATATTGACGGCGTTATGATCCACTACGGCTACCCGACCGGCATCGAGATTATAAAGCGGGACGGAAGAACAGTCCTTAAGGTTTCGAGCGTGGGATATACCGCGGCGTTGGCCTCTAATCAATGCAAGGACGGGCTTTTGACGGACGTCGACCTTAGCGGGCTTGCGGCGGCCGGAACGGCGATACCGATTGTCGCCTATCAGCAGAACACGCCGACGGTAAACTACGTCAACTATTACGACGGAACCAGCTCGTGGGACGCGATAGTTTGTTATTCGCTTCGCGCGAGCGGAAAATACCCCTATATTTACGGCTACAACACCGTCAGGATCGAGCCGCACGACAACCCGAAGGTTTATTCGATCTCGGAGAGCGAGCTTGTTTCAAGGGGGAGCGGGACGGATTATTCCAAGATGATATCATATATCAGCGAAAAGGACGTAGACGGTACGCCGGCGGCCTTTACCGCGACCAACGGCCTTGCGGCGCAGAGAACGATAGTCCGCGCGAGGGAAATCAACTTCGACCGCGAGTGGATAATGGATTCGGAAGCGGGGCTTAGGCACAGGATAAACTATTCGATGAGGGCGATAAACTACGATTCCTTCGGATTTTGCGGCTATGCGGGCCTCGACCTTTTGGACAGATTCAGGCTTGAGGGCGCGGGCTTTGAGGGAGAAGTCGACAGAGTTGTCGTCACCGCCTCGGCGGAAAAGGGATTTGTGACGACGGTAGAATGTTATCACGACGGATACTGCGCCTAAAGCAGAAGACAGAAATCAGAGGTCGGAGGTCAGAAGATAGAAAGGCCGAAATCGCACAAATTTCCGAAAACAACTTCCGATTTCCGACTATCCGATATCTGCCAATCTGAACAGCGCGCAGCCGAGGGCGGCGGCCTCTTCTTTTGAGTGGGTCACGAGGATAAGGGTTTTGTCTTTTGTGCGAAGCTTTATCTCTTCGATCACCGAGGGGAGAGTCTCGGAGTCGATGCCCTTAAATGGCTCGTCCAAGATCAAGAGGTCGAAGTCGCCGACGAGGGCGCGGGCGATCGCGACCCTGCGGCGCTCCCCCCCGGAAAGAGAGGAGACCGGCTTTTTTAAAAGCTCGCCGGAAATTCCGAGCGCGGCAAGGGTATTCGGGACTATCGAGGGATCGGCGCCCTTTTTTAATACGAGGCGGCAGTTTTTGATCGCGCCGAGGGGTTCGATAAGGCGGTCTTCTTGGAAAACCTCGGAGATTTTAAGCCCTTCGGGGCGGGAGATTTCGCCGGAATCGGGCTTTATAAGGCCGGTTATGAGGTTTAGAAGAGTGGTTTTTCCGGCGCCGGAGCGGCCGGTTATCGCGAGCTTCGCGCAGTCCCCGATATCGAGGGAAAAATCTTTTAAAACGGTTTGGCCGCCGAAGGATTTTGAGACGTTTTTAAGAGAGATCATCTTTCAAGGCCCTCCGTCTTTTTCTTTATAAGCCCGAGCAGCGCCATAAAGAGCTTCTCGAAAATCGCGCTGACGGCGATTATCACGGCGGTCCAGGCCAAAAGGTCGCCGGTCTCGAAATAGAGCTTGGCCTTATAAAGCTTTTCGCCGATCGAGCCGCCGCTTATTCCGATGACCTCGGCCGCGACGCCGCTCTTCCAGCAAAGGCCGAGCGCAACCGAGCAGCCGGAACTTAGGAACGGAAGAATTTGGGGGAAATAGATGTAGACAAGGCGCTTGGGGCGGCTTATCCGGAAGACCTCGGCCATTTCGGAAAGGCTTTTGTCGGCGCTCTCTATGCCCTTTAAAACGTTGAGATAGATGACCGGGAAGACCATCAAAAACGAGATGAACATTGAAAGGTTGCGGCTTCCGAACCAGATTATCGCGAGGATTATGAAGGAGGCGACCGGGGTCGCTTTTATCACAGAGGTTATGGGCTCTAAAAGAATCTTTACGGCGCTTATTCTGCTTGAAACCGCCGCGAGAATAATCCCGAGGGCGAGCGCCGCGAAGAAGCCGGTTAAAATTCTTATCGAGGAAAAGGCGACGGCGGAGCGAAATTCGGCGGTCTGAATTAAAGCGACAAGGCGCTTTAGGGCAGTCGGCGGGGAGCAGATTATGAGCTCGCTGTTTACAACATGGGCCAAAGCCCCCCAGACCGCGATCCAGAAGGCTATGGCCGAAGCTTTTAATATTGTTTTTTTGAGTTTACTCTGCCGAGTAGTAGAATCCTTCATCGGGAAGCTCTCCTCCGACCGAGGTCGGGTCGCTGTTGAACAGGACGGTCAGATAGTTTTCGACGTCGGTTTTCATATCCGCGCCGGTTTTAAAGACGATGTTGCAATAGGGCAGGGCCTTTTTGGCGACCCCTTCGGCGACGATATCGTATTTTCCGACGAGCGCGGCCGCGGCTTCGGTATCGGAGTTGACGAATTCCGCCGAAGCGGCGTAGTCGGCCATAAAGGCGGCGACAGCGTCGGGGTTTTGCTCGATAAATTCGCTGCGGGCTATCGTCACGCCGGTGACGAGCTGGGTGCCGTCGATCTTGTTCCACTCTTCGGTGAGGTCGAAGACGATCCGAAGGTTTTCGTTTTGGTTCATCGCGACGGTGACGTAGGGCTGGGGCAGAACGGCTATCGCGTCGACGGATTCGGACATTTTAGCGGCGACTTCGGTAGCCTCGGAGAGGTATTCGATGTTGACGTCGGAGGCCGGGTCAATGCCGTTTTGGGTCAGAATATAGTTCAGAACATATTCGGGGGTGGTGCCCTTGCCGGTCGAGTAGACCGTCTTGCCCTTGAGGTCGGCTATCGACTGAAGGGGCTCTTCGGTATCGGGGGCGGATTCGGGATCCGAAGCGGCGAGGACGTAGAGCACGCCGAGGGTGTTAATTCCGAGGGTTTTGATACCCTTTTCGGTCTTTTTATAGAGCACCGAGGCGAGGTTGCAGGGGACGTTTGCGACGTCGATCTCGCCGTTCACCAAAAGGCCGACTATTTCGTCGGCGGTGCCGAAGATTTGAACGTCGTAGGAATTAGAAGTAAGGCCGTTGTCCGAGTCGTCCATAAGCTTGACCATTCCCATGGTGGTCGGGCCCTTTAACGAGGCTATGCGGACGGTAACGGGTTCGGCGGCTTCCGGCTCGGAATCGTCTTCGGGGGAAGCCGGTTCGGGGGTGATATCGCCGGAGACGACGTTATTTTCGCCCTCGGGCGAGGGGGACTTTTCGGCGCAGGCGGACATCAGCCCGGCGACCGTTACTACTGCAATCAGCAGCGCGATGATTTTTTTGAGTTTCATTTCAATACTCCCTTATACAGATTTATTTTCGGCGAGGATTATCGCCGCTCCGCTCGGGTCGACGGAAATTCGGCCTTCGGCCTCGAGCTTTTTAAACGCGCGAAACAGAGACGAGCGCGAAATGCCGAGCCTTCGCGCAAGCTCGTCTTTAGAGAACGAAAGGTGCGCCCTTCCGCCCTCTGCCCTTGAGACAAGGTATTTCATAAGCCTCTCGGTGCAGTCGGAGACCGAAAAAAGGCTCAGTCTTTCGGCGAGATAGAGCATTTTTTCGTTGCATAGCCTTACATAGCGATACATAAGGCCGGCGTCTTCGCCCAAAACGCGGGCAAACTCTTCTTTAGGAATAAAGAAGATCTTGGTCTTGACCCTTGCGCGAAGCTTTGTCGGCATACTTTCGCTTACGAAGATGTTGCAGATGCCGAACTCTCCTCCTTTTTTAAGAATCGAGACGGAGCTTTCTTCGCTTGCGGCGACCGTCAAACTTCCGGATACGACGAGGCCGAGACATTCTACGCCGTTTTGAGACTCTTTGATCTCATCCCCGCGGGAAAATTTTATGCAGAATCCGCCGCGGAAAACGGCGGGCGAAACCCCGCGAAATAGCGACGAGCTTTCAAATGCGGCGCGGACCGCCGAGAAGTCTTCCATAAAATAATATCCCCCCGATATTTTCAAATTATAACATATCTGAAAACAAATTGTTAAATACCGTCTCAAATGATACTATTTCGGCGTGAAAAAGTCAAGCAAAAAAATGCGGAAAGGTATTGAAAATTGGAAAAGTTTGTGTTATAATAACTCCGTTGTTTTTTGAATCGCCCTTTATCAATACACAGCGGTAAAGGGCATAAATATGCAAAAATGCAAATTTACGGAGGACAAACAGATGAAGAAAAGCACTATAAAGAAGTATGCAAGGCTTATCGTCAGAATAGGCGCGAACGTTCAAAAGGGGCAATCGGTGGTTATAAGCTGCTCGGTCGACCAAGCGGATTTTTGCGCTTTGGTAGTAGACGAATGTTATAAAGCGGGCGCGAAATACGTCAACGTTCAATGGAGCGACGACAGAGTTACGCGGCTGAAATTCCGCAACGAGAGCGTTAAGACCCTTTCCACCGTTCTAAAATGGCAGGAGGAGAGAATGAAGTGGACCGCCGAAGAGCTTCCTTGCAGAATACATATAGTTTCGGAGGACCCGGACGGCCTTAAAGGCGTCAACCCGACTAAGATGCAGAAGGTTGCGGTCAACACATATAAAATCAGCAAAAAATACAACGATATGATGGAATCGAGGCACCAGTGGACGATAGCGGCCGTACCCGGAGAGGCTTGGGCTAAGAAGGTATTCCCGGGGCTTAGAAAGAACCAGGCGATAGAAAAGCTTTGGCGGGCGATACTCGAGACGGTTTACGTCACCGACGACAACGACCCGATCGCGGTTTGGAACAAAGTCAACGCAGACTTCAAGGCGAGATGCGAAAAGCTTAACCGCGACAGGTTTGAATATTTGCACTACACCTCATCAAACGGCACAGATTTCAAATGCTGGCTGATGCCGCAGTCGAAGTGGTGCGGCGGCGGGGAATACGACCTTAACGGCCATTTCTTCAACCCGAATATGCCGACGATAGAGGTATTCACCACCCCGATGAAGGGCAAGGCGGAGGGAAAGGTTGTATCGACCAAGCCGCTTTCGTATCGCGGGCAGCTTGTCGAGAATTTCTCCTTCACCTTTAAGGACGGCAAGGTGGTATCATGCGAGGCGGAAAAGGGGCAGAAGGTTTTGGAGGAAATGCTGGAATCGGACGAGGGCTCGAAGATGATCGGCGAGCTTGCGCTCGTTCAGCAGGATTCGCCGATATCGAACCAGAACATTCTTTATTACGAGACGCTCTTCGACGAAAACGCAAGCTGCCACATCGCGCTCGGCAGGGGGTATCGCGAGTGCGTCGAGGGATATGACAAGATGACCGCCGACGAGCTTTCGGAGCTTGGGGTGAACCGGTCGATGATACACGTCGACTTTATGATCGGCGCGCCGGATATGAACATTGTCGGTCACACCTTCGACGGCAAGGATATTCGGATATTCAAAAACGGCAGCTTTGTCATATAAGCAACAATCACGGCGGGGTAGAGATATCCCGCCGTTTTTTCTTATCGGATTGACCTTTTGTGCGAAAATAACCAAAAAGGGCGGGGGCGCGGCGCTCTTTTCGTTAGCCTCGGGGTTGCAATTCCGCGGAAATTGCGGTATAATACGAGATTGATATGAAATCTTAAAGGGGGCGCGGGAATGAAAAAGAAAAGCGGTTTGCTTTTATATGTCGTTAAAAAGCTTTTAGCCTTTGCGGCGACCTTATTCGCCGCCTCTCTTCTTATATTCTTTCTCGAGCGCCTCTCGAACGTTGACCCTATCGCGGTGATCCTCGGCGGAAAGAGGGCGAACGAGGCGACGATAGCCTCTTTGCGGGAAAAATTCGGGCTGGATCTTCCGCTTTGGAGGCAGTATTTTAACTGGCTCTTCGGGCTTATTAAAGGCGACTTCGGGGCGGATTTTAGATATCAGCAGCCGGTGTGGTCGCTTATAGCGCCGAGGCTCGGGGTAACGCTGCCGCTTATAACGATGGCCTCGCTTATAACTATCGCGATATCCGTCCCGATAGGGGTGGTCTGCGCGATAAAACAGGGCT
This sequence comes from uncultured Clostridia bacterium, assembly GCA_947627005.1. Taxonomy (GTDB): domain Bacteria; phylum Bacillota; class Clostridia; order Oscillospirales; family Ruminococcaceae; genus Faeciplasma. The sequence goes on from CANQUJ010000001.1 coordinate 115,848, forward strand.
CGGCGATAGACGGCGGGCTTTCGGCGGTATGCCTTGCGGCGGTAAGCTGCCCGGGGTTTTTCGTCTCGATGATAGCGATAGCGGTCCTTTCGCGGGTGGCGCCGCAGATAAGGTTTACCGGCTCGTTTTCCGGCTTTTCGGGAATGATGGAAAGGCTGCTGCTTCCGGCTTTGTGCATAGCCCTCGGAATGATAGCCCTCGGCGCGAGGGTGATAAGGTCTAAGATGATAACCGAGCTCGACTCGGACTATGTTCTTTTTGCGCGAGCGGGAGGGATATCGGAAAGAAAGATAGTCTGGAAAAAGGCGCTTAAAAGCTGCGTTATACCCTATTCTTCGGTTATGTCGATACAGATAGGCTCGCTTTTGGTCGGCGCGGTGACGGTCGAAGAGGTGTTTTCGCTTCAGGGCTTGGGCTCGCTTTTGATAGATTCGATTCAGGGCTCTAACTACCCGGTGACCCAGGCGATAACGATGATAACCGTGTTCTTCTTCCTTCTTTTGACCACCGCGACGGATATAATCATCGCGGCGGCCGACCCGAGGACGATAAAAGGGGGCGGAAGAGAATGATCGCAAAAAACGGCGCTTCCAAATTCTTCACCCCTTCGGTGGCGATATCATGTTTTGTTCTTGCGGCGATAGTTTTGATCTCTCTCGCCGCGCCGATAATCGCGCCCTACGACCCGCTGGAGACCGACCTTTCTTCCACGCTTGAGGCCCCCTCGGCGGAGCATTTATTCGGGACGGACCAGAACGGCAGGGATATTTTTTCGCGAATTCTCTTCGGCGGAAGGACCACCATTTTAGGCGCGCTGGCGATAGTTTTGTTCTCTATGGCGATAGGGATACCCATGGGGCTTTTCGCGGGGTATTTCGGCGGTATGGCCGACCGGCTTATGATGCGTATAACCGACGTTGCGGTGAGCTTTCCGACCTTGCTTCTCGCCTTTGTTTTCGCGGGGATATTCGGCAGGGGGCTTAGGGGGGCGATACTCGCGATCGGGATAGTTTACGTTCCGATGACCGCGCGGCTTACAAGGTCGCTAACTCTTTCGGAGAAGAACAGGGGATACGTCGAGGCGCTTAGGGCGGCGGGCTGCCCCACGGCGAGGATACTCTTTTTGCAGATACTTCCCAACTGCGTGCCTACCTTGTCTTCACAGCTTACCCTCGATATAGGCTACGCCATTATAGATCTCGCCTCGATGAGTTTTATCGGCCTCGGGGTAAGGCTGCCCGAATGTGACTGGGGGGCTATGCTCGAAGAATCGAGAAATCTTATATTCACCCGACCGCTTTCGGCGCTCGCCCCCGGGATAGCGATAGCTGTTACGGTTATTTCGATAAACATTCTCTCCGACGGCGTTCAAAGATATATCGACCCGACCAAGAGAAAGCTTAAAAGGAGAGCGCTTAGGCATGGATAGGCTTTTGGACATAAAAGACCTAAAGGTAAATTTATTTACCGCCTACGGCGAAGTCCGCGGAGTCAGAGGGGTTTCGGCGGAGGTCGGAGAGGGCGAAATCGTCGGGATAGTCGGAGAATCGGGCTGCGGAAAGACATTGACCGCGAAATCAATCCTCGGGCTTCACAACCCGGAGAGGACGGAACTTTCCGGAAAAATAGAATTTTGCAGGAAAAACGGCGGGATAATCGACCTTATTTCGGCCCAAAAGGGCGAGATGAAAAAGATTCGCGGAAGCGAGATCTCGATGGTTTTGCAGGATTCCTCCGCGGCGCTAAGCCCAATCATAACTATCGGGAAGCAGATGGGGGAGGTTATTTCGGCGCACAAAAAGGTCTCTAAGTCCGAGGCCGCGAAGATAGCCGAAAAGCTTCTTTACGACGTAGGGATATCCGAGCCGGGGACGAGGCTTAAATGCCTTCCGGGCGAGCTTTCGGGCGGGCAGCTTCAGCGGATTTGCATAGCTATGGCGATAAGCTCGGAGCCGAGGCTTTTGATCGCGGACGAACCGACGACCGCGCTCGACGCCGTCACGCAGGCGCAGATTCTCGAACTTTTGAAAAATCTCTCGGCAGAGAGAAATATGGCGATACTTATAGTCACACACAATTTTTCGGTGGTAAAAAGGCTTTGCGACAGGGTATACGTTATGTACGCGGGGCTTATCGCCGAGAGCGGGAGCGTCAAAGAGGTCATCGAAGACCCGCGCCACCGCTATACCCGCGACCTTTTGCAGAGCGTTCCGGACGGCACGAAAAAGCGGCTTAAGGCCGCCTCGGGCCCCCTGCCGGACATTTATTCCGACATTTGCGGCTGTCCGTATTTCGAGAGATGCGCGGAGCGCGGCGAGGGCTGCGAAAAAGAAGTCCCGCTAAAAAGCTTGAGCGGGTCGCATTTCGCGGCGTGTATTAAAGCCGGAGGGGAATGAAGATGCCCGAAAGAGTTCTTGAAGTCAAAAATCTTTCAAAGACCTTTACGGTCGACGGAACGAAGATAGAAGCGGTCAAAAACATAAGCTTTTCGCTCGATAAGGGCGAGATTCTCGGGATAGCCGGGGAATCGGGCAGCGGGAAATCCACCCTTTCGCGGCTTTGTATGAGGCTTATAAGGCCGGATTCGGGCGAGATATTTATTGAAGGCGAGATGTTTGAAAAATCCTCCGAAAAGCGGCTCAGGCCGAAGATACAGATGGTCTTTCAGAACCCGGCGGACAGCTTTAACCCATCTTATTCGGTGGGCTCGGGGCTTAAAGAGGCCGCAAGAAGCCTTGGGGTAGAAAAGGCCGCCGCGCAGCAAAGGATCGCCGAGCTTTTAAAAACGGCGGGGCTTCCGCAGAGCGTTTTGTCGCGAAGGCCGAAAGAGCTTTCGGGCGGGCAGCTTCAGCGGCTTGCGATAGTCAGGGCGCTGTTATGCAGTCCGAGGGTTCTTATAGCCGACGAGGCGGTGTCTTCGCTCGACGTTTCGGTCTCGGCGAATATAATCAACCTTCTTTCCGACCTTAGAGACGAACTCGGGATAGCCGTTCTTTTTATCTCTCACGATCTTGACGTTATCGCGCATATAAGCGACAGGATAGCGGTTATGTATAAAGGGGAGATAATCGAGACCGGCCCGCCGGAGAAGATTCTCGTTTCGCCGGAAAAGGAATACACAAAGCGCTTATGCGGCGCGCGGCTCTAAAATTGCGCGCTTGTATATATTTACTTGTTCTCTTGGGAGGAGATAGCATGAAAAAATTCATTTCAATCGCACTGGCCGTTGTTTTGGCGGCCGTAGCCCTTTGCTCCTGCGGAGCGCAGAGCGAGACCGAGGGCAAAACCCTTACCGTTTCGCTTATTTCGGACATCACCGCGCTCGACCCGGCCTTTGCATACGACGGTCCGACGATAAGCGTTATGCTTCAGATAACCGAGGGTATTCTTAGATTGAACGCCGACGGAAGCGTATCGCCGCAGCTTGCGAAGGACTGGGAAGCGGTCGACCCGACGACATATGTTTATAATATCCGCGACGACGTTTGTTTTTCGGACGGCACGCCGATGACTATGGAGGACGTTTTGTTCTCGCTGAACAGATACCGCGACGAAAACGTAGCCTCGTATCTCGCATGGATGTATGACAACGTTGAATCCATCGAGCAGACCGGCGACTGGCAGTTTACCGTTAAGCTTTACGAGCCGGACGCCACATGGCAGTACGTCTTTTCGACGGCGGCGGGGCATGTAGTCAAAAAAGAAGCCTGCGAGCAGGCCGGGGAGAATTTCGGAAAGCCGGCCGCGCTTTCGGCGGGGCTGCCGACTATCGGCACCGGGCCTTATAAGATCGAAAACTGGAGCGTCGGCTCGGAGATAAACCTTGTTAAGAACGAAAACTACTGGGATAAGGCTTACGCTGAGACCGACGTAGACAATATCGACTTTGTGGTCATCAGCGACGACACCACAAGGATTCAGGCGCTTACGAACGGGCAGATTCAGCTTGACACCATGCTTCCGGCAGAGCTTGTTCAGACGGTCAGAGACGGCGAGAACACCGACGTTTTGCTGAAAGACTCGACAAACTTCATCATGCTCGCCTTTAACTGCGAGGTCGCGCCCTTTAACGACGCAAACGTTAGGCGCGCGATAGCGAGCGTTATCGACAAAAAGGCAATCGCCGAGGGGATAGTCGGCGAAGTCGGCGAGGCGGCGACCGCCCTGCCGATGGGCAAGCTTTTATACACCGCCGAACGCGAGAGCTGGGAGAGCTATGCCGAAAGCCAAAAGGGGATAGAATACAGCGTTGAGAACGCGAAGAACTATCTTGCGCAGTCTGCGTATCCCGAAGGGTTCGACTGCAACCTTATGGTCGACGAGCAGAGCATGAACGTCTCGATCGCGCTTGAAATTCAAAGCGCTTTAAAAGAGATCGGGATAAACGTAAATATAGACAAGGTCTCGCAGGATGAGCTTATAAACTGCGAGTTCGGCGGGGATATCTTGGAAGACGGCACCCGCAACTTCGAGATGGGGATCTTCGAGTGGGAGGCGGACTATTCGGATATGTCCGGCAACATTATGGGGATCTTCTACTCCGGCTTTATGGGCGAGGGCGGAACCAACGTCCCCTCGTATTCAAACCCGGAAGTCGACGCGCTTTTGGAGAGTCAGCAGGCGAGCATCGACCAGGCGGAGCGCACAAAGCTTTTGCAGCAGGCCCTTGATATAGTAACCGACGAAGTCCCGATAGTGCCGATAGCTTATACCTATTATAAGATCGGCTATAACACCGAGATCGAATCGGGGGTAGACATTTTGACCTGGGCGTTTTACATCAAAGACATCAAGCTTGCGGACTGATTGAGAGATTTCAACCCGCTTTCACATATCTTTCATATAAGCGGGGTAGAATGATAAACATATTTTAATTAGGAGAGTTGAAAATGACTTTTAAAAAGCTTTTGGCGCTTGTTTCGGCGCTCGCGGTCGCTTCGGCGGCGCTTTGCTCGTGTTCGGGCGAAAAGAAAGAAAGCCCGGCGTCTTCGGGCGACGTTACCCTTGATTCGCCGAGCGATATAGGCGCGGCTGAAAGCGAAGCCGGCGGCGAAAGCGGCGAAGGGCTTTTGTATATCGACGGAGAAGAGATAGATACCGACGGCCTTATTATGATGACCGCGAACGGAGTAGAGGTTCCGTTCGACGAATACAGATATATGTATAATTCGGTAGATACCTCGTATTTCTCGGGCGGGGACCCGACTTTTTGGGACGCCCACCCCGACGCTTTGGCCGAACTGAAGGAATACACCGAATATTTTATCCTTCAGAACATCTGGGGGAAGATGCTCGCCCCGCAGTACGGCATCGAGCTTGACGAAGAGGACGAGGCGGAAGTCGACGGATATGTTGAAGAACAGCGGGAGGCTTTCGGCTCGGAGGAGGCTTTTCAAGAGGCGCTCGAGGCTTCGAAGATCGACGAAGACCTTTTGAGAAGAATGTATGAAGAGCAGGTGCTCGACCAGAAGGTATATGACGAGCTTTACGGCAACGAGGGCGCGCCCCTTGCCCCGCCGGACGAAGAGATCAAGGACGCCCTTGAAAACGACTATGTAAGAGTCTACCACGTTTTGGTGAGCAACGACCACTTTGCGGATCAAGAGGGGTATGAAGACGCCACCGACGAAGAGCTTAAGGCCGCCGCGCTCGACTATGCGAAGGAGCTTTTGGAGCAGATCAAAAACGGCGCGGATATATACGAGCTTGCGCAGTCGGCCGACGACCCGGGAATGATAGACAACCCGACAGGATATTTCTTTACCGACGGAACGATGGTCGACGAATTTCAAGAGGCTTCTTATGCGCTCGAAGTCGGCGAACTCAGCGATATAGTAGAGACGAGCTACGGATACCATATCATTCAGAGGCTTGAGCAAGAAGATTTTATAGAGGAAAACTGGGAGTCTTTGCGCGGGGAATACGTTACCATAGCCTTCACCGAAGACATTCAGGAGCTTGTGGACAACGCGGAGATAGAATACTGCGAATACTATGACAAGCTTACGCCGGACAGTATAAGATAACCGACCCGAAAGGAAAGAAACTATGAAACGCTTTATAGGCCTTGCGGCTGCCGCGATCTGCATTATCATGCTCGCCTCATGCCGCGGGGCCGATATTGCCGTAAGCGGCGGCGAACCCCCGGCGAGAGAGGTCACTATCGAGACCTTCGGGACGGTATCTTCATCGGAGGAGACCGAAGAGGAGAAGCTCGAGACCTCTTCGCAAAGTCAAATTTCGCCGAGCGAGGCGGAGTCGGCGGAGGAACCGGCGGAAGAATTTTCGCTGCCCGAAGAGTTTTACGCCGAGATGGACAGGATAGTCGAGGAATACGGGCTTAACCCGGGCTGCGACGGCAGCGAGGAATGTTTATGCAACCCGGAATACGAGACCTACGACGAAGAGGGGAACGTTATCGAGGCGCGGAGCAAAACGGTCTCGGTTTATTATAAAGACCTTAAGAGCGGGTTTGAATATAAGCTGAACCCCGGGGCGCACTACCCCATCGCGAGCACCGTAAAGATACCTTTTTGCACGCTTATCTGGCGGGAGATCGACGAGGGGATAATCGACCCGGAGAAGGTTCTTACATACGAGCAGAGGCACTATTTCGGCGGGACCGGGGTTATTATCGAGGGCGACTTCGGGCAGCAGTTTACGGTCAGAGAGCTTTTGGGGCTCGCGATCACCCGAAGCGACAATATCGCCTACGAGATGCTTAAAGACCTTGTTTCGTGGAGCGATTTTTCGGCGTTTTTGACCAACTACGGCTGCTCGCATGAGCAGGACGTAAGGCAATCGAAGCAAAAAATCTGCGTTGAATCTGCGGCAGCCTACGCGCAGATCCTTGCGGAATATCTTACGAGGGGGACTGCCGGCGCGGAGCAGTTTAAAGAAGACCTTTCAAACACGCGGCTTAAGATGATAACGTCATCATACCCGATGTACCGAAAATACGGCTGGGCGGGGTTTTCTTTCCATGATATAGCCTTTATCGACGCGCCGAGGCCATATGTTTTGGCGATACTTTCAAACTTAGAGGGCGAATCGCAGAGCGACTATAAGCTGTTTCGAGAGATATCGGAGCTGGTGGAGAAATATACGCAGCCCGAAGAAGAATAAAACAAACAAAAAAAGAGCGGAAAAACCGCTCTTTCTTTATGGTTTGAAATTATTTCACCAGCGCGATGACGTCGTAGTAGGCGTCTTTAAGTTTAAGGTCGCTGTCGATAAGCATAGGGTAGTTTTTGTGCCCGTTGTTAAGCCAGCTTACGCCGTCGTGAAGCCCCCACATAACCACGCTGTCTAAAATCCCTTCGTCCGAAAGCTCCATCAAAAGCTTATAGACGTCGGTGTAGGTCGTTGAAAACTGCTTCAAAAAGTCTTTGGTAAGCTCTACGTCGGCGGGCGCTTCGTTCCAGCCGTAGCAGTTTACGTCGAGCTCGGTGACTTCGATGATAAGGTCGGGGTTGACCTCTCTCAATCTTGAGATGATCTTGAAGTTTTCCTTCATCGCCTCATAGTCGATGCCGTTGCCGATGTGCATCTGGAAGCCCACGCCGTCGATCGGGGTGCCGTCTTCGAGCATCTTTTTCACGGCGTTATACATTCTTATCGCCTTTGAGGACGAGCTTTCGAGGCTGTAATCGTTTATGATCAGACGCGCGTCCGGGTCGGCCTCTCTCGCGGCTTTAAATGCGGCTTCGATAAAGTCGAAATTGTCGCCGTCGCCGTCATAGTCGCCGACAAGGCGCGACCACTCGGAGAACCTTAGCTGGCCGTCGTCGCCGATGACCTCGTTTACTACGTCCCAGGTCTTGACTCTTCCTTTATAGCGGCTTACGATGGTGGTGACGTGGTCTTTTATTCTTTCAAGAACAAGTTCGGCCGAGGCGTCGCCCCCGCCGTCGCGGAAGAACCAGTCGGGGCACTGAGAATGCCAGATAAGGGTATGCCCCCTCGGGGTGATGTCGTTCTCTTCACAGAAGTCTACAAATTCGTCGAACTTGTCGAAGTAATACTTATTTTCTTCGGGGTGAAGATTTTCCGGCTTCGACTCGTTCTCTAAAGTAAGGGTGTTGAACTGTTTGAGTATGGTCTTGCACTGGGGGCTTTCGGGGTCTTCTATATCCCAGCTGTTCACCGCCGCGCCGACCCGGAAATAATCCTTAAATGCCTCGCATATCGAGGGCGCCTCTTCGTCGTAGGCGAACTGGCCCCTCGTCTGCCCCCCGCATGAGCAGAGCAGCACCGCGCAAGCGGCCGCCGCAAGGATGATTCTTGAAAAATTCTTCATGAGTATTCGCCTTTCTTTATTCTTCCGAACCTTCCGGCTTTTTCATCTTAAGCTGGTTGATCTTGCGGTATTGAAGCGGGCTCATGCCGGTTATGATCTTAAACTGGCGGCAGAAGTGCTCGATACTCTGATATCCGCATAGTTGAGCGATTTTTTGAGAAGAATAAGCAGAGCTCTGCAAATATTCCTTGGCAAGGTCGACCCTGCGGTTTAAAACGTCCTGCATGCATGAAACGCCGAACTGCTTTTTATATATGCTTTGAAGGTATCCGGTGCTGACGTGGACCCTTTGGGCCATTTCGTTGACGGTCCACTGATAATCCGGCCTCGTCTGAATGTCGTATCTAAGGTTGATGAGAGCGCGCTGCTGCTCGGTCATGCTGCTGTCTTCGATTGATTCGGCTATCTTCATAACCATAAGCCGCATTATCATTCCCATAGACTGCTGACCGTAGGCGAAATCCGAGAAGTATTCTTTTACGAGGACTTGGAACAAATTGTCCATACTCTCGGGCGAGCGAAGGGCTATCGGCCTTCCGAAGGGGATATTTAGCTTTTCGATAAAGTCTTCGTCGGTGTAAAATCTTACGTAGTAGTTGGCGTAGGGGCCGTCGTATGCCTCGTAGCTCGCCGACATATGCGGCGGATATAATAAAACGGTGTCGGGCGGAACTATAACGTCGCCGTCCTCGGCGTGCACCTTTGCGTAGGATTTGGTCTGCACCAGAAGCCACCAATCGTGGCTGTTGTCGAAATAAACAAAATCGGGCTCGTGAACGGAATTGAGCCAAACAAAGTTTATATCAACCATCAATATTACCTCCAGTCAAAAATTTTAGTCTGCGCAAATCCGCAATATGCGCTTATTCGTACAATTATATAATGCACCGCTGCTCTCGATTTGTCAAGACCTTTTTTAAAGATTTATCACTTTTTGTCAAATTTGCATAATCTAATAAAATTACTGTTGCTTTTCTTGAAAAACGGTGTTATAATTAAAGTGTATTTCTTTGCCCGCACTGCGGCGGGCTTTTACGAAAAGTTAGAATACAGCTTGGAAGGAAAGATAAAACTATGTCTAAAAGAATTGCGGCGCTTTTTGCCGCGCTTATCGCCGCCGCCGCGATGACCCTTGGCGCCTTTGCGGCCGCGGGGTCATGCACCCTTGTCCAGACCTCTTACGCCAAAAAAGGGGAGAATTTTACAGTCGACGTCGTATTAAGGGGCAACCCGGGGATCAAGAGCCTCGACTGCGTCATCAGATACGACTATGAAGATCTTCAATTCGTAAGCGTAAGCGACGCCGGGATAATCAGCGGATTTTCACACACCGAGATAGGCTCGACCGTTCAGCTTACATGGATAGGCGGAAGAAGCAACACCGACCAAAACGGCGTTGTGGCGACCATAACCTTTAAAGCCCTTACCGACAGCGAGGAGGGCAGCGTTATCACCAACGGCGTAAACGCCTATGACACGAGCGGTATCCGCGCGCAGGTTGACGGCGCCACCGCGATGGTATACTTTGGGGAAGACCCTAACGCCGCCGTTACCCCGCCCGAGCCCGAGCAGCCCGAAGTCACCGAACCCCCGGTCACCGAGCCGCCGGTAAGCTCTTCGGAGGAGACCGAGCAGCCCACTGCCTCGGAGGAAGAGACGGAATACGTCCCGGACGAGACGGAGGCCACCGAGCCCACCACCGGCGAGACCGAGCCGACAGAGCCCCCGACTGAGCCCACCGAGCCTCCCACGCAGCCGACCGAACCCCCGACCGAGGCGACAGAGCCCCCGACGGAGCCCACCACCGAGCCGACAGAGCCCCCGACCGAGCCGACCGAGCCGCCCACGCAGCCGACCGAACCTCCGACCGAGGCGACAGAGCCCCCGACGGAGCCCTCTTTGCCGATGACCGAGCCGGAGACCGAGCCGACCGTTATCACCGACGCTTTTTCGGACGTTTACAACGACGGAGTGGACAATTCGGCGGCCAACAACGGAACCCTTCTGATCGCGCTTATAATGCTCGCGCTGACCGCCGTGGTAGTCGTCGGAATAGAAATTTACAAGCGGAACAGATAAGCTTTTAAAAAACGGAGGCGTTTTAAATGAGCAGATTTATTAACAAAAAGGTCGTTTTAACGATACTCATAATCATTTTGGTCATAGTTTTGGCCGCAAGCTGTTTTACGATAGTTCAGCCGGGCCACACCGGCGTAGTCGTCACGCTCGGGCGGGTCGACGAAGGCGTTTTACAGGAGGGGCTTCATCTTAAGCTCCCGTTCGTACAGAGCGTTGTTATGATCGACAACCGCATCACCAAGCTCGAGGTCGACACCGAGGCTTTCTCGCGGGATCTTCAGACGGTTGAGACCACCCTTGCCATCAACTATCGGGTGGACACCTCGAAGTCTTACAGCATATACAAAAACATCGGCGGGGCGTATGAGACCATTCTCGTCGTTCCGGCGGTAAACGAGGTTTTAAAGGCCATCGTCGCGAAATATACCGCCGAAGAAAGCGTTACCAACCGAACCTTGATTTCGGCCGGGCTTGTCGAGGGGCTTAACGAAAAGCTAAACGAGATCGGGCTTTACGTCACCGACGTAAACATCATCAACTTTGAATTTTCGGACGCTTTTATAACCGCGATCGAAGAAAAACAGGTCGCGCAGCAAGAGCTTCTTAAGGCCGAGACCGAAAAGCAGACCAAGATCACCAACGCCGAGGCCGAAGCCGAAGCGATAAGGGTCAAGGCGGAGGCAGACGCCGACGCTTTAAGGATCACCGCCGAGGCCGAGGCAGAGGCCAACGCGACCATCGCCGAATCGCTCACCGAAGAGCTTATCGAATATCACAAGATAGACAAGTGGGACGGCGAGCTGCCCGAAGTTATGGGCTCGGACGGGACCTTTTTAGACGTCTCTTCGCTTACCGAGGGGAAGGATTCGGCGCAGAATTCGTCGAACAACCCCGCGCCCAATCCCGCCCCCGCGGAGTAAAATAATAATATAAAAAAGACCGCGGCGTATAGTCGCGGTTTTTATATTTTTTATTATAAAAGAAAATCGCCGATGGTTTCATCGGCGATCGGAAGCTTGATCAAAGCTCGACTTTATCCGAAAAGTCGGAGTTGACGACGTAGTAGACGGCCTTGTCTTCGGGCTTGACGTAGATCTCAACGGTCTTGATCCTGCCCTTGACCTTAGACTTGAGGTCGGCGTCTACGGCGGTTTTGATGGCGTCGAGGTCGTATTCCTCTCCTCTGAACTGAACCTTAACTACATGCTTAGGCTCGGCTTTCGCCCTCGGCGCTGCCGGCTTTTTGGCGGCGGCCTTTTTAGCGGGCTTTTCGGCGGGCTTTTCGGTAACGGCTTCGACTTCGGGCTTCTTAACGGCCTCGGCAACGACTTCGGTCTTTACCTCGGCGGCTTCTGTGTTCTTTTTCCTTGGCATAATAACTACCTCCGGCGGTATAAATTTTTATTATTATACCACCGTTTTCCGCAAATGTCAATAAATTTCTTAAATTTAATGTCATTTTCGGCTATATATCATCACTTCTTTGTTTATATCTTTAAAATTCGGTCAAGGGTTCTGCGCGGGCCTCGTTTCGCCGACTCCTTCCAAAATCTCCCAATCGTCGCTTTCTTCGCGATACATCAGCCCGAAATACCGGATCATATGCCCGCTTTCAAGAGAGGTCTTTGCGGGATCGTATTCTGCGTTGAAGTCGGCGGAGACGACGAGGAATCTATCATTCAGGTCGTCGTCGCTCCAGCCCCTTTCCTTCGCAAGATCGCTTCCCGCATACATCTCGGCGAGGCGATAGGTCTCCTGCCAATCCTCCGAAATATTGTTGATCTCAAGACTTATGACGTAGTCGCTCTGTGCCTCGGCTTCAAGGGCCTCGCGGACGGTTTCAACCGCCGCAAGGGTGTCGGTGTAGTAATAGCTCTCGGTGAACTCGAACCGGCTGCTGCCGTCGGAGTAGTAGTCGGGAAGCTCTATCGAGGCGATTTTCCAGCTTCCGTCTTCTTTTTCGAGATGGAAGATATAGTCGTCGACGTTGTCGCCCTCGCGGTCGTAGGTTATGGTCGTGTAGGCGGTCATTCTGTTCTCGCCGTCATAGACCGCGCCGCTTATCGGAAGGTCGCATACGATAGTCCCCGCGTAGTCGCCGATGATGGCGTACATCTTTCCGCCGAATTCCGAAAACTTTCTGTTTCTGCCGAACTGGTTTTTGAGTATCAGCTCGCGGAAATCGCGGGTAAAGGTCTTGTTCAGAAGCGCTTCGCACTCCGCCAGCGTGTCGTAGTCGCTGTTCAGCGGAATGTATTCCGCCCCGCCTTGGGCGATTATATCTCCGTTGTCCCGCCTTTGAAGGTGCAAAAACAGGCTCGCCTCGACGTAATTATCCCAAATCGGGAGGGACTGCGCCTCTTTTGTCGCCTCGGGGTCGAAATCGAATTTGGCCCGGCTGTCGATATCCTGCAAGAATTTGTAGAACGCTTGGGCCTGCGCGTAAAAGTCGGTGAAGACGACATATTCGGGAACGTCTTTATATGACTCCGCCGTGGTGAGATAACCGTAAAACTCTTCGTCGGTTTCGTCCTCGGGGTCATAGACGAAGATGTCGGCGGCGTCTGCGGTCACGGCGTACAGCCGCGGAAGCCTGTCGCGGCTTTGATATCTTGCCGTGAAGCAATAGGCGTATTCGGTAAAGATTCCGTCGCTTTTTCTGACCTTGATTTCGCGGGCGGCCGTGCCGCCGTCGGACGAAAGCTCGACGCTCCCGAAGCTTGTATATTGCGCGTATGCCTCGAACGCCTCTTCGAGAATGTCTTTTGCTTCGTCGTAAGAATACGACTGCTCGGGAGCGTCGCCGCTTTCGGCGGATAAAACTATGCTGTCGATTATCCCGAAAATAACGCGCATGTCGTCCTGCTCGTCAAGGTCAAAGAATATGCACATACTCTTAAAGTCGTCAAAGGTCGCATAGTCCAAAACGCCGTTGCGATAGCATAGTTTCATCTTATATCCCGAAGCGGCGGTATAGTCGGAAACGTCATAGGAAACCCCGAGCGCCTCCTGCGATTCGATATAGCTCTGCGCAAAGCCGCTTACCGCCTCGGCGACAAACAGCTTTCCGCCGTACATTTCGCGTTGAGCGGGGATTGCGCCGTCATAAAGTTGGATACCGATGTGCTGAAGACTGTAATCTTCCAACGTATAGCTCTGCCAGCTTTCGGGTATGTCAACGCTGACGCTCATGATGTCAAAATTTCGGGTGACGTTTTTGACATTCCCGACCTCGTCGGGGCGGCCGCCGCTGACTTCGCTTAGATATTCGTTATAGTCGGCATACTCGGTCGCTGCGGTCGTCTGCCAAACGCCGTCAAGCTTTGCAATCGTGAGCCTTATATAGGGCGAGCCGCTGTCATACCTAATCTCGATTATGCCGCTCTGAATTCCGCTGACGTTGTCGGTGATCGCGGTGTATTCGGCGGTATAGCTGTGAAGCGGTAGATCGGTGTTTTCGGTGATGTATTCCTCGGCAAGGCGGGTGATCGTTTCGCCGTCGGGCGGAAGGATAAACTCCTCAAATGCGGCGTTTACCTCGGAAATATCGGCGTTGGGCTGATAGCCGTTGAGGCTGTCGGTGTAGTGATACTCAAACCCCGTGATCTTCCCGCCGCTGACGTAAAGCAGGGTTATCGCGTATTTGCCCTCGTCGCCTTCGGAGAGAAGCGGCCGCCAGATCTCGATTTTTTCGCCGTCATACCAACGGTAATCTTTGTCCGAAATGCTCCAACCGTTTCCGCCGACGTCGCGGGTATAGGTCTTTCCGTCGTGCTCGCGATAGGGGCTGCCCGCAAGGGCTTCGTCGGCAAAATCATCGCTGAAAAGCCCGTGCATGAAGTCGTAGAGCTCCTGCCACTCGGTAAAGCCCTCTTCGGTGACTGGGTAATAAATCTCGCCGTCGATGGTGACGCTGTCGGCGGGGCTGTTTGAGGCGTAGTCGAGGCTGCCGTAGTCAAACGCCCGCTCGTAGATCATGAAATTATCGACGAGCTTATTGACCCCCGAGCCGTCGAGGCCGGCCTCCGCCCGGCTTATCGGCCACGCGCAGATACATTCCGGGTCCTCACGCGCGGCGTCAGGGTCGATGATTTTGTCTATCTTCCACTCCCCGAGCTCGTTTTTAAAGACTATCTCGCAGTCCGAGAGCGAATCGTCCTGCCAGACGAATTTCGTCTTCGCAGATATTTCTTCGGCGGATATCTTTTCCGCGCTCTCGAAAGGATAGATAAACGTAAGCCGCAGAGGCTCGCTTATTTCGTGATATAAAACTCCGTCGACTGTCCGGCAGCTCTCGCCCTCTTCAAAAAGCGCGCGGCGCTTCTCGCAGGCTTCGGAGGTAAACACCTTCGATAGGGCGCTAAGGCAGCTCTCTGCGCTGTCGTATGGGCTTCGCATGGCCGAGAAATATGATGTTCCGTCGGCGGTTTCAAGCTCTAAATCCGCGGGCTTTTCGGTTCCGTCGCCGAACTCGGGCGAAACGTCGAAGACGAGGATCTCGTTTGCAAGCTCGAGCGAGCCGTCGTTTGAAAGATCGGCCAAGGCCGCGTTCGCGACCCCGAGATAGTCGCGTATCTCGCTTATCTTCCAGCCGTCGTCGGCGTAAATCGCGGTGTATTCGTCGAACTGCTCTTCGCCGTTATAAAAATATTCCGCCCTTAGAACCGCCTCGCCGGAATCGGTTTTTATTATCTCTACCCGCCTAAGCTCCGCCGCAGGGATATCGCCGTAACCCTCGGGGCAGCAATATGTCTCGTCGTTGTGGGTTATAAGGGTCTCGCTCTGCGAAAGTCTGCCGTCGAGCGCCCCGCCGGTATATACCGACTCGAAAAGGGCGTTATATTCTTCCGCTTCGTCGAGCGATTCGTCGGTGACTCTGTAACAATTGTATTTCCGGCCGACGAGCGGCAAGGCGTCTTCGGGGTCGTATTCCGGCGGCTCGGAGAAAATAAGCCGCCTTATCCCGAAATCGCCGTTTATAAGCTTTTCGGCGGTCTTTTGATCTATCTTTAAGCCGCTCTTTTTAAGGTCGGCGGTGCAGCCGATAAGCGCCCCCGCCGCAGTCGCAAGAACAACCGCCAGCGCCAAAAGGACCGCGCCGTTTTTCTTGTTAAGCTTTGAGAGAATGTTGTTAAAGCGCTTTTTCATGACATTTTTCCCGCCGCTGAAGTGGGTCGAAAGCGCCCCCGCGACCGAAGCGCCCTTTCCGGCGGTCGAATATAAGACTTCGGTATAGGCTTTCTTTTCTTCAAAGCTCGATTTTCCGACTACCCCTTCGTCCGCCGAAAGCTCCATATCAATGTCGGCCCGGCGGCGCATTATCCAGACTATCGGGTTGAACCAGTGGACCGAAACCGCCGCCGCGAACAAAAGCTTGAACCAAACGTCCCGCCTGCGGTGGTGGATAAGCTCGTGCCGCAGGATAAACCTAAGCTGCTCGGCGGAAAATTCCCCCTCGGGAAGGACTATCGCTGGCTTAAAATACCCCAAGGTCATCGGCCCGGGCGCGGCATTTGAGATATAAAGCCTCGGCGCGCGGGACATCTTCATCTCTTCGCAAAGCCGGGAAAAGATCTCTCTTTCGGGGCGGTTTTCCGCGATTTTCCCGCGCTTTATTATCCTGCGCTTAAAGGCCGCGAATGCCGCAATCTGCCCGCCGAAGCATACCGCCGCGCCAACCGCCCACAAAGCCGAGATCAGCATAAGCGGGGTTATGTTCGGCCGCTTTTTCGATTCTGCGGCGGGGGCTTCGCTTCGCGGGGCTATCGGCTCGGTAAAGCTTTCGGGGACGGTCAGTTCTATCCTCGGATAAGTCGGCGCAGGGGCGGGAAGGGGCGCCGGCGCGGTCTGGACCGCCGCGGCGTCGGTCGGGGCGGGGGAGACTTCGGCCTTTTTTTCGGGGATAAACCCTATCGGTATCAGAAGCCTTAGCGCCAAAACCGCCCATATCCAAAACCGCCACTTTGCGGCGAACCCCTTCGCCAGCGGCGACAAAAGCATCAAAGCCGCCGCCAAAAGCCCGGTCGATACCGATATCCCCAAAATTCTCAAGAAAAGGTCAGTCACGGCGCTCACTCTCCAGTCTGTCGAGATATTCCCGAAGCTCGGCAAGGTCGTCGGCGCTCAACATATCGTTGTCGTAAAGGGTCGCCACAAGGCGCTGCGCGGAGTTGTTGTAGAGCTTCTTCAAAAAGCTTTTGCTCGCGCCCGCCTTATAGTCGTTTTCAGTGACCGCCGCGGAGTAAAGGTTAGACCCTCCTTCCCGCCGGCAGACGACGTAGCCCTTGTCCTTAAGCCGCGAAAGCGAGGTCATAAGGGTCGAAAGCTGCCAGTCGCGCCGCCCTTTAAGCCCGTTTAAAACCGCGACCGAGGTCATCTCCTCGTCCGGGTGAGACCATATGGCCTGCATGATCTCAAGCTCGGCCTCTCCGAGCTTTTTAAGCGTTTCTTTCATAATTGTATCACCTCTTGTTCTGTTTTACGATCGCACTTATACGACCGTATAAGTAGATTATACAGCCGTATAAGTCGTTTGTCAAGAGGGAAAAAGAAAAAAAGCGACAATTTCGTCGCTTTTTTAGAAGATAGAGAGTTAGAGGATAGAAGTTAAAAGGATAGAAAGTTTGAAATCGCAGAAAGCCGCAAAACCAAACCTCTATCCTCTAATTTCTAAATTCTATCCTCTAAGAGCGTAAATCGAGACCACAACTCCGCCGTCGGCCTGTTTGATTTTCGCCTTAAGGGGCCTGTTTTCAAACTCCGATAGCGCGGCGCTGTCGGTTATAATCCTCGGCTCGAAGCCGCCCTCGAAGCTTCCGTTGTTTTCGATGAAGATTCGGCAGGGCAGGCCGTTTATATCCTTGCCCTCGAGCATATATCTCGCCGAAAGGGAAAGCGGCCCGCCGATCTTCCCGCGCTGGGTATCCACCCCCGTGCCGAGCGATCTGCCGTTAAAATATCTCCCCTCGGCAGTCGCCGAAAAGCAGAGCATATTCGCCTCTTCGCTTTTGCCTTTAACCCCGAAGCCCTCGGTGATTTTAACATAGACGTCGAAAAGCTTTTCCGTTTTTGATTCCCCCTATAAAATCGCCCCGAATAAAGCTCGGGGCGGCGCGATCATGATATTGTTTCAGAGGTCATTTTTCCGTCTTCCGAATACTGCCTGTCGGTAGTCTCGAAAAGCTCGCCCTCGTGATAGACCTCGGAGTGATAGTCTTTAATCGTTTTGCCGTCGGGGTAGTAGTTCTGTTCGCCGACTTCGCGGGTCTTGATCCCCTCGGCGTCGGTGTAGTTATTGTCCCAATTTCCCTTGGTCATGACTTCGTTTTCGTCGAAGTGTATCTCTGAATAATAGCTTGCGCCGTTGCCGCAGGTATAGTTCACCCAAAGCTCGACCTTATCAAAGCCGATGGTTACGTTGTATTTTATCATCTCGCCGGTCTCGGCGTCAAAGAAGACGTCTTTTTGCCCGACCGACGAGGTCAGCGCTTCGTCCGAAAAAAGAGTATACATTCTTTCGGTGACCGCGCCGGCGCCGTTTTCGACCTCGTATTCAAGCTTTCCGTAATAGCCGTTAAAGCTGCCGTAATCGACCGATTTTCCGCCCGCGGGCAGCGCGCATGAGCAGAAAAGAATTGCAGCCGCGGCAATTATCGCCGCGATTTTTTTAGTCATTGTATATCTACCCCTTCTTACGGGAAATTTTTCGTGGTGCGACTAAGCCGATAAGCCGAGTTTTGTCGTGTGCGGCAATCTATCTACGTCCGACGTCGCCGCCGGACTCAAGCCACCTTATCGCCGTGCCCGCCGAGCAGGCGTTTAGACACGGTCGAACCAAACGGTGTTGCATCGGGTAGGGTTTACACTCGGGAGCGGTCTCCCGTCCCGCGGTGAGCTCTTACCTCGCCTTTTCATCCTTGCCGTATAAAACGGCGGTTGTTTTCTGTTGCACTTTCCCTAAGGTCGCCCTCGGCTGCCGTTAGCAGCTACCCCGCTCTTTGATGCTCGGACTTTCCTCATTCGCCGGCGAACCGACGCCCGCTGCCGCATGGCTTACTCGCAGAAAGTATTCTACAACAGTTTTCGCCGATTGTCAACATTTATTCGAGAAATTAGAAGATAGAATCCTGCCCCCCCGATTTCTTCCCCTTGCGTATTGACTATTTTCCCCTGAAATGATACAATACAATAGATTATAATCGGAATTTTGTGAGATGATAGCATTGAAGAAATACAAATACGAAACCCATATGCACACTTCGCAGGGGTCGGATTGCTCGTCGACCTCGGGGGCGAAGATGGTCGAGCGGCTGTACGAGCTCGGCTACGCCGGCTGTTTTATAACCGACCACTTCTTCGGCGGCAACACCGCCGTAAGGGGCGAGCTTGCAAAGCTCCCGTGGGAGCTTAGGGTCAGGCTCTTCTGCCAAGGCTACGACGACGCGAAGCGGCGGGGCGACGAGCTTGGGCTTAAGGTCTTCTTCGGGCTCGAGTTCGGGTGGAGGGCCACCGAATTTCTTACCTACGGCATAGATATGAACTTTTTGATCTCTCACCCCGAGATCGACAATATGCCGATACAGTATTTCGCCGACCTCGTCCACGAAAACGGCGGCTTCGTAGTCCACGCCCACCCCTTCCGCGAGGCGGATTATATCGACACGATAAGGCTATACCCCCACCGGGTCGACGGAGTTGAGATCTATAACTGCAACAACCGCGACGAATACAACATTCGGGCGAAGCAGTACGCCGAATCATACGGCCTGCCGGCAACCGGCGGGTCGGACTCGCACCACCGCTGGTGTCACCCGAACGGCGGCGTATACGTCGACGAAAAATTCGAGACGCCCTTCGACTATTTGGCCGCGATGAAAGATAAAAGCCTTACCATTGCGGAGCGCGACCACTCGACCGACTATGACCCGGGCGAAAGCGCTTGGGCGAACTGCGTAAGGCCGAGCTTAGAGCTTTTAAAGGAGTAGAAATGATATCAATAGTCATACCCGCCTTTAACGAAGAGGAAAACATCTTTCCGGCGGCAGAGGCCGTCTGCGGGGCGCTTAAAGGCGAAGAACACGAAATTATTTTCGTCGACGACGGCTCGACGGACGAAAGCTGGAGCGAGATCCTTCGCGCGGCGGAAGACCCGAATATAAGGGGGATAAGATTTTCCCGCAATTTCGGGAAAGAGGCCGCGATTCGCGCCGGACTCGAGGCCGCCTCCGGCGAGGCTGCGGTGGTTATGGATTGCGACCTTCAGCACCCCCCGGCTGTAATACCGAAGATGATAGAAAAATGGCGGGGCGGGGCAAAGGTCGTAGAGGGCAAAAAGTCCTCCCGAGGGAGCGAAAGGCCCGCCCACGGCGCCCTTGCGGGGATCTTCAATTCGCTTATGAGCCGGGCGACCGGGTTCGATATGACCGGCGCTTCGGATTTCATTCTTTTGGACAGAAGGGCGATAGACGCGGTTTTGTCATACGGCGAGCAGGGAAGCTTTTTCAGAGCGCTTTCGCAGTTCGTCGGGTTCAGGGCCGAAGAGGTCGAATACGAAGTCGCCGCGCGAGAGCGGGGCAGGGGGAAGTGGACTTTTAAAAAGCTGGCGGGGTACGCCCTAAGAAACGTCGCTTCGTTCTCCTCTCTGCCGCTATATATAAGCTTTTTCGCGGGCGGGGCGATTTCCCTTATCGGGCTGGTTTTATTGATCCTCGGCCTTTGCGGGGCAAATCTTGAAAGCTTTACCGCCGGTATATCCGTCGTCATAATCCTGGCGGGAATAATTCTTGCGGCGATAGGCGTCCTCGGGTTTTACGTTTCGAGGATATACGAAGAGATAAAGGGCAGGCCGAAATATATAATTTCGGAAGACACCGACGAAAGGAACCGAATATGAGCGAAAACGAATTTATCGAAAAAACCGGCGAAGAGCGCGCCCCAAAAAAGCCGACTTTTGCCGAGCGGGCATATTCCGCGTTCGATTCAAACCGCCTCGGCAGGGCGATATATAAGCGCAGGGTCGGGCTTGCGGCGTTCTTCCTGCCGGTTTTGATAATGTATCTCGCATACGCCTGCTACGGCGTTCACCCGTTCGGGGATCTCTCCGTTCTGGTCCTCGATCTAAACGGCCAGTATGTAAGCTACTACGAGGCTTTTCGCGACGCCATCTGGGGCGACGGCAGCCTTGTATACAGCTGGTCGAGAAACCTTTCGGGCGAAACCCTCGGAATGTTCGGCTACTATCTCGCAAGCCCGTTTATGTGGATAGTCGTTTTGCTGCCGCGAAGAATGATCCTCGGCGCGATCGAGATCATGGAGCTTGCAAAGGTCGGCTGCTGCGGGCTTTCGATGGCCTATTACCTCAAGCGAAGCAAGGGCGCGAAGCCGTCTTCACAAATAATCTTCTCGGTAACCTACGCTTTGATGACCTATATCGTCGTCGAGCTTATGAACCCGATGTGGATAGACGGAATGATCTGGCTGCCGATAATTCTTCTGGGGATAGAGCGGCTCGTCGACGAAGGAAAGATGCTTCCGTTTATTCTTCCGCTGACGGTTATGTTTATCTCTCACTTTTATATCGGCTATATGACCGGCTTTTTCTGCGCGCTCTATTTTATCTACTATGTTTTTTCAAGAGAGGGCCGCGCGATAGCCCCGCATTGGTTCGACCGCGGGCTAAGGTTCGCCGGTTCGGCGATAATCTCTGTTATGAGCGCCGCGGTGGTGCTTATCCCGGTATACAGCTCGCTAAGCCTCGGAAAGCTCGAATTTTCCGACCCGGATTTCTCTCCGCGAAACCAGTTCGATATCTTCGGCTTCATCTCTAAGCTCTATACCAACTCATACGACACCGTTCGGCCCGAGGGGCTTCCGATGATAGCCTGCGGCACCGCCATACTCATACTTTTGCCGCTTTTCTTCCTAAACACAAAAATCAAGCCGAAAGAGAAAATTTCGATAGCACTTTTGATGCTCGCGGTCTTCGGGAGCATGTACGTCTCGACGATTGATATCGCGTGGCACGGCTTCCAGGTCCCGAACTGGCTGCCGTATAGGTATTCCTACACCTTCTCGTTTTTGATGATAATCTGCGGCTTCAGGGCGTTTGAAAACCTCGAAGGGGTAACCTTTAAAGAGATTTGCCTTACCGCCTTCGGTTGGATAGCCATGCTCGCATTTATAAACAAACAGCAGTACGAGCATATATACCTCGTCGAGACGGTCTGGTTCGGGGTTTTGGCGATATGCGTTTTCGCGGGGCTTATCTATATCTGCAAGAAATACCCGCGCGGCGTTTCGATAACCGTAACGGCGGCGTTCGTCTGTATAGAGGTCTTCATAAACAGCCTATATACCGTCTACGCCATCGACTACGACGTAGTTTACAGCACATACAGCTCTTATGTTCCCTATTTTAACGACGGCCGCGAGATAGTCTCTCAGCTCGAAGAGCGCGACGACGGGCTTTACAGAGTCGAAAAAACCTTCCACCGCACAGTCAACGACCCGATAGGAATGGGCTTTAAGGGGATCTCCCACTCGAGCTCGACTATGAACACCCCGGTCCTCAATATGTTAAAATCCCTCGGCTACGGCATGCAGGGGCACTTTACCAAATACACCGGCCAAACCCCGGTGACCGATATGCTCTTCGGGATAAAATACATTATGTATAAAGAATCCGATCCTGCCGAACCGGAGGAGGGCGAGACCACCTCGGCCGACGATATCGAGCGGGTCAAATACGAAAACCTTATAAAGCGGCCATATTCGGGGTATGAGAAGATCATGACCCCCGAGACGACCGGGGTCGATAAAATAGAGGTATACCAAAACCCCTACGCCCTGCCGATAGGATATATGGCGGACGAGGACATTTTAAAGATCACGACCGACTCTAAAGACCCGTTCAGGAACCAAGAGACCGTTTTAAGCGGCATAACCGGCAACCCGAGGGTGAGCGTTTTCCACCAGCTCTACCCCCGCTTTACCGACACCGTAAACTGCACTACCGCCACCACCGGCGACCATATTTGGTATACCACCACCGTCGACGGAAAGGACAGCTACGTTGAATTTACCGTCGATATAGACACCGACCAGCCGGTGTTCGCATTTTTCCCGACAATATACCAGCGCCAATGCAATATGTGGCTTAAGGCCGATTCTTGGGATATAAACAACTACGCCTTCGTCGACTATTTCTTTAAGGGCGAGTATTACAGCATTTTAAACCTCGGTTCGTTCGAGCCGGGAGAGACGATAAAGCTGCGAATGACACTTGCCAACGGAGAAGCCCTTTTCAGCGACGTTTTGTTTTACAGTCTTGACGCCGAAGCCCTTAAAGAGGTATATGACCAAATCGCCCCGGGCGGCTGGAACATCGCCGAGCACAGCGACACCCACCTTGTCGGAACGGTAAACGCGCAGAGCGACGGAATATTTATGACCACCATTCCGCAGGAGCCGGGCTGGACGGTTAAAGTCGACGGCGAAAAGGTCGACACCGTGACGGTTTTGGATTCGCTCATCGGAATAGAGCTTTCGGCCGGTGAGCACGAGATAGAGATGAAGTTCTTCCCGGATTGCCTCGTTCTCGGCGCGGCGGTGTCGCTTATCGGGCTTTCGTTTATCGCGCTTGTAGCGGTATTCGAGGTCAAAAACGGCGCTATCATCAAGAAGATTCTTAAAAAAACAGCTTGACCCGGCGCGAAAAGAGTAGTAAAATTTAATTGAAAGATTTTTCGCCCCCGCAATATTTCGCGCTCCTTACGCATATTAAAAGTAGAAAATTATTTTAAAGGAGCGTTAATACAATGAAAAAACTTATCGCAATGTTTATTTCCGCCGCTTTGCTGTCCTCTTGCGGGGCGGCCGCGCCCGAAAATATCTCCGCCGCGCGCGATTTCCCCGAATCCGTCGCGATAGCGACCATTCCGGAAGAGCCGGAGCAAAACCAAACCGTTTCAACCCATGTCGGCGATCAGCCCGAGCAGCGCGAAGACTCCGAGCCGAGCGCCGTCGAGTCCGAGCCGCCGCTTGAAATATATTCCCTTGAGGGCGAAACCCCCGAGGGGCTTAGCCTCGAGGTCGAGGCGTATAAATCCGGCGCGACCTACCGCGTCATTAACGGCACCGAGAACGACGTCACCGTCGGGGATATCAACGACTATTCGGTCGAGGTATTCGACCCGGAAGCGGACGGCAATTGGGTTGAGCTCGAATCCGCAGACCGCCCGGTCAGCCTTATTCTCATAACGATCCCCGCGGGCGAGGCGTCTAAATGCACAGTCGGCTGGGGCGACGTTTACGGCGAGCTTACAGAGGGCAGATACCGCCTTGTCAAAAGCGTGAACGCCGGCGGCGAGGAGCCGATCCGCCTTTACGCCGAGTTTGAGATATCGGGCGGGGAGGACGACTTTAACGGCAAACCCGTAAACAACTTTGAAGGCGTCGAATTGGAAGTCGCCGGAATTTCGCCCGAAGGGCTTGAATATTCCCTTAAAAACAACGGCGACCGCGTTATCGAGAGCGGCACCGAATACGATTTCACCGTTCAGCTTAAGGGCGAAAACGGCTGGGAAAACGTCCACGGCGAATGGGCGGTAGACAGCGCTGCGGTAATCATAGAGCCCGGCAAGAGCTTTGAGGCCGAGATCGACTGGACCGACTTTTTCGGCGATCTTGACGAGGGGGAATACCGCCTTGTAAAATGCTTCTCGGTAGAGACCGAGCCGGAATGGTATGAAAACTTCTGCGCCGCCGCGGAGTTTGAAATAAAATAGCCAACAAAATTTTGACATAAAGGAGAAAAAGAAAATGAAATTCATCGTTGAAACATCGGCGCGCCACGTTCACGTCACCGAGGAGGACCTTAAGGTTTTATTCGGAGAGAACGCAACCCTTACCAAGAAGAAAGACCTTTCGCAGCCCGGGCAATACGCCTGCGAGGAGAGAGTTACCGTGGTCGGCCCTAAAAAAGAGCTTGCAAACGTTTCCATCCTCGGCCCCTGCCGCAAGGCGACCCAGGTCGAGCTTTCGGCGACCGACGCCCGCTCGATAGGCATTTCCGCCCCGATCCGCGAATCGGGCGACCTTAGCGGAAGCGGCGCCTGCAAGCTTGTCGGCCCGTGCGGAGAGATCGAGCTTAGCGAGGGCGTTATCATCGCGAAAAGGCATATCCACCTTACCCCCGAAGACGCCGCAAGCCTCGGAGTCAAGGACAAGGACGAAGTCTGGGTTAAGATCGACACCCCCGAGAGAAGCGCAATTTTGGGCAACGTCGTCTGCCGCGTAAGCGCAAGCTACGCCACCGCGATGCACATCGACACCGACGAATCCAACGCCGTCGGCTCGGGAAGAGAGCAGTACGGCGAGATAGTCAAGATTTGAGAAGTAAAAGCATCGGAAGCAGCCTCTTTTAAGGGGCTGCTTTTAGATTGGCAGATATTCGGATATCGGAGAACAGAATTTATTTTTGAAAGTTTCTTCAATTCCCGCTTTCTATCCTTCTAACTTCCGATTTCCGACCTCTGATTTCTGTGTTCTTGCTTCTTTTTTAAAATTATGCTAAACTTAAAACAAGGGGGGTGCTTTCTTGCTCGGCATATATATCCACGTTCCGTTCTGCGTTAAAAGGTGCGGCTATTGCGCCTTTTGTTCGTCGGTGGCAAGCGCCTCCGAAATTTCCCGCTATTCCGCCGCGCTGATAAGAAATATCCGCGCCGCCGGCGGCCGCGGCCTTTGCGCCGATACCGTCTATTTCGGCGGGGGAACGCCCTCGCTTCTTTCGGGGCGGGATTTTTCCGCGATTCTCTCCGCCCTGCGCGAAAGCTTTGATATCTCCCCCGGCGCCGAAATCACCGTAGAGGCCAACCCCGAAACCGTCGACTTTTCAAAGCTCGCCGAATATAAAAGCGCCGGCGCGAACAGAATTTCCTTCGGGGTTCAAAGCGGCATAGACAAAGAGCTCTCCGCTCTCGGAAGAGTCCACGACTTTAAAAAAGCGGCCGAGGCGGTATCCGCCGCAAGGTCCGCCGGGATAACCAACATCTCCTGCGACCTTATGCTCGGCATACCCCGCCAGACCTTGCCCTCCCTCGCCGAGTCGATAGATTCTGTCTGCTCCCTCGGGATGACCCACCTTTCCGCTTATATGCTAAAAATCGAAGAGGGAACCGCCTTCGACTGCCCCGAGGTTCGCGCCCTTGCGCCGGACGACGATACCGTCGCCGATATGTACCTCTATGCCGTAAAAGCCCTTTCAGAGCGCGGCTTTAAACAGTATGAGATATCCAACTTTTCCCGCCCGGGCTTTGAATCCCGCCACAATTTAAAATACTGGACCGGCGAGCCGTATCTCGGCTTCGGGCCGTCGGCACATTCTTTCTTCGGCGGAAAGAGGTTTTTCGTCCCGCCGGATATAAAAGCCTTTATCGAATCTCCGCTTCAGGAAACGGCTTTAGAAGACGCTTCGCCCGACCCTCTCGAGGAATATATCCTCTTGGGGCTAAGGTTAAGCGGGGGGATATCCCTTGAAAAGCTCTCCTCTCTCGGCGGAAGCAAAGAGCGCTTTTTAAAGGACGCCGAACCGTTTGTATCCGCCGGAATGATGAAGCTTTCGGGCGATTCCGCCGCGTTGACGACAAAGGGCTTTTTGGTCTCTAACGGCGTAATTTTCGCGCTGATAGATTCGCAGAGCGAAATCTGAAAAAAACTATTGCGCTTTAAGGCGGAATGTGTTATAATTGTCTCGATAGTATTTAGGCATTTCAACTTTTTCGGAGGAATTTAAGTGAAAAGATTTTTCTCTGTTCTCGCCGCCGCGGCGATAATGTCTTCGCTTATGGTCTCATGCGGAAAGACCGACAACGAGGGCGACATCTACATCCCGATACGAACCGGCAACGCCGTAAACTATAAGACCGAAACCTGCTACGTCGGTACCATATTGGAGCAGGTGACTATCCAGGGCGACGTCACCGCGCCCTATACTACGGACCTTTGCTTCACCCTTACCGGCGGAAAGCTCGCGCAGATGAACGTAAGGCAGGATCAGGAAGTCTCTAAAGGCGACGTTATCGCTGTTTTGGACGATTCCCAGCTTGAAGACGACATCGTCATTCAAGAGTTGACCTTAAATTCCGCGAAGACCGCCTACCAAAATCTTCGCCGCAGTGGCGGCGGGAACGAGACCGAGTTCGCAAGGATAAGCATGGAGATCGAACAGATTAAATACGACGAGCTCGTCGAAAAGCGCGACGGCCTTGTATTGACCGCGCCGTTCGACGGCCGAATCGTCTCGATCAAAAACTTCTACCCCGGCTCGAATATCGACAGATACGAGACTCTTTGCACCATTTCCGACTCTTCCCGGATCTATCTCACCGCGACCGACTACGCCTCGCAGCTCTCGAACGTAGAGTTCGGCACGAGGGTCGACTTTAAGCAGGGCGAGATCCTCTCCGGCACCGGCAAGGTGGTAGACACTATAACCAACGAATTCCGCGGCCGCGAAGGCGAAAGCTTTACCGCCGTAAGCTACGTTATCCAGCCCGACGAAGACGTCGACTTTTCCGAGCTCGGCGGGGTAGACGTCACCTTTACCACCCTCCGCCGCGACGAAGCCGTCATCGCGCCGACCGACGCGGTTTATCAAGCGACCGACAACGGCGGCTATACCTCGAGCTACGTCAACGTTTTGATGAACGGCATTAAGGTACAGACCCCTGTGACCGTCGGCGTCGTATCCGGCGACAAGACCGAGATTCTAAGCGGCCTTTCGGGCGGCGAGCGGCTGATTCTCCCCTAAAAAATAATATAAAAAATTCTCTCCCCGCTTTGATTGCGGGGAGATTTTTTGTTTATTCGCTTATCCTATCCTCAAGAATCTAAGGTAGTTCTTGTCGTCCGGCTTTTTAACGCTCGAGGTTCGCCATTCGCCGTCGCCGAAGGTATAGCTTATCGTGCCGCCGTCAAGCCACCTTATGTCCGGCGTCACCCCGCGAACGTTGTGTATCGCCACCCTCGTGGTATATCCGACCTCTACGAGCGTGAAGTATCTGTATTCGACATCAAGGTCGTTCGGCTCGACAACTATCATAACCTGCCCGCGCGAATTGTCTTTGACGTCGACGACATAGTATCTGAACTTTCCGTCCGGCGAAACGCTCATCGCGTTTAGGTTGTCGATTTTTGCCATATCGTATAAAGAGGTTATCTCCTCCGGCGCGGAGGAGTTTATTTTAGTCTCTACCGAAGACCCGCCGAACAGCGTGCAGGCGATGCTGAACGCCACCAGCCCGACGACGTACATCAAAATATAGATCGTCCCCATTATAACCTTCGACGTCTCGGAAGCCGAGCAGGCGAAGAACATTATAATCCCGACTATAAGCGGGGGAAGGTATAAAAACGGCCTCGAAACGTTGAAGAGAATAAGAAGAAATACCGGCAAAAGCAGGATCATCGAGATTATTCTCGTCGGAAGCTGCTTTCTCGTATAAAAGAGCAGAACGAGGAATATAACGCTCGCGGCGATATATACGATATTGAACGCCTTTTCGCTTCTGAACTGTATCTCATACAAAAAAGTCCAGTAGGCGAGAATGAATATAAGCCCGAGATATGCCGCCGAAATTATCGAAACGGCTAACTTCAGCCATTTGTTTGAAAGAATTGATCCGTTCATAATAAACCTCCGTCTTTGTCATTCCGAATCGAGCTTTAAAACGCTCATAAAGGCTTCCTGCGGGACTTCTACCGTCCCGAAGCGGCGCATGCGCTTTTTGCCCTCTTTTTGTTTTTCGAGAAGCTTTTTCTTTCGGGTGACGTCGCCGCCGTAGCACTTCGCCAAAACGTCTTTTCTGTATGCCTTAACGGTCTCCCTCGCGATGATCTTTCCGCCGATCGCGGCCTGGATCGGTATCTCGAACATCTGCCTCGGAATATTGTCTTTAAGCTTTTCGCAAAGCTTTCGCGCGCGGTTATACGCCCTGTCGGCGTGAACTATAAAACTCAGCGCGTCGACTATTTCGCCGTTGAGCAAAAGGTCGAGCTTTACAAGCTTGGACGGCGCGTAGCCCAGCATTTCGTAGTCGTACGAGGCGTACCCCCGGGTGCGGGACTTCAAAGTGTCGAAAAAGTCGTAGATGACTTCGTTCAGCGGCAGCTCGTAGTGAATGTCGACCCGCCTGTCGTCGATATATTTCATATCTTTATAGACCCCGCGCCGCTCCTGGCAAAGCTCCATAACGTTGCCGACGAACTCCGAAGGCGTAAAGATGTGCGCGTCGATGATAGGCTCCTCCGCCGATTGAATAACGCCCTGGTCGGGGTAGTTGGTCGGGTTGTCGATAAATTTGGTCTCGCCGCTCGTAAGGGTGACTTTATATATTACCGACGGCGCGGTTGTGATAAGATCGAGGTTATATTCCCGCTCGAGCCGCTCCTGAATGATGTCCATATGCAAAAGCCCCAAAAAGCCGCATCTGAACCCGAAGCCGAGCGCGATGGAAGTCTCCGGCTCGAAGGTAAGCGAGGCGTCGTTAAGCCTAAGCTTTTCGAGCGCGTCTTTAAGGTCGCCGTATTTCGCTCCGTCCGCGGGGTAGATGCCCGAAAAGACCATCGACTGAACGTTTCGATACCCCGGCAGGGCTTCCGAACAGGGGTTAAAAGCGTCGGTAACGGTGTCGCCGACCTTTGTGTCCGAGATATTCTTTATCGAAGCGGTGATATATCCGACCTCTCCGGCTCTAAGAATCCCCGAGGGTATAAGCTCCGTAGCGCCCATATACCCCACCTCTACGGTCTGAAATTCCGCGCCGGTGGCCATAAGCTTTATCGTATCCCCGGCCTTAAGGGTGCCCTCTTTGACTCTGACGTAGATTATAACTCCCTTATAAGAGTCGTACACGCTGTCGAAAATAAGGCATTTAAGCGGGGCGCCGGGGTCACCCTTCGGGGCGGGAATGTCGCTTACGACCCGCTCCAAAACCTCGCGGATGTTTATCCCCATCTTCGCCGAAATTCTCGGCGCGTCCTTCGCCGGCAGGCCGATGACGTTTTCGATCTCCGCCGCGGCAGAGTCCGGGTCGGCGCTCGGAAGGTCGATCTTGTTTATAACCGGCATGACCTCAAGGTCGTGCTCTATCGCAAGATAGGTGTTCGCAAGGGTCTGCGCCTCGATCCCCTGCGAAGCGTCGACTATAAGAATAGCCCCCTCGCAGGCCGCCAGCGAGCGCGAAACTTCGTAGTTAAAGTCGACATGCCCGGGGGTGTCGATAAGATTAAAGATATAGTCCTCGCCGTTTTCGGCGCGATATTTAAGCCGAACGGCGCGGGCCTTGATGGTTATCCCGCGTTCGCGCTCGATATCCATATTGTCTAAAAGCTGCTCCTCCATATCCCTCGCGGCGACGGTCTCGGTAAGCTCCAAGATCCTGTCGGCAAGGGTCGACTTTCCGTGGTCTATATGGGCGATAATGCAGAAATTGCGGATATTGTTCTGATCCATCTTGAACTCCGAAAAAAATAATATTCATCGGCAGTATAACACATTTTTTTGAAAAAGTAAAGCGCTTTTGGAAATCGGAAAACAGAAATCAGAAGTCGGAAATTATAAGGACAGAAAGTCCGAAACCTCTCAAAGCCGCAAAAACAACTTCTGTTCTCTGACAATCCGATATCTGTCCGTCTGAAAAAGCAGACCTTTCGGTCTGCCTTTTCCATATTTATTCCTCGATCTCTATCTTAACGACGACCCCGTCTTCAAAGCCGATCTTTGCCTCCCAGCCGCCGTCTTCCTCGGCCGCGTATAGCGTCAAAATCGCGTCCGGCGTAAAGGAATACTCCGTAAGATAGAGCGCCTTAAGCGCGGTTTCCATATCCGTGCCGATCTCGACCCCGTTTATCTTCGGAAGTCCGTCCTCGTCCGGGCTGTATTCAAGCCTAAGCCCGCCGCTCTGATAGTTCGCCTTGATTCCGCTGCGGCGTTCGGGCTGCGGCTCTTGTTCGCCCTCCGGCTCTGCGCCAAGGCTGCCAAGGTCGATAAGCTGCGGCTCCATTCTCATAATATTTCTTTTAAGATACCGCGTAAGCTCGCTCACCGCCGCCTTTTGGGTGTAGATTTCCGGGTTGTTCACCGTCGAGGTGACGACCTCGAGTTCCTCCGGTTCAAGCCCCATATTCGTGTCGCCCGGGTCGACCATAAATCCGTCGTCCGAATAAACGTGATACGCGACGTCAAGGCCGTTTACGTTTTTGACCGAATAGATAAGCTGCGGGACGGGCTCTAAAACTCCGCCGCTCTGATATACCACTGCGATGTATTCGCCCTCCATAAGCGGCCGGCCGACAAGCTGGTTCTCGCTCGTCCCGATGTTGATAAACCCGGCCTTAACGCTTACTTCTTCGTCGTTAAAGTAGTCGTAGGTTATCCTGACCGAATAAAGCGTCTGGTTCGTAAGGTCGATATAAGTCGGCTCTGTGATGTTTTTCGCGACCGCCTCATAGCCGTCGTATGCGCCGTCTATCTCGAATCTTATAAGCGCCGTCTCGTCGAGGTTTGCGATGACTCCGTCGCGAATGTCGTAGTATTCATAGCTGAACCCGCTTGTAAGCGTCTCAAAGTCTATCGCCGCCGCGTCCTCCGCAGACACGTCGTAGCTCTCGGGGTATTCGACTTCTTCGTCGGGGGCGTCGGCCGGCATTTCAAGCGGCGCGTCGTCAAGTTCGCCATCGGGCGTGATCTCCCCGCCGGTTCCTCTTGAGGGCGCAAGGCCGAGCGGATATATCGTATCTGCGCTGATCGAAACGCTTTCGGCGGTCTGATAAATATTCGCCGCAAAGTTGCTCTCGCTTCCGCTTCCGCTGAAGACGTACGCCCCGCCGTCGTATCTTCCGTCGTAGTCGGGTGAAACCCCATAGCTGTAACCGTTGCCGCTCATCGGCATGACGGACTCAACGTAATCCTCGTTTTCGCCGTTTTCCGGCTCTTCTGTATCGTTTGCCGGCGCGGTCAAAAGCTCAAAGTCTTCGACTGAGTCGTCATAGGCGTCTTCCGCGACGTCTTCGGCGTCTTCGGCGATATCTTCGACCGCTTCGTCTACGTCTTCCGCCTCTTTTGCCGCCGGCATTTCCGCCCCGCCGTCAGCATAATTTTCGCCCGGGGCGCTTTGCGGCTCTTCGGCCGCGCCCTCTCCGTCAAGGGTATCGTTCATAACGCCGGTCTCCGGCTTCGGCGCAAAGTCCGAAACTTCCGCGCTCTTCGTCTGAATCTTCCCGCTAAGGGTCAAAGCCCCGCCCACCGCCGAAACTGTCAGCAAAAGACAGGCCGCGAGCGCGACATATTTCGAGTATTTTTTGACGTTTGAATTCTTCGTTTTAACGATATTTTCTTCTCTTTCGGCGCGGCTCTCGTATTCCTCGAGCATTTTTTGCTTAAGCCCGGTCTTGAATTCTTCGCTAAGAGTCAAGGCTTCGACTTCGATTTTATATTCTGTTTTCTTCATCGTCAAAATCCTCCTCCAGCAAGATTTTAAGCCGCTGCCTCGCCCGCATCAAAAGCGATGAAACGGTGTTTTGATTTTTCCCGGTAAGTTCGCAGATCTCCGCGATCCTATACCCCTCAAAGTAGTAAAGATATACCACCGTTCGGTATTTTTCCGGAAGCTCTTTGACCGCTTCCAAAACCGGCCCCTCGCCGAATTTCTGCTCTTCCGAAAGGTTCTCCGAAAGCTCTTCGGTCGGGTGAGAGTATATCTTTCGATTGTAGGTTTTACACATATTCAGCGTAACTCTTAAAAGCCAAGCCTTTTCGTGCTCGTCCGACTCAAAGTCCGGCAGAGCCTGCATAAGCTTTAAAAAAACCTCCTGCGTGATGTCCTCGGCATAGCTTCGGTCGCAAAGCGCGTGATACGCCGCCCGGTAAACCATGTCCGAATATCTGTCGACCGCGGAAGATATGTAAACGCCGATGTCGTTAGCCGTTTGCATGATCCTCTTTTTCAGACTCCTTTCTGCCCCCTGTAATACGTTTCAATAGTAATACGCGCGAAATCGCCGAAATATTGCGCGCCGCAAAAATTTTTTCATATTTTTCATTCTAACAGATTTTTCAAAAAAGTAAAGCGCCGGGGCACTGATTTTTCGCTTTATCGGGCGAATTTTAAAATTTAATATTTTAAAGTGTGTAAAGCTATTGACAAAAGCGAAAAAATGTGTGAAAATTATTATGTCTTAGTGTATTTTTGCGATTTTATCCGAACGGAAGTGTGCCGATGAAAAAAGTTCTCGTTGACGGCCATTACGGTACCGTCAATTTAAACCTCAATAAAATGCTCTCCGGCCGCGAAGACCTTGAGGTCATCTATTTAGAAAGCCCGAAGCGCGTTTCGGTCGAGCAGCGGACCGAGCTTTTAAATACCGCCGACATCGTTATCCTCTGCCAGTCCGCGCAGACTGTGGTGGAGACTATCCCCCTTATAACCAACCGCGAAGTCAAGGTTATAGACACTTCTAACGCCTATCGCCTTTCGCCGAGCTGGGTATACGGCATGCCCGAGCTTTCTTCGGATCAGCGGCAAAAGATCGCCTCGGCGAGGTTTGTTTCCCTTCCCGCGGCGATAGCCGTCGGAACTGCGGCCCTTGTAAACCCGCTTTTAAAGGGCAAAATAATGCCGCCCTATCTCCCGCTATACGTCAACTCGGTGGTCGGGTATTCAAGCGGCGGCGCGAATATGATCGCCCTTTACGAAGACCGCGACAGGCCGCGCGCCTATTCCTCGGCGCGGCAATACGGACTCGACCAAAACATTTTGCAGCAAAAAGAGATAATGCACGCCTGCGGCATTTCCTATCGCCCGGCGCTTAACCCGATGATAGACGACTACCCCAACGGCATTTTGGTGACCGTCCCGCTCCAACTTAGAACTTTATCGAAAAGGCTTCATTCCCGCCAGATCTGGGAGGTTATGTCCCGATACTACGAGCGCGAAAAAATTATTGAGATCGTCCCGTTCGACGAGGCGGTCGGCTCGGTCGGCGGATATCTCGACGCGGGCGGAATGGCCGGCTCGAACAAGATGCAGATCTTCGTTTTCGGCGACAATGACATCTGCCTTTTGGCCGCAAGATTTGACAATCTCGGAAAGGGCGGCGCCGGCGCGGTGGTTCAGAATATGAACCTTATGCTCGGGCTTGACGAATACAAAGGCGTCATCTGATTTTTGCGGAGCTTATGCTCCGCTTTGCTTTCGTTTCACCGCTTTTGCTTATATATCTACGAATTTAAAAGAAAGGGGAATACCGAAGATGCGTATTCGCGGATAATAAGACTTACCTGCCGGCAGTCATGTAAGTCTTTGCCAAACTGCTTAAATTTTTTATTTCGGAGGACTTATGACTGATAACAATTTCGATAAAACATTTTCGGCCCCGGCCTCGGCCGCCGTCCCGAAGGCGATAATCGCCGCGATAGATACCGGCGAATACGACGTCGAGCGCTCTATCGCCGAGCTTAAAGAGCTTATAAGAACCGCAGGGGGAGAGACCGTCGCCGAGATAGTTCAAAAGCGCCCCGCGCCGGACAGCGCGACCTGTATCGGCTCGGGTCGGCTTGAAGAGATGAAGCGCCTTGCCGAAGACTTTGAGGCCGACGTCGCGGTCTTCGACCTTGAGCTTACCGCGACCCAGATCAGAAACATCGAGGACGCGCTCGACATCGAGGTCATCGACCGCACGATGCTTATTTTAGACATTTTTGCCCAAAGGGCGACTACCCGCGAGGGCAGAATACAAGTAGAAATCGCGAAATATAAATATCTTCTTCCGCGGATCGCGGGAATGGGAAAAGAGCTTTCGCGGACCGGCGGCGCCGTCGGAATGAGGGGCGGCCCGGGAGAGACCAAATCCGAGCTCGACCGAAGACACATTCGCTCGAGAATAGGCGCATTAAACGCCGAACTCAAAGAGATAGTCGCCCGGCGCGAGCTTTTAAGAAAGCGCCGCAAAAAAGACGGCGTTCTTTCCGCCGCGATAGTCGGATATACCAACGTCGGAAAATCCACCCTTATGAACGCCCTGACCGACGCCGGGGTTTTATGCGAAAACAAGCTTTTCGCCACCCTTGAAACCACCTCGCGCTCGATAATTCTTCCCGACGGCCGCAGCGTTCTTTTGGTAGACACCGTCGGCCTGATAAGCCGGCTCCCTCACCACCTTGTCGAGGCTTTTAAATCCACCCTCGAAGAAGCCGCCAACGCCGACGTTATCCTTCACGTCTGCGACAGTTCGAGCGACGACATCGAAGAGCAGACAAAGGTCGCGCGAGAGCTTCTTTCAGAGCTCGGCTGCGACGGTATCCCGGTGGTCACGGTTTTGAACAGGTCGGATATTTCGGGTTGGAACGAAAACCTTCTGCCCGAAAGAACGGTTCTTATCTCGGCCAAAGAGGGCAGGGGGCTCGATGAGCTTCTTGACGAGCTTTGCGCGGCCCTGCCCGAAACCGCCCGAAGAATGAAGCTTAAGCTGCCTTTTTCCGAGGCCGGCCTTTTGGCGAAAATTCGCGCCGAGGGCGGGATTTTTTCCGAAGAATACCTGCCCGACGGGATCGAAGTAGACGCGCTCGTCGACGTTAAGCTGATTTCCGCGGCGGAAAAATTCAGGGCGTAACGCTTTAAAAATCCAACGCCAAAAGCGCTTCCGATCGCTCGGAGGCGCTTTTGAGATATGGAGAAAGAAGAATGAAGGCCGATTTTCGGGCGTTTGCGCGGCGAAGCCCGCGGCGGGCGGCGCCCGCCGCTCGGGCGCGCCTGCGGCGCGCCCCGCCGGCCCCCGCCGGGGGCCGGCAAGGGCTTCGCCCACCGCCGAGGCGCGAAATTTTTGAAAATCTCAGCTTGCGCGCTCAAATCTCTTGCATTGGCGCTCGTTTTGCGCTATAATATAAGCGGATGCTTCTTTTGCGGCTTTTTCGGCCGCGCGCTTTTCGCTTATGGCCGCCTTTTCGTCGCGGCGATTCTGAAGCAGCAAAAGCAGGTCGCGCAGGGTGTATATAAACATAAGTCCCAAAATCAGAGTGATGATGTAAAACGACATATAAATTCTCTCCTTTTCGCTTCAAGGGCTCTTGTCCCTTGCTCTAATTCAATTATATATCGCCTACTGTCCGTTTATACGGACTTGTTCGCCCGAATTTAAGAATATCAGTCCGCTTTTTCGGACTTCAAGAGGGGGTTCGCCTTATTTCCGACTTCAAGCTGATCGCGGGGGTGTATATCCCCGACGTCTCGAAAATCAAAAAAGAGTACAAATCGAAGAAAAACAAGCTTATTTTAAGCCTTTCGGGGGAGGATTACGCCGAATTTTTCAAAAAATCGGTGAAGCTTTTAAAAGAGCCGGTCTTCTTTTTCGCAGAGATCCCGGCGGACAACGACTCGACCCGCACCTATTATCTTGACAACTGCACCGTCCCGGTCGCCGAGGCGATTTTAAAGCGCTACGGCGGTATCCTCTTCGCCGACGGAGTTATAAAATTCGGCTTCGGATCGCATAAAACCGACGACGAAATTTATATGCGCGAATATCAGACCGTTTCGATCTATTCCGAATCCGCCGAAAAATACGAAGAGATCCTTGCCGGCCTCGGGTATAAAAGCAACCCGAAAGCGGTGCTGACATGGGATATTTTAGACGAAGCCAACCCGGGGGAGTGCGTCAACGTCGAAGTCGACGACGAGGGCTACCCCGAGATGATAAACAACCTCATCGACGTGGGAATGTACGCCGCGGAATAAGTAGATTTCGGGGAACCCCGATAAAATATAAACAAAAGAAAGCGAGGAAAATTTATGAACTATGTGATCGGAGTCGACATCGGAACGAGCGGAACAAAAACCGTTCTTTTCGACGAAAAAGGAAGCGTTATCGCTTCAAAAACGATAGAATACCCGATGTATCAGCCCAAAAACGGCTATGCCGAGCAGGATCCTTCTGACTGGGCGAACGCCGCGATACAGACCATCAAGGCGGTGGTCGCGAAGAGCGGAGTTAAAAAAGAAGACGTCAAGGGAATCGGCCTTTCGGGGCAGATGCACGGCCTTGTCATGCTCGACAAAGACAACGAGGTCATTCGCCGCTCGATAATCTGGTGCGACCAGCGCACCGCCAACGAAGTTGACGAGATGAACCGCAAGCTCGGAAGAGAGAAGCTGATCGAAATAACCGCCAACCCGGCGCTGACCGGCTGGACTGCCGCTAAAATTCTTTGGGTTAAAAACAACGAGCCCGAAAACTACGAGCGCTGCCGCCACATTCTCCTCCCGAAGGATTATATCCGCTTTGTTTTGACTCACGAATACGCCACCGAAGTCTCCGACGCCTCGGGTATGCAGCTTTTGAATGTTCCGAAGCGCGACTGGTCGGATGAAATAATCGACGGCCTCGGGCTCGACCGCTCGATGCTCGGCAGGGTTTATGAATCCTGCGAGGTCACCGGCGGGCTTACTGCCGACATCGCCGAAGCGGTCGGCCTTTGCGAGGGAACGCCGGTAGTCGGCGGAGCGGGCGACAATGCCGCCGCGGCCGTCGGAACGGGTGTTGTCGAAGACGGCAAAGCCTTCACCACGATAGGCACCTCGGGCGTTGTGTTCGCCCACACCTCGAAAATCTCGATAGACAAGCTCGGGAGAGTACATACCTGCTGCGCGGCGGTGCCGAATTCTTGGCACGTTATGGGCGTTACGCAGGGCGCTGGGCTTTCGCTGAAGTGGTTCCGCGACAATTTCTGCAACGCCGAAAAAGAGACTTCCGAGATGATGGGGGTCGACCCGTATTATCTTATGGACAAAGAGGCCGCCGAGGTCCCGATCGGCTCGAACAGGCTGCTCTATCTGCCCTATCTTATGGGCGAGCGCACTCCCCACCTCGACCCGGACGCGAGGGGAGTGTTCTTCGGCCTTTCGGCGATGCACCGCAAGCGCGACCTTTTGCGCGCGGTTATGGAGGGCGTTTCGTACAGCCTTCGCGACTGCGTAGAGGTCTTTAAACAGATGGACATCAATGTAAGCGATATGATGGCCTGCGGCGGCGGGGGAAGCTCTCCGCTATGGAGGCAGATGCTCGCCGACCTTTACGCCTGCCCGGTCAAGACCGCCTCTTCTAAAGAGGGCCCCGCCCTCGGCGTCGCGCTTTTGGCGGCTGTCGGAACCGGCCTTTATTCGAGCGTTCCCGAGGCTTGCAGAGAGGTCGTCAAGACCGACAAGATTCAGGAGCCCATCGCCGAAAATATCAAGCCCTACGACGACTGCTACCGGCTTTACACCGAGATCTACCCCGCCCTCAAGGAGAGCTTCAAAAAGCTCGCGGAGCTTTAATTTAGCCGTTCATAAAAGAGCGCCCCCGATTATCCGGAGGCGCTTTTCGCTTCTAATATATTTATTCCGTCGAAAAAGTGCAGCAATATTTCTTTGTAGTTATACCCCTTTTTCGCAAGCTCGTTGCCGCCGCGAATCGAAAGCCCGACAAGGCTGCCGCTCCCCGAGACGGTGAAAATAAACCTGTTCGAGGCGGGGCTGTATCTGAAGGTGAACCTTGCCGACGGAAGGTTTAAAAGCCGCGCTATCTCGCTGCCCGAGACTATAAATCTCGAATCGAGATAAACCGACTGAACATACCCTGTCGCGGCGGTTTCCTTCGGGGTTATCCAGCCCTGCGGGTCCCCCAAAAGAACATAGCCGCCCTCGGCGGTGGTAAGCCGGGCAAAGACCTCTTCCTCGGTATATGCGACCGTCGTGAAAAACGCGTCCGGCTCGTTTGTCGCAACGCTTTTAAGATAGGGGATATCCGCGCCCAAAACCGTCTTCGCGCTCTCGGTGGTTATCCCCGCCGAATAGCAAAACGCCGCGACTATCGGTTCGCCGCCGTATGAGCAGTATTCGCCCAAAACCTCTTTCGCGGCCTCTTTAAAGGGCAAAAGCTCCTCCTCCGAAACCTCGCCGAGCGAAAGGCGCGGGTATTTCGAACTGTCTGTCGAAACGTCGCAGCCGTAAAGCTCGGGCGTGGGCAGGGCGGTCTCGTCCCGCCGCCGCTTTAGAATATAAGTATACATCAAAACCGCCTGCGCCTTGATAAGCTCTTTTTCGCAGTTGGGCGGAAGCTGCTCGAAAAGCGCCGCAGCGATGTAGTCCTCGGTATCGAGGGCCAGCGCCCGCTCCGAAATCGTGTCGTAGATATAAACCTCGGTTATCGCCTCGGCCGGCTCGGGGGACTGCGGCGAAGTCTGCGAAAAGGCTTCGGCCGCCTCTTCTTTGTTTGAAAAAATCGCCCCGGCGGCGTACGGTATCGCCGGAAAAAGCAGCAGCGCGGCGGTTATCAGCGCAAGCCCTTTAAAAAAATCTCTCATATTCGCGCCTCCGTATTTTTTATGGGACAAGTATACCAAACCCGGGGCGATCAAATTGTCGAATCGAGAGAAAAACGCCCCGACTCTTATAAAGCCGGGGCGAAATTTATATTTGCGATTTTTAAGCGGGGTCGTCCGCGGCGAGGGCGGGCTCGGTCGGCGTTTCGACGACGTATTCGTTCTCGTCGTCCGGCGCGAACTCGGTGTTGTCGCGAACTCCGACAAATCCGCAGAAGCTGCAAACGCCGTTGGAATCATAGCTGTGCGGCGCGAATTCGTAAACCGCCCCGCAGATGTCGCAGGCTATCCAGTGGTTAAAGCCGTTGTACTTAAGGGTGAAGCTGTGAATGTGGCCGGGGTTTCCGCCGGGGTTTCCGCCCGGGTTTCCGCCGGGGTTGCCGCCGGGGTTATCGCCGGGGTCGTCCGAGCCTTGGGTCGAGGATATAACGTTTACGGTAACGCTGTTAGAAGAGGCGGTCGAAGACCCGGCGGTGACGGTTACCTCGCAGTAGTATTCGCCGGAATTGTCGACGCTGTGGCCGTTGCCGTCGGTGCCGGTAAGGGTAAGGCTGCTGCCGGTTCCGACGTGTATCGCCTCGCCGTTCGCGCCGATCTTATACCAGTTGTATTCGTAGTTCGGGTTCGGGTTCGCGACATAAAGCTTAACGCTGCCGTCGGCCTCGGTCTTAACGCTTCCCGCGCCGCCGTTAATCGAAATATCTTTTTGGGCCGGGGCGACCGCCTTCGGGACGACCGCGGTTCCCTTGTCGTTTAAAATCGCCGCCTGCGCCGCGAATCTCGCCGAAATAAGAGAAGAATCGGCCTTTATGTCTTCATAAGAAAGGGTGAAGGTATAGCTTTCGCTTTCTCCGTTATAGCCGCATTCCGCGCCCGAAACCTCTACGCTGTCGATGATATAGCCCGGGTCGGGTGTGACGGTGATCTTGCAGCTTTCGCCCTCTTTAAGAGAGACTCTTCCGCCGCTTATTCCGTCGACTTCGACCTTTCCGCCGACGTCCGCCATCGCGGCGACGGTCTTTTCGGTCGGCGCGCTGCCGTCGTCGGCTACGGCGACCACCGCAAACGGCGAGAATTTTCTACATTCGATCAAAAGGCCGTATTTGGTGATGGTGCAGGGTATCTCTTCGACCCCCAAAATCTCGCCGGTGTTCGGGTCTTTGTCGAAGTGGTAGGCTTTAAAGGTAACCCCCTCGTCATCCGGCCCATAGCCGACCGGGAAGCCGAGCTGAATCCTTACGGACATGCCGTCGGCAAGCTCTGCCCACTGCTTTTTACAAAGGGTTAGGCTGATGTTGTATGTAGTCGCCGAAAGAACGTCTTCGCCCTCGGAGGTTATCATATCCTCCATCTTGTGCTCGTCTTTGGCGCCGGTTTCGGATACCACGAGCATAAGCTTGCTCTTGTATTTTTCGTCCCATTCGGTGCCTTCCCAGACGTTTCCTTCGCTGTCCTTCCAGCCGTCCATAGAAAGGTCGCCGTCGGTGACGAGAACCGGCTTCGCGTGGGTGTTATAGTCGAAGCCCTGACTTCTGTAAGCGCAGATCGCGCAGGGCGCCTGTACCACCCAGCCGAAGGAATCTGGGGTCTTGCCGCTGTATGCGCCGACGAGGCCGGTAAGATAGAACACATACGCGACGTTATCGTCGAGCCACATCGAGCTGGTCGTATAGTCGAACTCGATCTTAGTCTCGGTCTGAAGCCCGTTCGTGGTCATGACGTCGACAAAGCTGATTTGAATATTTCTCATATTCTGATACTGCGCGCCGTTGTCGTCGCGTTTGATAAAGCTGTCGACCACATGGGCTTCAAGCTTAAAGTCGTTCGCGGTTGCGGAGCGCACGGCTTCTTTATATCCCTCTTCGCCGACTCGCTCGGTCTCGCACCATTCTTTATAAACCTCGGGGGTGACGAGGATATCGTTGAAGTATGCGACAAAGTGCTCGGTCGCGCCGAGGCCGATGCAGCCTCGGGCATACGAGGGCTCGCCGTGAAGCGAGGCGGGGGCGGCGCGGTAGGTTCCGCTTTCGTTGTGTAAAAGCCCGCTTCTTGCAAGAAGAAGGGTCTCGTCGCCGTGGAAGAACATATCCGGGATAACGCCCATCTGGAATACCGGCGACGGGTCGATGGTAACGCCGAACTCGACGTATTCGACATGGGGCATATAGAACCAAGTCTCGTCGCCGTGGTCCGAGGCGTCGTCGGTCTGGCCGTAAACCTCCGGCATATAGTAGTGCCACTCGGTCTCCTCCCAGCCGGTCTCAACGTCGTATACCTTGTATCTCATCAAGAGATAGTAGCCGTTTTTCTTCATCTCGGTGGCGTTCATGCCCATATAGCTTACGCAGTAAACCCCGCCCTCAAGAATCTCTTCGTCGTAGGCGTCGCTCTTGAATTTGACGACGAGCGGGCTGTTTTCTTCGGAGATAAGCTCGAAATCCACCCCGAGCGAGGGGTAGTCGAACGCCCTGCCGTCCGGCGACATCGTTCCGTCGGTATAGTGGTGGACCGACATTTTCTGCTCGCCGACAAGAAGATATTCGTGCGATTCGTAGCCGTCGTCCCCGGTGATGGTATACTTCCCCGCCTTCGGGTTAACCGGGTCGTCCATAGTCGCGTCGACCGCGTACCATCTTCCGCCGAGATAAACTTCGTTCCAGATGTGCGCTTCGGCGACCTTGTCGCTGTGGCGGTATACGCCGCTTACCATAACGCAGGGGATACCGAGGGCGTCCATCGCGGCCTTAAATGCGCGGGTGTATGATTCGCAAACGCCGCGCCTTTTAACGAGGGCACCGTAGGCGGTTCTGATGAATCCCATATCGTCGGGGGCGATTTTTGCGATCGCAAGCTCGTCGGTATAGGAAACCCTTTTCGTGATCCAGTCGTGGATAGCGATGACCTGCTCTCTTTGGTCCGAATAAGGGGCGGCGGCGCTTAACATCTCTTTAAAAGCGGCGTCGTATTCGTTTATCGCCGACTCGACCTGGGCTTGGTTGGTAAATCCGTCGGTGTAATAGGTCGGGTATCTTCCCGCGCCGAGGTAAAGGTGGTAGCCGTCGGCTTGGGAATATGTAATTCTGACGGTCAGCGCCGAAAAGTCCACATAGAATATATTCGGAAAATCGGCGTAAAACGCGTCTCTTCCGGCGCCGTATTCTTTGATGAGGTCTATCCCCCCGGCGGCGTGCTGCGCGCAATAATCCGCCGCCCTGCCGCCGAATTCTTCGACAAGGTCGAGCGCTTCAACGCCGGTTTTAAAGGTGCCGTCGATATACATTTTTTCCATCGCGTCGTAAAACATTCTTGCCGCGGAGCCGACGGAAAGCTGATCGCGGTAGTAGTATGCCGCCGAAGAGACAGCGGCTGTGGCGGAAAGAGTGAAGATTCCGGAGGGGAT
Organism: uncultured Clostridia bacterium; assembly: GCA_947627005.1. GTDB lineage: Bacteria > Bacillota > Clostridia > Oscillospirales > Ruminococcaceae > Faeciplasma. The sequence continues at coordinate 158,040 of CANQUJ010000001.1, forward strand.
AAGCCCTACCGCAAGACAGAGCGCAAGGATAATTGCGGATATTCTTCTTTTCACTTTGATAAATCCTCCCATATTAAAATTGAACGGTGACTGCCCGCCTGCATATGCAGACACTATCATTATACCCGAAATCCGCCGTTTGTCAATAGCGGCAGCCCCAAAATATCGCGATTTTTCGGGTATTGACAGAATCGGGGGAATGGTTTAAAATGTATAAAAAACTTAATCGGGGCGATGAAAAATGAAAATTGAAAAATCCTATCATATTTTGCCGAACGAGACCGTTTTGTTCAACAATCGGGTGGATTATTGCGTCGGCACCGGCCGAATGGGTCTCGCTTTGCAGCGCGAATACTTCGAGCAGCTTAAGCTCGTACAAAAATACATCGGATTCAAACACATTCGCGGGCACGGGCTTTTTCATGACGACATGGCGATTTATCAAGAGCGGCGCGACAACCCCTGGGACAAAAACAGCCCGGTCCATATCGAGTATAACTTCACCTACCTCGATTTTGTCATGGATTCCTACCGCGAGCTCGGATTGAAGCCGTTTTTAGAGCTCGGATTTATGCCGAAAGCCCTCGCGTCGAGCGAAAACAGGGTCTTTGTTTGGGGAGGGCACACCTCTCCCCCGAAGGATTACAAGCTATGGAGAGATCTCGTTCAAGCGACCCTTCGCCACCTTATCGAGCGCTACGGCGCCGAAGAGGCGACTTCTTTCCCGGTAGAAGTCTGGAACGAGCCGAACCTTCCCGGATTCTGGGAAAAGGCGGATATGCAGGCGTATTTCAAGCTTTTCGACGAGACCTTCGCGGCGGTAAAAGAAGTCGACGAGCGGTTTAAAGTCGGCGGGCCGGCGGTCTGCGGCGGAAGCGACGAGCTTTGGATCTCGGAATTTATGAAGCACTGCTCCGAAAAGAGGCTTAAGATTGATTTTGTCACCCGCCACCACTATGCCACCGAGCAGCCCGACAGAAGCGGCCACTACGTCTATCAAGAGCTTATGGAGCCGGAAAAGGGCTTTTCAAACCTTAAAAGCACCCGCGATATAATCGACGGCTTCCCCGAATACAAGGGTCTGCCTATCCACATAACCGAATTTAACACCTCGTACAGCCCCGACAACCCGATCCACGACACAAACCTTAACGCCGCGTTTATCTGCCACCAGCTTTCCCGCCTCGGCGACATTAACGAAAGCTATTCTTATTGGACCTTCGGCGACATTTTTGAAGAGGTCGGCGTTCCGTTCGCGCCGTTCCACGGCGGCTTCGGGCTTGTCGCAAACGGCTGTATCCCTAAGCCCACTTTTTGGAGCTTCGCCTTCTTTAAAAAGCTTGTCGGCGGCGAATGTGTTCACCGCTCGGACGAGGCGGTCGTGGTCAAAGACGGCGAGACCTATAAGGGCGTTTTGTGGAACCACGCCCTAAAGCGGGAGGGGAGAGAGCTTTCGCTTAAATTCCTTCTGCCTTTAAAGGGCGAGCTCTGCCTTATAACCGAAACGGTCGACGAGCAAACCTGCAACCCGCTTAAGCTTTGGCATGACCTCGGCGAGCCGCGAAGCCTTAGCGCAGAGCAAAAAGAGCTTCTTCGTTCGGCGGCCTATCCGCTTGTAGAATCGCGGAGGATATCCTCTTCGGGCGAGACCGAGCTTGAGTTTAATCTTAGCGAATTCGGGGTCATATACTTCGAACTTCGCCCCGCTCCGCTGACCCCCGACAGGGGCTACGACTACGAAAGGTCGGTAAAGCTTTAAAAATAAAACCCGCCCTCGGCCCTTCTCGGCCGGGGGTGTTTTTATGCTCTTTTATAAAATTCGTAATCCGACTTCCGACTTCTGTCTTTCAACCTCCGTTTCCGACTTCTGATTTCTGACTTCTGATTTCCGGCGCGGCAGCGCCCGGAACTTCGCGGACAGCTCGGACATATTATATCCCGAGGGGGCGGCTCTTTTCCCCTCGGCTGTATAAAAAAGAATTTACTGTCAAAACTATCGTCGGAGATTGCTAAAAGGAGCGTGAAATTATCAATGTCATCGGTTTACAGAGGAGAAATATACTACGCCGATCTAAGCCCGGTCGTCGGCTCGGAGCAGGGCGGTATCAGACCGGTACTTATCGTTCAGAACGACGTCGGAAACCGCCACAGCCCGACTGTCATCGCGGCGGCGATAACCAGCCGCCAAGAAAAGACCCGGCTTCCGACCCACATCGAAATTGATTCAAGCTCGTGCGGGCTCGCGAAGGACAGCGTGGTTCTTTTGGAGCAGATTCGGACCATCGACAAAAAGCGCCTTAAAGAGCGAATGGGAATGTTGGACAGCGTTGCGATGGATAAAATCAACAGCGCGCTTTCGATAAGCTTCGGGCTTTAGGCGGAAAAATAACAAGCCCCGGCGGGTTGTCTGCCGGGGCGATTTGTTCGAATTTTTCGGTTTTTTCAGTTTTTTTCGAGGTCTTTAAGCGCGTTGATCTCTTCTCTGCTAAGCCGCATTACCGAGTCTTTCAAAATCGTCACCTGATCCCTTGTAAATACCGCGTCGCCGCCGGTGGCCTCAAGCTTAACGTGCATCTTTCCCGAAATAAGGTTCACGTCGGTAACGGTGCCCTTTCCGGATGGCGTTTCGACTATCGCGCCGAACTTCGGGGTTATCTTCAAAAGCTCTTCATAGCCGTCCTGCTCGTATTTAAGGCAGCACATAAGCCTTCCGCATGCGCCGGAGATCTTGGTCGGATTCAGCGAAAGGGATTGCTCCTTCGCCATTTTTATCGAGACCGGCTGAAAGTCGCCCAAAAAGCTTGAGCAGCAAAACGCCCTGCCGCAGATTCCGAGTCCGCCCATCATCTTCGCCTCGTCGCGAACGCCTATCTGCCTAAGCTCTATCCTCGTGCGAAAAACCGAGGCGAGCTCTTTTACGAGTTCGCGGAAATCCACCCTGTTTTCGGCGGTGAAGTAGAACAAAATCTTCGAGTTGTCAAAGGTACATTCAACGTCCACAAGGCTCATTTTTAAACCGAGCTTCGCGATCTTTTCCTCGCAGATTCCGAAAGCGTCTTTTTCTTTGATCTTGTTTTTCTCGATCTGCGCGAGGTCGTCCTCGGTCGCGATTCTTATAACCGTTTTAAGCGGGGCGACTATCTCGTCGTCCTCGACGTTTTTGTTCCCGAAGACCGTCTCTCCGCACTCTACGCCCCTCGCGGTCTCGACTATAACCCTCTCGCCGGCCTCGATGTTAAGCTCGCCCGGCGAAAAGTAATAAACCTTCCCGACGCTTTTAAAGCGCACTCCGATAATTTCGGTCATATATAAAAATCCTTTCTTTTTATCTGCAATTTATAACGGCGAAGATTCTCGCGCATTGGTAACCAACCGCATTTAAAATCGTCGCCGAAGGCGACACATTAAAATTCCGACCTCTGATTTCCGATTTCTGTTTTCTTGAAGCGAAAACTGCCGCAACGGCTTAGGCCGCTTCTCAATTTGAGATAATTCTTCCGCACAGGCAGCTCAAGGTCAGCTGAATCGAGGCGTTGCCGCCTATCTTGCCTTCAGCCGAGGCGACCTCGTCGTAGATTCTCTCTATCGAGCTCTGCCGCAGCTTTTCGGAGAGTTTTTTCGCCCCGCCCGCGCAGACCGAAAACGTATCGCCCCCGAGTTTTATCGCCGAGGCGTCTCTCAAAACGGTCTTAAAGCCGGCCAGCGCTTCAAGGCAAAGCTCACGGTCTTTGTCCAAAGCCGAGAAAGCCCTTAAAAGCGCGTATTCGTCCTTTATCGCCAGCGCGTTTACTATCTCTTCGACCGCCGCCGGAAGCCGCTTCGCCCCGTCGTCGTTGATATAATCGAGGCATTTCCCGATATTTCCGCCGAAAACGGCTATCGCGCCCTTGGCTTCTTCTTCCGAAGCGCCGCTTTCTGTCAGCGCCGAAAGACATTCGCTCTTTGAAACCTCGGAGATGTTCAATGATATCGCCCGAGAGAGAATTGTCGGCAAGATCTTCTCCCGCGATTCCGCGGTCATGATGAAAATAACATGCTTCGGCGGCTCTTCGATAACCTTCAAAAGGGTGTTCTGCGCCGCCGGAAGGGCTTTATCCGCCGAGGGAAGAAAGTATATCTTATATTTCCCCTCGTTCGGGACGGTATTCGCGTCGGCCACTATCGGGCGAAGATCGTCAGAAAGATAGTTTCCGGTCTTTCCGCTCGGCTCTATCGCAATAAAATCCGGGTGGGCCGAATGTTCGATCATTCGGCAGGATTTGCAATTTTCGCAGGGCTCTCCGCTCTCGGACTCGCACAAAATCTGCTTCGCGATATATTTCGCAAGGGTCTTCTTCCCGACCCCCTTTTCGCCGCAAATGATATACGCGTGGGAAAGCCGGTCATGAAGTATCATCGAGCGAATAAGCCCGACCGCGCCGCCTTTTGAATAAAGCTTCATCGCAAAATCAGAATTTTTCAAATCTTTCGACGTCGGTGACGAAAACGGTCGCCCCGCCGACGTTGATTTCTATCGGGAAGGTAGAGAAAGCGCCGCTCAACGAAGAAGAGGGAAGTATCTGTTTGCGGCGCTTGCAGTGGGAATGAATGAGCGAGATGGCGTCGTCTACCTTTTCGTCGTCAAGACAGATGAGCAGGGTGGTGTTGCCCGAGCGAAGAAAGCTTCCGGTCGAGCTGAACCTCGTCGCCTGAATTTCTTTGGAGACAAGAGCGTCGGTAACGTTTCTGACGTCGTCGTCGTTGATTATCGCAAAAATGAGCTTCATATTCCTTCTCCTTTCAAAGTGGCGGAATCGTATTTATAATTTCCCCGAATACATAATAACACAAATCCTTTCAAATTGCAAGGGTTTCATCGCCTTACCGAATATTTTAGCGCCTCGGCGATTTTTCCCTTCCCCCTGACTATCGCCCGCGAGACCGACGACACCGCTACTCCGCGCTCTTTCGCGATCTCGGGCATCTTCTTCCCGCAAAAATAATACGCTTTTATGCACTCGCGCTGAACCTCGCTAAGGTCCGCGACGACTCTTTTAAGGGTCGAGGCGCTCACCCCCCGAAAGACCTCTCCGGTTTGAAGCCAATCTTCAAATTCCCGCAGCTTTTTTGACATTTTTCCTCTCCCTTTCTTCAAGATAGAGCGCTATATCTCCCAAATCCTCCAAAATTTCGCTCCTCTCGGCCTCGATAACGCTCTTTCTGAGTTCGAGGTCTTTGATGACCTCAAGATCCCTCTCGGCCTTTATTTTTTCGGCAAGCTCCCGCCTTTTTTCCGAAAGCCTTGCCGCCTCGCGGCGATATTCCGCCGCCATCTTTCTGAATTCTTCCAATTTGATTTTCTCCTTTTCGTTTTTTCCGCACTAAAGAACATTTGTTCTTAATTCCTCGATTTCCATGATACCCCGATTTTGAAAAATGTCAATACGGATTGAAAGTTGAGTCCGTTTTTTCGGACTATCTATTGCAATCGCGGAAAAAATATGGTAGAATAAAGAAAAAGATTGATTTTGGGGGAACTATGGAGAAGCGAAAGATAGATCGGATAAACTTTCTCGCGAGAAAATCCAAGAGCGAGGGACTTACCGATGAAGAAAAGGCCGAGCAAAAGCTTCTGCGCGACGAATACCGCGCGGCTTTTCGACAAAGCCTTGAAGCGCAGCTTAGCGCGATAGTTTTTACCGACGGCAAGGAGGGTTCCTGATCATGGGCGACGCGAGATCGAAGCAGAAGCTTAAGCTTTTGTATCTCAAAAAAATTCTTTTGGAGCAGACCGACGACAAACACAAGCTTTCGGGGCCCGAGCTTATCGAGCAGCTCTCGCTGTACGGAATCTCGGCCGAAAGAAAGACGATATACGACGACATCGCCTCGCTCGAGGATTCGGGGCTGGATATAGTCACCGAACGGCAGGGCCACGCCAACGTCTATTACGTCGCCTCGCGGCTTTTTCAGGAGGAAGAGCTTTCGGTTTTGGCCGACGCCGTCGCCTCTTCTAAATTTCTGACCCTAAAAAAATCCGACGAGCTTATAAAAAAGCTCCAGCAGCTTACCAGCAAATACAACGCCAAGCATTTGAGAAGAACGGTATACGTCGGAAACCGCACAAAGGCCTATAACGAAAAGATCTATTATTCGACAAACGCCATTCACGAGGCGATGAATACCGACAGGCGGATTTCGTTCAGATACACCGAATACGACCTCTCTAAAAACAAGCGCTTCCGCCACGGGGGCGAGCTTTACACCGTTTCGCCCTACTACCTCATCTGGGAGAGCGACTGCTACTATCTCGTCTGTTATTGCGACAAGCACGACAAGGTCGCAAGATACAGGGTCGACCGAATGGTCGACGTTTCGGTCCTCGACCGCAAACGCCGCGAGCTTAGCATGGACGAAGAGAGCTTTGCAAAATCCCTCCGCGCGACCTACAATATGTACGGCGGGACCGAAGCCTCGGTTGTGTTGGAGATGTCGAACAAGCTGATAAACGTTTTGATTGACAGATACGGCGACAATTTTCACGCCAACCCGGTCGGGGAGGACAGGTTCACCGCCCGCCTCGACGTTCAGATCAGCCCGACTTTTTGGGGCTGGCTCTTCCAGTTCGGCAACGAGGCGAAGATAATCTCTCCGCCCTGGGCGGTGGACGAGGCCAAGCGCCGCCTCGCCGAGATTTCGGAAAACTACGGTTGACTTTTTTCCCCGAATCGGTATAATATGAGTTAGCATATGCAAACCGAAAGGGGAGGGTCTTATGTATAAAACAACCGTAAAAATCGGCGGAATGGCCTGCGGAATGTGCGAGGCGCACATCAACGACGCGATCAGAAACGCCTTTGAAATCAAGAAGATCTCGACTTCTCACTCAAAGGGCGAGAGCGTTATAATTTCGGGCGAGAAGCCGGATATCGAAAAGCTTAAAGAAACGATTTCGGCGGCGGGGTATGATTTTATCTCTGCGGAATCGGAAAAGTATGAGAAAAAAGGATTTTTGAGCGGAATTTTCGGCGGATAGGAGGAAACTTTATGTCGGAATTCGGGTTTGCGATAATGGGCGCGGGGGATATCTCGCGGAAGTTTTGCGACGCCGTTAAAAGAATCGGCGGGGCGAAGGTTATCGCGGTTTCGAGCAAATCGGAGGACCGCGCGAGGGCGTTCGCCGAAAAAGAGGGGATAGCCGCCTATTACGGCAGCTATGAAAAAATGCTCGAAGAACAGCGACCCGACTGCGTATACATCGGGGCGGACACCGGCTCGCATTTCGACCTTACGACGCTCTGCCTTAAGCATAAGACGCCGGTTTTGTGTGAAAAAGCGATGTTCTGCACGGTCGACGAGGCGAAAAGGGCGATAGAATACTCTAAAGAGCAGGGCGTTTTTATGATGGAGGCCATGTGGAGCTATTTCCTCCCCGCGATAAAAAAGGCGAAGGAGTGGCTCGACGGCGGAAAAATCGGCGAGCCATACGCCTCGGACGCGGTGATCGGCTTTAAAGCGCCGACCCACGAGGGCAACAGATATTTCAACACCGCGCTCGGCGGCGGGGTGGCATACGATCTGACCGTCTATACCTTTGATTTGACGACGCTTATGCTCGGCCGGGATTTTTTGGGCTGCGACGTCTTCGCGCTTTGGGACAAAAGCGGGGTGGACACCGTCAACCACGCGGTTTTGAGGTATAAAAATTGCCTTTCTTCGATGACGACCTCGATAATCGGCCCGCTGGAAGAAAAGCTTATAATCTACGGCAGCGGAGGGAAGATTGTCGTACCCTCGAGCCATTTTGCCTCGCGGGCGTATCTTTACGGCCCGGACGGGAAAATCGCCGAAGAATTTATCGACGACAAGACCGAAAACGGCTTCGTATACGAGGCCGCCGAGGCGATGAACTGCGTTCTTTCCGGCAAAAAAGAGAGCGACGTCGTCCCGCTCTCGGTGACCCTTTCCGCCGCGGAATTTTATGAGAAAATTTACGCAACGAGATAGAAAATAAACGACAGACAGCCGACCTCGCTTTCCGCTCCCGGCTGTCTGTCTTCTGGTTTCCGACAATCTGTCTGTCTATCTAATCAGCATCGCGTCGCCGAAGGAGAAAAACCTGTATTTCTCCTCGACGGCGGTTTTATACGCCCTCATCGTGTTTTCATACCCCGCGAAGGCCGAAACGAGCATGATAAGCGTGCTCTCGGGCAGGTGGAAGTTGGTTATAAGGCCGTCGATGGCGCCGAATTTATACCCGGGATAGATGAAAATGTCGGTCAAGCCCTCGTCCGGCGCGATTTTTCCGAGCTTTTTGTACACGCTCTCGAGGGTTCGGCAGGAGGTCGTTCCGACGGCGATGACCCGCCCGCCCTCGGCCTTGGTTTTGTTGATTATCTCCGCAGTCTCGGGCGGAAGAACGTAGAATTCGCTGTGCATTTTGTGGTCGGCGACATTTTCCTCTTTGACCGGACGAAAAGTCCCGAGCCCGACGTGAAGGGTCACATAAGCGATGTTTATTCCCCTGGCGCGAAGGTCGTCCATCTGCTCGAGGGTGAAGTGAAGCCCCGCCGTCGGCGCGGCGGCCGAGCCGGTCTCTCGCGAATAGACGGTCTGGTAGCGCTCTTTGTCTTCGAGCTTTTTCGTGATGTAGGGCGGAAGGGGCGTTTGGCCGATCTCGTCGAGGACGGTATAAAGGCTGCCCTCGCAGAAAAATTTCGCGATGCGGTTGCCGTCCTCTAAAACGTCGAGAATCTCGGCCGAAAGCTTTCCCCCGCCGAAGACGAATCTTGTTCCGATCTTCGCCTTTTTTCCGGGGCGGCAGAGAATTTCCCAGACGTTCTGCTCTTTTTGTTCGAGCAGCAAAAATTCGATGAAGCTGCCGTTAGATTCGCGCTCGCCGTAGATTCTTGCCGGCAGAACACGCGAATCGTTGACTATCAGGGCGTCGCCTTTTTTAAGGTGATCGCATAGATTATAGAAGCGGTCGTGAGAAATTTCGCCGGTTTGGCGGTCTATGACCATAAGGCGGGAGGAGTTTCGCGGCTCAAGAGGAGTCTGCGCGATAAGTTCTTCGGGGAGGTCGTAGTAAAAATCGCTCTTTTTAAGGTTGTTGAGATCAAGCATTATATTCACCATACTTCGGTATAATAAATTGTAATTAAATTGTAATGCCGGGTTTATTGACAAGCGGTCGCGCGTGTGATAAACTTTTTAATCGGGAGCGGCTCGCCGTTTCATCATTATATAACATTACGCGGGATTTTTCAACCCCGATGAAGAGAGGATTTGACATTATGAAGAATTATAACGTAGGAGTTATCGGCGCGACCGGAATGGTTGGACAGAGGTTTATAACCCTTCTTGCCGATCACCCTTGGTTTAACCTTAAGGTTTTGGCGGCTTCGTCCCGCTCTGCCGGAAAGCCCTATCGCGAGGCTGTCGGCGCAAAATGGGCGATGAGAACGCCGATACCCGCCAAGGCCGCAGACATTATCGTTAAAGACGCGGAAAAGGATATGGAAGAAATTGCGGCTTCGGTCGACTTTGTATTCTGCGCGGTTGATATGCCGTCGGAGGAGATAATCGCCCTCGAGCAGGGCTATGCGAAGCTTGAATGTCCGGTAGTCTCCAACAACAAAGAGCACCGCTATTTCAACGACGTTCCGATGCTCATTCCGGAGTGCAACGCCGAGCACATCGCGGTCATCGAGACGCAGAAAAAGCGCCTCGGAACAAAGCGCGGCTTTGTCGCCGTAAAGCCGAACTGCTCGATCCAGAGCTATGTTCCCGCGCTTCACCCTCTTCGCGAATACGGGCTTAAGACCGTTCTCGCCTGCAACTATCAAGCGATTTCGGGCGCGGGAAAGACCTTTGAGACCTGGCCCGAGATGGTAGACAACCTCATACCCTTTATAAAGGGCGAGGAGCAAAAGAGCGAGGTCGAGCCGATGAAGATATGGGGAGAGGTCAGGGACGGCGTTATAGTCAACGCGGCCGAACCTCTCATCACGACCCAGTGTCTGCGCGTTCCGGTCTCGGACGGCCACACCTCGGCGGTGTTCGTTAAATTCGACAAAAAGCCCTCAAAAGAGGCTATAATAAAGGCTTGGGCGGAATATAAGGGAGAGCCGCAGAGGCTTAATCTGCCCTCGGCGCCGAAGCAGTTTTTGAACTATTTTGAGGAAGACAACCGCCCGCAGGCGAAGCTCGACCGCGACCTTGAGGGCGGAATGGCGGTTTCGATAGGCAGGCTTCGCGAGGATACGCTCTTCGACTACAAGTTTGTCTGCCTTTCGCACAACACGCTGCGCGGCGCCGCCGGCGGGGGAGTGCTCGCCGCCGAGCTTTTGGCCGCAAAGGGGTATTTTGAGAGGTAAGAGCGCTAAATTTATCATCGAAAGGCGATGTTTCAATGAAAAAACCTGTATTTGTCGGTTCGGCGGTCGCAATCGTGACCCCATTTAACCCCGACGGAAGTATAAACTTCGTTAAATACGGAGAACTCATTGATTGGCAGATCGAAAACGGTGCCGACGCCGTCGTCGCGGTCGGAACGACCGGCGAAAACGCAACCCTTTCGGGCGAGGAGCACCGCGCGCTTATGCGCTTTGCCGCCGAGCGGGTGAACCATCGCGTTCCGCTTATCTGCTCGACCGGCTCGAACGACACCGCCTACGGGGCCGAGACCTCTAAGGCCGCCGAAGAAGCCGGCGCCGACGCGCTTTTGTGGGTCACGCCGTATTATAATAAGACTTCGCAGAGCGGCCTTATCAAACACTATGAAAAGATGCTCGAAAGCGTCGATATCCCGGTTATTTTATACCACATTCCCGGGCGCACCGGCCTTAACGTTAAGGTAGAGACTTTTAAAGAGCTTTCAAAGAACCCGCAGATAGTCGGGGTCAAAGAGGCGAGCGGAAACGTCTCGTTCTGCGCCAAGCTCGTCGACTCCTGCGGAGACGATCTTCCGGTATACAGCGGCAACGACGACCTCATCGTTCCGCTTATGTCGCTCGGCGCAAAAGGGGTCATATCGGTTCTCTCGAACATTCTCCCCCGCGAGACTCACGAGATCTGCCGCCTTTGCATTGAAAACGATTTCTTCGCGGCGAAAGAGCTTGCGATGAAATATATGTCGCTCGCAAACGCCCTCTTCATCGACGTGAACCCGGTTCCGGTAAAAGAGGCGCTGAATATGATGGGCCTCGGAGTCGGCGGCTGCCGGCTGCCGCTTTTCGAGCTGTCGGAGGGCGACAGAGGGGTTCTTTATAACGAGCTGTTAAAGCATGGGCTTGTAAAGTAGCTTTGCTTTACACGATTTTTTAAGACTTTTTAAGGAAGTGAAACCGAAATGACAAAAGCCGTTATCTGCGGCGCCTGCGGCAAGATGGGCAGGGTCATCGCAGACATTATTTCAAACCGCGAGGACTGCGCCGCGGTCGCCGGGATTGACATCAATCCTGTAAAGTATTCCGACTTTACTGTCTATAAGACCCCGGCGGAGCTGCCGGAGGTTCCGGACGTTATCATCGACTTTACCCACCCCTCGGCGCTCGACGGACTTTTAAGCTATGCGCTTACAAACGGGGTCGCGCTCGTTCTTGCGACCACCGGCTATACCCCGGAGCAGATCGAAAAAATCCGCTCGGCCTCAGAAAAAATTCCGATATTCTTTACCGCGAATATGTCGATCGGGATAAACCTTCTGCGCGAGCTTGCAAAGAAGGCGGCCCTTGTTTTGGGCGACCAATACGACGTCGAGATAATCGAGCGGCACCACAACAAAAAGCTCGACGCCCCAAGCGGCACCGCGCTTATGCTGGCGGATTCGATAAACGAGGCCCGGGGCGGGAAGTATAACTACATATACGACCGGCACAGCGTTCGCCGCGCAAGAGAGCCCGCAGAGATAGGCATACATTCCGTCCGCGGGGGGACGATAGTCGGCGAGCACGAGATAATTTTCGCCGGCCGCGACGAAGTCATAACTCTAAGCCACTCCGCTGCTTCTAAAGAGGTCTTCGCGGTCGGCGCGGTAAACGCCGCGGTGTTCGTCGCAAAAAAAGAAAAGGGTCTATACGATATGGGGGATATGATTTAGCCGCAGCGCCCGAAATCACGCGAAATATGAAAAAGGGGAGTCCGAACGACAGGGCTTCCCTTTAAATTTGCAAATTTAGCGATGAAATCAAGAATTTTTGCGGTTATTTTCCGCTTTCGCCGTAGTTTGAGAGCACCCTTGCGCTCGGGTCGTTTACGTTGCAGCCTTCCCATTCCTTGTTCGGCATCCAGAAGTCCTTTATCATCTGCGACTGCCCGGGGTAGAACCGCTCGAAGATCTCGCGGTATAAAAGCGATTCCTTCGTAAACGGCCGCGCGTGGTCGTATTTTTTGCGCAGGCGCTCGTATTCCTCGTCGCTGTAAAAGCTCTCGGCGTATTCCTTGAGGTAGTCCACCATCGAGTGCCCGACGGCGTCAGAAAAAGCGGCCTTTTCGCGGTATAAAATGTCGTGGGGGAGATAATCGCCCTCAAAGGCCTTTCTCAAAAGATATTTGCCCTTGTTGTATTTGTTCATCTTAAGCTCGGGGTTTATCGACATGACGTATTCGACGAAATCGAGGTCGCCGAACGGAACCCGCGCCTCAAGCGAGTTCACCGAAATGCAGCGGTCGGCGCGAAGAACGTCGTACATATGAAGCTCGCGGACCCGCTTTTCGGCCTCTTTCTGAAAAGCCTCGGCCGATGGCGCAAAGTCGGTGTATTTGTATCCGAAGAGCTCGTCAGAGATCTCGCCGGTCAGAATTACCCTTATGTCGGTGGTCTCGTGGATCGCCTTGCAGACGAGATACATTCCTATGCTCGCGCGGATTGTGGTTATGTCAAAGGTCCCCAAAAGCTCGATGACCCGGGTCAGCGAGCTTAAAACGTCTTCTTTTGAGATGATGACCTCGGTGTGATCGCTTCCGATATAGTCGGCGACCTGCTTTGCGTATTTAAGGTCGATGGCGTCGCCGCTCATGCCGATCGAGAAGGTTTTTATCGGCTGTTTAGATGCCTTTTGGGCGACCGCGCAGACCAAAGAAGAATCCAGCCCGCCCGAGAGAAGATACCCTACCTTCGCGTCGGCCACAAGCCGCTTTTCTATCCCCTTGACCAAGAGGTCGTGGATTTTAGCGGTCGCTACGTCGACGCCGTCGGAAGAATATTTTTCGACCTTTGCGATATCGCGGTAGCAGACGAATTTGCCGCCTTTGTAGTAGTGCCCCGGGGGAAAGGGCATTATTTTGTCGCAGAGGCCGACGAGGTTTTTCGGCTCGGAGGCGAAGGCGATGCTGCCGCTTTGGGTATAGCCGTAGTAGAGCGGCCTTATCCCTATCGGGTCGCGGGCGGCGATAAATTCGCGGGTCCTGCCGTCGTAGATTATAAGCGCAAACTCCGCGTCGAGCATTTTAAACATTTCAACGCCGCGCTCGAAATAGAGGGGAAGGAGTATTTCGCAGTCGGACCCGCTTTTGAAATTGTATTTGTTCGAGAGCTCGGCCTTTATCGGCTCGAAGCCGTAGATCTCGCCGTTGCAGACGACGTAGCTGCCGTCAAGCTCGAAGGGCTGCATGCCCTCGGGGGTAAGCCCCATTATCGCGAGGCGGTGGAAAGCCAAAACTCCGTCGCCCAAGTCGACAACTCTCGAATCGTCCGGCCCGCGAGATTCGGTTCTTTTAAACCCGGTTTCAAAGCGCTCGGGGTCGAGCCTTCCGACTACGCCCATAATTGAACACATATCCATTCCTCATTTCATGCTGTTTATTTCTTTTTTAAGCGCCGCGCCCCGGCCGGGGAACCCCCGAACCGAGGCACGGACACATCACTCTTTATAACAGGAGAAGCTGTCTTAGATTATCGGGCAGACGATCACTCGTTGTCCTGAAGGGCGTCGTATCCCTCTTCGCCGGTTCTTACGCGAACCACGTTCTCGACGTCGTATACGAAGATTTTGCCGTCGCCGATGTGGCCGGTATAAAGAACCTTCTTCGCGGTCTCGATTACCGTTCTTACGGGGATCTTCGAGACTACGATATCGACCTGGACCTTAGGAAGCAGGTTGGTCTCTACGGGAACGCCGCGATAGTATTCCGGTTTGCCCTTTTGCGCGCCGAAGCCCATAACATGGGATACCGTCATACCGGTGATGCCGAGCTTGGACATAGCGGTCTTAAGGGCGTCGAATCTCGCCTCTTTGCAGACGATCTCGATCTTGGTGAACTTGTGCTCGCCTTCCTCGAACGAGGGAACCTTTTTGACGGTTACCGCCTCGGCCTCGGGGACGGTTCCGGTTACGACCGGAACATTGTCAAAGTCGCCGTAAGAGGTATATTTGTCGACCGCGGGCATAAAGTCGGGGTAGGCCGAGGGAAGCCCGTGTTCGGGAATGTCGAGACCCATGATCTCTTCGTCGGGGGTTACGCGAAGGCCGTGGAACTTTTTGATCAGCGCGAAGAATATGATCATCATAACGGCGGCGTAGACCGCGACGGAGATAAAGCCCAAAAGCTGAAGTCCGAGCTGTTTGAAGCTGCCGGTATAGAACAGGCCGGAAAGGCCGGCGGGCGCGTCGGGGTTGGCCAAAAGGCCGACCGCTATCGTTCCCCAAATGCCGTTAGCCATATGAACGCCTACCGCGCCGACTGGGTCGTCGATGTGAAGCTTCATATCCAAAACCTCGACAACTACGACTACGAGTATGCCGGAGACTATTCCGACTACCGCGGCGCCGACCCAGTCCATCGCGTCGCAGCCGGCGGTGATTCCGACGAGACCCGCGAGCGAAGCGTTAAGGCACATCGAGACGTCCGGCTTGCCGTTTTTGACCCAGGTGTAGATCATAGTGGTGCAGGTCGCGACGGAGGGCGCTACGGTGGTGGTTAAGAATATCGAGGCGAGCTCTGAGGGGGTGGTTGCGGCGGCGCCGTTGAAGCCGTACCAGCCGAGCCAGAGAATGAACACGCCGAGAGCGCCGAGGGTAATCGAGTGGCCGGGGATAGCGTTTACTTTTACGACCTTGCCGGCCTTGTCTTTAACGTATTTGCCGATTCTCGGGCCGAGGAAGATTGCGCCTACAAGGGCCGCGATTCCGCCAACCATATGGATAGCGCAGGAGCCTGCGTAGTCGTGGAAGCCGAGCTGTGCGAGCCAGCCGCCGCCCCAGATCCAGTGGGCCTCGATCGGGTAGACTATAAGCGAGATGACCCCGGAATAGATGCAGTAGGCCGAGAACTTGGTTCTTTCGGCCATCGCGCCCGAAACGATAGTCGCGGTGGTGGCGCAGAAGACGAGGTTAAAAACGAAGGTCGACGCGCCGGTGAAGCCCTCTTCGGGCGAGGCGATAAATTCTTTGAAGTGTGTGAAGAGATCCATATTCGGAAGGCCGATAAGCCCGAAGAGCGTATCCTCGCCCATCATAAGGCTGTATCCCAAAAGCGAGAAGACGACCGTTCCGATGCAGAAGTCCATAAGGTTTTTCATTATGATGTTGCCGGCGTTTTTTGCCCTGGTAAAGCCGGTCTCGACCATAGCGAAGCCCGCTTGCATCCAGAAGACGAGCGCCGCGCCGATTAGGTACCAAAATTCAATTGTCATATTTATCTCCCTTTCAATGCAGATTTTATATGCAATATAAAACCGTCCATCGGCGAGCACCGCTTTTTCGCTAACACACCGTTGACCCGATATTTACTTTTAAAGCTGCTTTAAATTTTTTCTATGCTTCTCGGGTCATCTGACTCCGAAGAGAAGCTTGCCGTATGTAGGATATCTCCAGAACTTTTCGTCGGTGATCGCCTCGGCCTCGTCGGCGGGGGCTCTTAGGGCGTCCATCGCGGGGATAATCACGTCGCGGATGAAATACGAAGCCTCGGTTACGTCGGAGATCTTCTTGTATTCGGCGATCTTTTCGTCCAAGGTCTCGGTCGCGGCCTCGATCTTTTCCAAAAGCGCGCCGAGCTTAGAGATGAGGTTCTTTTCGTATTTCGCCTCTATGCCGACCTCTTTCTTGTTCTTCGCGGTCTGCGCGAGGGACGAGATGTAATCCTCGACCGCGGGCATTATCATCTTTTTGGACATGTCGGTCATAGTGAGGGCCTCGATGTTTACCGTCTTGACGTAGTTTTCGAGCATGATCTCGGTTCTCGATTCGATCTCGGCCTTTGAATAGACCTTGTGGGCGGTGAGCATATCTACGTTCTTCTTGTCCAAAAGCCTCGGCATCGCGTCGGGGGTGGTCTTAAGGTTCAAAAGCCCTCTCTTTTCTGCCTCGGCGATCCAGCTGTCGTCATAGCCGTTGCCGTTGAAGATTATCCTCTTGTGCTCTTTTATGGTAGACTTGATAACATCGTGGAGGGCGGAGTTGAAGTCGTCGGCCTTCTCTAAAATGTCGGCGAACTGCTTAAGCGATTCGGCGACCGCCGAGTTGAGCATGATGTTCGCGCAGGCGATGGAGTTTGAAGAGCCGAGCATTCTGAACTCGAACTTGTTGCCGGTAAAGGCGAAGGGCGAGGTGCGGTTGCGGTCGGTGTTGTCGCGCTGGAACCTCGGCAAAACGTGAACGCCAAGCTTCATCGTGGTCTTTTCCGCGCCGCCGTAGGGCGCGTCGTTCTCGATAGCGTCCAAAACCGCCTGCAATTCGTCGCCGAGGAACATAGAGACTACTGCCGGAGGGGCCTCGTTCGCACCGAGGCGGTGGTCGTTGCCGGCGGTCGCGACAGCGAGCCTTAAAAGATCCTGATAGTCGTCGACGGCTTTGATTACCGCGACGAGGAAGAGCAGGAACTGCGCGTTTTCATAAGGGGTCTCGCCCGGGGCGAGAAGGTTTACGCCGGTGTCGGTCGCAATCGACCAGTTGTTGTGTTTGCCCGAGCCGTTGACCCCGGCGAAGGGCTTTTCATGAAGCAGACAGACGAGCCCGTGCTTTGCGGCGACCTTCTGCATGATTTCCATCGTAAGCTGGTTGTGGTCGGTCGCGATGTTTGTAGTTGTATAGATCGGCGCAAGCTCGTGCTGCGCGGGGGCGACCTCGTTGTGCTCGGTCTTTGCGAGGATTCCGAGCTTCCAGAGCTCTTCGTTAAGGTCTTCCATATAGGCCGCTACTCTCGGTTTGATGACGCCGAAGTAGTGGTCGTCAAGCTCCTGCCCCTTCGGGGGAAGGCAGCCGAAGAGCGTTCTTCCGGTGTAGATAAGGTCGGGCCTTTGGTCGTATAGCGTCTTGTCTACAAGGAAATATTCCTGCTCCGGGCCGACCGAGGTCTTGACGCACTTTACGTCGTCGTTGCCGAAGAGCTTGAGGATTCTTAAAGCCTGTTTATTAAGAGCTTCCATCGAGCGAAGAAGCGGGGTCTTTTTGTCGAGCGCTTCGCCGCCGTATGAGCAGAACGCGGTGGGGATGCAAAGGGTCTTTCCTTTAATAAAGGCGTAAGAAGTCGGGTCCCAAGCGGTATAGCCGCGAGCCTCGAAGGTCGCTCTCAATCCGCCGGAGGGGAAGCTTGAAGCGTCCGGCTCGCCTTTGATAAGCTCTTTGCCCGAAAATTCCATCAAAACTCTGCCGTCCGGCGCGGGGGAGATAAAGCTGTCGTGCTTTTCGGCGGTGATGCCGGTAAGCGGCTGGAACCAGTGGGTATAGTGGGTCGCGCCCTTTGATACCGCCCATTCCTTCATCGCCTCGGCCACGGCGTTGGCCACCGAAATATCAAGCCTTGCGCCTTCGTCTATGGTCTTTTTTAAAGATTTGTAGACAGAGGCCGAAAGGTTAGCCTTCATAACTCTGTCGTCGAATACAAGACTGCCAAAGAAATCGGATACGTTTGCCATTGTTGTTTCCTCCTTAGTGATGTAAAACAAAGAAAAGGCGCCGTTGGGGGAATAATCCCTCAAAGACGCCTTTGCCTTCAATGGTTGTCATTCTACTACTCTTTTGCGGATTTGTCAATACCCAAATTGCAATTTTTTTAAAAAAATTTGTTTTTTGCCATATTTTAGTTAAATTTTTGCAGGAGCGCTTTTTAAAACTTTCGTTTTTGCAAAAGTTTTTTCCTAAAAGCCGTTGACAATCAAATTATTATATGCTATGATGTCGTAGAAGTTTCACGGCTTCGGTATATATTTTTGTGAGCAACGGCGTTCACCCGAGGGCAGGGTATGCCCTTTTGAGGTGCGCCTATTTTTATTTTTGAAAGGATATGATCTGATGCAGGATTTCGATTATCCCAATAATATAAAGGAGGGAGAATTAAGGATCCCTTCGGGCTGCGCGATATCCGCCGCGATCTCTAAAAGCGGGAAAAAGTTTACCGGCGAGGGGATCATCAACTCGATGAAGCCGATGCACGACCGTTCGAACGGCCTTGGCGGCGGCTTTGCGGCATACGGGATCTATCCCGACTATAAGGATTATTACGCGCTGCACGTCTTTTACGACGACAATTCCTGCCGCGCGGACTGCGAAAAATTCCTCTTTGAACACTTTGAAATAGTCCGCAGCGAGATAATTCCGACAAGAAAGATGCCCGAGATAACCGATTGCCCGCTTATATGGCGATATTTCGCCGTGCCCGAGCACAACAGGCTGGTCGCCTCGCAGCTTACGCCGGACGAATTTGTCGCCAGATGCGTTACAAGGGTGAACGTAGAGCTTAGGGGCGCTTATGTATTTTCGAGCGGAAAGAATATGGGCGCGTTCAAGGCAGTAGGATTCCCGGAGGACGTAGGTTTGTTCTATAAGCTCGACGAGTACGAGGCTTACCTCTGGACCGCTCACGGAAGATACCCGACCAACACCCCGGGCTGGTGGGGCGGCGCCCACCCCTTCGCGCTTTTGAATTATTCTATCGTTCACAACGGCGAAATTTCAAGCTATGACGCCAACCGCAGATATATCGAGATGTTCGGCTATCGCTGCACCCTTAAGACCGACACCGAGGTCATAACCTATATCGCGGACTACCTTTTAAGAAAGCAGGGGCTTACCCTTGAAGAGACCGCTTCCGTAATCGCGGCGCCGTTTTGGTCGACCATCGCGAAAAAGCCGCCGGAGGAGGCCGAAAAGCTTAGATTTTTGAGAACCGTTTATTCAAGCCTTCTCGTGACCGGGCCCTTCTCGATAATCCTGGGCTTCGAGGGCGGAATGATGGCGCTTAACGACAGGCTTAAGCTTCGCTCGATGGTAGTCGGCGAAAAGGGAGATATGGTTTATGTGGCATCGGAGGAAGCCGCGATAAGGGTTATGGAGCCCGAGCTCGAGCGGCTGTACGCTCCGGCCGGAGGAGAACCGGTCATAGTTAAAGTAAAGGAGGGCGCGTTTTAATGGGAATCGAATACATATACCCCGAATTTGAAGTAGTCAGAAACGATTCGCGCTGTATTCGCTGCCGGGTATGCGAGCGCCAGTGCGCCAACTGCGTTCACAGCTACGACCCCGACTCCGATTCGATGATAAGCGACGAGACCAAATGCGTCGACTGCCAGCGCTGCGTGGCTCTTTGCCCGACCCGCGCCCTTAAGATCGTTAAGAGCGACTGCACATTCCGTCCCAACGCAAACTGGGGGCAGGACACCATCAAGGAGATATACAAACAGGCCTCGAGCGGCGGCGTTCTGCTCTCTTCGATGGGCAACCCGAACCCCCTGCCGGTTTATTGGGACAAAATCCTCATCAACGCCTCGCAGGTCACGAACCCTTCGATAGACCCCCTTCGCGAACCGATGGAGACGAAGGTGTTCCTGGGCAAAAAGCCCTCCGAGATGAAGCGGGACGAAGGCGGAAAGCTTGTAACCAAGCTCGAGCCGCAGCTTGAGCTTTCGATGCCGGTAATGTTCTCTGCGATGAGCTACGGCTCGATAAGCTATAACGCCCACGAAAGCCTTGCCCGCGCGGCGACCGAGCTCGGGGTATACTACAACACCGGCGAGGGCGGACTTCACGAGGACTTCTACAAATACGGCCCGAACACGATAGTTCAGGTCGCTTCGGGGCGGTTCGGCGTTCACGAGGGCTACCTTAACGCCGGCGCGGCCATCGAAATAAAAATGGGCCAGGGCGCAAAGCCGGGCATCGGCGGGCACCTTCCGGGCGCGAAAATAGTCGGCGACGTTTCGAGGACGAGAATGATTCCCGAAGGGTCGGACGCCATTTCGCCGGCGCCTCACCACGATATCTATTCGATAGAAGACCTTAGACAGCTCGTCTACTCTTTAAAAGAGGCCACCGAATACAAAAAGCCGATAATCGTAAAAGTCGCGGCGGTTCACAATATCGCTGCCATCGCTTCGGGAATAGCGCGCTCCGGCGCGGATATAATCGCGATAGACGGCTTTAGGGGCGGAACCGGCGCGGCGCCGACGAGGATTCGCGACAATGTGGGTATCCCGATAGAGCTCGCCCTCGCCTCGGTGGATAAGCGGCTTCGCGACGAAGGAATCAGGGGCAACGTAAGCCTTGTCGTCGGCGGGTCGATCCGCTCGGCGGCAGACGTAGTCAAAGCCGTCGCCCTTGGCGCGGACGCCTGTTATATCGCCACCGCGGCGCTTATGGCACTCGGCTGCCACCTTTGCCGAACCTGCCAGACCGGCAAGTGCAACTGGGGAATAGCCACCCAGCGGCCGGAGCTCGTCAAGCGGCTTAACCCGGATATCGGCTCGGAGAGGCTTATAAACCTTATGACCGCCTGGCGGCACGAAATTATGGAGCTTATGGGCGGAATGGGAATCAACTCGATAGAGTCGCTTAAGGGCAACAGGCTTATGCTTCGCGGCGTTAATATGACCGACAAAGAGCTTGAAATTTTGGGTATATCCCATGCTGGGGAGTGACGGTATGAAAAGAGTATATGTAAACGAAAAATGGTGTCTCGGGTGTCATCTCTGCGAATATAACTGCGCTTTCGCGAATTCCGGCGAGAGCGATATGGCGAAGGCTTTGAGAAAAAAGGCTATCCGCCCGAACATCAGAATAGAAGAAGACGGCGACATCAACTTCGCGGTTTCCTGCCGCCACTGCAAAGACCCGATATGCGTTAAAAGCTGCATTACCGGCGCCCTTTCGATAGAAGACGGCGCGGTAAAGGTCGACCACGACAAATGCGTCGGCTGCCTGACATGCGTTTTGGTCTGCCCCTACGGCTGTATTCGCGAGGGGGAGAGCGGCGCGGTCCAAAAGTGCGAGCTTTGCCTTAACAACTCTTGCGGAGAGCCCGCCTGCGTAAAGGGCTGCCCCAACCGCGCAATAGTCTTTGAAGAGAGGTGAGAGCATGAAGAATTACGTCATAATCGGAAACGGCGCGGCTGCGGTCGGCGCGATAGAGGGTATCCGCTCGGTCGACAAAGACGGCGGAATAACCGTCGTATCCGAAGAAAAACACCACGTCTATTCCCGGCCGCTTATATCCTATCTTTTAGAGGGCAAGACCGACGAAACAAAAATGCTCTACCGCCCGGCGGATTTTTACGAAAAAAACGGGGCGGAAGTCCTCTTCGGCGAAAAGGCGGTCAAAATCGACCCGGAGGCGAAGAAGGTCACCCTTGAAAGCGGCAAAGAGCTCTGCTACGATTCTTTGTGCATAGCGACCGGCTCGAGCCCGTTCGTTCCGCCGATAGAGGGGCTTGAGACGGTAAAAAACCGCCGCTCGTTTATGACCCTTGACGACGCCGAGGCGCTTGAGAGCGCGCTTACCCCCGAGTATTCGGTTCTGATAATCGGGGCGGGGCTTATCGGCCTAAAATGCGCCGAGGGGATATTGAACCGCTGCAAGAAGATCACCGTCTGCGACCTCGCGCCCCGCGTTCTTTCGAGTATTCTGGATTCCGACTGCGCCGCGATTATGCAGGCGCATCTTGAAAAGCTCGGGATAGAATTTCTGCTCGACGACACCGCCGTCAAGTTCGAGGAAAACAGGGCGGTCATGAAGAGCGGCAAGGTCGTCGACTTCGACTTTTTGGTGACCGCGGTGGGCGTAAGGGCCAACTCTTCGCTCATAAAAGACTGCGGCGGAGAAGTCGACCGAGGGATAGTAGTCGACGAAAGAATGGCAACCTCGATCAAAGATATCTTCGCGGCGGGGGACTGTTCGGAGACGACGGATATAACCTCGGGAATAAAAAAGGTTATGGCGATAATGCCGCTGGCGTATATCGGCGGGCACTGCGCCGGGGTCAATATGGCGGGCGGGGAGGAGACCCTTTGCAACGCCCTGCCGATGAACTCGATAGGCTTCGCGGGGCTTCACTGTATGAGCGCCGGAAGCTATGAGGGCGAGCTTTACGAAGAAAAAACCGAGGGCGGCGTCAAGCGGCTTTACACCGAAAACAACCTTTTAAAGGGCTTTATGATAATCGGCGATATCGACCGCGCGGGAATTTATACCGCGCTTATAAGAAACAAGACCCCGCTCGATTCGCTTAACTTCGAGCTTTTAAAGAAAAGCCCGTCGCTCGCGCCGTTCGGCAGGGAATATCGCGTAGAAAAACTCGGAGGCGAAGTCTGATGAAAACAATTGACGCAAAAAACCTTGAATTTTCCGCGCTGAATGATATAATAAGAGAGTCGGGAGACTGCGTTATTGAAAACTGTCTCGGCCAAAGGTTTATCGCCGCGGGAATGAGCTATCGCAAAATAGCGATTCACGGAACGCCCGGAAACGCCCTCGGGGCTTATCTTAACGGCGGAACGGTTGAAGTCTTCGGCAACGCGCAGGACGCGGTCGGGGACACTATGAACGACGGAAAGATCATCATTCACGGCTCGATAGGCGACGCAGCGGGCTATGCGATGAGGGGCGGAAGCGTATTCGTTAAAACCGACGCCGGATATCGCGCGGGTATACATATGAAGGCTTATAAAGAAAAGATCCCCGTTATGGTGATCGGCGGAAGGACCGGCAGCTTTTTGGGCGAATATCAGGCCGGCGGGCTTATCATAGTCCTCGGGCTTAACACCGACGGCAAGCCGATCGTCGGGAACTTCCCCTGCACCGGCATGCACGGCGGAAAGCTTTATTTAAGAAGCGACTGCAAGGATATTGCCTTCCCGAAGCAGGTTACCGCGAGACCCGCAAGCAAAGAGGATATCGAAGAGATCTCCTCTTATATAGAAGAATACTGCCGGCTTTACGGCGCGGATTACGACGCGCTTATAAATTCCGACTACACGGTAGTCACGCCGGACAGCAAGAACCCTTATAAACAGATGTACGTTCAAAACTGAAGACCTTTTATGAAGGAGAAGGATCGCCATGGTATACACCCCCGAAGAAACAATCCAATATGTGGCCGAGGAAGACGTTAAGTTTATACGTCTCGCTTTCGTAGACGTTTTCGGCAGGCAGAAAAACATCTCTATCCAGCCGGGAGAGCTTGAACGCGCCTTTAAATACGGCATCGGGGTTGACGCCTCGGCGATAGCGGGCTTCGGCGGGGTAGTAAGATCCGACCTGTTTTTGCACCCCGACCCTTCTACCCTCGCGATTCTGCCATGGCGGCCGGAGCACGGAAGAGTAGTCAGAATGTTCTGCACCATAACCTACCCGGACGGCAGGGAGTTTTTGCCCGACACGAGAAGCTTTTTAAAGCGCGCGGTAGAGCTCGCCGAAAAAGAGGGGTACAGCTTCTACATCGGATCGGAGACCGAGTTTTATCTCTTCAACCGCGACGACAAGGGCAACCCCACCGCCGAGCCCTACGATAACGCCGGGTATATGGACATCGCGCCGGCAGACAAGGGCGAAAACGTTAGAAGAGAGATCTGCCTCGACCTTGAGCGAATGGGGATAATCCCCGAAAGCTCTCATCACGCAGAGGGCCCCGGCCAGAACGAGATAGACTTTAAGCGGGCGGACCCCCTTAAGGCCGCCGACGACGCCGTGACCTTCCGCTCGGTGGTAAGCACCATCGCGGCGAGAAACGGCCTTTACGCCGACTTTTCGCCAAAGCCCATCAAAAACAGATCCGGCAACGGGTTCCACATTAAGATTTCGGTCGCGAACAACGAGCGCGGCGAGCTTTTGCCGAAGGTTATCGCCGGGGTTTTAAGGCGGGTGCCGGATATCACCCTGTTTTTAAACAGCTCGGACGAATCATATATGCGGCTCGGGACTAACAAGGCCCCGAAATACA
This sequence comes from uncultured Clostridia bacterium, assembly GCA_947627005.1. Lineage (GTDB taxonomy): Bacteria > Bacillota > Clostridia > Oscillospirales > Ruminococcaceae > Faeciplasma. The sequence goes on from CANQUJ010000001.1 coordinate 182,173, forward strand.
TCACATGGTCGAGCGAGAACCGCTCGCAGCTTATAAGAATACCCGCGCCGGTCGGCGATTCGCCCGACCTTCGCGCAGCAGAGCTTCGCTCGCCAGATTCTTTGGCCAACCCCTATTTAAGCTTCGCGCTTATAATCCTTGCGGGGCTCGAGGGGCTTAAAGACGGCGCCGAACTCCCTCTGCCTGCGGATATAGACCTTTACGCCGCCGACGAGCAGACCTTAAGCCTTTACCGCGCCCTTCCGCACGATATCGACGAAGCGATAAGGGCCGCCAAGGCGAGCGATTTCGTTAAAAAATACGTCCCCGAAAAGATCCTTGAAAGCTATTGCTTAAGATGACCCCTTTTCTTTTCCTGCGTTTTATTTTATAAGGGGGGATATTTTTGGGACTGCGCGAGCAGGTATACAGCGTTCTTTTGGTATCGAACGCCGAAAAATTCAATAATTCGCTGATATCGGCGCTTCCCGAAAAGAAATATTCGCCGATAAAGATAGTCGCGGGGGTCGGAAGCGCCAAGCGCGAGCTTTTGGAGCGCGGATACGACATCGTAATCATCAACACCCCGCTGCCGGACGACTACGGCACCCGCCTTGCGATCGACCTTTCGAGCGAGATAGGGCTCGGGGTTTTGATATTCGTCAAAAGCGAGAATTTCAGCGAGGTATACGACCAGGTCACCGACTACGGGGTATTGACTGTCTCTAAGCCCGCGAGCGGGCAGATAGTTTTGCAGTCGCTGCTGCTTTTGTGCGCGACGAGGGAGCGGCTTAGAAGAATGGAGCAGAAGACCGCCTCGATAGAAGAAAAGATGGAGGAGATCAGAACCGTAAACCGCGCGAAATGGATTTTGATAGACAGCCTTAAGATGAACGAAAACGAGGCTCACAGATATATCGAAAGACAGGCTATGAACCGCTGTCTGACAAAAAGGCAGATAGCGGAGGAGATCATAAAGCAATATAAATAAAAAGAGGGGGATATTATGTCAACAAAATACATTTTCGTCACCGGGGGAGTTGTTTCGGGCCTCGGAAAGGGGATCACCGCAGCCTCGCTCGGCCGGCTTTTAAAGGCGAGAGGGCTTAAAGTCGCGGCGCAAAAGCTCGACCCTTACATAAACGTCGACCCGGGAACGATGAGCCCGTATCAGCACGGCGAGGTATACGTCACCGAAGACGGCGCCGAGACCGACCTCGACCTTGGGCACTACGAGCGCTTTATCGACGAGGATTTGAACAAATATTCCAACCTCACCACCGGAAAGGTTTATTGGAACGTTTTAAACAAAGAGCGCCGGGGCGAATACCTCGGCTCGACGGTTCAGGTTATCCCCCATATAACCAACGAGATAAAAGAGTTCGTATACCGAGTCGGGACGAAGACCGGCGCGGACGTTGTTATCACCGAGATAGGCGGAACGATAGGCGACATCGAATCGCAGCCGTTTTTAGAGGCCGTAAGGCAGATCTCTCTCGAAGTCGGCCGCGAAAACAGCCTGTTTATCCACGTCACATTGGTGCCTTTTCTTCACGGTTCCGACGAGCACAAGTCAAAGCCGACCCAGCACTCCGTCAAAGAGCTTCAGGGCCTCGGGGTCAACCCGAACATAATCGTTTTAAGGTGCGACGAGCCCCTTGAAGACGCAATATTCAAAAAAATCGCGATGTTCTGCAACGTAAAGCAGGACTGCGTTATCGAAAACATAACCCTGCCCCACCTATACGAAGCGCCGCTTATGCTTGAAAAGGCGAACTTTTCGGCGGTGGTCTGCCGCGAGCTTGGGCTTGAGGCAAAAGAGCCCGACCTTAAAGAGTGGAAAGAGATGGTCGAGCGGATAAAGCAGCCCAAAAAGCCGGTCAAGATCGGCCTGGTGGGGAAATATATCCAGCTTCACGACGCGTATCTCTCGGTCGCCGAGGCTTTAAGGCACGCCGGCTGCGACGTAGGCGCGGAGGTCGAGATCGAGTGGATAGATTCCGAAACGCTCACCGAAGACAGCTATCGTGCGGTCTTAGAGCCTATCGACGGAATTATAGTCCCCGGCGGGTTCGGAAACAGGGGAATCGAGGGAATGATCCTTGCGGCAAAATATGCGAGAGAAACCGGAACGCCCTATTTCGGCATCTGCCTCGGAATGCAGATAGCGGTGATCGAATACGCGAGAAACGTTTTGAATATTCCCGACGCCAACTCCGGCGAGTTCGACGAGCTTTGCAAAAACAAGGTCATCGACTTTATGCCCGGGCAGAGCGATTCGATAGACAAGGGCGGGACCCTTCGCCTCGGCGCGTACCCCTGCGTTATAAAAGAGGGGACCGCGATGCAGCGCTGCTACGGAAAGCTTGAGATTTCGGAGCGCCACCGCCACAGATACGAATTTAACAACGACTACCGCGAAAGAATGGAGGCCGCGGGGCTTACCCTTAGCGGAATTTCGCCCGACGGCAGGCTTGTCGAGACGGTCGAGCTCACCGACCGCGATTTTCACATCGGCGTTCAATACCACCCAGAGTTTAAATCCCGGCCGAACAAGCCTCACCCGCTGTTTAAAGGCTTCGTCGCGGCCTCGCTTAAAAAAGCGGAGAAGAGATAAAAAATCAGACGGCAGAATCGGAGAAAGCCGAAGAAATTTAATCGCCGGCGCGGCGAGCAAATTCCGGTATCCGATTCCGCCGTCTTTTCTTGACTGCGCCCATTTCGCATGTTATAATTTCATAAATTAAAGAATTTTGAGGAGCGGTGATTTTATGAAAAAATATCTTCCGAGCCTTATTTTCGGGACGATCGCGCTGATAGCGGCTGCGGCGCTTTTTGTATATCTTGACCGACAGCCGGACAAGACGGCGGGCGACGGCGAGGGCGAAGAAAAGATCCTCGCGATGAAGCTTAAAGACGACGAAAGCGGCTATATCGTAACCGGCCGCGGTAGCGTAGACGGCGCGGAAATAGTTATTCCGGCCGAATATAAAGGCGTTCCGATAGTCGAAATCGGCGAGCGAGCCTTTCGTGAAGACCGCAGTCTGACCTCGATCATAATCCCCGAGACGGTTGAAAAAATCGGCGAGAGCGCCTTTGCGGGGGCCGGGATATCCGAACTTGCCCTGCCCGAAAGCGTTGAAGAAATCGGCGACTACGCCTTCTGCCGCTGCGAAAAGCTTGAAAAAGCCGCCCTGCCCAAGGCCGTCGGCAGCTTGGGCGAGCATCTTTTCGAGGATTGCTCAAAGCTCGTTGAAGCAACATTGCCCGAAAGCTTGACTGTGATTCCAGCGTATATGTTCACCCGCTGCACATTGCTTGAGAGCGTAGTGCTTCCCGCCGAAGTCGAGTCAATAGGCGAGTATGCGTTTAGCGTCTGCAATTCGCTCAGGCACATCGACCTGCCGAAAAGCGTTAAAACCGTTTCAGACTCCGCTTTCAATATGGCAAGGCTTGAAGAAATCATTCTGCCGGGCGGGATTAAAGAAATCGGCGCGAATTCGTTTTCGGGAAACCCGCTGACCGAAATAGAATTGCCCGACAGCCTTGAAAAAATCGGCAGCCGAGCTTTTTTGAATACCGATATCGCAAGCGTATATATTCCGTCTCGCGTTGCCGAGATCGGCTTTGAGGCTTTCGGCGGGAAATACTATTTGTCCGATAACGGCGGGATCTCCGAAATAACCGTCAGCGAGGAAAATTCTGTATATTACAGTTCGAACAACTGCGTTATTATTCGCGAAACGGGCGAGCTGATTCTCGCGCCGGATCCCGACAGCGTTCCCGACGACGGCAGCATTAAAATCATCGGGCCTTTCGCTTATGCAAACGCCGACGCAGACAGGGTATCTATCCCAGAGGGCGTAACGCTTCTGAAAAGCAACGCCGTGTCGGATTTTGACAGGATAGACGAGATTTTGCTTCCCGCAAGCCTCGAAAAGATAGAAGCGGCGGCAATAAGCGCGGTAGATTCTCACGGAGGATCGGTTGGAAAGATTTTATTCAAAGGTACGCACGATCAGTGGGCGGCGATCGAAAGGGACGAGGAATGGCTTTCAGACGCCGACAATGTTTTGCTGATAGACGTCATAGATTTAGATTAAAAAGAAGGATTTAATTATGCCAAAAGATTCACAAAAGCAAAAGTTGAAAAACGCCTGAAATCTGCGTTTAAAAACCTATTCGTCAAAGTTGAGGCTTTGGACAAGATCTTTGTAGAAACGGATAAAGGAGTTAAATAGTAGGCGGCGAAAAAGAATAAGCGGGGAGGGATGGGCTCTATGCTATCCCCGATTTCCTTTATCTGAAATTATTCCCGCCCGCACCGATTTGGCGCAGGCGGGTAGTTTTGCGGATTTACTTTTTTACGTCAAAGCTCGGGTTGAAGGCGTAGAAGTTCTTCGCGTCGAGCTTGTCGGTGACGAGGCGAAGGGCTTCACCGAACCTCTGGAAGTGGACGATCTCGCGCTCGCGGAGGAATTTGATGACGTCGCGGACGTCCGGGTCGTCGACGAGGCGAAGAATGTTGTCGTAGGTAAGGCGGGCTTTCTGCTCCGCCCCCATATCCTCGCTTATGTCGGCGATCGGGTCGCCGGTCGATTGGAATATATCCGCGCAGAACGGATAGCCCGAGGCCTGAACGGGGTAGAGGCCGTTCGTGTGGTCGACAAAATAGGCGTCGAAGCCGCTCTCTTTGATCTCCTTCGGACTCAGGTTTCTCGTAAGCTGATAAACTATCGAGCAGATCATCTCCATATGCGAAAGCTCTTCGGTGCCGATGTCGTTTAAAATCGCCTTGACCTCCGGCGTCGGGGCGGTGTATCGCTGCGAAAGATATCTCATCGCCGCGCCGAGCTCGCCGTCGGGGCCGCCGAACTGGGTTATGATTATCTTCGCGGCGGTCGGGTCGGGCTTCTTTATTTTAACGGGATATTCAAGCTTTTTCTCGTATTTCCACATATCTCTTCACCTCTCAATTTGCCGAAAGTTCCCAAGGGAACGGCCCGTCGACCCAAGCCCAGCGGCTGTCGTTTTGCTCCGACATAACGCAAAGCGGCCCGTAGGACTTTTCGTACTGCTCTTTTGCCTCTTCGCAAAGCTTCTTGTTTTTATTGTAGAACGCAAGCGCCTCGGCGCAGTCGGGGTGAGTGTCCAAAAAAAGCGCCGCGTCGGTCACCGCGAAGGAATACATCTGAACTCTCTTTAAAAGCTTCTCTCTGTCGTTCATAGCGGTCTCTCCCCCAAAAAAGGCTTGTCGAGGTCTTCAAAGACCGTTCCTCGGTCGAGAGCGACCGAAGGGTCGTATACGTTTTTCCACTTCTGATATGGCACATAAGCCATTCCGACCGGGGTTTCCGCGGGGAACGCGCTCATCGTGTTGTTTTTCGGGCAAAGGGGGCAGCTCTTCGCGGCCTCCTCGGCCTCTGCTATATCGGCAAGGTTCACTCTATAACCATTCCTTTCAAAAAAAGATCCCGAGGGTTTTGTCCCTCGGGATATACTATGCTCTTCCCGCTTTCGCGGTTACAAACGCAGAAAACAGAAATCAGAGGTCAGAGATCGGAAGCAAAAAAGACAGGCAGTGCGGAAAAACCCGACTGTCTGTCTTCTGCTTTCTGTTATCTGTCTTCCGACTTATACTGTCGCCTCGGCCTCGGCCCCGCTTGCGGGGGAGGGGCGCTCGGCGTTCTTTTCCTCTTCTTCAAGGGCGTAGGCCATCTCGAGCTTCTTTAAAAGCTTAATCATATCCTCGCTCTGCCTCGGGGTCTTTTTATACTTTGAAAGCGTCCCGACCAGCTTTCGAACAGCCTCTTTCTTGCGAAGCCTAAGATATACCAGCCCGAGATAAAGCCCGGCCCAGACTCTTACTTCGATAGGCTTGCAGCTTAAAAGCTCTTCAAAGCCCTCTTTTGCGCCGTAATAGTCTTTTTCCGCATATTTTAACAGCGCGGCGGTAAGCTTTTGCTCCGACCTGTCGGGGTATTTCGAGCAGAAAGGCTCGCCGAGCGAGACGGTCGATTTCGCGCTTTCAACGTCGCCGGTCAGCAGGAAGAGGTATGTATAAAGATTGTAGTATTGCGCGGCCATCTTCGAGTCGAACCGGTCGAGGTCTATATCCCTCAAAACCGCGAACGCGTCTTCGTATCTTCTTCCGTCGCAGTACGCCTTTGCGGCGCAAAGGTCGTTTTTCGCACCCAGCGAAGTCCCCGAAAGCTTGCGGCGCTTCTTTTCGATAAGGTCGAAATATTCCTTAGAGTAGCCGCTTTTTTTAAGAACCTTCGCGGCGTGCCTTCTTTGCGCGCGATAGACGTTCAGCACCACGACGTAGATCAAATGCGCCGAAAGCGCGATGACCGCTATAACGCAGGCGAGCGAGCAGGCGAAGCTGAAGTTTTTTGTTATAAATTCGGGGATCTCTTTTCCGAAGACGGTGCCGCTCAATACAAGCTTGAAATCGAGGAACGGCAGCCATTTATAAAAGGTCTCTTCGGTATAAAAGCCGATAAGCCTTGCGGCTATAAGCGCCGCCGAAAGAAACAGGACCGCGCAGGTCAGCCATATTCGCAGCGATCTTGCTTCAAGTCTGCTTTTGATCATTTTGAACACCCCTTTTTCGTATCTCTTATAAGTTTAGCACATCTTTTTGAAAATTACAACCGAATTTTGAAATTATTCCGCGACAAGGTTATTTACCCATATCCTCTTTTTCACCAAAATAAGCCCCAAAGCGCAGCGAATAAGCCCGGACATCTGCTCGGCGAGCATTATCAGCGCGACGGGCATGCCGACCGCGAAATGAGTCAGGCAGAAGACGAGGGGATAGTTTATCATCCAGATCGCGCCGCTGTCGAAAATAAAGGTGATAAAGGTCCTTCCGCCCGAGCGCAGGGTGAAGTAGCAGGCGTTTAAAAACGACTGTATCGGCATACCCGCCGCCACCGCGAGGATAAGCTTTGTCGCAAGGGCCCTGATCTCCGGCTCGGTGTTGTAAAATTCCGGGAAGATCGGCGCCGCGGCGGCCATTATCGCGCCGGTTGCAACGCTTGAAATCACCGAAACCACCAAAAGCTTTCTGTCCAAATCTATCGCTTCTTCGGGCCTTCCCGCGCCGAGCGACCGCCCGACTATGATCGAAATCGCGCTTCCGAGCGACAGAAAGACGACGTTAAACAGGTTCATGACAGTGACGCAGATGTTGTTCGCGCTGACTACTTCAAGTCCGCGAACCGAATAGCATTGAGTTACCGCCGCGATGCCGAAACTCCAGAGGGATTCGTTCAAAAGAAGGGGAGCGCCCTTTTTTATTATCTCGCGAACGACCTTCGCGGGGATCTTCGCGCTTTTATAAAGCCCGACGGCAAAGGGGTTCTTCTTCGGGTGGGAGTGAGTCCACACTACGACTATACACATCTCGACGTATCGCGAGATGACAGTCGCGATGGCCGCGCCAGAGGCCCCGAGCGCCGGGGCGCCCAGCTTTCCGAAGATCAGAACCCAGTTTAAAAACAGGTTCACCGAGACCGCCGCGACCCCCGCAAGCATCGGAACTACCGTCTCTTCGGTCTCTCTAAGTGTTCCGGCGTAGGCTTGGGTTATCGCAAAGGGCAGCAGCCCGAACATCATTATTTTAAGATATTCCAGCCCAAAGCCCAAAGTCGCCGCAGGGTCGCCGACCGAGGCGTCGTCGGATATGTAGAGCGAGATGAGCTCTCCTCCGAAGACCCCGAAAACCGCTATCCCTATCGCCGCGATGGCGGTGCAGATTATAAGCTTAAAGCGGGTGGTGTGGCGAACTCCGTCGTCGTCGCGGCTTCCGTGGTATTGCGCGGTAAAGATCCCCGCGCCCGAAACCGCCCCGAAGACGAGAATATTGAATACAAAAAGAAGCTGGTTCGCGATCGAGACCCCGGTCATCGGGTCGGTCCCGGTCCGGCCGACCATAATATTGTCCAAAAGCCCGACAAAGGTGGTTATCGCGTTCTGGATCACTATCGGCAGGCAGACCCCGGCCAGCATTTTATAAAAATCCCGCCCGCCTATATATTTGTCTTTAAATTCGCGTAAAGTCATATTTGCCCTCCGTTTAAAAGCTGCAACTTTTTGATTATATATGATTTTTTTGAATATGGCAACCCTTTTTCAATAATATTTTCAACGCCGCGAATGTGTTTGAATTTTTCGGATTATAATCACATGTTTTTCACAAAAAACTCTTGACAAATCGCGAGAAAAGAGTATATTATTAACACGCTAATCGTTAATAGGCTAATTTTAACTGTTTAAACGACTGAAAGGATGGTATTTGTGAAAAAGAACAACGCAAGGCAGCAGAAGATCTCCCTCTTGATCCGCCATTTTCTGCACGTCAGCAGGCTTCACAGAGTTATGATCGAATCCGAGATTTCAAAGCTCGGGATCCATTGCAGCCAGCACAATATGCTTGTGCTCATCGCCAACAGCAAGAATATCTGTCAGAAAGACATCGCCCGCGAGCTTGAGATTTCTTCGGCCGCCGTCGCGGTAACCTTAAACAAGCTCGAAAGTTCCGGTCTTATCGCAAGATCGCAGTCTTTCGACGACGCCCGCATGAACCACATCACTATCACCGACAAGGGCGCCGAGCTTCTTAAGACCACCAAAGAGATGTTTACCGGCCTCGACGAAGAGTTCTTCAAAGGGGTCACCGACGAGGATATCGACCGCATGAACGAAGTTCTCGCCAAGATCACCGAAAACCTCAAGTCCAATGCCGATAAAGACTGATTCTTCGGTCTCAGGAGGCATATAGCTTGAAATACAACTGGTTCAAATACATTAAACCCTACCTGCCGTTCTTCATTTTGGGGCCTATCTGCATGGTTGTCGAAGTTATCGGAGAGGTCGTTATGCCGATCTTTTTAGAGACTTTTATCAACCGCGGAAACAACGGCACCTTGACCGTTAAGGCAAGCCTTTTGATGATGCTCGGAATGATAGCGACGGCGCTTTTGATGATGATCGGCGGGGTAGGGGGCTCTTATTTCGGCGCTAAGGCGGCGGTAAACTTTGCCGGCGACCTTAGGCGCGATATATTCAGAAAGGTTCAAAGCTTCTCGTTCGCAAATATAGACAAATTCTCGACCGGCTCTTTGGTCACGAGAATGACGAACGACGTTACCCAGCTTCAGAATTTCGTAAATATGCTTTTAAGAATGGCTATTCGGGCCCCGGGAATGCTTGTCGCGGCGCTTATAATGGCCATATCTTTAAGCCCGAGCCTTTCGGTGGTCTTCGCCGTGGCGATACCGATTTTGGTCTGCGCAATCGCCTTTATCATCTTCTCGAGCTTCTCAAAGTTCACCGCCGTTCAGAAAAAGGTGGATAACCTCAACTCTACGGTACAGGAAAACGTCACCAACGTTCGCGTGGTAAAATCCTTCACCCGCGAGGAATTCGAGATAGAAAAGTTCGGCGCCGCCAATACCGACTTAAAAGAGACCGCTATGGGCGCTATGAAGATAGTCATTTTCATGTCGCCGATAATGACGCTTGTCATGAACGTCACCATTATGTGCATAATCTTCTTCGGCGGGCGGATAGTTCTGGACATCGGAATGGAGGTAGGAAGCCTTTCAAGGTTTATCACCTACGCCACCCAGATCCTCTCCTCGCTGATGGCGGTATCCATGCTGTTTATGGTGACCTCGCGCGCGCTCGCTTCGGCAAGGCGTATCCGCGAAGTTCTGGACGAAGTCCCCGACATTTCGGACGACAACGCCGCCCACCCCGAGCTTACCGTCAATAACGGCGAGATCGAGTTTAAAAACGTCACATTCAGATACTACAAAAACAGCGAGCAGCCCGTTTTAGAGGACATAAACCTTAAGATCCCCGCAAAGTCGATTGTCGGCATAGTCGGCTCGACCGGCTGCGGAAAGACCACCCTCGTTTCGCTTATATCCCGGCTTTACGACGCCGACGAAGGCGAGGTTTTGGTCGACGGAGTAAACGTAAAAGACTACTCGATATATAACCTCCGCGAGGGGGTTGGTATGGTCTTGCAGAACAACACACTGTTCAGCGGAACCATTTCCGAAAACCTGCGCTGGGGCGACGAAAACGCCACCGACGAAGAGATCGCCGCGGCGGCGGAAAGCGCGCAGGCGGATAAATTCATAAGCTCGTTTAAAAACGGCTACGAAACTATGATCGACCAGGGCGGAACAAACGTTTCGGGCGGGCAGAAACAGAGGATCTGCATCGCGAGGGCGCTTTTAAAGAGGCCTAAGGTACTTATTCTTGACGACTCCACCTCGGCGGTCGATACCGCGACCGAGGCGCAGATAAGAGAAGCCTTCAGAAACGAGCTCGCCGACTCTACCAAGATCATAATCGCCCAGCGCATAAGCTCGGTCAAAGACGCCGATATGATCGTCGTCATGAACGAAGGGAAGATCGCCGGGGTCGGAACCCACGAGCAGCTTCTTGCCGAAAACGAACCTTATCAGGAGATCTACTATTCTCAGAACGACTCCGAAAGAAAGGAGGCGGGAAGATAATGGCCAGAAATCTCGAACAGCTTCAAAGGCAGTATAACAAAAAAGCCACCGCCGAAAGAATGGGCGGGGGGCCGAGAGGGCCGAGAATCGCCGGCGGCGGAAAGATGAAAAATTCCCGCAAGACGATAGCGAGAATGTTGAGCTATCTAAGCCCCTATAAATTCCGCCTTATAGCGGTACTCGTATGCATGCTCTGCTCGACGGTAACCTCGCTCTTCGGCTCGTATATGCTCGCGCCGGTAATAAACCGGCTGACGGTCTTCGTAACCGGGCACGAGATGGAGGGAATGTCGGCGATGGAGGCCGTGGCCGACAGGATAATTTCCGCCTTTTCGGGGCAGACCGAAACCGGAGACCCGCGAACCGACGCCCTTGGGTTTATTCTTTGGGCGATAGCAATACTCGCAGTCATCTACGGAATCGGCATAATCTCGACCTATTTGCAGGCAAGGCTTATGCTGACCATTTCGCAGGGGTCTATCGAAAAAATCAGAAACGACCTCTTTACCAAGCTTCAGCGCCTGCCGGTAAGATTCTTCGACCGCAACCCCACCGGCGAGATAATGTCAAGATTCACCAACGATATCGACAATATCGACGTTATGATCAACAACTCGCTGACTTCGCTGTTTTCGGGGACGGTAACACTTATCGGAACGTTTATCTTTATGATCACCACCAACTGGATTCTGACGATCGTAACGATAGTTTTCATTCCGATATTCGCCCTCGGCGGCGGCGCGATAGGAAAGCTTTCTTCGCGGTATTACAGCGGCCAGCAGGCGGCGCTCGGCGCGGTCAACGGCTATACCGAAGAGACCGTTACCGGGCAGAAGGTAATAAAAGTCTTCAACCACGAAAAAACCTGCGTCGAAGAGTTCGACGAGCTCAACGACGATATGCGCAACAAACAGTTTAAAGCCCAGTTCTGGGGCGGCGTTATGGGCCCGATCATGGGCAACACCTCTCAAATAAGCTACGGCGTAACGATAGGCATAGGCGGTATTTTAATGGTCTTCGGCTCGCTGACCCCCGGCGCGCTGACCTTGTTCGCGCAGTATTCGCGCCAGTTCTCGATGCCGATAAATATGATCTCTCAACAGATGACCACCTTGTTTGCGGCTCTCGCCGGCGCGGAGCGAGTCTTCGAGGTTATGGACACCCCGCCCGAAGAGCCGAGCGCTCCCGACGCCTTAAAAGACCAAATCCAAGGCGAAGTCGTTCTTAAAGACGTCTCCTTCGGCTACGACCCCGACAAGACCGTTTTAAAACACATAAGTCTATACGCCCACCCCGGGCAGAAGATCGCCTTTGTCGGCTCTACCGGCGCGGGAAAGACCACCGTAACCAACCTTCTCAACCGCTTCTACGACATCGAGGAGGGCGAGATAACCATCGACGGCAAGAACATCAAAGACTTCGACCGCGACTGGCTTCGCGAGAATATCGCGATGGTCTTGCAGGATACCCACCTGTTTACCGGCACGGTTAAGGACAATATCCGCTACGGTCGGCTTGACGCCACCGACGAAGAGATAGTCGCCGCGGCGAAAACTGCGAGCGCCCACAGCTTCATCATGAGGCTTGAAAAGGGCTACGACACCGTATTGGAGGGCGACGGCGCCAACCTCTCTCAAGGCCAGCGCCAGCTTCTTAACATCGCGAGGGCGGCGGTCTCAAAGGCGCCTATCCTCGTCCTTGACGAGGCGACCTCTTCGGTAGACACGAGAACCGAGCGGCACATCGAGCACGGAATGGACAGACTTATGAAGAACCGCACGACCTTTGTCATCGCGCACCGCCTCTCGACGGTAAGAAACTCCAACGCCATCATGGTTTTGGAGCAGGGCGAGATAATCGAGCGCGGCGACCACGACCAGCTTCTTGAAATGAAGGGCCGCTACTATGAACTTTATACAGGGGTAAAAGAACTCGATTAAAATTTTATACAAAGCATAAAAAATCAGCCTTTTTCGATCGAAAGACTGATTTTTTTGCGCTTAAATTCGGTTTTAAATCATTTTATCGTGACTTTTGTGTCGTATTCCGCGCCTTTTGACGAGACCTCGGAGTAGTTGTATACGAGGTTGAGCTCGTAGTTTCCGGCGTCGAGCGCTATCGGCACGGAGATCTCGCAGTTCCCGCCGAAGTTGTTTTCATAGTAGGTCTCTCCGTTCTCGCCCTTGATCAAAACGAGAACATAGCCGTTTGAATCGGAATGTTCGGAGTCGATGCTGATTCGGTAGTCGCCGCTCTCGGATACCGTGAATTTATACTTTGTCCCGAAGGTCTGCTCGCCGCTCCATTCGCCGGAATTTTCAACGCTTATGATCTCGTTCCCGAGTGATATCCCCGCCCCGCCGATGGCGTCGTTCATCGCGGCCTTAAATTCGGCGTTTGTGAATATCGAAGTCGCGAACATAACCGCCCAGGCGATTATTGCGATTATTACCGCGCGATTTTTAGAGGCAAGGCTTTCGGGCGAAGAGGTATACTCCGCGTTTTCGGCTACGGGGACCCCGCCGTTTCGCTCCGCCTCGTCTTCGGCGAGCATCTGTTTGAGCTTTGATTTTCTCAAAAGAACGAGGGTGACTATAAGATAGGGCAGCGAATTTGTTATCGCGAGCAGGGGAGAATAGGACCCCACCGCGTCCGAGATCGAGCCGCTGCCGAACAGGCCGGAGGTCAGCAGACCGCAGAAATCAAGGAAGGAGTGGAGAAATACCGTCGCCCAGATGTTTTTGCAGCGATAGTATATCGCGGTAAACGCCATTCCCATAACCGAGGCCGCGGCCATCTGTACGAAAACGCCGCCTATTCCGTCCGAATCAACCGACATAAGGTTGAGCGCGTGCATAAGTCCGAACATAAAGCCGGAGTAAATAGTCGCCGTCCAGATCCCCGCCGGGTCTTTCGCGTGCTTATCCCAGAAGAGGTTCGCAACGACCCCTCTGAAGAATGATTCCTCGGTAAGGCCGATCAAAAACATAGTTATGACGAAGACTATGATATTGAACGCCGGCTCGATGAAAAGCGGGCCGGAATATCCGGCGGCCTCCGGGTCGGTTATAGCTATAAACAGCGACATCGCCGCCGAAACGACCGACATAACGATGATATATCCGCCGCATAAAATCCCGCGCCAAAATCGCTCGGTCTTGTTCCAGATATATCCGTGGCCGGATATCGCGACCAAAGCTATCCCCACAAGGCAGAGAAAGCTTTCGGCCGTAAGCTGCGGAAGGTATTCGCCGTGTTGGAAGAAAAACGTCGGCGCGAAGGCGAGAATTGTACTCGCCGCGATCATCGTAAATACGAAGAGGCAGACCGTAACCGCCGACCACAGAATCGGGTGCTTCGACAAAAACTTGCGCATCATTTAATCGTCCTTTCTATAAGCTTTGCGGCGGGGCTTAAAGCGCCGCTATCGACTGTTCTATCTTCGCGAGCTTTTCCTTTGCGGCCGAAAGCTTTTGCTTCTCGGCCTCTACTACCTGCGCGGGGGCTTTAGCCACAAACCCCGCGTTGTCAAGCTTAGAGCTTATTATCGAAATGTCCTTTTCGGCCGCGGCCTTTTCTTTGTTAAGCCGCGCAAGCTCTTTTTCGCGGTCGATTATCTCGCTCATCGGGATAAACATTCTCGCCGAGCTTGTCACTATCGTCACCGAATCGGCCTGCTCGCATTTTTCCGAAATCTCAACCGACGAGGCCGAGGCCAGCCTCTCGAAGAACATAATTCCCTTTTCAAAGACATCTTTTTCGGCCGTCTCGATGAACAGCTCTGCCTTTTTCGACGGCGGAACGTTCATCTCCGCCCTGCGGTTTCTTATCGCCTTTATCGCCTCGATGATCTTTTCAAAGTCGGCCTCCTCCTCGGGGTAGGCGAGTTTTTCGTCGTATACCGGGAAGGCTTCGAGCATAAGCGGCTTTCCGCTGCCGTCGAGCGCCTGCCAGATCTCCTCGGTTATGAACGGCATAAACGGGTGCAAAAGCTTTAAAATCCCGGCCATCGCCCGGACCAAAACCGCCTGCGCCTTTTCCGCCGACTCTCCCCCTGCGTTTATCCTCGGCTTGGTAAGCTCTATATACCAGTCGCAGTAGACGTCCCAGATGAAGTCGTAGACCTTCTGCGCGGCTATGCCGAGCTCGTATTTTTCGAGGTTTTCGTTGACCTCTTTCGCGAGGGTGTTAAGCTTTGAGACCACCCATTTGTCTTCAAGCTCAAGCTTTTCGGGCAGCTTTTCGGGGACTTTAAAGTCCTCCGGCAGGTTCATCATGATAAACCTTGTCGCGTTCCAAAGCTTGTTGGCGAAGTTCCTGCTCGCCTTGACCTTTTCCTCCGAATATCTCATATCGTTTCCGGGCGAGTTGCCGGAGGCGACCATAAATCTTAAAGCGTCCGCGCCGTATTGGTCTATAACCACAAGCGGGTCGATGCCGTTTCCGAGGGATTTAGACATCTTAAGGCCGTTCGGGTCGCGCATAAGGCCGTGGAGCAAAACCGTCTCAAACGGGCGCTCTTTCATAAATTCAAGCCCCGCGACTATCATTCTCGAAACCCAGAAGGTGATTATATCCCAGCCGGTGACGAGGGTAGAGGTCGGATAGAAATATTCAAGCTCGGGGGTCTTGTCCGGCCAGCCGAGGGTCGAAAACGGCCAGAGCGCCGAAGAGAACCATGTGTCAAGGGTGTCGGGGTCCTGCCTCATCGGTTTGCCGCATTTCGGGCAGACCGCGCCGTCTTCTTTTGTAACCACCGTTTCGCCGCAGTCGTCGCAGTAGAACGCGGGGATTCTATGACCCCACCAAAGCTGCCGCGAAACGCACCAGTCGCGAATGTCCTCCATCCAGTTGAGATAGTTCTTTTCAAATCTTTCGGGGACAAACTTGATGTCGCCGCTCTTGACGGCCTCGATAGCCGGCTTCGCGAGGTCGGCCATCTTGACGAACCACTGAAGCGAAACCCTCGGCTCGATGGTCGTGCCGCAGCGATAGCAAGTGCCTACGTTGTGGGAATAGTCCTCGATCTTGACCATAAATCCGCCCGCCTCAAGGTCGGCGACTATGGCCTTTCTCGCCTCGTATCTGTCCATTCCCGCGTATTTCGGGTAGTCTTCGGTGATCTTAGCGTCGTCGGTCATAACGTTGATGACAGGCAGGTTGTGCCTAAGCCCGACCTCGAAGTCGTTCGGGTCGTGGGCGGGGGTGATCTTTACGACGCCGGTACCGAATTCCATATCGACGTAACTGTCCGCCACGACCGGTATCTCCCTTCCGACGAGCGGCAGGGTGACCGTCTTTCCGACGTATTTTTTATATCTTTCGTCCTTCGGGTTGACTGCGACCGCGGTATCGCCCAAAAGGGTCTCGGGCCTTGTCGTCGCAAGCTCGAGCCAGCCCGAACCGTCGGTAAGCGGGTAGCGCAGGTGCCAGAAGTGCCCCGCCTGCTCTTCATAGTTTACCTCGGCGTTAGAGATAGAGGTCAAACAGTGCGGGCACCAGTTGATTATCCTCTCTCCGCGATAGATAAGCCCCTTTTCGTAGTATCTTACGAAAACCTCTTTGACCGCTTTAGAGCAGCCCTCGTCCATAGTAAAGCGCTCTCTCTCCCAGTCGCAGGAGGAGCCGAGCTTTTTAAGCTGCCCGATTATGGTCGAGCCGTATTTTTCTTTCCAGGCCCATGCCCTCTCTAAAAATCCCTCTCGCCCGAGGTCGTCCTTGGTAAGGCCCTCTTTCTTCATCTCGGCGACTATCTTCGCCTCGGTCGCGATGGAGGCGTGGTCGGTTCCGGGAAGCCATAAAGTCTCGTACCCCGACATTCTCTTGTAGCGGATAAGGATATCCTGCAAGGTTTCGTCAAGGGCGTGGCCCATATGAAGCTGCCCGGTTATGTTCGGCGGGGGAATGACTATCGTGTAGGGCTTTTTGTTCGGGTTTACTTCCGCGTGGAAGCAGTTGTTGTCGGTCCAGTATTTGTAGATTCTGTCCTCGACCTGTTTCGGTTCGTAAAGCTTTGCCAGTTCTTTTTTCATTGTCGTACCTCTTTTATAAAGATTTTTGCTTTGAAAGCGAAAAAATCGCCCCAAAGCCTTGCTTTGAGACGAGAATAATATCCCGCGGTACCACTCAAATTAGAGGACGGAAATCAGAAATCAGATATCGGATGTCGAAAATCGGATTTGCGGCCTCTCGCTTAATAAGCTTTAACGCGCTTTCGCGGGGGGATTCTACTCGGGAAAAACCTTTTCTTTCCTCCGACTCGGGGGCGACGTCTTCGACCGCAGATCCCGGCGGCTTACACCTTTTCCGCCTCTCTTACAGAGATCTCGGGGCCGAATCCTCCCCCTGTAACGTCTTTAGTGAAGATATTATCACAATCCGAAGAAAATGTCAACACTTTTAGATGTTAGAGGTTAGAGGCCGGTGCGATTCAAATCTTTCTATCCTTTTAATATCTGACTTCCGTTTTCCGATTTCTGTCTTCTGATTTCCGATTTCTGTCTTCTAATCGCGTATCTTTTTCCGCCGATTGCCAATAATAACCTGTAAATACCTAAAACGGAGATGTTTTTTATGCGCGCGATAAAATGTTTCGCGATTTTTTCCTTCGGCGGCCTGGCCTACGGCCTTGCAGAGATTTTTTGGCGTGGGCAGACCCACGTTTCTATGTTCTTTGTCGGCGGGCTGTGCTATCTTTTAATCTCGGCGATAGACTCTCTGCCGCTGTTCGGCGGCTCGCTTTTGCCCGAAGCGCCGCTCTGCGCCCTCGCGGTGACCGCTGTCGAGTTCGCCTCCGGCGTTCTGATAAACCTTCGGCTCGGCCTCGAGGTCTGGGACTATTCCGATCTGCCGCTTAACGTTATGGGGCAGATCTGCCTGCCCTTTTCGCTGATCTGGCTTTGGCTGTCCGTCCCCGCGGCGATGTCGGCAAGGCTGTTGAAGAATTATCTTTTCGGCGAGCCTTTGCCGCCGCTGCGGCTTGTTCCCAATCGGGCGGCCGCTCTTGAAAAAAGCTAACTTCCTCTAAGGTCGAGCGGGGACATCGGCGCGCTTTTGGTTATAACGAGAACAAAACCGCCCTCGGGCGCGCTCTCGTCAAAGCTTATCGCGCCGCCGCCGAAGCCTATCCTTTCGCCCTTTTCGCAGAGATATGCGCTTGCGCCCGAAAGCGAGACCGCGCTCTGCGGGTCTATCCGGGCTTCGGATTTTATCAGAATCGCTATGCAAAGCTCGGTGTGGTCGCCGGTTCCGCCGGCGTTCGCGCAGGTTCGCTTATATTCGATTATCTCTGCGCCCTCGGGAAGAGAGATGTTTTCGAGAACGTCTTTTTCAAAGGCCGCGCAGGCAATGTCGTCGACTATGACCGCAGCGCCGAAAAGAAGAAAGAGAATGATTATCGCCGCCGCCGGAACTCCGACCGCCGCAGCCCCGAGAATTTTAAGCGCGGTTTTAAGCTTTGCGCCCGTTTTGATCGCCCCCCTTTTATAAAATCGCCCCGACCTTATAAAAGCCGGGGCTTTGCATAGCTATTTTTCAATTTCTCCGTTCGAGAGAGCCTTTAAATATGCGTTGATGAAGCCGTCCAGGTCGCCGTCCATAACCGCGTGTACGTTGCCGTTTTCATAGCCGGTTCGGTGGTCTTTGACGAGGGTGTAGGGCATAAAAACATAGGAGCGGATCTGCGAGCCCCAGGCGATCTCTTTTTGGACGCCCTTGATGTCTTCGATTTTCGAGAGGTGCTCGCGCTCTTTGATCTCGACAAGCTTCGCGACGAGCATTTTCATCGCGTAGTCGCGGTTCTGAACCTGCGAACGCTGGGTCTGGCAGGAGGTGACTATACCCGTAGGAATGTGAGTCAGCCTTACGGCCGAAGAGGTTTTGTTGATATGCTGGCCGCCCGCGCCCGAAGAGCGGAAAACGTCCATCTTAATATCCTCCGGCCGAATTTCAACGCTCATATCGTCGTTTATCTCGGGCATGACCTCGACTGCGGAGAAAGAGGTGTGCCGCGAGCCGGAAGCGTCGAACGGAGAGATTCTTACGAGCCGGTGGATACCCGATTCGCTCTTGAGATAACCGTAGGCGTTTTCGCCCTCGATGATCATTGAAGCGCTTTTAATTCCCGCGTCCGAGCCGTCGACGGTATCGAGCAGCGAGACCTTATAGCCGTGTGCCTCGCCCCAGCGGGTATACATTCTCAGGAGCATTTCGGTCCAGTCCTGAGCCTCGGTGCCGCCCGCGCCCGCGTGAAAGTTCAAAATCGCGTTCGAGCTGTCATATTCGCCCTTGAGAAGCGTTCTGAGGGTCAGCTCGCCGATTTTTTTGTCAAGGGCGTCAAGCTCATCTTTAATTTCGTCGAGCATCGAGTCATCGGGCTCTTCCGAGTACATCTCGATCATGGTCTGAATATCCTCAGCCTGCTGATTCAGCTTTCTGTCGTTTTCAACGGTGTTTTCGAGGGCCTTTGTGCGCTGAAGAATCTTCTGCGACTTCTCCGCGTCGTCCCAGAACCCGGGTTCCGATGCCTTAAGGTGAAGCTGTTCGATTTCTTCCTTCGCGGCCTCTACGTTGAGCACCGAGTGAAGCTCTTTAAGCTTCGGCATATAATCCGAAAGCCGCTGCTTAAGTTCGTCTATCAGTAACATAATTCCTCCGAAAATATTTATTCGGACTTATTTTAGCACACCTTAGGAAAAAATGCAAGGGAGGGGGAGAGAGCGAAGAGCACATTTAAAATTTGCTTGGAAATAGAGAGAGTTCCCGCCCACAACCTTTCGCTGTAAAAAGGTATTCGCTGCGCGAATACTATTTTAGATGCCCACCCCCTACCCCCTCCCGCAGGGAGGGGGATACAGCGCACCGGCGGTCGTGCAAAAAGGGATTCGGCTGCGCGAATGGCGTTTTGAGCGGCCGGACGGAGATAAATCCAAAGAAATCCCGCCCGCAGCCGCCCCGATTAAAAGGTACTCGGCTTCGCCGAGTGCTATTTTTAGCCACCCCACCCCTTCACCCCGTTTAACAAACTTAAAGACGTGCGTATGTGTTTTAATCAATTTTACCTATAAATCGGTAAAATATTTCAATTTCTTGGGTTCTGGTGCCGTCAGGGTCTTTGACGGCTTCGTGTACGATAATCTTTTCGATGAGCGTATTGAGCATTTCAGCGGTCAGCTCCGTGGGCTCGGAGTATACAACCCGAAAATCTCGTCCGACATTTGATACAGCTCGTTTGAGATCCCCCAGATAATGACCGACGGGTGATTGTAGTTTTGACGGATAAGTTCGCGGAGCTGTTGCTTGGCATTATCTGCGAAGCCGTCAGCAATTGATAAATTATCATCATCGTCCGACATCTTATTGACGATTCCTATTTCCGTCCAAACACAGAACCCAAGCCTGTCGCAGATATCGTATTCATAGCTGTCGTGTTGGTAGTGCGCCATTCTCACGGCCGTGCAGCCTAAGTCCTGCATCATTTTGTAGTCGCGCTCGCGCTGCTCGTCTGTCATCGCCCAGCCGTTTTCAAAACTGTCCTGATGGTAATTCACGCCGTGGAGGTCGTAATATTTACCGTTGAGGAAGAAGCCCTCGTCGGGGTCGATATAATATGTGCGAACGCCGAAGCTTTCGGTGACTTCGTTTAAAAATTCACCTTCATCGGAAGCCAACGTGACCTTGGCAGTATAAAGATAGGGGTCATGAATGCCGTTCCAGAGCGTTGGGTCATCAAGAGGAATTGCGACATTTTCCTCAAAACTACTGTTTGCGGAAATATCGACTCCGACACTTTGAGATGCGACGGTGTTGCCGTTTACATCGAGTAATTCGGCATTGACGGTAACTGCCTTTTTTCTTCTCCGTCATTCACAAGTTTGACCAAAACAGCAATATCTGCGTGATCCTCCGTTATGTTTTCGGATGTGATATATACTCCCGACGAACCATAGTCCATAAGGTCGATGTGCAAATCAGGCACCGCGATAAGTCTGACATCACGGTAAATTCCGCCCATCTTCGTGAAGTCACCTTGGTCGGTGATAGGCGCGATATACCGAACTTCAAGCAACTGCAAAATCTGAGGATAAGTCAAGGATTACTTCTTTCGCCGACGCCCAATTCTGGGGCAGATTCATGGATCTGCCGGGCGACGTCGTCGGCTATAACCGCTATTTTGGCTGGTACATCGACGGTGCCGACAACGCATTCGGCAAATGGCTCGACGAGTATCACAAAAAAGAAAAACGCCCGATTGGCGTCACCGAATACGGCGGTGGCGGGGCAATCTCGCAGCACAAGGACAGCATTGTTTGGGCAGAGGATATCGACAGTTGGGGACCGAGACATCCCGAAAATTATCAGTCGGCGCTGCACGAGGACATCTGGCGCCAATTCGCGCAAAGGCCCTATTTATGGGGCAAATTCGTCTGGTGCATGTTCGATTTTGCGTCCGACGGGCGCGAGGAAGGCGACACAAAAGGCCTCAACGACAAGGGTCTTTGCACCCGCGAACGTGTGCCGAAGGACGCATACTACTTCTATAAATCGGTCTGGAACGACGAGCCGATGGTTTGGCTGACGGAGAAACGGTTTGCCGAGAGGTCGAGCGTCGTTCCGCAGGTCAAGGCATACAGCAGCGCTGAGAGCGTAGAGCTGTTTGTTAACGGCGTTTCACAAGGCTTGGGCGCGAAAAACGGCACTGTATTTACGTGGGAAAACATACAAATCAAAGAAGACAGCGCAAGCGAAATAAAGGTCGTTGCGACCCTTGCAGACAGCAGTACACTTGAAGACGAGGCTGTTTGGACAGGCTACTATGTTGAGCCGGAAGTCCCGCAGGTGAATATCGCCCTCGGAAAGCCAATAGTTTATTGCAGCTCACAGGAAAACGGCAACCCGCCCGAAAAGATCAACGACGGTATGGCTTCGGACAGCTCCCGCTGGTGTGCCGCGACCGCAAACGATTACCCCGCCTCGATCATCATAGACCTTGAGGAAACTCATACGCTGACAAAGATATGCACCGTGACCCACAAGCCGAGTCAAAGAGCATACAGATTCACTGTCAGCATAGCCGATGAGCTTGACGGCGAGTATACCGTTATCGTCGATCATAGCGACAATACCGACACAACGGGACGGTTTAGCGATGTTCTTCCAACTCCCGCGGTCGGAAGATATCTGAAAATCGAAGTTACGGAATGTCTGCAAAGCAACGCTTTCGCGTGCATTTGGGAGATTGAAGCGTACGAAGCTGCTGAGCAATAATGCCTCTGCTTTACTACGCAACTATAATTCCTTATAAAGAAAAGCGAGAGGAAGAATAATCGTGAACCAGCTTAACAGAAAATCGTATCATGCGCCAGAAAGACCGATAAAAATCCTGCAATTCGGGGAGGGAAACTTTCTGCGCGGGTTCGCGGACTGGATAATTCAGGAACTGAACGACTCGGGCACGCTGAATTCCGACGTCGCGGTCGTTCAGCCGAGACCGTCGGGCAGGGTGCGCGAGCTTCAAAAACAGGACGGACTTTACACCATCTGCCTTGAGGGCTTGGAGCATGGAGAGACGGTCAGCAAATGCCGTATTATCGACGTTTTACGGGATTTTATCGACCCCTACACCGACTATGAAAAGCTGATTTCATATGCCGAAAGCGAGGACCTTGAGATCGTGATTTCAAACACGACTGAGGCGGGAATTGCGCTCGACGAGACGGATATTGATTTTTCGACATGCCCTAAAAGCTTCCCTGCCAAACTGCTTGCGCTTCTGAAACGGCGCTATGACTACTTTGACGGCGATACGAAAAAGGGGCTCGCAATAATTCCGTGCGAACTTATTGACCAAAACGGAGAAACGCTTCGACGCTGTCTGAACGATTTGGCAGGAATCATGCACCTCGATCTCGGCTTCATCGACTGGCTCAACACCGCAAACCGCTTCGCCGACACGCTCGTCGACCGAATTGTGCCCGGGTTTCCGAGCAAAAGCGCCGACGAAATTTGCCGAAAAATCGGGTTTATTGACAAAAATATCGTACATGGTGAAATTTTCCACCTCTGGGTCATCAAAAGCGACCCGTTCATACGCAAGAAATTTCCGGCAGACAGCGCGGGTCTGAACGTGATTTTTGTCGAAGACGTCGCGCCCTACAGGGAGCGCAAGGCGAAAATTCTGAACGGCGCGCACACCGCGATGACCCCGATCGCCTACCTTTGCGGGCTCGACACTGTGGTAGAATCAGTCAATGATGAAGATGTTGGAAAATTCATAAATGAGCTTATCAATTATGAGATAAAGCCGACAATTAAGCTCCCAGAAAATGAGATCGATGACTTTGCAAACAGCGTAATAGAGCGGTTTAAGAATTCTTTTATCAGGCATGAACTTATGTCCATCGCACTTAATTCGACGTCAAAATTCAAGACAAGGCTGCTGCCTACATATGATGATTATAAATCAATCTTTGGGGAGCCGCCAAGGCACATTCTCTTTGCGTTTGTTTCGCTTACAGTTTTTTACAGGGGCAGGCGCGGAGGTGATAATATACCCCTATCGGATTTGCCCGAGTGTCTTGGTTTTTGGCATGACGTCTGGCAGGAGAGCGACTGCGAGAAAATCGCGGAAAAGGCGCTGTCAAGCGCTGAGATTGGGGGTAAGGATTTGGCAAATGATGACAATATCAGACTCGTGGCAAGCTACATTCGGGCGATTTTGGAGCATGGTGAGAGGGCAGCTTTGAGGCAATTTTTAGGAGGACAGCTATGAAAAAATCAATCGTAATTTCACCTTCGGACACAGTCGGGGTGGCGCTCGCATCTCTTAAAATGGGCGAAACCGTCGAGGGCGTGACGCTTTCAGAGGACATCGAAAGGGGTCATAAATTCGCGTTGCGCGATATTCATATCGGAGAAAACGTCAAAAAATACAGTGAGCCTATCGGTCATGCGACTGCCGAAATTAAGGCAGGTTCGCACGTCCATACGCACAACATGGCGACGAATCTCTCCAGCATTTTGGAGTATGAATATCACAAGAAGGGCGTTCAAAAGTCTGAAAAACCGCGTTCCCGTGATATTTATGTATACGAGCGAAAGGGCGGAGAGATCGGCATCAGAAACGAGCTTTGGGTCATTCCGACGGTCGGCTGCGTGAATTCTCAGGCGAGAACTATCGTCTCAGAATTTATCAAATATCATGGCAGCAATCTGCCGGGCATCGATGGCGTTTTTGCGCTCACTCACCCATACGGCTGCTCGCAGGTCGGCGGTGATTTAGCGCGCACGCGAATGATCCTCCAAAAAATGGCAAAGCATCCGAACTGCGGTGGGGCGTTGATTCTCGGACTCGGCTGCGAAAACAATCGAATGGATATTTTTAGGAAAACTTTCGGTGAACATACTCCCGAGCGTATTGAATTTTTAGTCGCGCAGGACGTGGAAGACGAGATTTCCGAGGGAGTGAAGCTGCTGGAGCGGCTTTATGACAAGGCAAAATCTGACAAACGAGTCAAAAAAGACCTGTCATGCCTGAAAATCGGGCTTAAGTGCGGCGGCTCTGACGGCCTCTCGGGAATCACCGCAAACACGCTTGTTGGGTGGTTTTCCGACTATCTGACGGCGGTCGGCGGAACGACCGTGATGACCGAAGTTCCCGAGATGTTCGGGGCGGAGCAGATCCTCATGAATCGCACAAAAAATCGAGATGTATTTGAAAAAATCGTCAAACTAATTAACGACTTTAAGGGGTATTATCTGAGCCATGGGCAGCCGATTTCCGATAATCCGTCGCCCGGGAACATCGCCGGCGGCATCACGACGCTTGAAGAGAAGTCGCTCGGCTGTGTGCAAAAATCAGGGAACAGCGAGATTTCGGGCGTTTTGTTTGCTGGCGACGCCGTCACCGAGCGCGGGTTGAACCTCCTGAGCGGCCCCGGCAACGACATGGTCGCGGTCACGAATCTTGCCTGCGCGGGCTGTCACATGGTGCTTTTCACGACCGGTCGCGGCACGCCGCTCGGCGGTTTTGTGCCGACTGTCAAGATCTCGACCAACTCGGAGCTGGCGCGCAAAAAGTGCGGTTGGATCGACTTTGATGCGGGCAAGATTGCCGATGGGGAGAGCTTTGAAAGCGTTATGGAGCGGCTTATCAACCTTGTTGTGAGCATCGTGAACGGAACCCCGACCGCCAACGAGCGCAGCGGCTCACGGGATCTTGCGATTTTCAAGTCGGGGGTGACGCTGTGAGGGGTATATTTTGATTGAATGAGATAGTGCGACGGTTCATTAAACAGATTAAAAAGCCATGCCCGCGGAGGGTATCGCTTTGTTAGTCCTGATTTGCGGACGAATTGCCGAGAGTTTTTGCATTTTTACAACGAAAATAAGATAGACTGCAGCCATTGAACACCAAAATGACTATA
This sequence comes from uncultured Clostridia bacterium, assembly GCA_947627005.1. Classification (GTDB taxonomy): domain Bacteria; phylum Bacillota; class Clostridia; order Oscillospirales; family Ruminococcaceae; genus Faeciplasma. The sequence continues at coordinate 207,113 of CANQUJ010000001.1, forward strand.
AGCGATGATTTTTTCGGTTTTGGGCTTATTTTGTAACAAAAAATGATCTATAAAAGCGGCACTTGTGCGTTTTGGCGTACAAGTGCCGAAGCGGTTTCTGAGATTGTTTTGCTTTGATTGTAAGCTTGGGGTGGGAAAAGGGGGTTAAGTGTGGGGAACACCCGTTTAACAAACTTAAAGACGTGCGTATGGATTTTAATCAATTTTACCTACGAATCGGTAAAATATCTCTATTTCTTGGGTTCTGGTGCCGTCGGAATCTTTGACCGCCTCATGAACAACAATTTTTTCAATGAGCGTATTGAGCATTTCAGCCGTCAGTTCCGTGGGTTCGGAGTATTGCTTGATTAAGGCAATCCACTTTTCAGCATCATCTGTGGTTTGCTTTTCGGTCGCAAGTTCGGACTTGAGCTTATCAATCTTTTCAACCAATTCTTGCTGTTCTGCCTGATACTTCTGTGATAGCATCTTAAAATTGTACTCCGTAATGCGCCCGCTCGACCAGTCCTCATAAAGCTTAACGAACAGTCTGTCTACTTCCACCTTGCGCTTTTCAGCCTTGGCAAGCTCGGCAGACTGCTTTTTATAGGCTTTTGCCGATTCCTTGTCACTTGTCTTAAGTAGACTATTCAGAAGCTCTTTCTCATCAGTATGTGCCTGATAAATCCAGTCTTGCAGCCTTGCCAAAACGTAAGTATAAAGCGTGTCATACCTGATGTAATGAGCTGAACATCGTCCTCCGACTTTGCCGAGTTTCCGAAACTGCGAACAGTTAAAGAATCCTGTCGTGCAAGTTTTGTACTGCCTTTCAGCATAGCTCATCGACCAACCACAGCCGGCGCACTTCACAAGTCCTGCAAAAAGCTGCGTTTTTCCTGACTTCATAGGACGCCTGCGGCTTGCAATCTGCTTTTGAACCTGATTGAAAACATCTTTTGAGATGATTGCTTCGTGTGTGTTCTCAACACGAAACCATTCACTTTCTGGACGGAGAATCGACTTCTTATTCTTATAAGAAACATTTGTCTGCTTGCCGTGAACAGAATTCCCGATGTATGTTTCGTCTTTCAAAATGTCGCTCACGGCGCGAATGTTCCACGCATAGGCTTTTTCGGCGGGAGCATTTTCGTAAATTTTCGCAAACTGACCGTATTTCTTATAGTTGATGTAACCTGACGTTGGAATTTTTTCTTGAATCAAAATCTTCGTAATTTTCCCTGCTCCTGCGCCATGTACTGCAAGGTCAAAAATTTTCTCGATTATCCAAGAGGTGTCGGGGTCAATCGCAAGTTTGTTCCGATTTTTGGGATGGCGCATATAGCCAAGCGGTGCAGTCGTGAATGTTCGCTCACCTGCCGCAAACTTGGCGTAAAGAGCAATTTTCACCTTGCGGCTGGTATCCTTGGCAAGCCATTCGTTAGTCAACCTTGCATAAAGCATGACGGGTTTACAGTTCCACAAAGCCTACGAAATTGTAGTAGATGTTG
>CANQUJ010000002.1 GCA_947627005.1 uncultured Clostridia bacterium
TCCATGAAACATTATCCTCAAATATAGTATATCACATTTCGCATAAAAGTCAAGGCTTCGAGTTATACACGTTTCTATACAGTGCAGGACTTTGCACTTCTGCTCAGTCCTGCATTAAATTCAGCGGCTTTAATCCCAGCCGCAGGGCTCGATACCCATTCAAGATATCTATAGTCAGAATCACTCCTGCTCCTGTACAGTAATCTGCACAACGCTCTCGTCAGTGAGCGTAGCCGAACCGCCGGTAACTTTGCCATCAGCGTCAACAATCAAAGTAATAGACTTGATACTGTTACCGTCTTTGCCAGGGGCTCCAGCAGCACCGTCTTTGCCAGCGACACCAGGAGCGCCGTCCTTACCATTGGTGCCATTAGTGCCGTCCTTGCCTTTCAACGAGGCAAGCCACTCCTCTTCAGAGCCGACATCGGGGTTCTTCTCTTTGGCGATATCGTAAGCGCTCTTACCGTCTTGCCCATCTTTGCCGTCTTTACCGTCAGCACCGGGGGCTCCAGTGGCGGGTACTAATGACCACTTTCCGTCCAAACCTCTCTGCTTGACCATTCTGTATCCAGCATTATAAATAATCATTCCTGACCTCACATCTGGTATTGCAGCGTCAATTTCCGCGTCGCTCTTTTGAATAAGCTCGTCGGAAACCAGCACCTCGTCATACCCATATATTTTCTTATATTCAGCCATTTAATTGCCTCCCATTACAAATTCGCGTAGTGGGAGCTTTAGATATGCTCCCACTCGTTCATCATTTCTGTATAAAGCTCAGTGATATATGAATTGCCCTCAAGCTCGTCGTGATATACAGAATACGCACTCGTTATGCGTTTCAGTTCCAGAGGCGTAAGTTCCTTGACGTTTTTCTTTTGAGTGTATGTACTCTCAATAATAAACGCTAAAGACTGCTTACTTGCATGCCCCTGCTTTTTTAACATGCTTAGAACGTCCGTTCTGAACTTGTCGTCTTCTTCATTCTGAGCTTGCAGCATTTCCTCGATTCTGCTCAGTCGTTCATCAACGTCCTGAGCATTAGTTTCGCTTCTAACAAATCCGCCAGCCTTTTTACGGATATATTTCACAACCATAGTGACAACAGCACAAAAGGATACAATACAATTAGCCGACAGTGTGGGCGACGCTGTTACTTTATTAAGGCGAACCGTAAAGGACTCCGAAGCTCCTAAAGCACTACGGTTACAGGCCGCCGAAGCACTATTACGTCATGCGCTGCGTTATACGGAAATGACAGATACCCTGCGCCGTGTCGCGGAGCTTGAAAAAAGACTTGATGAGGCAGAGGCAAACAATGAATAGCCGTAAACTAAATGCATTATCAAAGAGGCTTGATGTCTTATGCGGTGAACCGCCGCCGACGTTTGAAGAGTTTGCTAAAAAGTGGAAAGAGATGGACGGACTGTCACGGTCGCTATATGAGTTATCATTAAGCAACCCAGAGCTAACAGGAAAACCAAAATACTATGATAAAATATCAGAATATCTGCGGCGGCTCGGTGTGAATCCCGAACCGATAGACACTAAAAGCCTAATAGAATCGCTTGAAAGCGACGATTGAGAGGTGATTAAATATGTTAAACGTTAAAGGCAAATTGAACAAACTTGAAAAACGGCTAAAGCCTAACAGTGACCCCGACGAATTTGCAGTCGTTAAAGAGTGGGTGAATCAAGGTTTGACTTTCGGTCAACTCACGCCCGAACAGCAAGAACTTTATATTAAATATCAGGGCTTTGACGTTACATATCTTTACGACTTGTTTGAAGTGGTGCCAGATTTTTTGCTTGAATTAAAAGACCCACCGCCAAAGACAAAAGCCGAAGAGGAACGCCAATTCCGCGAACGGTGCCGAGAAATCCGCGAGATTATGCAAAGCGTTGAGGACGAATATAATTCCGGTGAAAAACAGCAAGAGCGCGAAGAAGAATATAGAAAAGTGCAGGAAATTGCCAGACAAAGACAAATGGCTTTTGAACGCGGCGAAAGTATGGATAAATATCCGTTACCGTGGCAAGAGGGGGCAAAGAATGAATAACAGATACCCAAGGCGAGGCAGACCGCCAAAAAGGCTTGACTCCGAAGAATTGGCAGAACTTTACATTTACAATATGTCAATGGCAGAATTTACCCAAAAGAAGCGTCGCGAAATAACGGCGGAAATCAGTCGAAAAAACGCCGAAGTTGAAGAACAGCTAAAGCAGTTTTGTTTGAATTGTAAACAGTCTTGTTGCAAGAGCGGCGACTGTAAAGAACTGCGCGACGCTCGGAAACGATTAGAGGCAGAGAGCGGATTGAAAGACCTTTACGCTCGACTTCGACAACTTTATTATTGACATCATCTAAAGGTGAGAGCCATTTCATAAAATCTCCTAAACAATGGAAAGACCGTCGGCGATTTGTCGGCGGCTTTTTCCGTGTTGACTGTCAAACCATAATGTGATATACTTATACAAGAATTTTCGGGAGTAAAAGCTAATAGTCCAAAAAATTGTACTCATAAAAACCACAACAAAACCACAACAGGCAGAAAAAAACAGGTAATTTTAAGTTGCAACAAGATACAACAGGTAATAAAAGGAAAATCCCGCAAACCCTTTTGTTATCGGCTTAAATGGCAACAAATTGCAACAAATAAGAGTACAAAAAATCGGACTTCAGATAGTTGGTAAGGATGAGGTCCCCGGTCCGAATCCGGGTATCAGCTCCACAGCTCCCGAGTTCTCGGGGGCTTAATTTTTTCTGTTTTTGAGGTTAAATGATGAAAAATCAAGAATATATCGAGCTTAAGCGGTGGTATGAGGAAACCGCCGACGAGCCGCTTGAAGAGATGGGCGCGTTTTTCGGCCGAAGAATTTCGGGCTACGACGAGCATATGAGCCCTTGGAGCGAGCACTACAAGCGAGTCGCCGAGCTTATACCGGAGGGCGCTAAGAATCTTTTAGACCTCGGCTGCGGAACCGGCCTTGAGCTTAAAGGCATCTTCGCGCGGCTGCCGGATATAGCCGTCACCGGGATCGACCTTTCGGAGAGCATGACCGCCGAGCTTTTGAAAAAATACGCAGGAAGAAATGTCGAAATAATTCTTGACGACTATTTTATTCACGATTTCGGAGAGAATCGCTTCGACGCGGCGATATCGGTAGAATCGCTTCACCATTTTACGCAGGAGAAGAAGGTCGGCCTGTTTAAAAACCTTTGCCGCTCGCTTAAGCCGGGCGGAATTTACATCGAATGTGACTATATCGCAAGCTGCCCGGAGATCGAAGAGCTCGCTTTTTCGGAGTGTATGCGCCGCCGCAAGCGTGACAATATCCCCGATGGGGAGTATATCCACTTCGACACCCCGCTTACCTTGGAGCACGAGCTTGAAGCGATGCTCTCGGGCGGGTTTGAGAGCGCCGAGCTTGTCGAAAACATCAACGGCACGCCTATAATCATAGCGAAAAAATAGGGGAGGCAGTATGAAAATATCGGTAATGGGATACAGCGGCTCGGGGAAGTCGACGCTGGCAAAAGCTTTGGGCAAAAAATACGGCGCCGAAGTTTTGCACTTCGACGCTATCCACTGGCTTCCGAACTGGACGATGAACACCCCCGAGGAGAAGCTTCGGCTGACCGAAGAATTTCTTGACGGCCACGATTCTTGGATCATCGACGGAAACTATTCAAAGCTTTTCTTCGAGCGCCGCCTCGAAGAGTCGGACAAAATAATCCTTCTGCTCTTCAACCGCTTTTCCTGCCTTATAAGGGTCATAAAGCGATATTTGGCCTTTAAGGGCAAAACCCGCCCGGATATGGGCGCGGGCTGCGAAGAAAAAATTGATTGGCAGTTTATAAAATGGGTCCTTTGGGAGGGCAGGTCTAAGCAAGCCCGGCAGCGCTATAAAGACGTCGCGAAAAGATACCCCGAGAAGGTGACTATCGTCAAAAACCAGCGGCAGTTAGACGATTTTTCAAAGAAAATCGGCTTAATATAACGGCAGACCGAAAAGTCTGCCGCGTTTATATTTTTATGAAAAATTCGAGAACAGCCAGAACATTCCGCCGCAGACCGCCAAGGCGATAAGCGCGGCGCATATCGCCAAAAGGAGCTTTTGATAGGGCCGCTTGCCCTCTTCGCGAGCCTTTTCAATCTCCGTAAGGCTCTTGCCGTCCATAAACGCAGAAATCTCTTTATAGGTTTGAATATCGTATTTTTTCTTGTATTTTTCGATTTTTATCGCGACAAAAAGCCCCGCAGCGAAGATTACGAGATAAACCGCCAAGCCCCACCGGCCCAAAAACCGCGCGAGGGGGATCGGAGTTATGACTATAAGCAGCATAAGCCCCGCCAAAATAAAGCTGTCGCGAGTGAATTTCGCATACTCCTGACCGTCGATCTGTTTTTTCATTTCGTTTAAGTCTCCTTTGATCAAAACGTCAAGGGACACCTTAAAGGTTTCGCTCAACAAAAGCAGGCTGTTTATGTCGGGATAGGTCTTTCCGTTCTCCCAGTTCGAGACGGTCTGCCGCGAGACGAAAACCTTTTCGGCCAGATCGTCTTGAGACATTCCGCTCTCCGCCCTAAGCTTTTTAATGCGATTTCCGACTTCCATATTCAGCGCCTCCTTGCAGCTTTGATTTTATACGAGACTGCAAAATTTGTAAATCAAAAGCCTTTTACATCGCCGGAATTTCGGGCGTAAAAGGCTTTTGACGTTTTATTTTATAGGGTGTCTGACGACGGTTCTAAGCTTTTCGGGCGCGCATTTGCGCGGGTCGCCGAGATATATTTCGTGGTGAAGCCTTTTTTCTCCTATGTCGAGCGAATACCCCTGCGACGTCATAAATTCGTGCATAAGCGCCACGGTCTTCGGCTCGTCGTCGTAGCTTCCGATGTGCATACACTGAACGCAAAGCCCCTCGTCGACTGTCAAATACTCGACTTTTGAAAAGTCCGCTTTTTTCTTTTTCTCTGCCTCGTCGATCGCCCAATCAAATTCTGCCCTTGTAACAAAATCCGGCAGGCGTATCGCCGAGATAAATTCAAGGTCTTCCTTTCGAGAATAGTCGATTCCCTGCGAAATGCCCTCCTGCTTCCAAAAGCCCTCAAGCGGCGGCACGACGTAGTCGAAATAGCCCTCGATTCGGTGGTCGCCCATCTTGCTCATTTTAATTGTGAACGCAACGCCGTATAAAAGCCCTATCGACTGTTTATATTTGCCGTTTTCGGCGTTAGGGTCGCCTTTGCCGCGAACAGCGATATAATTCATCTTAGGGACAAGAATTATAGTCGGCGTGTTCTTCGGCATATAAAATTCTTTGTATTCCTTTTTAAAGTCAAACGCCACGGCTTTTTACCTCATCAGCCTGTCGAGCCGCTCGGCAATCGCCGCCAAAAATTCCTCGCTGTAAACGGATTTTTTATTCTCAAGCTTCGAGAGCGCGGCCATGTCGCCGGTCATGATTCCGTCTTCAATGGTTTGGATAGAAGCCTTTTCAAGATTGTCGGCATATCTCATAAGCTCGGGAATGTTGTCGAGCTCGCCGCGCTTTCTAAGGGCGCCGCTCCATGCAAAAATAGTCGCTATCGGGTTGGTAGAGGTCTTCTCGCCCTTAAGCCACTTATAGTAGTGCCGGGTGACGGTCCCGTGGGCGGCCTCGTATTCATAGTTTCCGTCAGGCGAGACAAGAACCGAGGTCATCAGCCCGAGCGAGCCGTAAGCGGTCGCGAGCATATCGCTCATAACGTCGCCGTCGTAGTTCTTGCAGGCCCAGATGAACCCGCCCTCGCTCTTTATAACCCTCGCCACGGCGTCGTCGATGAGGGTATAGAAATACTCGATTCCCGCCTCGGCGAATTTTTCTTTATATTCCGCCTCGAAAATTTCCGCGAAGATGTCCTTGAAGCGGTGGTCATAGGTCTTCGAGATGGTGTCCTTCGCGGCGAACCAGAGCGACTGCTTGGCGTCGAGGGCGAAGTTGAAGCAAGAGCGCGCAAAGCTCGCGATAGAATTGTCGAGGTTGTGTACGCCCTGAACTATTCCCGCGCTGTTCTTGAAGTCGTGGATAAGCGCCCTTGTCTCGTTGCCGTCCCTGTCGGTGACGACGAGCTCGGCCTTTGCGCCCTCGGGCACTTTAAGCTCGGTGTTCTTATAGATGTCGCCGTAGGCGTGACGGGCGATGGTTATCGGCTTTGTCCAAGTCGGAATAAACGGCGTGATACCCTTGACGATTATCGGCTTGCGGAAAACGGTGCCGTCCAAAATCGCCCTGATGGTGCCGTTGGGCGACTTCCACATCTCCTTAAGCTTATACTCCTCGACTCGCTGGGCATTCGGTGTGATGGTCGCGCACTTAACCGCGACGCCGTATTTTTTTGTCGCCTCGGCGGAGTCGACGGTGACTTGGTCGTCGGTCTCGTTTCTATGAACCAGCCCGAGGTCGTAATACTCGGTTTTAAGGTCGACGTAAGGCTCGATTAGCTGCTCCTTTATCATCTTCCATAAAACTCTTGTCATCTCGTCGCCGTCCATCTCAACGAGCGGGGTTTTCATAATGATTTTAGACATTTTTATCATCCTTTCAAACGATTAGGTTAATAATACCGAGAATAAGCAGATGCGCGGGGTAATATATGTAGAAAAACCATTTGTGAAACGGTTTTTTCGAGCCCGATTCGCCGTTATACAGAAAGTATATGATTATCGGGGCGAACACAACGCCGATCTGGAACCACTGCGAAAATACCGACGACAGCGCGACAAGAAAGCTCCATATCTCAAAGGCGATAAAGCGTTTTTTCTTGCTGTCCTTGAATGCGTGAAGCAAAAGGCACGCCCCGATTGGGAATACAAACCAGTCGCCGATGCAGGATATAACGCACAAAGCGGCGATTATCAGCACCTTCGCCCACTTTTTGAGCCCGCAGTCATAAACCCTCAATGCAATAAGCGCCATAAGCAGCGTGAAGATCATGCTCTGATTGTATCGGAATACAAGCCCGCCGTCCGAGAACCAAATAATCGGCAGCGTCCCGTGCTGAGCCAGCGAATAGGCGGGCCATGATATCAGCGCGAAAATCGCAAGACGCTCGGTATATTTTTTAACGTCGCGGGTGTGCTCATAGCCCTCGGCGACAAAGAACGCCATTATCGGCGCGGTAAGCCGCCCGAAGAGGTGCATAATTCCGCCGATAAGCGGGTTAAAACCGTCGACAAAAAGCCACGCGATATGGTCGAGCGTCATGCAGACGACGGCAAAATATTTAAGCTGATTTCTGTTCATAGATGATGCTCTCCTTTTTTTCATTTGCCGAGCGTCTCGCGGGTATAGTCCAAAAGCCCGCCCGCAAGAAGAATTTCGCGGTCTCTCTCCGAGATATCGAGGCAGAGCGGAATTTCAGTTTCGCCGAGTTTGGCGATGATATCGCCGCCGTTTTTAACGGTTCCGCGAAGGCCGGAAAGCTCAACCGTGTCGCCCTGAGAGATTTTTTCATAGTCGCCGGGATTTTTAAAGGTCAAGGGGAGAATCCCCGCGTTGATGAGGTTTGCCTTGTGAATCCTCGCGAACGACTTCACGACAACCGCCTTGACGCTGAGATAAAGCGGCGCGAGGGCGGCGTGCTCGCGGCTCGAGCCCTGGCCGTAGTTTTCCCCGCCGACGATGACCGAGGCGCCGAGACTTTTCGCCCTCTCGGGGAATTTTTCGTCGCAGACGGCGAAGCAGTGCTTTGAGATCTCGGGGATATTCGAGCGCAGCGGAAGAATCTTCGCGCCGGCGGGCATGATGTGGTCGGTGGTGATGTTGTCGCCTACTTTGAGCGAGCAGGGCAGGCTTAAGCTGTCTTTAAGCGGCGAGGTCTCGGGGTATCCCGCGATGTTCGGGCCCCTTAAAATCTCGACCGAATCCATCTCGCTCTCGGGTGCGGGAAGCTCGATCATATTGTCGTTTACATAGAATTTTTCGGGCAGTTTGAACTCGGGCATATCGCCGAGGGTGCGCGGGTCGGTTAAAACTCCGGTCAGCGCCGAGGCCGCGGCCGTTTCGGGCGATACAAGATAAACGCCTGCGTTGCGGGTGCCGCTTCTGCCCTCGAAATTGCGGTTAAAGGTGCGAAGCGATATTCCCTTTGAATTCGGCGACTGTCCCATTCCGATGCAGGGCCCGCATGCCGATTCGAGGATTCTCGCGCCCGCGTCGATCATCTTTGTGAGAGCACCGTTCTGCGATATCATCGAAAGAACCTGCTTCGAGCCGGGGGCAATCGAGAGCGAAACGTCGGGGCTTACGGTCTTGCCGTCAAGAATATAGGCGACCTTCATCATGTCGACAAACGACGAGTTTGTGCACGAGCCGATGCAGCACTGGTCTATCTTCATTCCCGAAAGCTCGCGAACCGGCTTTACGTTGTCCGGCGAGTGAGGGCACGCCGCAAGCGGTTCGAGCGAAGAAAGGTCGATGACAAGCTCCTTGTCATAAACAGCGTCCGGGTCGGCCGAAAGGGGAGTATAGACCTCTTCCCTTCCCTGCGCCTTTAAAAATTCAAGGGTGCGCTCGTCGCTCGGGAAAATCGAAGTCGTCGCGCCAAGCTCCGCGCCCATGTTGGTGATGGTCGCTCTCTCGGGCACCGAGAGGGTTTTCACGCCCTCGCCGCAGTATTCGACGATATAGCCGACGCCGCCCTTGACGCTCAGCCGTCTGAGCACTTCAAGAATAACGTCCTTTGCCGAGACCCAAGGCGAGAGCTTCCCCCGAAGTTCGACCTTAATTATCTTCGGGTAGGTGATATAATACGCTCCGCCGCCCATCGCGACCGCGACGTCAAGCCCGCCCGCGCCGATGGCTATCATTCCGAGGCCGCCGCCCGTCGGCGTGTGCGAATCCGAGCCGATAAGGGTCTTTCCGGGGGCGCCGAATCGCTCGAGGTGGACCTGGTGGCAGATTCCGTTTCCGGGGCGAGAGAAGCTTATGCCGTGCTTTTTCGCAACAGAGCCGATAAAGCGGTGGTCGTCGGCGTTTTCAAATCCGGATTGCAGGGTGTTGTGGTCGATATAAGCGACGCTTTTTTCGGTTCTGACACGCGGAACGCCCATCGCGACGTATTCGATATAAGCCATCGTTCCGGTGGCGTCTTGCGTAAGGGTCTGGTCCATGCGTATTGCAATTTGGTTTCCTTTTTTGAATTCGCCCTCGACAAGGTGCGACTTCAGGATTTTTTCTGCAAGAGTTAAGCCCATAATGTATACCTCCGATATCTTAGCATAAAATTCGATTTCAAGACACCATATATAGTATTATAACCGCGGGTAATTGTCAAGAGTTTAGCGCGCAAAGAATCAAGGATTCCGTCTTTGAGCCCCGAAAATGAAATTTTCTGCAATTTTTCCTGCAAAATCCGATTTTTCTCCTTGACTCATAAAGGGCGATGGTATATAATAAAACTGTATTTCGTTTTAACGAATATTTTCGCCGAACCCGCTAAAAATACCCTTAAAAACATTTCGGGGGTATTTATGTCTGAAAAAGAATACGATTCGGGCGAGATTACCGAAGAGCAGATCGAAGAATCCGAAAAATACCGCGATATCGCGATATCCGGCGCAAAGCACCTTATCCACTGTCTTTCGGTCATCGGCCAGATAGAGGGGCATTATATTCTTCCGCCGCAGAATAAGACCACCAAATACGAGCATATAATGCCGGCTCTCGTCGCGATAGAGCAGGACGACTCTATCGAGGGGCTTATCATAATCATCAACACCGTAGGAGGGGACGTCGAGGCCGGGCTCGCGCTTGCAGAGCTTATATCTTCGATGAAAACCCCGACCGTCTCGATAGTCGTCGGCGGCGGTCATTCCATCGGCGTTCCGCTCGCGGTAAGCGCAAGGCGCTCTTTTATCGTAAAATCAGCGACTATGACTATCCACCCGGTAAGGCTTACCGGCCTCGTACTCGGAGTGCCGCAGACCCTTTCTTATTTTGAAAAGATGCAGGAGCGCATCGTAAGATTCGTCGCCGAAAATTCAAAGATGTCTCCCGAACGTTTTAAAGAGCTTATGCTTAAAACCGGCGAGCTTGTTATGGACGTGGGCAGCGTTTTGACAGGCGAGGACGCCGTCAAAGAGGGGCTTATAGATTCGATAGGCGGGCTTTCCGAGGCTATCGAGTGTCTTTATAAGATGATAGAGGGCGGATGATATGCTTTATACCGTAGTCAGCGAATACGATATATTTTTAAGCCGCGAACCTAAGCGAAATTATTTGAACGTTAAGGGCGGAAAGCTTGAATATATCGGAAGCGGAAAGAATAAGAAGATAGTGGGCTTGTTTTCGACCGACCCGGCGATGTATTTAAATCCGAAATATCGGCCGGGAGCGGCGATAAAAATTAAATGACGGAGGAATCAATATGACTGTTTTTGACGCACTGTGGCAGGCAATAATTCAAGGGCTGACCGAATTTTTGCCGGTATCGTCTTCGGGGCACCTTTCTTTGTATCAGCACTTTACCGGCAACAGCGGCGAGGGGGCGCTTATGTTTTCAGCTCTGCTTCACCTCGGGACCCTTGCGGCGGTTGTTTTTGTATTCAGAAAACAGATCTTGGTTCTTATATCCGAGTTTTTCGCGATGATAAAAGACATTTTCACCGGCCGTTTCTCGATTAAAAACGCCGAGCCGGAGCGCAGGGTGATCTTTATGTTCATAATCTCGACCGCCGTGCTTATTCCGTTCTACATATTCAAGGGCTTTTTTGAAAGCTTCTCCGAAGATTCGGGGATTTTCGCCGAGGGGCTGTGTTTTCTTTATACCGCAGCGCTTTTGTTTATGGCCGATATGACCGACCGCGGCAGCAAGTATATGACCGACCTTAAATACCGCGACGCCGTAAGAATCGGCTTCTTCCAGGCGGTAGCGCTATTGCCGGGCGTAAGCCGCTCCGGGTCGACCATTTCCGCCGGTATCTTTTCCGGCCTTAAGCGCGAAGAGGCGGTAAGTTACAGCTTTATTCTCGGTATCCCCGCGATTTTGGGCGGCGGAATAGTCGAGCTTAAAGACGGCATAGAGCAACATTCCGGCGCGGGAGTCGTTCAATGCATAGTCGGCGTTATAGTCGCGGCGATAGTCGGCTTTTTGGCGATAAAGCTCGTTCAGTGGCTTATCAAGACCGACCGCTTCAAGATCTTTTATATCTACACCGCCGCTCTGGGCGTCGTCGTGATCATAATCTCGATTATCGAAGCGATATTGGGCAAGCCGATCACTTTCTGAATATAAATATTACAATCGGAGGACGTTAAAATGCCTGCAAAATCCGGAAAAAACTCAAAGAAAAAGGCGGAGCCGAAGAAGAAAGAGCTTAGCGAGGCCGCTCGTTTAAGAAAAAACCGAATGTGGAGCTCGGTGCTCTTTATCTTGGCGGTATTCATAGTCTTTCTCACATACATAAAAGGTCAGGCCGTTTGGCTTTGGATGCACAACGCCCTCTGGGGGCTTATGGGCATTTCGGCGGTTCTGTTCGCCCCGATAATGCTCTACGTCGCCGTTATGCTTGCGATGGACCGCTCTAAAAGCGCGGTCGTAACAAAGGTCATACAGGGCGCTGTGCTTATGCTTCTTTTAAGCCCCGCGTTCGAGATCATCTATTGCCTCGTAAACAAGCTTCCGATTTACGAGGGCGAAAGCATACCCGCAATAATCGGAAGCCTTTTTGAAAACGGCAAGAATATGAAGGGCGGCGGCGCTTTAAGCATAATCATCGGCGGCTCGCTTAACGCGATAGCCGGCGCCGCGGGCGCGCTTATAATCATAATCCTTCTCATTCTTCTTTTCGCGATGCTTTTGACCAACATAACCTTTGTCGACGTCATACACTTCTTTGTAAGGCTCTTCCGCAAGGCGGGCGACGCTATCCGCAAAGACGGCGAGGAGCGCGACGCGGCCGAGGCCCAAAGGGCGGCAGAGGCGCAGAAAGCCGAAGAAAAGTCCAAAAAAGATAAGCGAATTGACGTTGCGAAGTTTATCACCGACGACGAAAAGCCCGCCGAAGAGAGCGAGCTTCCCGCCCACCCGGTAGTCGCCCAAAAAGAGCCCGAGCCGGAAAAGCAGGACAAGCCGGAGAAGAAAGAAAAGAAGAAAAAGAGCATTTTCGACACCTTCGACCAAAAGCCGGAGGAAAAGCCCGAAGAAAAGCCCGAGGAGCCGCAGAATATCGTCAAAGGCCCGGAGATCGTCAACCCTATATATGTAAACGAAGACGGTCAGACCTCTCTTATCGAGAACGAAGACGCGGTAAAGTCTTCATACGACGTCCCTCCGATAGACCTTTTGAATCAGCCTAAATCCTCGGCCTCGGCGGAGGACACCCAAAACGAGATTCGCCAAAATTCCGAAACGCTCGTCGAAACCCTGCGCAGCTTCGGGGTCACCACCCGGCTTATAGACACCCACCGCGGCCCCTCGGTAACAAGATACGAGCTTCAGCCGGCGGCGGGGGTCAAGGTCTCTAAAATAACCAGCCTCGCCGACGATATCGCGCTAAACCTTGCGGCCGAGGGAGTAAGAATCGAAGCGCCTATCCCGGGAAAGGCTGCGGTCGGAATCGAGCTTGCGAACAAAGTAAGAGAGACGGTCTATATCCGCGAGCTTATAGATTCGGACGAATTCAGAAACCAAAAGTCGAAGTTGGGCTTCCCGGTCGGAAAGAACATCGAGGGAAAGATTATCACCGGCGACATCTCGAAGATGCCCCACCTTTTGATAGCCGGAACCACCGGCTCGGGCAAATCGGTATTCACCAACTCGATCATAATGAGTATTCTCTATAACGCCTCGCCGGACGAGGTCAAGCTTATTCTCGTCGACCCGAAGCAGGTCGAATTCCCGGTTTATAACGGAATCCCACACCTTTTGATCCCGGTAGTTACCGAGGCAAGAAAGGCCGCCGGCGCTCTCGGCTGGGCGGTCACCGAAATGATGAAGCGCTATAAGCTCTTCTCGGACAACGGCGTTCGCGACATCGGGGACTATAACGAGTACGTCAAAGACAAAGAGGGGATGAGCCCTCTGCCGAAGATAGTCATAATCGTAGACGAGCTCGCCGACCTTATGATGGCCGCGCCGAAAGAGGTCGAGGATTCGATCTGCCGGATAGCCCAGCTCGCAAGAGCGGCGGGTATGCACCTTGTCATCGCGACCCAGAGCCCGAGGGTAGACATCGTTACCGGCCTTATCAAGGCCAATATCCCGAGCCGCGTCGCTCTTAAAGTCTCGAATCAGATGGATTCGAGGGTTATTTTGGACGAAGGCGGCGCCGAAAAGCTTTTGGGCAACGGCGATATGCTCTATAAGCCGGTCGGGGTCGGCAAGCCGGTAAGAATCCAGGGAAGCTATGTCGCTACCGAAGAGATTCGCAGAGTTGTTGACTTCCTAAAAGCCCAGGCCGCTGCGGAATACGACGAAGAGATCGCCGACGAGATCGAAAAGCACATACCTGTTCAAAAGGGAGAAAAGGGCGGCTCCGCTCCTGCGGACGACGTTCCGGCCGACAATGGGCAGACCGATATGATAGAGCGCGCGATCGAGTGCATAGTCCGCGAAAACGTCGCTTCGACCACCTTCCTACAAAGGCGGCTAAAGCTCGGCTACGCCCGCGCCGCGAGGATCATGGACGAACTCGAAGAAATGGGCGTTGTCGGCCCGGCGGACGGCGCGAAGCCCCGCGAAATAAGAATGACAAAAGAACAGTGGCTTGAGCGCAGGGCCTCGATGGGCGGAGCGGTTCCGCCGGATATGAGCATAGAAACCGACGGGCAGCAATAAAATGCCGAGCAAAAGCGTTAAAAAGAAGCCTTTTTTGAAAAAAGCGCTCAGATTTCTTATAATCCTGCTTATAGTCGCGCTTATCGCTTATGCGGCGGTCTATATCCTAAGTGAAAAGGGGATAATAGACCCTCCGCGCTGGCTGTTTCAAGACCGGCCGGAAATTCCGTCTTCCGAAAACGCGGCGGAGGTTCATTTTATCGACGTCGGCCAGGGCGACTGCTCGCTGATAATTTCGGACGACGGCTCGACGATGCTTATAGACTGCGGCGAAGAGGAGTATTCCGCCGACGTTTTGGGATATCTGGACAAGCTCGGAATAACCCGGCTCGACTGCGTTTTGGCGACCCACCCTCATTCCGACCATATCGGCGGAATGGCGGACATAATTTCCTCGGAAATCGAGATCGGAAGATTTATCCTGCCGATGATCCCCGACGAGTTTATTCCCGCTTCGTACACCTATGAAAATATGCTCAACGCCCTTATAGAAAAGGGCTGCGAGGTGACCCTCGCCAAAAGCGAGAGTTTCGGCCTCGGCTCCGGAACGGTCGAGATTTCGGTCGTCGACTATAACGGCGAGAATCTTAACAACTATTCTCCGATAGTCAAGTTCAAATTCGGCGAAAGGTCGTTCATCTTTTCGGGCGACGCCGAGGCGGAGATCGAAACTGCGGCGGTGCTCGCGGGGTTGGATTTAAAAGCCGACGTATATAAGGTCGGCCACCACGGAAGCACGACCTCGTCGAATCCGCTGTGGGTTGCGGCGATAGACCCTTTATATTGCGTTATAGAATGTGGCGCCGGCAACAGCTACGGCCACCCTCACAGCGAAGTTGTCGAGCTTTTGCACGACTACACCGACTATATATTGAGAACCGACGTGAACGGAACCGTCGTGTTTATAACCGACGGCAAGGATATCGGCTTTGCGGTATCTGAATAAAAAGGCGGGGTTTTATGTATCTTACTATCGACAGATTCGAGGGCGGCTTGGCCGTATGCGAAACAGACGGCGGCCGAATCGAGATAGATTTAAGTCTTATCCCGAAGGGCGCAAAAGAGGGCGACGTCATCGAACAAAAATGCGGCAGATATATTCCGGCCGAAGAAGAGACCCGCTCGCGAAAATCTAAAATTATCGGCCTTATCAACGGCTTGATAAAGGAGTGATACCATTTGAACGGAAATCTTTTCGCTGCGTTGAGCTCGCGCATACCCGAATTTTCAAAGGGCCACCGCAGGATCGCGGACTATATTCTTTCGCACTACGACAAGGCGGCGTTTATGACCGCCTCTAAGCTCGGCGAAAGCGTAGGGGTCAGCGAATCCACGGTCGTAAGGTTCGCGTCCGAGCTCGGATTCGACGGCTACCCCGAGCTTCAGAAGGCCCTTCAGGAAGAGATGAGAACAAGGCTTACCGCCGTTCAAAGAATAGAAGTAAGCTTCGACAGGTTCGGCCGCGACGAGGTATTTAAAAGCGTTCTGCTCCACGATATAGACAGGATCAGAAGAACCCTTGAAGAAACCAACACCGAAGACTTTAATTCCGCGGTAGAGTGCATCTTGAACGCCGACAGGATATACATTATGGGAATAAGAAGCTCGGCGGCGCTCGCCTCGTTTTTGGGGTACTACTTCAAACTGATGCTCCCAAACGTCACAGTCATCGAAACCGGCAGCCGAAGCGAGCTTTACGAGCAGCTTATGCATATGACCTCAAAAGACGTGATCGTCGGAATATCCTTCCCGAGGTATTCGCGGCAGACCGTCTACGCGATAAACTACGCCAAAGACATCGGCGCGAAGTCGGTCGCGATAACCGACAGGTCGGATTCCCCGATAGCCGTAAGGGCGGACAAATCGCTTCTCGCCAAAAGCGATATGGTCTCTTTCGTCGACTCTTTGGTGGCCCCGCTAAGCCTTATAAACGCGCTTATCGTCGCGGTCTCGATACAGAAAAAAGAGCTCGTATCCCGCAATTTCGAGCGGCTCGACCGCATTTGGGAGGAATACGAGGTCTATGAAAAGAACGGCGGCGAAAAGTGAAAAGATATGACGTCGCGATAATAGGCGGGGGAGCGGCCGGGCTTTTTGCGGCGGCAAACCTTTGCGAGGCGGGGCTTTCGGTCATTTTGTTCGAGCCCAACCGTTTTTTGGGGCGAAAGCTTCGCATAACCGGCAAGGGGCGCTGCAATCTTACCAACAACTGCTCGGCGGAAGAGGTTTTAAAGAACATTCCCCGCAACCCGAAGTTTTTATACGCCGCTATGAATAAATTCCCGCCCGAGCGAATAATGTCTTGGTTCGAGCAAAGGGGAGTCCCCCTTAAAACCGAGCGCGGCAGGCGGGTATTCCCGAAAAGCGACCGCGCCGAAGACGTCGCCGAGGCGATGATAAAGATCTGTAAAAGCAAAGGGGCGGAGATAGTTCGCGGAAGGGCGGACAAAATCGAAACCGAAGGCGGCCGCGCGGTCGGCGTTTTTTGCGGCGGAAAATTCTACGAGGCTAAAAACGTCGTTTTGGCAAGCGGTGGGAAGTCCTACCCCAAGACCGGCTCGGACGGCGGGGGGTACGCCCTTGCCGAGGCTTTGGGGCACACCGTCACCGATTTGCAGCCCTCGCTCGTTCCGATAAATATAGAAGAGCGCTTTTGCGAGCGGCTTTCGGGGCTTTCGCTTAAAAATATAACCCTTTCGCTTTACGATTCCGAGAGGCCGAAAAAGCCCCTCTATTCCGAACTCGGCGAGCTTTGTTTTACCGACACCGGAATCGGCGGCCCCCTCGCGCTGACAGCTTCATGCCTTATTGAGGGGCGGAAAATCGCCTGTAAAGCATATAGGCTTTATATAGATTTCAAGCCGGGTCTCTCTTACGAGCAGCTCGATTCGCGAATTTTAAGGGATATTTCCTCTTCGCCGAGCGCCCCCTTGGACGAACTTTTAAGGGGCCTTTTGCCGAAGCCCGCGGCAGAGCTTTTCGCGGATATCCTCGGACTTAGCGGTTCCGCGCCGTCTTCTAATCTTAAAAAACAGGACCGCGCGGCGCTGGTTTCGCTTTTGAAAAGATTCGAGATGACCCCGCTTTCGCTCGGCTCTTTCGACGAGGCGATAATAACCCGGGGCGGGGTATCGGTAAAGGAAATCTTCCCGAGTAGCATGGAGTCTAAGCTTGTAAAGGGATTGTACTTTGCAGGCGAGATCATCGACTGCGACGGCTTTACCGGCGGGTATAACCTTACGATTGCGTTTTCAACCACGTTTTGCGCGGCGGAGGATATAATAAATAAAAACGACAAGGATGTTGAAAAATGGGATTAAACTGTGCTCTTGACGGCCCGAGCGGCGCCGGAAAGTCTACGATAGCAAAGGCTTTGGCCGAAAGGTTCGGGTTCGTATACGTCGACACCGGCGCGCTGTATCGCTCGATCGGGCTTTTCGCCGTAAGAAGCGGCGCGAACACTTCTTCAGCCGAAGAGGTCGTTCCGCTTTTAAAAGACATCGCCGTAGAGCTTAAATACGTCGACGGCGCTCAAAGGGTCATCTTGAACGGCGAAGACGTTTCGGACAAAATCAGAACGCCGGAGATCTCGATGGCGGCTTCTAACGTTTCGGCGATACCCGAAGTCAGGGAGTTTTTGCTTGATTTGCAGCGCAATATCGCCGCAAAAAACGACATTATCATGGACGGCCGGGACATCGGAACGGTCATTCTTCCCGACGCGGAAGTCAAGGTGTTTATGACCGCTTCTGCGGAAGAGCGCGCCCGCAGAAGATTCGACGAGCTTACCGCAAAGGGGCAGAAGGTCGATTACGAGAGCATTTTAAAAGACATAAATCAGCGCGACTACAACGATTCACACCGCGAAACCTCGCCGCTTATTAAGGCGAAGGACGCCGTCGAGCTTGACACCACCAAGCTTTCCATCGACGAAGTTGTAGATAAAATCTCCGAAATGATAAAAAAAGCCCTCAAAGAAGAGCAGAAGTCTTATCGAAAGATCCCCGCGATACGCAGGTGGTTCTACGCGATTTTGAGATTTATAATAAGCATACCCTTCAAAATCATATTCAACATCAAATACGAGGGGACCGAGAACGTCCCGCAGACCGGCTCGGTTATCCTTGCGGGGAACCACAGGACATGGTTCGACCCTATTCTTATAGCGATAAAGGTAAAATATATCTCGTCGTATATGGCCAAGGCGGAGCTTTTTAAATATTTCCCGCTGAATCTGATAATAAGGGCGGTCCACGGCTTCCCGACGAGGCGGAACAGCGGCGATGTTTCGGCCCTAAGCCTTGCTGAAAAATACATCAGAAACGGCTATAATCTCACCATTTTCCCGGAGGGGACCCGCTCGCGGAACGGAAAAATCGGCAAGGCGAAGAGCGGCGTGGCCTATATCGCCTCAAAATGCGGGGTTCCGGTCTATCCTGTCGGAATTTCGTATAAAGGCCATCTGAAATTCAGAAGAAAGATAACCGTCCGGTTCGGCAAGCCGATTATGCCGGAAGAGCTTAAGCTTGAATCTATGAGCAAGACCGACCTTAGGGCGGCAGGCGAGAAGATAATGTCTAAAATCGCGCTGCTGGTGAATAACGATGAATAGGGTCACCGTCGCCGAGACGGCCGGGTTCTGCTTCGGGGTGGACAGGGCGGTAAAGCTCGCATATGAGGCAGCCGAAAAGTATGATAACGTATACACCCTCGGCCCGATAATCCACAACCCGGAAGTGGTCAAAGACCTTGAACGCCGCGGCGTAAAAGCCGTCGACTCGCTCGAGGGCCTTACCGCCGCAGACACCGTTATAATCCGCTCCCACGGCGTCGGGCCGGAGGTTTACGAAAAGCTTTTAGAGATCGGCGCCCGGGTGGTAGACGCCACCTGCCCGTTCGTAAAAAAGATACACAACATAGTAAGCGAGCGCTCGAAGGCCGGCGATCTTATCCTTATCGCCGGGGACCCGAAGCACCCGGAGGTCGAGGGAATAGTCGGATATGCCGATTCGGAGCACTATGTTTTTGAAGACGCAGACGGCATGTTGAAACTTTTAAGAAAAAATTGTGAAAAATTTAAAAAAAGTGTTGCAATTCTTTCACAAACAACTTATAATACTACTAAGTGGGAAAATTGCGTTTCCCTTGCTTCTTCATTCCCCGGGGTATCCGTATACAACACGGTATGCACCGCGACGATGAAGCGGCAGACCGAGGCGAAAGCTCTTTCCAAAAAGAGCGACGTTATGATAATAGTCGGCGGGTGTAACAGCTCAAACACCAAAAAGCTGTATGAAATATGCAGCAAAAGCGCCGAAAGCTATCTTATCGAAACCGCCGAAGATCTTAAAGGAATAGACTTTTCTCATGCGAGGTCCGTCGGGATCTCGGCCGGCGCGTCAACTCCGGCGTATATTATTAAGGAGGTACAAAAAACCATGACTGAAATTCTGACAAAAGAAGAGGAGTTCAACTTCGAAGAAGCTATTGAGCAGACCTTCAAGAAAATATATACCGGAAAGAGAGTAAGCGGCGTCGTCACGGCGGTCAACCCCACCGAAGTTATAGTCGATATCGGAACCAAACATACCGGATATATTCCGCAGTCCGAGCTTTCTTCGGACCCGAACGCCAAGCCTTCGGACGTTGTATCCGTCGGGGACGAGATTGACGTTATCGTCACCAAGATCAACGACGTAGAGGGCATCGTCTACCTTTCCAAAAAACAGGTCGACGCACAAAAGGGCTACGACGACGTTAAAAAGGCTGCCGACGAAGGCACCACCGTCACCGGCGTAGTTACCAACGTTATCAAGGGCGGCGTTATCGTCGTCGTATCGGGAATGAGAGTATTCGTTCCCGCCTCGCAGACCGGCGTAAGGGCCGACGCGAGCCTCGATTCCCTTTTAAAACAAACCGTAAGCCTTAAGATCATTGAGCTGAACGAGCAGCGCAAGCGCGCTGTGGGTTCGATCCGCAAGGTTGCCGCAGAAGAGAGGGCCGCAAAGCGCGCCGCCTTCTTTGAAAACGCCGTCATCGGCTCTACCGTTGAAGGCGAAGTCAAGTCGATTACCGACTACGGCGTATTCGTAGACGTCGGCGGGGTTGACGGCCTTGTAAGAAAGGCCGACCTTACCTGGGCAAGGATTAAGCACCCGTCGGAGGTAGTATCGGTCGGCGACAAGATCGAGGTCACCATCAAGGATATAGACCACGAATCCGGCAAGGTCTCTCTCGTATACAA
The DNA here is from genome assembly GCA_947627005.1 of uncultured Clostridia bacterium. Taxonomy (GTDB): domain Bacteria; phylum Bacillota; class Clostridia; order Oscillospirales; family Ruminococcaceae; genus Faeciplasma. The sequence goes on from CANQUJ010000002.1 coordinate 20,071, forward strand.
GAAACAGGCAGATAATCCTTGGGATATCTTCCGCAACAACTACGAGCTCGGCCAGGTAGTAGACGCCAAGATCGTCTCGATAACCGGCTTCGGCGCTTTCGCGCAGATCATTCCGGGCATCGACGGGCTTATCCACATCTCGCAGATAGCCGACCAAAGAGTTAATAACGTGGCCGACTTCTTGAGCGTCGGCGACGTCGTCAAGGCCAAGATCACCGAGTGCGACTTTGAAAAGAAGCGCGTAAGTCTTTCTATCCGCGCTCTTCTTCCCGCAGCCGAAGATTCGGCCGAAGAAGCCGAAGCCCCTGTTGAAGAGGCCGCTCCGGTCGAGGAAGATAAGGCAGAGCCCGAATCCGCCGAATAAAAGATTGTTTTTTGCGGCAGGGGAGCGCTTCTCCTGCCGCAGTTTTTTGTAAATATTAAAATTAGGTTACAGTTTTCGTTTTCCTCTTAACAAATCGAAGAATATATGCTATAATCGAATAGCAAAAGAAGTGATTATTCCTTTTTTAGAAAGGAGCGAAACAATGGAAAAGTTTATATCTTTTCTTAAAAAAGCCAAAAGAACAGCAAGAAAGATATTCCGGCCGATCAAAAAGGTTTTGGGGACCTTTGGCATGGCGATGCTCTGCATTTTTCTCGTCGCCGTCATTTCGGTGACCATAGTCGGCTCGGCTTTTACCGTATATATAGTTAATCTTATGGAGGGCACCACCGAGATCACTCTCGACAACGTATCTTCAAGCTACACCACATACATCTACGCCCAAAATTCCGCCGGCGAAAGGGTAGTATACGACATATTGACGAATGAGGGCGAAAAACGTATCTGGCGCAGCCTTGAAAATATCCCCCGAATGGTTCAGGACGCGTTCGTATATTCCGAAGACGAAAGATTCTACCGCCACGACGGAGTGGACTTTCAGGGAATCCTCTCGGCTTTAAAAGACACTATCACCGGCTTTAAGCGCGGCGGCTCGACTATAACCCAGCAGACCATTAAAAACCTCACCGGCGACAAGGACGTCGACGGATACGCAGGAATCGCGAGAAAGCTTAGGGAATTATACCGCGCGGTTCAGCTTGAAAAACACTACACCAAAGACGATATCCTTGAAACATACCTTAACCTCGTCCCGCTGAACAACAACATCTACGGCGTTCAAGCCGCGGCAAACTATTATTACAACAAAGACGTCAACGAGCTTACTCTCGCCGAGGCCGTCAGCATCGCCGCGATTACAAGGTCGCCTTATTTCAACGACCCGATCACCCACCCCGAAAACAACCGCGAAAGGTTTGAGATAATTCTCAATCTTATGCTCGAAAACGGCGCTATTTCGACCGTCGAGTACGACCAAGCCCTTAACGAAGAGCTTCATCTCGTCGGCAGCATGGTGTATAACAGCTCGGAAGAGGATTCGGTAGACGTTTCCTCCGTCTCGGCATACGACAATTTCAACAGCGTTTCATCATATTATCTCGACGCCGTTATAAACCAATGCTGCGACATTTTTATGGAAAAATACGGCATCACCTGGAACGAAGCGTACGATAAGCTGCGCTCCGGCGGCTATGAGATTGACACCTGCGTAGACCTCGACATTCAAAAAGAGCTCGAAAAGAAATATCTCGACTACCATACGCTTTTCGACGACGACGGCGACGAAGAGCTTCAAAGCGCGTTTATCTGTATGGACTACCAAGGGCGGGTGCTCGGGGTAGTCGGCGGAGTGGGCGAGAAGGAAAGCCCCCTCGGACTTAACAGAGCGACTCAATCGACCCGCCAGCCGGGCTCGGCGATAAAGCCGATAGCCTCCTATTCTCTGGCGGTGGATAAAGACATTATAACATGGTCCTCACAATTTTTGGACGCGCCGCTTTTGTTCGAGGATTCCTCGATGGAAAACGGCTACCGCGTTTGGCCGAAGAACTATTCGACCTCTAACACTCGGACCGGCTGGACATATGAGTACAACTTCACCTTCCAGTGCCTTCAGCGCTCGCTCAACACCACCGCCGCGCAGATTGTCGAGATGCTTACCCCTTCGGCATGCTTCGAGCAGCTTTATTATAAGCTTCATATAAACACCCTCGCTCTTTATCAGGACGGCAGCACCGACGTCGCGCGGTCGCCGATGTCGGTCGGCGCGCTGACTAACGGCGTTACTCTTAAAGATATCACCACCGCCTACCAAATCTTCGGAAACGGCGGGCAATACCACGAATCCACCTTCGTCTCCCGAATTCTCGACAGCACCGGCGAGGTGGTATATTCTCAAAGCTACATCGGCGAAACGGTTATTTCGGAGGCTTCGGCCTATGTTATGAACCGAATGATGGAGACCGTTGTATCAAGCTCTCGCGGTACCGGCCGCGCCGCAAGGCTTGACGGAGTAGAACTTATCGCCAAAACCGGCACCACCAACGACTGGAAAGACATTTGGTTCGTCGGCTGCACCCCGGAATACGTCACCGGCCTTTGGGTTGGGTATGATACCCCGAAGGATATCGGAACTTCGCTAAGCACCGCAACTATATGGAAAAACGTTTTCGGGGACATTGCCGAGGCCGAAGAGCTTAAAACCTTCAAGCCCTCTAATTCGGTCGTCCAGCGACAATACTGCACCGAAACCGGCCTTATCGCCGGCCCGAACTGTTCGTCGACTTCTACCGGCTTCTATAAGCGAACAAATATCCCGGGAATCTGCTCGGGAGAGCACATTAAGCCCGAAACCGACGGCTCGAAGAATATAGTCATCGTGACCGACGGAGTCGACACCAACCACTATGAAGAGCTCACCGGAAACCACTACACCTACGTCTTCAACATTTTGAGCGACGGAAGCTATTAAAATACGGGAAAACCGCTTTACGGCGGTTTTTCTTTGAAGAAAGGAAGAATTTTATGCTCCGACTTTGCTGCCCCTGCCACTTTGGGCTTGAAAGCGTCCTCGGGTTTGAAATTAAAAAGCTTGGGGGAGAGAACCTTTCGGTCTCTGACGGCAGAATAAGCTTTGACGGCGATTTTAATACAATCGCTCGGGCGAATATCCGCCTTGCGACCGCCGAGCGCGTTTATATCGAGCTCGGAAGCTTTAAGGCCGAGAGCTTTACCGAACTTTTCGACTGCGTTCGCTCGCTTAGATTTGAGGGTTTTATCGGAAAGACCGACGCTTTCCCGGTTAAAGGGCACAGCTTGAAGTCCAAGCTTCACAGTATTCCCGACTGCCAGTCGATAATAAAAAAGGCCGCGGTAGAGCGGCTTAAAAGCGTTTATCACATCGAGCGGTTTGAAGAGACCGGCCCGAAGCGGCAGATCCAATTTAATATTTTAAAAGACGTCGTAACCGTGTACCTCGACACTACCGGCGAGGGGCTTCATAAGCGCGGCTACCGAAAAAACTCTAACGAGGCCCCGATAAGAGAAACCCTCGCCGCAGGGATAGTCGATATCGCCAGGGTTAGGGGAGGAAGCAAAGTCTGCGACCCGATGTGCGGCAGCGGAACGTTTTTGATTGAATCAGCCTATAAAGCCCTCGGGATCGCCCCGGGGCTTAGGCGAAGCTTTTCGGCCGAAAGCTGGGACTGTATCCCGAAAAATATTTGGAAGACAGAGCGCGAGGCCGCGGCGGGGGATATCAGAGAGAACGACTTTAGGGCCTACGGCTTTGATATCGACGACTTTGCGGTATCGCTAAGCAAAAGCAACTGCGCCCTCGCAGGGGTATCCGATAGGGTTGAAATAAAGCTTAGAGATATTGCGGAGCACAAAAATATCCCCGGCGCGATAACTATCTGCAACCCGCCTTACGGCGAAAGAATGTTGGAGCTTCGTCAAGCAGAAGACCTTTACAGGAAGATGGGCGAGGTTTTGCGCCCCTCTAAAGAAAACCCCTGCTATATAATCACACCGGACGAGGAATTTGAAAAATTCTTCGGAAAAAAGGCGGATAAAACCCGAAAATTATACAACGGAATGTTAAAATGCCGGCTTTATATGTATTATCTTTAAAGAATTTCGCCGTAAAGGCAGTCTTCCCCGGCGGCGGTGATTTTAACCTCTGCGGTTTTTCTGAACATCGTATCAGTAAAGCGTTTTACCTTTACAACCTGATAATTCGCCGTGTGCCCCCGATGGAACTCGGGGGTCTTTTCTTTTTCAAACAAGACGGTGTAAATCTCCCCGACCATCGCTTCTTTGAAGCTTTTCGACGACTTTGCGACCGCCTCGGCCATAATTTTCGCGCGGGTTTCTTTGATCTGCGGCGGAACGGCGTCGGTTCGCTCGGCGGCTTTGGTTCCGCTTCTCGGCGAATAGGGGAATATATGCGCCTCGGCAAAGCCGATTTTTTTGACAAATTCCAGCGACTTTTCAAAGTCTTCGTCGCTTTCCCCCGGGAATCCTACCATTATGTCGGTAGTCAGCGCGCAGCCGGGAAAGAGCTCCCTAAAAAGCTCGGCGGTTTTAAGATATTCTGCGGTATCGTATTTTCGCCGCATTTCGCGCAAAGTTTTGTCGCAGCCGCTTTGAAGCGCAAGGTGAAAATGCGGGCAGAGATTCTTTATTTCCGCGAGCCTGCGTATAATATTTTCGCTAAGCTCCTCCGGCTCGAGCGACCCGAGCCTTATCCTTGCCGCTCCGCTTTCGGCGGCGGCCTTAACGGCGTCGGCGAGGTCAAAATTCCCGCCCTTGCCGTAGTCCGAGAGGTTTATGCCGACGACAACAAGCTCTTTGTGCCCGGCCTTGACAAACGTTTCGGCCTCGGCCCTAATGTCTTCAATCGGCTTAGAGCGCGACCGCCCGCGGGCGTAGGGGATTATGCAATAAGAGCAAAACCTGTCGCAGCCGTCCTGAATCTTGATTATCGCGCGGGTTTTGCCGGTCCCGAAGTTCATTTTTTCGCCCTCGGGGTATAAGTTTCCGCCTCCGCCGAGGTCGACGGTTCTTTGCGGCGATTTTAAATATTCCTCAAAAATCTCGGGCAGGCGCTGCTTGTTATCCGCCCCGAGAATAATATCCGCAAAATCAAGCCCCGGCGCGGATTCGCCGAAAACCTTCGGATAGCAGCCGCAGACCGCGACCGCAGCGGCCGGGTTTTCCCGCCTGATTCGGTGCAAAAGCTGCCTAAGCTTAAGGTCGGACTGCGAGGTCACCGTGCAGGAATTTATAACGCAAAGCTGCGCTTTTATGGGGGCTTTCGCCTCGCCGAAGCCCAAGCCCGCGAATTTTTGCTTTAAAAGCTCGGTCTCGTATTGGTTGACCTTGCAGCCGAAGGTGTAGTAATAAACGTCCATAGGTTTTCCTTTCAAAAAAGGCCGCAGCGAAAAATCGAAATTGTTCTTAAATACTCTTGACAGCTTTTTTTCGGACTGCTATACTGAATAAAAATATTTTTTTGGGAGATATGGATATGACAACGGCAAAAATAAGACTGAACACGATAAACGACGTCAAAAATTTCGTAAACGCGGTAACTCTTTGCGACTATGACGTCGACCTGATTTCCGGCAAATACGTTATCGACGCGAAGTCGATAATGGGGATTTTAAGCCTCGATCTTTCTCAATCCGTAAACTTGGTGGTACATACCGACGAATGTGGCGGATTTTTAGAGAGCATCGAGCGGTTTATCGTCGAAGAATAAGCCTTATATAGAAGCAAACGCCGCTTTTAAGCGGCTTTTTGCTTATTATCCGAAGTAAACCTCGTGCCATACGAGGAAGGTATATACCGTCCAAATCTTGCGCGAATTGTCGTATTTTCCGGCGCGGTGGTCGTCCAAAAGCGAGACCAGCCTTTTAGTGTCGAAGAATTTTTCGGCCCTCGGGCTCGTAAACGCAGTCTTCACCTTGTTATAATACTCGTCTTCTTTAAGCCAAACTCTTATCGGCACCGGGAAGCCGAGCTTCTTTTTGTTGGCGGTAAGCGGAGGGCAGGCGGCGAGCGCGGCCTTTCTCATCGCGAATTTGGTGTTTTCTTTGGTGACTCTGTATTTTTTGGGGATACCCTCGGCGAGTGCCATAACGTATCTGTCTAAAAACGGAACGCGCAGCTCGAGCGAGTTAGCCATCGACATTTTGTCCGCCTTTAGCAAAATGTCGCCTGTAAGCCAAAGATTGAGGTCGAGATACTGCATCTTCGTCACCGAGTCTTTATCCGCGACCTTGTCGTAAAACGGCTTTGTGATCTCTTTCGAGTCGGGCGCGTCGGTCTTTATCTTCAAAAGCTGCTTCCGCTCTTTTTCAGAGAAGATATACGCGTTGCCGATAAACCGCTCTTCAAGGTCTTTTCCGCGCCTTATCAAGAAGTTAAGCCCCCTGTGCGCCGGAAGAAGCGAGGCGCATTTTCCGATGCAGCGGCGAATGGGGCGGGGGATCTTGTTGTAGATAGCAACGTCGTCCGGCTCTTTATAGATATTATACCCGCCGAAAATTTCGTCGGCCCCCTCGCCGGAAAGAACAACCTTGACCCTTTCCGATGCGAGCTTGCATACGAAATAAAGCGCCACCGCGGCAGGGTCGGCAAGGGGTTCGTCCATATGATACTGAATTTTCGGGAAGGTGCTCCAATATTCCTCGGGGGTTATGACTTTCGAGATGTTTTCCTTTCCGATATACTTTGAAAACTCCTTCGCATAGCCGATTTCGTTGTATTTTTCGTCTTCTCCGAAGCCTACGGTAAAGGTTTTGTCGACGTTCGCGACGGCAGCGACGTAGCTTGAATCGACCCCGCTCGAAAGAAAGCTTCCGACTTCAACGTCCGCAATTTTATGCGCCTCGACCGAATCCTTAAAGGTCTCGGAGATTTTCTCTACCCATTCGTCAAGGCTCGGGCCTTCGTCCGCCGAAAAGTTTACGCTCCAATATCTTCCGGTGTTAAATTCGCCGTCGCGATAGGTAAACCAGTGCGCCGGCAAAAGCTTGAATACGCCCTTGAAAAAAGTCTCCTCGCAGGGGGAATACTGGAAGGTAAGATAGTTTTCGAGCGCGGTCTCGTTAAGCTCTTTTTTGAAGTCGGGGTGCTTCAAAAAGCTCTTGATTTCGGAGCCGTACATAAACGTTTCGCCCATCTTGGCGTAATATAGCGGCTTGATTCCGAAGAAATCCCTCGCGCCGAAAAGCTCGCGGGTCTTCGTGTTCCAGATGACGAACGCGAACATTCCGCGAAGCTTCGGAAGCATTTCCTTTCCCCATTCCTCGTAGCCGTGAACCAAAACCTCGGAATCGGTGTTGGTCTCAAAGCAATGCCCGGCATTTATAAGCTCTTCTCTTAGGCCCTGATAGTTATAAATCTCGCCGTTAAAGGTCAAAACAAGGCTTTTGTCTTCGTTATATATCGGCTGCGAGCCGGTGGCAAGGTCGATTATCGAAAGCCTTCTGAAGCCCATAGCTATGCCGTCGTCGATATATTTTCCCTCCGAATCGGGGCCGCGGTGTTTGATCGCTTCGGTCATCGCGGCGATAATTTGCTCCGTGTTCTCTGTTTTATTGGTAAAACCTGCTATTCCGCACATCGGTAAAAATCTCCTTTATCCCAAAATTCGCGTCTTGACATATTTTAGCACGTTTTTTTCCGAATTTCAATAGACGGCGCGACGCCGATATGGTTACAAAGCGGTTACAATTTATTAAAATTCGGGTTTGTTATTGAAATGCGCCGCACTTTGCTGTATAATAATAATTGAAGAAAGATAAGCCTCGGGGGTATGAAAATGTACGAACAGAACGCCAGGAAGAAAAAAATCAAGATAAGATACCGCTTGAGCGTGGTGTTCTTCGGCGCGGTATTGATCTTCGGCTTTATGTTTTACAAATACATGCGCTCCGTAACCCTTGAAGACGTTCTTTCGCAGGACAGAAACATAACCTTCTTTAACCACGCTTCTTCCGGCGGCGAAGAAGACCAGCCCCGTGGCGGCGAGCCGGAATCGGAAGGGGAGAACGCCGAAGCCCCGCAGCAGAACGAAATCGTAAACCCGGTGGCCCAAAGCGAAAGGGAAGAGGAGGATTATCTTAAAGACTGCGCTTTTGTCGGGGACGACCTTATCTACGGCCTCGGTCTTGAAAAATACGGCGGCCTCGGCTCTTCTTCAAATATTTTGGCGAGCATGTCGCTCGGGGTATCCAACATCTCGGCGGACAATCCTTCGGACAGCGCCAAAATTTCCTTCAACGGCGAAGAATTGACCGCTATCGAGGCGCTCGAAAAGCTTAAGCCCAAAAATCTCTATGTAATGCTCGGAACAAAAGACGCCGCGTATCTTTCGGCGGACGAGATTTTTCTTAAATATCAGGCTTTTATGAACAAGGCGCGAATTTCCTGCCCCGATTCAAAAATATATATTATCTCCGCCCCGCCGGTGACTTCGGCCAAAGAAAGCGCCGCAGGCTCTCCGATTAAAAACTCGGTGGTCGACGAATTAAACTCCAAACTTTTGGAGTATGCCGACAACAACGGCCTTTACTATCTGGATTTAAACTCCTATCTTAAAGACGGCGACGGCTTTTTAAGATCCGACTGCGCCGAAAACGACGGGCTACACTTTAACTCCTCCGCCTACGGCCTGTTTATCGAATACATTTTGACTCACGTCGCAAACTAAGGTGATTTTATGAAAAAACTGTTCGCTTTTGCTCTGATACCTCTTCTTTTGCTTTCCGCCTGCTCTCAATACGCCGAGCCGGAGGTTTCGGCCGTAAATGAAGCTATTCTCTCTTCATGCGAGCTCGACGAGCCCTCATACGCCACCCTTGAAGAGGCTAAAATCATCTTCGGCTCAGATTTCGATGGTTTGGAAGATTTCTCGGTCTGTTACAGCTCGAACGGCGGTTGCGCCGATATGCTCGCTATCTTCAAGCTTGAAAGCGAAGACGGCGCGCAGGAGCTATCCGAAATTCTTTCCGGCTACAAATCCCGCCGATACGAAGACTTTAAGGGCTACGCCCCGCAAGAGGCCGAAAAGATTGAAAACGGAAGGGTTTTAGTCTACGGCAGATATGTTATTTTGGCGATCCTTTCGGACATAGATTCCGCCCAAACGGCCGCAGACTCCGCGTTTAAGCCATGATAAGCGCAAAACCGCGCGTTTTTGCGCTTTTCGTTTTTATAATATGCGCGGCGGCTTTTTTTGTCGCCTGCGCGCCGATCGACCGTATCGCCGAGTTTTTCGCAGACGACGGCACCGGCCGCATTTTTAAAATTTCAATATCAAGCGACCCGCAAAACCTCGACCCGCAGCTTGCAAACGACGAGAGCTCGGTTATGATCGCGAAAAACCTGTATATCGGCCTTACCGATTACGACCCGGACGGAAATATCGTCTGCCGCCTCGCCGAAAGCTATACAGCCTCGGAGGACGGTCTTGTATATACTTTTAAGCTGAAAGAGGGCTATAACTGGTACGCCGTCGGCGAATTTACCGCGCCGGTCACCGCAGACGACTTCGTTTTCGCGTTCAGGCGGCTTTTTAACCCCAAGACCGAATCGCCACACGCAGAGGAATATTTCTGCATTTCTGGCGCGAGGGCGGCAAGAAGCGGCGAATTTTCGCCGGAAGAAATCGGGGTCAGGGCGATCGACGCCTATACCCTTGAATTTACCCTCGAATACCCTAACGCCGAGTTTATATATCTTTTGGCGGAGCTTCCGGCGATGCCCTGCTGCGAGGAATATTTTAACAACAATTCCGACGGCAAATACGGCCTCGAGGCAGAATACACCTGCTGCAACGGCCCTTTTTACATCAGATATTGGCTTCACGACCGCTACGGAAGCGACAACTACGTCAGATTGAGAAGAAACCCCGCCTATAACGAAATCAGCGCGGTAAGCCCCGCGGGGGTGAACTATCTTATCAACCGAAGCTTCGATTCGCGAAAAAACGATTTCGCCGACGGAGTTACCGACCTTATGCTGTTTAAGGCCGAACAGTCGTTAGAGCAAGCCCTTCCTTCCCGCGAATATAAAGCCGAGGGCGGCTATACTGCGGTCGCCGGGCTCGTCTTCAACGAAAAGATCGAGGCGTTCTCTCAAAAAGAGATACGCCAGGTCTTCTCTTGGGGGATAGACCGCGAAGCGCTTAATGATTCCGCGCCTGGGCTTTCTAAGCTTGCGGGCGGGCTTATACCAGATTCGCCGAAGATTTCGGCTCGGGGGTATTATTCAGAGATCCCGAGCGGAACCGCAGACTCGGACCTTGCCGCCGCCGAATATAAATGGAGCTTTTTGCTGACCGAGCGCCAAAAATCGGAGCTTTTGGGAATGACGGTTATGGTTCCCTCCGACTTTGAATACTCGGGCTGCCTCTCCGGTCTTACCGAAAGCTGGTATTCCGTCTTCGGGATACACTTCGGGATAGAGATAGTCTCGCCGTCCGATTATTCCGCCCGGATATCGAAGGGGGATTACGACATCGCCCTGGCGACGATTTCTTCAAAAACCGGCTCGCCCGCGGATTATATCCATCCTTTCGCAAAAGAGGGGAGATTCGGCTTTAAAGTCAAGCTTGCCGAAGAGGCCGAAAGCCGAAGCGGAAGATATTCGACCTTATCCGAGATGAACAGAGCCTGCGCCGAGGCGGAGAATTCGATTATCTCGGATTACCGCTTTATCCCGCTTTTTCAGCTTCAAACGGTCTGCGGATATGACGGAGATATCGAAGATTTGGGCTTTGACCCTTTTTCTTCGACCGTATACTTCGAGAGCGCGAAGATGTTTTAGAAAATAAAAAAAGCCCGCTACGGGCTTTCTTTATTGCAATTCTGTTATGCTCTGGTAACTTTGCCGGATCTTAGGCATCTCGAGCATACATAGACGTGGCAGGGCGTGCCGTTCTTGATAACCTTTACTCTTTTAACATTAGGCTTCCAAGTTCTGTTGGTCCTTCTGTGGGAGTGAGAAACCTTTATCCCGAAAGTTACGCCCTTTCCGCAAACTTCGCATTTGGCCATGGGGCTGCACCTCCTTTAACTAATTCATGAAATCACAACCTATATCTTATCAAATTTCTTTCCGAAATGCAAGTCTTTTCTGAAAAAAGTTTTTATAATTTTCAAATCTTTCTTCAATGACTTGCTATTTTCGGAAAAATAATGTATTATAGTATAATACGGTTTTTGTATATCCGCCATCTTTTCTTTAAAGGAGTTTATTTATATGTCCGCTATCTTCAATTACAGGGGGCTCGAACTTCTTCTGATGTTCGCCGTCCGCCTTGCGATAGTTTTTCTGATCCTTCCGATTCACGAGTTTGCCCACGGCTATGCCGCAAGAAAGCTTGGCGACAATACCGCCCTTATCGCCGGAAGGCTTACCCTTAACCCGCTCGCCCATGTTGACCCTGTCGGCGCGATACTCCTTGTTCTGTTCGGCTTCGGCTGGGCAAAGCCGGTTCCGATAAACCCGAGAAATTTTGCAAATTACAAGCGCGACACCGCCATAACCGCCGCGGCCGGCCCGGCTTCTAATCTTTTGTGCGCGATAATCGCCGCCTTTATAAGCAGCATACTTACCGCGTTCGCGAAGCATTTTTACCTGCCGGAGGCCACTCTTAACGTTATGGGCTATATCTACCTCGCGATACAATACTTCGCGATAGTAAACCTTTCCCTCGCGATATTCAACCTTATCCCCATCGAGCCGCTCGATGGTTCGCGGATTTTAAGCTATTTTCTGCCAGCAAAGGCCAACGCCTTTATATACAAATACAGCTACTACATTAGGATAGCGCTTTTCGTTCTCGTCATCGCGGGGGCGTTCACAGGCCCGCTCTCTTGGCTCATCGAAAAGCTTTATAACCTTATCGGAATGATGTTCTTCTGGGTCGACCTGCTGTTCGGCGCCGTTTTGAGGTAGATATGAACCCCATTTCTTACAGACTCGACAGCTTCGAGGGCCCGCTCGACCTTCTTCTGTTTTTGATCACAAAACACAAGCTAAACATCAACGACATTCAGATTTCCCTTCTTTTAGAGCAATACCTCGAATATATCGAGGGGATAGAAGAGCAGGATTTCGAGTATGCCGGCGACTTTTTGGAGATGGCGGCAAGGCTTATTCTGATAAAGACGCTGTCTTTGCTGCCGAAGCACGAAGAAGCCCTTGAAATGAAGCGCGAGCTTCAGGGCAGGCTAATCGAATATTCGGTATTGAAACAGGCCGCCGCAAGGCTTAAAGAAAGCTATAAGGGCGATTCGATATTCGTAAAAAAGCCCTCCGAGCTTAAAATAGTAAAGACCTACACCCAAACCCACAGCCCCGAAGACTTGATTTCCGCCTATTTCGGGATATCGAGCCAAAAGCTTAGAAGCAGACCGGTCCAAGCCTCGGTATTCAGACCTATCGTTTCAAAGCGAATCGTCTCGGTGACCTCGAAGATCCTCTATGTTTTAAGGCGGCTTTATAAAACCGGAAGCTGCAAAACCGACGAAATCTACGTCGGCATGACCGACAAATCCGAGAAGATAGCGACCTTTCTCGCTATTTTAGAGCTTACGAGGTCGGGAAGAATCTATCTTAACGACGACAACACCGAAATAACCTTTGACCGCACAAAAAAGCGGGACAGAAGCAGGGAGGCCGAAAGTTATGACTCTTGACGAAAAAATATCGGTGATAGAAGCCGTTCTCTTCGCGAGCGGCGAACCGGTCGACTTTGAGCGGCTCGCCATCGGCGCGGGGACAGAGCTTTCGGACGTTCACAAGCTTGTTTCGCTTTTAAACTCAAACTACTCCGAACGCGGCTCTGCGCTCGAGGTCATTAAGCTCGAGGATTCATACCAGCTCGTCACCAAAGAATCCTACGCGCCGTTTATCCGTTCGGCGCTCGAATCAAAGAGGACCGCGACCCTTTCGCCCGCCGCGATGGAGACCCTTACCGTTATCGCCTATAACCAGCCGGTTACAAGAAGCTTTATCGAAGACGTTAGGGGCGTCGATTCGAGCGGCGTGGTATCGAGCCTTTTGGAAAAGGAGCTTATAGAAGAGGCCGGAAGGCTCGACGTTCCGGGGCGGCCGCTTTCATTTAAAACCACCGCCAACTTTCTGCGCTGCTTCGGGCTCGCTTCCATAAACGACCTGCCGCCGCTTCCGAGCGGCAATTCGCAGATGACCTTCGACGACGTCGGCGACGAATAATCAACCTTGAAAATTCACCGAAAGGGGGAAGGGTATGACCGCCTTGTGGATAATTTTAGGCGTTTTGGCGCTGATTATCGCGATAATCGTCGTTTTGCTCCATTTTTCAATCAAAGCGCATATCGAGGGCAGCCTTAAAACCCTAAGCCTTTCGGTCAAATACCTCGGAATAAAGCTCTACGGCCTCGAACTTCCGAATAAAAGCGAGCCGGAAGAGCCGAAAACCGAGCCCGCGGAAGAAATAGAGCTTCAGGAGATCCCGCAGACCGACGAAATCGCCCCCGAAGGGCCGAAGGACGAGTCCGAGAGCGAAAAACCGCCCGAGGCCGAGTCCGAGCCGCCGGAAGAGAAGGAAGAATCGAAGCCGGATGAAGAAGAAAAGGCCGAACCGAAGCCCACGCTTATAGATCAATTCAACGAATATAAAAAATACATTCCGGCCGGAAAAAAGGCCTTTAAAAAGCTCTTGAAGCTTATAAGATTCAAAAATCTGAGGGTAGAGCTTTTGGTCGGAAACGAAGACCCTTACAAGGTCGGGGTCGCTTTCGGAAGAATAAACTCGATATTTTATTCGGTTTTGGGGCTTTTCTGCTGTATTTTCAGCGTTACTTTAGACAAAACTTCGATAAAATGCGATTTTGAGAAAAAAACGACCGAGCTTTCATTCGGAACGGACATATACGTCAGGCCGAGCGCGGTTGTCGCGCTGGCGGCTTATGTCGGAATATATTACCTTAAAGTCAGAAAAAGTATGAAAAAACTCGAAATATCAGCAAAGGAGAAATCAGAAAATGAACGAAAAGAGCACCAATCTTGAGATTCTGGTTAAAACCGCTATCGAAAAGATCAAGGAAGTCGCCGACACCGAAACGGTCATCGGCAAGCCGATAGTCACCGGCAACGGAACCACAATTATTCCCGTCTCTAAAATAAGCGTGGGGTTCGGTTCGGGCGGCTCGGATCTTCCGACTAAGCAGGCGAAAGATCTTTTCGGCGGCGGCGCGGGCGGAGGAGTGTCTATCCAGCCGATCGCATTTATTACCATAATGCCGGACGGAACGGTCAAACTTTTACAGATGACCATCAACGCACCTAAAGAAAACGCGGCTTTGGCCCTTATTCCGGACGTTGTGGATAAAATCGCCGGGATAATCTCTAAAGGAAAGAGCGACGGCGCCTCGGGCGAGTCCGCCGAAGATACGGCCGAATAAAAGGTATTTTTTAAAGAGCGCGGCATAAACTATCTTCCTAAACCGAATACGGAGGATAGTTTATGGAATATATTAAAAAACTGGTCGTCTGCCTAATCTGCCTTTGCGCGATAGCGACCGTTATCTGCATAAATTTAAGGGCGGAGGACGTTGTTACCAACGCCAAGGGCGCGATTTTATACGAGCCGGAGAGCGGCAGGGTAGTCTATTCAAAAAATATGAATCAAAGGCTTCAGATGGCGAGCACGACCAAAATTATGAGCGCTATACTGACGATAGAATCGGGCGACTTGGACGAGCCGTTTACCGTTGATTCAGAGGCGATAAAGGTCGAAGGCTCGTCGATGGGGCTTATCGAGGGGGATACCGTCACCAAGCGCGCGCTTTGCTACGGTATGCTTCTTCCGAGCGGAAACGACGCCGCCAACGCCGCCGCAGTCGCGACTTCGGGCAGCGTTGAAGCCTTTGTTTCGCTTATGAACCGAAAGGCGGGGGAGCTCGGCCTTAGCTCGACCCATTTCGTGACACCTTCCGGGCTCGACGACTTTACCGACGGCCACTACTCTACCGCAGAGGATATGGCCAAGCTTGCGGCATACGCCCTTAAAAACGAGACTTTCAGGGAGATATGCTCGACTAAAACGATTACCCTTGATTTGGGCGGAAGAAACGTTACACTTTGGAACACCAACCGGCTTTTAAACTCGTGCGAGGGGGTTTACGGCGTTAAGACCGGCTTTACCGACAAGGCCGGAAGATGCCTTATAACCGCCTGCGAGAGAGATGGGATAAACCTTATCTGCGTAACTCTCGGCGACTCGACCGACTGGATAGACCACGAAGAGCTTTATAACTACGGCTTTTCTGTTTTGGAAAGGGTAGACCTCGGCGAAGAGGAATATAAGGTTCCGCTCGTCGGAGGGGAGAGCCGAACGGTCGAGCTTTCGGGAGAGCCGGTAAGCCTTATTTTGGCGAAGGGCGATAGCGAGAGGATCGAGAAAAAGGTGTTTTTGCCGAGGTTTATCTACGCCCCGGCGATTGAAGACGAGCCTTACGGCGAGGTTATATATTATCTCGACGGCGGAATAGCCGCGATTTCGGAGCTTAAACCAAAGGAATAGCAAAAACGACATAAAATTTTTTACACGGTGAGACGCAGATGGAAGAAAGGATTCAAAAGATTATCGGCGAAAACGGCTACTGTTCGCGAAGAAAGGCCGAAGAGCTTATCTTGCAGGGCAGGGTAAAGGTCAACGGTCGGCCCTGCTCTTTGGGCGACAAGGCCGACCCTTCGACCGACGTCATAAGCATAGACGGCGAGGCGCTTGATACCGCCGAAAAGCGCGAGCTTTCGTATTATATCTTAAATAAGCCGAGGGGGTATGTTACCACCGCCTCGGACGAGCTTGAGCGCCGCTGCGTTATGGACCTTATGACGGACGTTCCCGAAAGGGTTTACCCGGTCGGAAGACTTGACAGAAACTCGGAGGGGCTTCTTCTTTTGACCAACGACGGCGAGCTTGCGAACAAAATAATGCACCCGAGCGGCCACATCTCGAAAACATACAGGGTGACGGTCAGGCCGAGCGTTTCGGAGGACCAGCTTTTAAGCCTTTCAAACGGCGTTGTTATCGACGGAAAAAAGACCCTTCCTGCGAAGGTCGAGGTTCTTTCAAAAGAGGATAACCGCGTCGTGCTTCAGATAACCATTCGCGAGGGGCGAAACCGCCAGATCAGAAAGATGTGCGAGGCGGTGGGCCTTGAAGTCGCGAGGCTTAAAAGAACCTCGGTCGGCCCGCTAAGGCTCGGAATGTTGAAGCCGGGCGAATACCGCGAGCTTACCCCGGCGGAGATTTCGGCGCTTAAAAACAGCGTCAAGAAGGGAGAGCCGAAGAATGCTTCAGATAATAAAGCGCGAAAACGTTAATGGCTACGAGGGCGTTTTAGACGAGCTTTCTTTATCGGGGGACGAAAACGTGAGGATCTCCGAAGCGGTCGACGGAGAAAAGGCCGACGGCTACGGGATATACGCGATTTTCCCCGAATATATCGCAATATATAAGATCTCCGACGGCGGCGACCTTATGCTTGCCGACGGCATTTTAAGAAGCATACTTTTTTTGGCGGCGATGAAGGGAATCGAGCGGGCCGAATTTTATAACGGCAGCGAAGAATTTGCCCGCCGCCTCGGAATGATCAAAGACGGAACGGTTTTAGAGCCGATCTCGGACGTATTCGACGGCTGTCAAAGCTGTAAACATAATATTTGACTTTTTAGGCAAGGAGCGATTAAAAATGTTTAAATCAAAAGAAAACTACACCATGCTCTGCGACTTTTACGAGCTTACGATGGGCAACGGTTATTTTGAAAAGGGATTTCAGGATAAAATCTGCTATTTCGACGTATTCTACCGCTGCGTTCCGGATAACGGCGGGTTCGCCATCGCTTGCGGCCTTGAGCAGGTTATAGACTATATCGAGAACCTTAAATTCGACGAGGAAGACATTACATATCTTCGCTCTAAAGGCATCTTCTCGGAAGAATTTCTGAAATATCTCGAAAGCTTTAAGTTTACCGGCGACATCTGGGCGGTTCCGGAGGGGACGGTTATCTTCCCGAACGAGCCGATGATGACGGTTCGCGCGCCGGCGATTCAAGCCCAGCTTATTGAGACTTTTGTTCTTTTGACCTTAAACCACCAGTCGTTGATTGCCACAAAGGCCAACAGAATTTTTAGGGCGGCGAACGGCAGGGCGGTCAGCGAATTCGGTTCGCGAAGGGCCCACGGCCCCGACGCAGCGGTTTTGGGCGCGAGGGCGGCTTATATCGGCGGGTGCATCGCAACCGCCTGCACTATGACCGACGAGGATTTCGGCGTTCCGGCGACCGGAACTATGGCGCACTCTTGGGTTCAGATGTTCGATTCGGAATACGAGGCGTTTAAGGCTTATTGCGAGGTATACCCCCATTCGGCGACCCTTTTGGTTGATACCTACAACGTATTGAAAAGCGGCGTTCCGAACGCGATAAAGGTATTCGACGAAGTTTTAAAGCCGCGCGGCTGCCGGCCGGTGGGAATAAGGCTCGACTCGGGGGATATAACATATCTTTCCAAAAAGGCGAGAGAGATGCTCGACGCCGCGGGATACCCCGACTGCAAAATAGTCGCCTCTAACTCGCTCGACGAATATCTCATCAGAGATATGCTTCAACAGGGCGCTAAGGTAGACCTGTACGGAGTCGGCGAAAGGCTTATAACCTCTAAGTCTTCGGCGGTTTTCGACGGCGTATATAAGCTCGTCGCGGTTGAAAACGACGACGGAAGCATCACCCCGAAGATTAAGATTTCGGAAAACGTCGCAAAGATCACCAACCCATGCTTTAAAAAGGTTTACAGAATATACGACAATTCGCGGTTCGTCGCTATCGCAGACCTTATCTGCACCCACGACGAAACGGTCGACCAAACCAAGCCGCTCGAGATCTTCGACCCGGATTACACTTGGAAGCGCCAGACGATCGAAAACTTCACCGCGAGAGAGCTTCTTATCCCGATATTCAAATCAGGCAAGAGGGTATATAATTCTCCTTCGCTTCAAGAGATTCGCGAGCACTGCGCGAGAGAGGTCAGCTCTATGTGGGATTCCGTCACGAGATTCGAGAACCCGCACACCTATTACGTCGACCTTTCTCAAAAGCTTTGGGATATAAAGCACGAGCTCCTTTCAAAACACTGATTTTAATAAATTCTTAATCTTTTTTCTATTGAATCTTAATTTTTCGGGAACTATAATTTCATAAGGTGGGACGGCGGTGAGAAAACTAAGCTTTCAGATAGCTTTCGGCGGGATTATTACGGCGCTCTGCGTTCTTTTGATGTTTTCGGTCGGAATTTTGCCGATGTTCGTGTTCGTCATCCCGATGATCTCGAGCCTTTTGATATTTATACTCGACTACGAATGTGGGACCAAAACCGCGGTGGTTTCGTATATCAGCACCTCGCTTTTGGCGCTTATTCTCTCGCCGGATAAAGAATCGGCGGTCGTGTTCGCGGTTTATTTCGGCTGCTACCCGATTTTGAACGTATACATCGAAAAGCTTAAAAGCGCTGTTCTGCGCTGGATATTAAGACTCGGGTTCTTCAATATCTCGATCATCGCCGGGTATTTTGTTTTGATAAAGCTTTTTACCGCGGTAACCCTTGACGACTTCGGGAAGTGGACCGCGCCTATCCTTTTGGCAATCGGGAATTTAGTCGCGATACTCTACGAGTTTTCGCTTAGAAACGTATCGAGATTATATGTTTCCAAGCTTAGAAAAACCTTCTTTAAAAGGAAGTGATGATTCTGAAGAAAAACATAGGCTTAAGCGAAAAGCAGAAAAGGGCGATAAGGATCGCCGCGCTTTGCATATTCGCTTTCGTCATGATAGCTTTGACCGTCGCTTGCTTCCCGATAGTTAAAATGCTCGCGACCGACGCGGGCAGGGCGGATATAGAAGCGCTTGTAGACGAAAACCTTTTCTTGGGTATAGTCGTCTTCCTGCTTCTTCAGGTGTTGCAAATCGTGGTCGCGCTTATCCCCGGCGCGGTGATTCAGATACTCGGCGGGGTGTTGTTCGGCGGGTTCTGGGGCTCGGTTCTTTGCATATTCGGAACGCTTTTGGGCGAGGCTGCGGTTTTCTATATCGTAAAGCTTCTCGGCATGCCGCTCGTAGAGGCGCTTGTAGACGAAAAGGGCATCAAAAAGCTGAGCTTTTTGCAGGATACCAAAAAAGTTGAGCTCGCGGTGTTTATCCTTTATCTGATACCGGTAATGCCGAAAGACGCGCTTACCTATATCGCGCCGCTTACCAAAATCAAGCCCTCGACCTTTTTCGTTCTTTCGATAACCGCAAGGGCGCCCTCGATGATAATGTCGATAGTCTTCGGATCGAGCCTTAGCAGCGGAAACACAGTCGCCGCGCTTGTTATTTTCGCCGCGGTGGCGGTCGCCGGAATCGTAGGGATAATGTATAAAGACAGAATTATCAACTTCTTCAAAGCCGCAAAAATAAGGCGCAACGGCTGAAATATACCGCTTTTGAGCGAAATTTCGCTCGGGGCGGTTTTTTATTCTTGCTTTAGCGCATTTTTGCTTGCGGGAAGAATGTTTTTGAAAAAAAGTATGGAAAATTCTGTGCGGATATGATATACTTGACCCATTGAATTTGGAACGGAGTGTAATTATGAACCTTTTCGATATTTACAAAAACGGCACTGTCTGCGATATAATCGTCGAAAACGCAGCTTTTAAGGGCGTTCGTATGATAGCCGAGACCCACGCGGAGGATATCGAGCTCGTCTGCGGCAGGAAGCCGAAGATTTTCTCGGATATCTCCGAAGCTGAAGGCGAAAGCGTTATTATCGCGGCGACTTTGGGCAGAAGCGATATTATCCCCCGACTTGAAAATGAGGGGAGGCTCGAAACCTCTAAAATCGCCGGCAAGCGCGAGGTGTTTATGCTTTCGATTATAGAAAGCCCCTTCGCCGAGCGGCCGGATATCAAACAGGCGCTTATAGTTTTGGGGAGCGACAAGAGGGGAACCATCTACGGGCTTTTCGAGATTTCGGAGAGAATCGGCGTTTCTCCTCTCGTATACTGGGGGGACGTAATCCCGAAGAAAAAGAGCGCGGTTTCTCTTGAGTTAGAGGGCGAATTTGTTTCAAAAGAGCCGTCGGTAAAATACCGCGGGCTGTTTATAAACGACGACTGGCCGGCCTTCGGCGGCTGGAGCAAGGCTCGCTTCGGGGGATATAACGCCAAGGCATACGACCAAGTTTTTAAGCTTATTTTAAGGCTTAAGGGCAACTATCTCTGGCCGGCGATGTGGACAGGCGAGTTTTGGGACGACGGCCCGGGGCTTTTGAACGCCGAGCTTGCGGATACATACGGAATTATAGTCGGCGCTTCGCACCACGAGCCTATGTGCCGCGCGGGTGCGGAATGGCAGCATATCTATAAAAAATACGGTGACGACAACACCTGGAGCTTTATCACAAATAAAGACGCGATCACAGAGTTCTGGCGGGACGGCCTTAAGCGCAGCAAAAACTTTGAAAACCTCATCACAATCGGCATGCGCGGAGAGAACGACTCGCTCCTCCTCGGCAAAAACGCCACTTTGGAGGACAACATAAACGTCCTGCGAAACGTCATCAACACGCAAAACGAGCTTATGAAAGAGATAGTAAACCCGAAGCTCGAAGAAATTCCGCGTATGCTCGCGCTCTATTACGAGGTCGAAGACTTCTATCACGGCGACAAAACCGCGAAGGGCCTTAAAAACTGGGAGGCCCTCGACGGCGTTACCCTTATGCTCTGCGACGACACCTACGGCAATCTGCGCTTTATCCCCGACGAGACCGACCGCGACCACAACGGCGGCTTCGGAATGTATTACCACTACGACTACCACGGCTCGTCGATCTCATACGAATGGATGAACACCAACCGCCTTTCAAAGACCTGGGAGCAGATGACGATGGCCTACGAATACGGCATCCGCGACCTTTGGATAGTCAATTTGGGCGATATCAAGGGGCTTGAATACCCGCTCTGCTACTTCCTCTCGCTCGCATACGACTTTGAAAAATACGGCACTACCGCCCGCAACAGCGTAGAGGGATTTGTCAAAAACTGGATATCGCAGCAGTATGGCGATTGGCTTGATAAATCGCAGCTCGAAGAGGTTTATAAGGTCCTAAACGGCTACACCAAGCTGAACAACCTTAGAACGCCCGAGTCGATGAACCAGCACGTCTATTCTCCGATAAGCTTTAAAGAGGGCGAGCGGGTTTGGGCCGAATGTGAGGATATAATCAAAACCGCTGAAAGGCTTTATTCCGCCGCGTCGGAAGAGATCAAGCCCTCGATCTTCTACGAAGTATACTACCCCGCGGTCGCTTCGCTGAATCTTGTTCAGATGTCTATCGAGGCGGGGCTTAACGGCTTCTACGCCTCGCACGGAAGCCTTGCGGCGAATAAGTATCTCGACTGCGTTAAAAAACGCGTAAAGCGCGACGTCGAGCTTAAAAAAGAGTTCGATTCGCTTTTGGGCGGAAAGTGGATACATATGGCGGATTCGGCGCACCACGGCTTCAGAAGCTGGAACGACGAGGATTGGCGCTACCCGACTGTAAGCGAGGTCGTTCCTGTTCCGACCCCGAAATCCTACGTCTCATTCGCGGGGAGCGAAAAATATTCCATCGGAACCTTCTGGGTGTCTTCCCCGGTTCTTGAAAACCGTGAATTTTTGAGGCCGGATACCGAGAAGATAACGATTAACATCGAAAGCGGCAGCTCGGCCGAGCTTCACTATAAAATCAAATGCGGCGAGCCTTGGCTTATATTCGACAAAACCGAGGGCGTAGTCCTTCCGCAGGAGGGCATAGCCTCGATAGACGTAAGGCTCGACCGCGCGGCAGTCGGAAACAAAATTCTCTGCGCGGATATCGCCGTCGAATGTCTCTTTAAGGGTGAAAAGGTCTACGAGCCGGACAGCGAGATGTACGACAAGCCGCTCGGAAGGACTACCGCGAAGATGAAGGTCTACGCCGGCGGGGAGTATGACTATCCCGAGATGACATTTATCGACACGCAGGGGTTTGTCTCGATGGAGGCGAGTCATTACAGCTATAAGAAGGATACCGCCTCGGCGGCGTGGCTTGAAATCGACCACCTTTCGCGGCTCGACACCCCGGCGATGAAGGTTCTTCCGGCAAATTCGGCCTTTATCTCTAAAACCGAAGACAAATTCCTCTGCGACGACGTTCCGTATATGGAATATACCTTTGCGACTGACAAAGCGGGTGAATACGAGCTTGAGCTTTGGCTCGGGAACCGCAACCCCGTGGCGATGGACGCCTCGTTAAGATTCGGCTTATCGGCAAACGGAGGGCAGATCGAGTTCGTTCACACAGTCCCGAAGGGCTATAAGCCGGGTATGCACGGCAGCGCCGCCTGGGGGACCGAAGTTCTTGAAAAAATCAGGCGGGTTAAGACCAAAATCAGCGTTAAAAGCGGCGTGAATACGATCAGAATCTACGGCGGCGACCCGAATATAATCCTCGAAAAGCTGGTGGCGTACCCCGAGGGGAAGGCCCCCGAGAAGACTTATCTCGGCGCGCCGGAGAGTTACTATGTAAAGTAAATCTGCTTGACAGACTTTTTGAAAGGCGGTATTGAAATGGAGCGCAAAAAGCTTGCTCGCGACTTGTTTTTAGAGGGCTGCAATTGCTCTCAAGCTGTTTTTTGCGCCTTTTCGGACCTCGTCGGGCTTGATATTGACTTCGCTAAAAAGCTTTCGAGCGGCTTCGGCGGGGGAATGGGCAGACTTCGCGAGACCTGCGGGGCGGTTAGCGGAATGGTTATGGCCGCGAGCGCGATATACGGCTACTCCGACACGACCGACCCCGAACTTAAACACGAGTGCTACAAGCTCGTGCAGGCGCTCTGCAAGCGGTTTCGCGATGAGGCCGGGGCTATATCCTGCCGAGAGCTTTTGGGCTTAAGCGGAGCTTCCGACCCTTATTCTCCGCCCAGAACCGAAGAGTTTTACAAGACCCGCCCATGCCCCGGGCTTATCGAGCTTGCGGCGGGGATACTTGAAGAATACATTGCGGAGCACCCGATATGACCGACTATTTGAGATTTGAAGAGCTCACCTCGAAGCCGATAGAAGAGCTTCACGAAGACAACGGAGTCGGGACGCTTTCGGAAAAGTATCTGCACGTCTTTTTAAAGAACTATTTCGAGTCGGACAAAAGCTGCCACGAAGTAAAGGTCGGGCGCTTTACAGCCGATATCTGCAAAGAAAACCACATCACCGAGATTCAGACCCGAAACCTTAACGCCCTGCGCGAAAAGCTTGAGTATTACATGCTCGAGGGCTACGACGTAACGGTCGTCCACCCGATACCGCGAACCCGCAGGCTTGTTTATATCGACTCGGAGAGCGGCGAGATCATACGAAAGCAGCGCTATAAGCATATCGGAAGCTGGTATGACGCGATCCCCGAGCTTTATAAAATCAAGTATTTTTTGGACTGGGACAAATTGGTCGTTAGGCTGATGCTGTTCGACATCGAGGAGACCCGCGAGCTTTCGGGCGGGGGAGTTACGAGCGGCGGAAAGCGCAGAAGAAGAAAGTCGCAGCGGCTTGAAAGGATACCCTTGGCGATAGGGGATTCCGCGATTTTGGACAACCCCGCGGACTATCTGATCTTCATTCCCGAGGGGCTTCCGAGCGAATTCACCTCGCGCGATTTCGCAAGGGCGGCGGGGATTCCCCAAAGCCTTGCGAGCATGACACTTAATATTTTGGACTACCTTAAAACCATCGAACACTTTAAAAACGACGGCAGGCGGTATGTTTACAGATTGAACGAATATCTTAATTTCGGCGGAGTTGAATGACTTCGCCGATTTTTTATAAAAATTTTCAAAAAGGTATTGACAGCGTAACAATGTTATGTTACACTCATGTCGTAACATTGTTACACAGAATTGCGAGGTGATCGGATGGACGAACTGATTTCCAAAAAAGAGCTGTTGGAAAAGTACAAAATCTCCTACGGAACGCTTTACCGCTGGAAACGAATGGGGCTGATTCCGGAGGACTGGCTCGTAAAAAAGTCGACGTTTACGGGGCAGGAAACCTTTTTCAACCGCGAGCTTATATGCAAAAGGGTAGAGGAGATACTCTCGAAAAAAGAAGTCTCGTCGCTCGGCGATATTAAGATAGAGCTCGGCGAAAAAACTGCCGAAATCCCTAAGCTCAGAATTGTAACGTCGATGGGCGACAAGCTGTTTTATCTTTCCGATGTCCGCGATGTAATACTCCACATCGGCGACAGCAGCATAAGCTTTATCGACGAGATTAACAAAAAAATCAATAAATCAGAGGAGGAATAACCATGGCAAACATAAATATTTTTGGCAGCAACGATTTCACTCCAGACGGCTCGTTATACGAAAAAGTCACGATAGCGGGTTCGGGCGATATCTGCGGCCCGTTGAACTGCTGTTCTCTTACAATTTTGGGTTCGGGCGATATACACGGCCCCGTCACTTGTGAGGGCGGCATCACCATATGCGGCTCGGGCGATATACACGGCCCGGTATGGAGGTGCAAATCGCTCAAAATATTTGGTTCGGGAGATGTAAACGGCCCTGTCACTTGTGAGGACGACATCACCGTGAGCGGCTCGGGCAATCTCAACGGCCCTGTCGATTGCAAGGGCGATGTCACCATAAGCGGCTCGGGCGACGTGAGCGGCACCGTAGCCTGCCGTACGCTCGTCATTTCGGGCTCTGCAAACATCGAAAAAAGCGTTGAAGTCCATAAGCTTGAGATGAGCGGCAGCGGCGATATCAAAGGCGACGCCTCCTGCGAAGAGGCTTTGATATCCGGCTCGTCGTCTATCAGCGGCCTTTTGAACGCAGAAAGCATCGTTGTCGAGCTCGGCGAGGTCGATATCGGAGAGATCGGCTGCACGACCCTTACCGTCCGCGATAAAAATTGCAGAGGGAACAAATCCTTAACCTGCCGGGTAATCGAGGGCGACGACATCAACCTTATAAAAACAACCGCAAAAACCGTTCGCGGCAGAAACGTTGTAGTCGGCGACGGCTGCAAAATTGACACGGTCGAGTATTCCGAAAGCCTGACAGTAATCGACAACGCCGAAGTCAGCAAGACGGTCAAGCTTTGATATAAAAAAATAAAAACATCTTAAAAAGCGGGGAGACCCGCTTTTTTTGAAAGAATTCCTGCAAAAATTTCGGCAATTATATTGCTATTTGAGTGGAAATGTGTTAAGATAGATAAACGGGAAATTTTAAGGGGGCGGTTCCTACGGCCGAGTCTAAAAAGAAAATCGGAAGACCGAACCGCGTTTTATATTTTCTCGGGTTCGGGCTGCTTTGGCTTTATTTTCGGGTCGTAGTCGGAACTCGGTTTAAATTCGACCGCTCCGGTCTTAAAGACCTTTCCTCCGGCCCCGCGCTTATAATCGCGCCCCATATTTCCGGAATCGACCACATAACCGTCGGGATAGCTTGCAGAAAATACAGGCCGACCTTTGTTCTAAGCGAACACCTTTTCTCAAAGCCGCTTTTAAGATTTATCCTCGGAAGATTCGCCCACGCGATACCCAAAAGAATGTTCGACGCCGACGCGGGTACGATTATGGGCATAATGCGCGCAAAGCGCGAGGGGAACGTCATCGTTTTATTTCCCGAGGGGCGAATGAACGCCGTCGCGCACACCTACCCGGTGACCCCGGGGACGGCAGAGCTTGTCAAGCGGCTCGAGATCCCGGTATACTGCGTTGTCGGAAACGGCGCCGCTCTTGCCGACCCTAAGTGGTATAAAGGCTTCAGAAGCGGCCTCGTGGAAGTCAAGACCTATAAGATATTCTCTTCGGAAGAGATCAAAAGTCTCTCGATTTCGGAAATAAGCGAGCGGCTCGATTCCGCGATTTTGCACGACGACGAAAAGGCGATGGCGGGGCACAGATACCCCGCAAAGGACACCGTCAAGGGCCTTGACGGTATAATCTATAAATGCCCGGAATGTGGCGCGGAATTTTCTCTTACAGCCGAAAACTCAACGGTAAAATGCCTTAAATGCGGATTTGAGACCCGGCTTACCGACGATTACAGATTCACAAACGGCAGGTTAAAGACCGTAAACGAGTGGTTTTACTGGCAGATCGACGAGCTCGACCTTAGCGAAATTTATGAAGAAGACATTAAGATCGGCGCGGTCGGAAAAAACGGAAATATGGATTTCGACGCAGGCTCGGGTCATATTCGACTTGACCGCGATAGGCTTTGCTTAGTCGGCGAAGTTTTCGGAGAGAAAATTGACTACAACGTTGAATTGTCGGTTCTCGGCGGAACTCCCTATACCCCGAACCGCGAGTTTGATATATACTATCGCAAAAAGCTTTTGTATCTTCAGCCGAAGGACCCGAAGACCGTAGTCAAGCGGGTCACCTTTATCGACAAGGCGGTCGCCGAAAAGCGGGGGATAAAGCTTTATTGACCTTTGTTGATCTGCGCTAAGCGCGTCAAAATAAATATTATTTGAAAAGTGAGGAACACTAAGATGACAAAATTTTTAACCGTACTTTCGACTGTCGTCACCGTTATCGTTAAGCTTCTGATAATCATTATCGCGGGGCTTGTTATCGCGAAGATAGTCGTTGGAATCATCAATCGCAGCAAAAAGCTTGACGCCACCGCGAAAAACTTCTTTGCAAACTTCGTCTCTATGGCTATCAAGGTTTTGACCGTCGTGACCGCTCTTATGGCCCTCGGTATCCCCGCCGCGACCTTCGTCACGGTTCTCGGTTCTGTCGGGCTGGCCGTCGGCCTTGCTCTTCAGGGCGCTCTTTCAAACTTCGCCGGCGGTATTCTTTTGGTAGTCTTCCGTCCGTTTAAGGTCGGCGACCACGTCACGGTCAGCGGCCAGAGCGGCGTAGTTCAGAACATCTCGATCTTCTATACGACCCTTCTTGCCGATGACAACACCGTCGTGACCCTTCCCAACGGGACTCTTACCAACGCCCCGATAGTCAACACCTCCGTTGAAGACAGCCGCAGGGTCTGCCTTGAATACTCCCTTCCGTTCGACGTTGACGCCGAGGCAGTCAAGCGCATACTCATCGAGGCCGCAAATAAAAGCAGCCTTGTAAACGCCGGGATCACCCCTGCGGTAAACGTTTCTACCCACGTCGCGGATAAGATCACCTTTAAGCTTTCGGTTTGGGCCCGCAGCGCGGACTACGCCAAGGCCAGCGCCGAGCTTGAAGAGCAGATCAAAGCCGCTTTTTCGGCCAACGGTATCTCCTGCGAATAATTTTTAATACGCTCCTTCGGAGGCATATCGGATATGTTGAAAAGATTGATAAAATATCTCTCTTTTATATGTCTTGCGGCGCTCAGCGCGCTAAGCTACCAGCTTTTTATCTTCCCGAACAGCTTCGCCCCGGCGGGCTTTAACGGTATCGCCACGATGATCCAGCATCTTTTCGGAATCAACGTGGGGTATCTTTCGCTGATATTCAACATTCCGCTCATAATCGCGGTCTTCATTTTGGTAGACCGCGACTTTGCGGTGAATACGCTTATATATATTCTTACCTTCTCGGGCGTGCTTATCGTTTTAGAAAGGGTCGATTTAAGCGCGATCATGTATCAGACCGACACCGGCACGAGCACGATAATAGGTCCTTTGGTAGCGGGAATACTCGGCGGGGTTATACTCGGGATAGCTTTCGGAATGAACTGCTGCTCCGGCGGGACAGAGCTTGTAGCGGCTCTTATACACAAATATAAGCCTTCCTACGACTTTGTTTGGGTAACGTTCGCGCTAAACTCCGTCGTCGCGATACTTTCGTTCTTCGTCTTCGGCTTTAACTTCGAGCCGGTAATACTCTGCGTTTTGTATTGCTATTCGATGAGCGTTGTAAGCGACAAGATGCTTAAAGGCGCGAAGGAAGCCCTTAGATTCGAGATCATAACCGACCACCCCGAAGAGATCGCGAAAGAGGTTATCGAGCAGCTCGGCCATTCGGCAACGCTTATCAACGCCGAGGGCTGCTATACCCACAACCACAAGAATATGCTGATTTGCGTAGTCAATAAGCACCAGCTCGTTCAGCTTAAGCAAATTCTCGCGAAATACCCCGGGACGTTTGCAAACGTCTCTAACGTAAGCTACACCATCGGGCAGTTCAGATATCCGAGGGAGACGAGCTCGACTTTAGAATGAGACAAAACATAAAAACCGCGCCTTGAAATACAGACGCGGTTTTTGTTTTATTCGATTTACCAGCGCTTTTTCTCCCCCAAAACGCCGTCGGTAAAGTCTCCGATCGTCTCGCGGAGCCATTCCTTGCTGTCCGAAACCCAGTCGGGGGTTCGGTTGCAGCACCATTCGCGGTTATTGAGCGCGGGCTCGCAGGTAGAGAAGCCGTGGTTTGCGAAGGAATAGATGTGCGCCTCGTAGGGCACGCCGGCTTCGGTCAGCGCGGATATAAAGTTCACCGAATCGCGTATCGGAACTGTGCCGTCGTTTCGCGAGGCAAAGATGAAGCAGGGGCAGGTCTTTTCGTCGACGTATTCGCAGGGGTCGGGCGCCTTTCTGTCGTTCCAGACCGCCACCGACGATATCACCGGATAGCCCAGAATCGCGGCCTTGGGGCGGTGTTTCGCCATAACCGCGGCGCAGGCGGCAAGGTGCCCTCCGGCAGAAAAGCCGATGACGGCGATCCTCTCGGTATCTACAAACCATTCTTCTGCGCGCTCGGTTATAGTCTCGACCGCGGAATCGTAGTCTTTAAGAGGGTTATCCCATACGGCGTTGTCGTTTAGGGAATATCTTAGGATAAAGACTTGATATCCGGCCTGAAGATAGGGGAATGCGACAGGGTCGGCCTCGCGGTCGGAGCAAAACTGATATCCTCCGCCCGGAAGAATTATCATCGCGGGGCGCTTGGTCATGCCCCAAAATTCGCCGCCGACCGGCTGTATGTATGCGGTAAGAGTGACGTTTCTTTCTTCGTTAAGGGTTAAAACTTCGGTTTTCATAATAGGTCTCCTTTCGCCGTTTTATACATTATACCGCGCCTCGGCGATAAGGTCAATATGTATCCGCGACGATAAAATCTTCGGCGACTTCTTTAAGGTGGATAGGGGAGAGCCTAAGCCTTTCGCACCTTCGCGCAAGCTCCGCCGCCTTTTCTTTTTCGAGCGTTATGTCCGAAACGCTGCATAAAAGCTCGCCCGCGCCGTCAAATGCCGCGACCCCGTAGGCCGTGTATTCTTTTTCCTCTAAGATTAGTGTTTCCTCATAAACTCTGTAACGTATCATAATATTCACCGTTTTGAAATTTGGTTGCGCCGGCCGGTTTTTATTGCTTTTTTATCTTATACGGCCGAAAATGCGTTTGTATCGCGAAAGTTGTCGAATTTGCAAAAAAATTTTTTTATTTTCTTAAAAAACACGCTTGACAATACCAAATGCTGATGATATAATAAAAAACGCGCCGATAAAGCGCACGCGGGTGTAGTTCAATGGTAGAACTCCAGCCTTCCAAGCTGGTCGCGTGGGTTCGATTCCCATCACCCGCTCCAATCGGGCGTCGCGGGCAAAGCGGCTTGCGGCGCCAAATATATGCGTCTTTAGCTCAGTTGGATAGAGCAACTGCCTTCTAAGCAGTAGGCCACTGGTTCGAGTCCAGTAAGACGCGCCAAGCCGTCGCGGACTACGTATCGTTCGCGGCGGCATTTTTACGCTTACGCGCTCAATGCTGCCGCTCATTCGCTCCGTCGCTCCGGCTTTTCCGCGGACTCAAATTTCTGCAAAATAGCGAAACCCCGCCGTATGGAAATTTGCGGCGGGGTTAATATTTTATAAGAAATCATTCTTCTTCATCATCGCTGTCGCTCTTTTGCTTTGGCGCTTTAAAGTTAGCGAGAGGGGAGTTTTCTGCGGCTTTTCTGCGGTCGGCGTCCGAAAGGTGAGTGTATATCTGCGTTGTCGCGACGCTCTTGTGCCCCAAAACGTCTTTCAAAACCATCGGGTCGACCCCGCCGTATTCATACATCAGCGTTGCGGCGGTGTGACGAAGCTTGTGGGTCGAAAGCCCCAAATTCCCGAGGCCGGCGCGATTTAGCTGGTCTTCGACGATTCGCTGAACGCGGCGGTTCGATAGCCGTTTATTCCCGGAATGTGTCGATAAAAAGAGCGCGTCCGGGTCGGTTATCGACTTCGGCCGAACCTTTATATAGTCATTTAAAGCGGCGATACAGGCGTCGTTTATGTAAATAATCCGCTCTTTTTGACCTTTTCCGAACACTCTAAGCGTTCGCGCGCTCTCGCTGTAATCGCCGATATTCAGCCCGACGAGCTCCGAAAGCCTCATTCCGCAGTTCAAAAACAGCGTGATGATGCAAAAATCGCGCTTTTGGTTGTGGCTCTCAACGCTCGAAAGAAGCGTTTGACTTTGCTCGAGCCCCAAAAACTTCGGAAGCTTTTGGGCATTTCTCGGATGCTCGAGCTGCTCAATCGGATTGCTTTTGATAAGCATAGCTTTTTTGGAAAGATATTCGTAGAATTGCCTTAACGCCGAAGTCATTCTCGAACGCGACGAGCTTTCAAATCCGCGCGAATCCATCAGATAGTTCATAAATTCATAGGCGTTCATAAGAGTGAAATTTTCGACGTATGAAATCGGAACGTCTGCAATCGTAATATCTTCAAACGGAGTATCGGACGGAACGTCGTTGTTGATCATTTTCAGATATCTTAAAAATGTTCGGAGATCCATATAATAATCAACTTCGGTGCGCTCGGTGTGATTACGAACGGTTCTGATGTATGTAAGGTAAGACCTAAGATAATAAGGACAGTCTTTTCTGTACTCTTCGCGCATAAAAATCCCTCCCCTAATGTGCGTATAATTTTTATTATGCGCACATTTGCATATATATTTTTACGTCTCCCCTTGCGGCCGTGGGTTTAAAATCTACTTCAACTCCACCACCGTAACTCCGTCTTCGCCCTCGCCGTATACGCCCTTGCGAGATGACAGAACCGACGGATGGGTTCGCAGATGGTTCCTAACCGCCGCCTTAAGCGCGCCGGTGCCTTTGCCGTGGATTATCATAACGACCTTGTTGCCGCTCATCAGCGCTCTGTCGATAAACGAATCGACCTCGTAAAGCCCTTCGTCGACCGTGTATCCGCGGATATCGAGCTCGGTCTCGGCCTTGCGGGTCGCGCGGCTTTCAACGCCCCTTCCCGCCCCACCTTTCGGCGAGATTTTTTGGTTGTTAAAGGTCGAGGGCTTCTCTACAAGCCGCAATTTCGAGATGTGAACCTTTGTTCGCATGATTCCGACCTGAACCATAACGTTTCCGCTCTGGTCCGGCAGAGAGATAACGATTCCGCTTTTTCCGCCGTCGACTATGGTGACGTCGTCGCCCTTTTTAAGCGGCCTCGGCAAAACGTATTCCCCGCCCGAATCCTCAAGCTTTGCGGCCTCGTCGTAAAGCTCGTTCATTCGGCGCTTATACTGCATTTTCTGTTCCGAGACTTTTTTGGAAAAATCTTCTTTATCCTTTGATTTTCTGATATCCTCAAGCTCGTCCATAAGCTGCGCCGACTGCCGGCTTACTCGCTCGATTATCGACCTTGCCTCGCGCTTCGCAAGCTCGACCTCTTTGTCCTTTGTCTCGGCAAGCTTTTTGTGCTCGGCGTTTATCTCGTCTCTAAGTCTTTCGGCCTCGGCCCTGTATTGCTCGGCGAGCTTGGTGTTTTTCTCGAGCTGCTGCCGGGTCGCTTCAAGATTATCGAGTATTTTTTCAAATCTGCGGGATTCGCCTGTAAGCATATCCTCCGCGGCCTTGATAATATCTCCGTCAAGGCCGAGCCGCGCCGATATCGCAAAAGCGTTAGACTTCCCCGGAGAGCCGATTATAAGCCTATAAGTCGGCCTAAGGGCTTTAACGTCGAACTCGCATGAGGCGTTTTCAACCCCGTCGGTTTCGAGCGCGTACATCTTAAGCTCTTGATAGTGCGTTGTAGTGACCAATTTTGCGCCCAAAGCCTTTATTCTTTCGATTATCGCGACTGCGAGCGCCGCGCCCTCCAAAGGGTCGGTCCCCGAGCCTAACTCGTCTATCAAAACAAGCGAGCGGTCGTCGACCGTCCCCAAAATCTCGATGACCTTATTCATATGCGACGAGAAGGTCGAAAGGCTCTGCTCGATCGACTGCTGGTCGCCGATATCGACGAGAATTTTCTCGAAAACCGTAACCTTGCTGCCGTCCGAGACCGGAATCATCAGCCCGCACATAGTCATCAGCGTGAGCAGCCCGACAGTCTTCAAAATTACGGTTTTTCCGCCGGTGTTCGGCCCGGTGATGATAAGGCTGTCAAACTCCCCTCCCAGCCTGAAATCGACCGGCACTACCCTGCTCTTTTCTATAAGCGGGTGGCGGGCTTTATTAAGAATTATCTCGCCGTCGTCGCTTATTTCCGGAACCGTCGCCGCCATCTTCGCGCCGAGGTTGGCCTTCGCGAAATAAAGGTTTAGCTTAACGCAGGCCGAATAATCCGAGGCAAGCTGTTCGCCGAACGCCGCGCACTCGGCCGAGAGCTCTTTGATGATCCTTTCGATCTCCTCCTGCTCTTTGCCCTTTAAAATGGTGATCTCGTTGTTGGCCTCGACCACCGCCATCGGCTCGATAAAATAGGTCTGCCCGCTCGCCGAAGTGTCGTGAACAAGGCCGGCGACCGAATTTTTGTGCTCTGATTTTATCGGCAAAACATACCTGCCGTCCCTTACCGCGACGAAATTATCCTGCAAATAGTCCTTCGTATCCGAGGACTTCATTATTTTATCGAGGCTTTCGCGAATCTTCGCGCTTGCCGAGACTATTTTTCTGCGAATCGAGGCGAGCTCGGGGCTCGCATTGTCGCTAATCTCCTCCTCGCTGATAATCGCGTTGGTGATTTTGTCGTTAAGGCGCTTGTTGTCGAACAGACACTCGAAGAGAAAATCGAGCTTAAAGTCCCCTTCAAGCTGCCTTCTCCAGGATAAAAGCGCTTCGGTCTGGGTCAGCATTTTAGAGACGTCCAAAAGCTCTCTAAGACTAAGCTGCGCGCCGCTCTGCGCGCGGTTGGCGATGGAGGAAACGTCCGAAAATCCGAAAAAGCTCGGGCTGCCGATCTTTGCGCAGGCGCCGTAGGCGTCAAAGGTTCGGGCGTTTTCAAGCCTTACCGTATCAAGGTCGGTCGAGGGCTCAATCTCCCCCGCGGCCTTTTTTGAAGCCTCGTTAGAACATTCGTTCACAAGCGCTTCAAGAATTTTATGTAATTCCAAAGTTAAATAATGTTCGTTCATAATATTTGTCCGTCAGTCAAAGACTTAAAGAAGTCTAAGGTCGAAAAGTGTTTCCCGAGCTGTATTTCAACATACCGCTCGGTGATGTTTGAAAGGTTTAAAAGATACTCTTTTTTTGCGGAAAGAGAAAAAAGCCTGCTCATATCGGTGAGAGCGATATGCCTTATAAAGTGCAAAAGCTTTTCGTCCAAAAGCTCGACTCCGTGAAGATCCCGCGAGCCGAAGCAGTCTTCGCAATAAAGCCGCCCGCCCTTTAAGTCGAAAAGCATCTGCGGCGCGGAATATTTCATACATTCACAGCAGCCGATCAGATTCGGGATAAGCCCGATCTCGGACATCAGCCGAAGCTCGAATATCGACTTTAAAAGAAGAAGCTCGCGGTTTTTAAGGCACAAAAAGTGCAGCGAATTGAGCATAAGGCGCAAAACCTCGTTGTTGGGCTTTTCCTGCGTTGCGATATAAAGCAAAAGCTCCGAAAAATAGCTTGCAAGGGCAAAGCGCTCAATGTCGGTCCCGATATCGTAGAATACCCGAATCGGCTCGGCGCTGTTTAAAATATATCTCCCCTTGCTTTCGGATAAGCAGTATTCGGCGTAGCAATAAGCCTGCGAGACCGAGGCGTTTTTGGCGTTTTGCTTTTTAACGCCCTTCGCGCTTACTTCGATAAGCCCTTCGCAGTCGGTAAGAATATCCAGAAATTTGTCGTTTTCACCGACGCTTCTCTCCCGAAGCACCAGACCTTTTAACGTCGTCAGCATTTTCGTCACCGCTCTGCCTTTGCCTTATATATCTTATATAATCCGCGACCTTGCCGGTCGATAAAAATTTGTTCCAAAGCTCGTCCGTAATTCCACCGCTCTCAAAAGAAATTTGTCTTTATTAGGGTGGACGCGATTTTTTAAAATATTAGTGGAAATTTCAGTCGCCCGAAAGGCCGAAGTTTTTGATGAGCCCTTCGCGGTTGCGCCAACCCTCTTTGACCTTTACCCAAAGCTGAAGGTTGGTTTTTATCATAAAGAAGCTTTCGATGTCTTCCCTCGCAAGGCGGCCGACGTTTTTAAGCATCGCACCGCCCTTGCCGATGACGATTCCCTTATGAGATTCTTTCTCGCAGTATATGGTCGCCGCGATGTCTAAAATCGGCTCCCCCGCCCTGCTGTCGTGCTCCTCCATAGTCTCTATCCCGACCGCGATTCCATGCGGGACTTCTTCCGACAAAAGCTCTAAAAGCTTTTCTCTTATCATCTCTGCGACAATGACCGTTTCGGGCTGGTCGGTAAATTTTCCGTCCGGGAAGTAGTGCGGGCCGTCTTTGGCGTATGCCATAAGCTGGGAAAGAATTATTTCAAGGCCGTCCTTCTCGATCGCCGAAACCGGAATCACCGCCGCGAAATCATAGAGCGAGGAATATTCAGCGATTATCGGAATGAGCTCTTCTTTATTCTCGAAAAGGTCGATTTTATTTATGACGAGAACTACCGGAACGGCCGGCGAAAGCTTTTTAAGAAGCTGCTTTTCCTGCTCACCCGCCTTTTTTTGCGCGTCGACCACCAAAAGCGCGGCGTCTATCGAGCCGACAGAACTGTCTATCGCCTTTATCATATAGGCGGAGAGCTTGTCCTTTTCTTTTAAAATCCCCGGGGTGTCTATAAAAACAAGCTGGGTCTCGCCTTCGGTCAAAACGCCGGTGATCTTGGTCCGCGTGGTCTGCGGCTTAGAGCTTACCGCGGCGATCTTTTCGCCGATAATAGCGTTCAACAAAGACGATTTTCCGGCGTTGGGCCGCCCGAGAATGGTTATAAAAGCGCTTTTTGTCATATATCAGTCCCTCGTCAGTCCTATTTTTTCAAGAATCCCCTTTTCGTGGGCGCGCATAACGTCGCCCTCGTCTTCGTCGATATGGTCGTATCCCAAAAGATGAAGAACCGAATGAACGGTCAAGAACCCGACCTCGCGCTCAAAGCTGTGGCCGTATTCCTTTGCCTGCTCGGCCGCCTTTTCAAGGGATATGACTATATCCCCGAGCAAAACCGCGTCGGTGTCCGGGTCGACTTCAAATTCATCGTCGCCGAGCGGGAAGGACAAAACGTCGGTCTCGCGGTCGATATTCCTGAACTGCCGGTTATATTCGCGGATCTTGCGGTTGCTTACAAAGCTTACGTCGACTTCGCAGAGCTCGTCGAATTTTTCGTATCTAAGCGCCGCGTCGACGCAGTCCTCAACCAGCATTTTAAGCCGCTCGGTAACGCCGAATCTTCTCTGTTTATTGTAAATCGAAACTATGGGCTTCATCTGCGGCGGCCTCTTTCTGCGTTATATTGCTCATATGCCTTGACTATATCCTGTACAAGCTTGTGCCGAACGACGTCTTTTTCGGTAAAGTGGTTTATCCCGATGTCTTTGACGTTTTTTAAAACCTTTATCGCCTCTACAAGTCCTGAATTTTTCGGGTTCGGAAGGTCGATCTGGGTGACGTCGCCGGTTATGACCATCTTAGAGTTGAAGCCGAGTCGGGTCAAAAACATCTTCATCTGCTCGGGCGAGGTGTTCTGCGCCTCGTCGAGGATTATAAATGATTCGTCGAGGGTTCGGCCCCTCATATAAGCCAGCGGGGCGACTTCTATCGAACCGCGCTCCTGAAGCCGGGCGAAGGTCTCCGCTCCGAGCATCTCGAACAAAGCGTCGTATAGCGGCCTAAGATAAGGGTCGACCTTGTTTTGAAGGTCCCCTGGCAAAAAGCCGAGCTTCTCCCCCGCCTCTACCGCCGGCCTTGTAAGAATAATCTTGCTGACCGAATGGGCCTTAAACGCCCTTACCGCCATCGAGACCGCCAAAAAGGTCTTGCCGGTTCCGGCCGGGCCGACCCCGAACGAGACGGTGTTGTTGTTAATAGAGTCGATATATTTCTTTTGGCCGAGGGTTTTGGGCTTTATCGTCTTCCCGGATACCGTGACGCAGATTCCGCCGTCCGAAAGCCCGGCAATCTCGTCTTCTTCGCCCTCGCCCGCCATGGTTATAAGATATCTTACCTGCTGTTCGGATATATTCTCGCCCCTGTCGGCTATCTTTAAAAGGCCGCTGATGCAGGAATACGCCTTTTCTACGCCGTATTCCGGGCCGGTGATTTTAATGTCTCCTCCGCGGCTCAAAATGTCCACTCCGAGCTCGCTTTGAATTATTTTAATGTTTTCGTCGTAGCTGCCGAACAAATTCAGCAGCGAGTCCATATTATTTACGACGACCGATCTTTCAGCCATTTTGTTTTTCCTTTCAAATTTAAACGCAGTCGGCGGCAGGGGCAACATCCGCCGTATATAATTATAACAGATTTATCCCGACAATTCAATATCTTAAAGGCAATTTCTTATTTTATATATATCTCGGAGATTTTGCCTATCTCGCCCTCAAGAACGTAATCCGCCCTAAGCGTTATCCCCTCGCCGTCTTGAAGCTCCTGCGTATGCCTATCTATGATCTCAACGCCGCGAAGGATATTTTTCTCGTAGTTTTCAAGTCTGCGGTAGAGCTCTGCCAAAGCCTCTTCGGTGGAATACGACTTTATATCGCTTATAAGCTCGGTGTATTCGTAGGTGGTGACCGCTATCGGAAGCTTTAGTCCTAAAAGCTTTAAATCTGTTTTGGATACAGCTTCGGAGTATTTTGCTCCGGTTTTGAATATTCCGCCCGGAAGCGGGATTTCAAGCTCGAAGAAGTTCAACGCGCGGCGGTATATTTTTTCGCCCTCAAAATTTCCCTCTTCGATATAATTTACCCTAAAATCAACGCTTTGCTCGTATCTTCCGGTGATTTCGGCGATAGAGCGGCAATATTGCGCCGAGCCGTTTGAAAGTGGGACTATCCCGCTGACCAAAAGCTTGCCCTTATAAACCGCGTCGCCGATCAAAACTTCAAGCTGCCCCGCCGAAACCTTTGCGTCGGTGATCACCGCGTCGCGGGTAGAAACTATGTTGCAGGGTATCCGCGAGCTGCCGACCTCCTCCGGCCTCGTC
Source organism: uncultured Clostridia bacterium (assembly GCA_947627005.1). GTDB lineage: Bacteria > Bacillota > Clostridia > Oscillospirales > Ruminococcaceae > Faeciplasma. Next base: position 57,392 of record CANQUJ010000002.1, read on the forward strand.
GCCTCGGTTATATTCACCTCGACCACCGAGCCGACGTTTCCGATTGAGGCCCAAGCGATTTTATCGGAAGACGAAAAAAGCCGGTTTGCGAGTTTAAAATAGTTCAACGAGGGTATATAAGCCCCCGCTTTTAAGCCCTCTTCTTTTAAAATCTCGCGGACCTCAGCCCTTGTTTCATCGCTTAAAGCGCCGTTTATCTCTATCTTCATAACCGTGTTTGAAAGAAAGAAAATCGCTGCCGCCGCCAAAGCCGCTCCGGCGTATAGCCCGTATCTTTTGACATATTTTTGAAGGGTATATCTTATCCCCTTTCGCTCTAAAATCTCATAAACGCAGTTGTTTTTGTCCGCAATTTCGGCGGCTTTTTTCTCATATATCCCGAAGGTTTTGAAATATACCGAGCCTGATTTTTCGTAAAGTGAAATGACTTTACAGCTTTTGTATAGCCTTTCTGTCAAAAGCGAGACGTCGAAGCCGTCTATCTTCATAAAAACCGTCCCGAATACGGCCTGCCTAATCATCCTTTATCCCCGCCTTTTTGATAAATTCAAGCGACTGTATCCGCCCGCTGACCCTTACCGTAGACTCTTTAAAGCTCGAGACCGAAAGTTCTTCGCCCCAGACTATAACGTCGCCGTCGCTTGTCGAGACCCGAGCGGTTATCTCGTTACATTCATAGACGTGCGACGCGTTTTCTATCATAACCTCCCGCCTGCCGCTTACGGTAACGCAGGAATCCGAAAAAGTCGCCGCCCGCGCGCGCTCAAGAAGCCTGTTCCAAAATTCCGACATATATTATTTCCTTTCAAACAGAATTTCGCTGTTAAATTATACTCGTCTTTTCTTTCGCATAGAATTTTTAAAGACAAACTATTCGGAGAGAAAATATGGATAAACAGGCTTTTAAAAACACGGCGGCATTTTTGGGGCTTACCGCGCTCGGCGCAGCGCTGATTATTTACGGCGAAGAGGTCTCGTCGGCGATGACCGAGGCGCTTCAAAACTGCTTTTCAAGAATAATCCCCTCGCTTTTTGCGATGAGCGTTGTTTCTTCGGCGATATCAAAAAGCGGCTTTATTTCGCGGTTCTGCAAAAAAACGAACCCCGAAATCCTTTCCGCCTTTATCTTCGGTAACATCGGCGGATACCCCATCGGCGCAAAGCTGTTGAAAGAGGCCGTCGACTCTAACCGCCTGCCCCAAAGCGAGGCTTCGCGGGCGATGAGCTTTTGCTTCGGCTGCGGGCCGGCCTTTGCCGCGGGGATAGCCGGAGCTGCGGTTTTTAAAGATATTCGCTTCGGCCTTGCGGCGCTTGCGGCATGTATTCTTACGAATCTGACCTTTTTTATCGTCTATTCGCTCAAAAGCCGCGATAAAACCGAGTTTAAGCCGACGGAGCGGCGCGGGTTTTCCTCTAAGCTTATGATCGAAAGCGTTTCTTCGGCCGCCTCGGCGATGATCTCGGTCTGCTCGATGATTCTGTTCTTTTCAGCAATAAAGGCGGTAATCGAGGCCGTATTTCCGCAGATAAAATCTTTAAAATATTTCTCTGCGGTGCTCGAAATTTCTAACCTTGCCTCGCTTTCGGACTGTAAAGGCGTTTCGATTGCCATAGTAGCAGCGCTGCTCGGATTCGGCGGGTTATGCGTTCACGCGCAGATAATCGGCATCATCGACGGCGCTTTCAGCGTAAAGCAATTTTACTTGTCGCGCCTCGCAGCGATACCGCTCACGGCTTTTTACGCGTTTGTCATAGAAAAAATCCTTTTCGCTCTCGGGATAGTCTGCGAAACGGCGACAAAAATAAGGCTGAGCCGAAGCCCGAGCCTTATTCCGATAATATGCGTTTTCGCTATGGTTTTTATAACGCTTTTAGAAAGCGCCAAGCGCGCAAAGTGACTATCCGCCGATCTTTTTAAGAATTATCTCTTTCATCGCGCCGGGGTTCGCCTTGCCCTTCGAGGCCTTCATACACTGGCCGACGAGGTATCCGAGCGCGTTGGTCTTTCCGCCGAGATAGTCGCTGACCGACTTTTCGTTCGCCGCCAAAACTTCGTCGGCGATCTTTTCGAGCGCCGATTCGTCCGAAACCTGCGCAAGGCCCTTTTCTTCGATGATTTCGTTTATGTCGCGGTCTTCTTTGACGATGATGTCGAAGACCGTCTTCGCCGCGGCGGTAGATATTTTTCCGCCGTCGATAAGCCCGATAAGCTCGGCCATCTTTTCGGGGGTAAGCTTGGTGTCTTCGATCGCTGCGCCCTCGTTCATAAACTTCGATATCTCGCCCAAAATCCAGTTTGAAAGTATCTTCGGCGACTTGCAGCCCGCCTCGAGGCACTTTTCAAAGAACGCCGACTTTTCAACAACGTCGACTATCATCGCGGCGTCGTAGTGGCTGATTCCGTAATCTTTGACGTATCGCATAATTTTTGCGTTCGGAAGCTCGGGCAGAGTCCTTTTAAGCTCGTCGACCTTCTCCTGCGGAACGACTATCGTCAAAAGGTCGGGCTCGGGGAAGTACCGGTAGTCCTGCGCGTCTTCTTTCGTTCTCATCGAAACACTGACGCCCTTTTGGTCGTCCCACCGGCGGGTCTCTTGGACTACCGTCCCGCCGGCCTCAAGAACCTCTATCTGTCGGTTGGCCTCGTAGTCTATTCCGCGGACCGCCGCCGAGAAGCTGTTTACGTTTTTCATCTCGCACCTCGTTCCGAACGGCTCGCCGGGCTTGTGGACGGAGACGTTTACGTCGCAGCGAATCGAGCCCTCCTGCATCTTGCAGTCGGAGATGTCGATGTATTTTAATATCGAGCGAACCGTTTCGAGATATGCCTTAGCCTCGTCCGAGCCGCGCATATCCGGCTTCGAGACGATTTCGATTAGCGGAACGCCGCAGCGGTTGAAGTCGACGAGAGAGCCGTCGAACTTGTCGGAGTGAAGAAGCTTTCCGGCGTCTTCCTCGATGTGTATTCTCTCGATTCCGATCCGCTTGACCTCTCCTTCGTCCATGATGACGTCGAGATAGCCGTTTTGGCAGAGCGGGATATCCGCCTGCGAGATCTGGTAGGATTTCGGAAGGTCGGGGTAGAAGTAGTTCTTGCGGTCCTGCTTGCAGATTCGGTTTATCGAGCAGTTAAGGGCGTGGCCCATTTTTATCGCGTACTCGACGACCTTTTCGTTGAGGGTCGGCAAAGTCCCGGGCATGCCGAGGCAAATCGGGCAGACTTGGGTGTTGACCTCGAGCCCGAAGGAGTTTTTACAACTGCAATAAATCTTTGTCTTTGTGTTGAGCTCGGCGTGAACCTCAAGCCCGACGACGACTTCGTAGCCTTTTATCATCATAAAAACTCACCCCTCTCAAAGCTTCGGCCTTCTGAACCCGCCAAAGGCGTTTTCGTGCGCCAAGGCAAGGTTTAAAACCGTCTGTTCGTCGAATTTTCTGCCGATGATCTGCATCCCGTAGGGCAGGCCGGAGCTTGAATACCCGCAGGGAATACTTAGCGCCGGAAGCCCCGCTATATTGACGGTTACGGTGCAGATGTCCGCCGCGTACATCGCGAGCGGGTCGGATATCCTCTCGCCGATCTTAAAAGCCTCCGAGGGCGAAGTCGGCGTAACGATAACGTCGACGGTCTTAAAAGCGTCTTCAAATTCTTTGGCGATGCGCTTTTGCAAAAGCTTGGCCTTTTTGTAGTAGGCGTCGAAGTATCCCGAGCTTAAAACGAAGGTCCCGAGCATAATCCTTCTCTTGACTTCACGGCCGAAGCCCTCGCTTCTCGTCCGCTCGTACATATCTATAAGGCCGTCGCAGTCTTTCGCGCGGTAGCCGTATTTAACGCCGTCGAACCGCGCAAGGTTAGATGAAGCCTCCGCGCAGGCGATGATATAATAGGCCGAAAGCGCGTATTCGGTAGAGGGAAGGGATATCGGAACGGCCTTAGCCCCCCTCTTTTCAAGCTCTTTGACGGCGCTCGTGACCGCCTCGGCGACCTCGGGCTTAACTCCCTTTCCGTAGTATTCCGAGGGTATGCCTATCTTAAGGCCGGAGATATCTTCGCTAAGGTTGTCGTAAAGCGAGGCATAGCTTCTGTCCGCGCTGGTGGCGTCCATTTTGTCATGCCCTTGAATTTCGTCCTGCAAAAGGGCGACGTCTTTAACGCATCTGCCTATCGGGCCGATCTGGTCGAGAGAAGAAGCGAACGCGACGAGGCCGTATCTCGATACACTGCCGTAGGTGGGCTTCAATCCCACTACCCCGCAGAGCGAGGCGGGCTGCCTTATCGAGCCGCCGGTGTCCGATCCGAGGGCGATAACAGCTTCGCCGCATGAAACCGCCGCCGCAGACCCGCCGGAAGACCCGCCGGGAACGCAGCTAAGGTCGAACGGGTTCTTAGTGGTCTTGAAATATGAATTTTCGGTCGAAGAGCCCATCGCAAATTCGTCCATATTGAGTTTTCCGGAAATAACGCAGCCGGCTGCGGAAAGCTTGTCTATAACGGTGGCGTTAAAAACCGGAACGTAGTTTTCAAGCATCTTCGAGGCGCAGGTGGTGGCTATCCCGGCGGTAGAGATATTGTCTTTGATTCCGATAGGAATCCCCGCGAGGCGGGATTTAACCCCTCCTGCGGAAATAAGCCTATCCGCCCTTTCTGCGGCGGCAAGCGCGCCCTCGCGGTCAAAGTTCAAATACGCCTCGACCTTTCCGTCGACTTCGTCTTTTCTCTCTAAAACCGATTCGGTAAGCTCTTTAGAGGAGATTTTTTTGCTTTTGATCATCTCCGAGAGTTCAAACGCGTTGTATTCGTAAAGCTTCATTCAAACGCACCCCTTTCAGTCGACCGTTTTCGGGACGACGACGCACCCGGCGACGACCTTCGGGGCGTTCTTTAAAATCTCGTCTCTCGGGATCTTTTCGCCGATCTCTTCGTCCGGCCTAAGGGCCATAACGTTCTGCGGGTCGACCGTGAGCTCGTCCTTGATGTCGGGCATAGATTCGACCATCGCGATGATGTCGTTCATCTCTTTTTCATACCCCGCAAGCTCGCTGTCGTCGATGCGAAGCCGCGAAAGCTTTGCGATGTGCTTGATGTCAATGTTCATATATTCTGTCCTCCGATACTCTCGTTTTGAGGTTTATCATTTATTATACTCAAAAGCTCGGCTTCGTCAATAACCGCCACACCGAGTTCTTTCGCCTTTGAAAGCTTAGAGCCCGCGTCGTCGCCCGCAAGAACGAAATCCGTCTTCTTCGATACGCTCGATTTAACGGTCCCGCCGTTGCGCTCGATAAGCGCCTGCGCCTCGTCGCGCTTTAGGCTCGGCAGCGTTCCGGTTATAACGAATATCTTGCCGCTAAGCTTGTCCGAAGAAGCGACTCTTTCGTAAGACATATTAACGCCCAGCTCTTTAAGGGCTTCTATCGTTTTTCTGATGTGCGGCTCCGAAAGGGAATCCGCGACCGCTTTCGCGGTCAAAGCCCCGAAGCCGTCTATTTTGGCAATCTCTTCGGCGTCGGCCTTTAAAATCGAGTCCATATCCCCAAGCTTGTCGCACAAAAGCTTGGCCGAGGCCGAGCCGATATTTTTTATACCGAGGCCGCAAAGAAGCCTGTCGAGCGAGTTTGTCTTTGAATTTTCGATGGCGTTTATAAGGTTTTCCGCCGATTTTTGCTTATATCCCTCGAGCGAGAGAAGGTCGTTCGCGGTAAGGCGATAAATGTCCGCAATCGTTTTGATGAGCCCGCTGTCGTAAAGCGCCTTGGCCTTTTCCGGGCCGAGGCCGTCTATATTCATCGCAGGCTTAGAAGCGAAATAGATGATCCTTCTTAAAACCTGCGCCGGGCAGTCTATATTAGAGCACCTAAGCGCGCTTTCGCCCTCGTCTCTGATCGCTTTCGCTCCGCAGACAGGGCAGATCTCGGGCAGCTTATAAGGCTCGCCGCTGCCGGAAGGCTCTGCCACACCGAGAACCTCGGGGATAATGTCCCCCGCCTTGCGAACGGTTATCATATCGCCTATTCTTATTCCGCGCTCGTCTATAAAATCCTGGTTGTGAAGGGTAGCTCTTGAAACGCTCGTCCCGGCCAAGGTTACGGTATCGAACACCGCGACCGGTGTTATCGCGCCGGTTCGGCCGACGTTTACTTCTATATCCCTAAGCTTGGTGACCTTTTCCTCCGGCGGAAATTTATACGCTACCGCCCACTTCGGGACCTTTGCGGTATACCCGACCTGTTCGCGATCAGAAAGGCTGTCGAGCTTGATGACTACGCCGTCGATGTCATAAGGCAGGTCGAAGCGGTTTTCGCCGATCTCTTTGATGCAGCGCTCGATCTCTTCAAAGCTTTCGACGAGCGTATACTTCGGAATGACCTTAAACCCCTGCGACTTCAAGTAGTCGAGGGTCTGCTTATGAGAGGAAAACTCTATCCCCTCGGCGCGCTGAACGTTAAAGCAGAAGATATCAAGCCTTCGCTTTGCGGCGATTTTAGGGTCTTTCTGCCTAAGAGAACCCGCGGCGGCGTTTCGCGGGTTTTTAAAAGGCGCCTCGGAGTTGAGCTCCATCTCGTCCGAAAGCTTCGCGAAAACCGAGCGAGGCATATAAACCTCTCCCCTAACTTCCAAAAGCGGAAGCTTTTCTTTAAGCTCAAGGGGTATCGAGCCGATGGTTTTTATATTTGCGGTGACGTCCTCGCCGACGAAGCCGTCCCCCCTCGTAGATCCGCAGACCAAAAGGCCGCCGCGGTATTCGAGCGAGCAGGAAAGGCCGTCGATTTTCGGTTCGACGGTGAACTTCGGTTCGTCGACCTCTTGACATATGCGGTCAAAGAAATCCTTGACCTCCGAAAAACTGAAAACGTCTTGAAGACTGCCCATCTGAACCTCATGCCTGACCTTTTTGAAGCCGGAAACCGGCTCTCCCCCAACCCTTTGAGAGGGCGAGGCGGGACTTAAAAGCTCGGGAAAATCGGCCTCGAGTGCCCTAAGCTCGCGCATAAGCGCGTCGTATTCATAGTCCTCGATCTCGGGCGAGTCTTCGACGTAGTATTTTCTGTTGTGATAATTTAAAAGCTCGGTCAGTTCGCCGACCCGCTTTTTTGCTTCGTTTATTTCCATTTTTTATCTTCATTCCACAATTGCGCAGCCGTCCGGCACGTCGCCAACGACGACGGTTTGCGCAAGAACATAATCCTGTTTTACGGTAAATTCTTCGCTTTTCGGCGGAATAAAAACGCTTATCTTCGCCGAAACGCACATTCTGATCTCGTGTTTCGATTGGTTCACCCCCGCCGAGTCGAAGGCCGAAAGAATTTCTATATCCGGCACCGCCGAGGCGCTTACTCTTATATTAAGGCTCGGCCCCCTGCCGCTAAGCGAGAGGTCGTTAAAAAGGCTTCCGAGCGGGATCTTTATCTTCGCGGCCTTAAGCTTTTTAAGGTTGCCTCTTAAAAGCGACAGACATTCGGATTTCATCTTGTTGATCGCCGCGCCGTTATATTCCACCGACGAAACGAAGCCGCTCGAATTATAGCTTAACCGAACAAGGTCCGAATAACCGATATTCGCGGAATCAAAATAGTCCGAAACGGTCTGGGTGATGATTCCGGCGGCGGCCTCCGCTCCGTAACTTTCGGCAAGCTTAAAGGCTATCGGCTTAAGCGAGCGGTTCATCGCAAAGGCGATAATCGCGCAGACCGACAAAATTGCGCAAATTATAAAAAATCTGCGGTTTCCGCCCCGAACCCCGCCGAAAGAAGTTTTATATCTTCTCAATCTATCACCCCCGCCCTGATGATATTTTATGTTCATCAGGGCGGAAAAGTGAGTGATTTCAATTATTTTTCGGCGAGAGCTTTTTTAACGGTCGCGACGATATTTTCGCTGCAAAGGCCGAATTCCTTAAGAAGGTCGGCCGCGGGGCCGGAATGGCCGAAAACGTCGTTCACGCCGATTTTAACTACCTTGACCGGGGCTTCCTCGCAAACTGCGTCGCATACCGCCGAGCCGAGGCCGCCGATGACGCTGTGCTCTTCTGCGGTGACTATAAGGCCGGTCTCTTTCGCGGCTTTGATCACAAGCTCTTTGTCGAGCGGCTTTATCGTGTGGATATTTATAACCCTCGCGCTTATGCCTTCTTTTTTAAGCTCTTCGGCGGCTTTTATTGCCTCGTATACCATAAGGCCGGTGGCGATAACGGTAACGTCGCTGCCGTCGACGAGCTGAACGCCCTTTCCGATCTCGAACTTATAGGTTGCGGGGTCGTTGAAAATCGGGACGGCGAGCCTTCCGAAGCGGATATAAACCGGGCCGTCGTGCAAAATCGCGGCTTCTACCGCCGCTTTGGCCTCGGTGTCGTCGGCGGGGTTGATGACCGTCATTCCCGGTATGGTTCTCATAAGCGCGATGTCTTCGTTGCATTGATGAGAAGCGCCGTCTTCGCCGACGGATATGCCCGCGTGGGTGGCGCCGATCTTGACGTTAAGGTGGGGGTATCCGATAGAGTTTCTTACTATTTCAAAGGCCCTTCCGGCGGCGAACATCGCAAAAGATGAGGCGAACGGAATTTTGCCGGTAGTCGCAAGGCCGGCGGCCACGCCCATCATATTTGCCTCGGCTATGCCGCAGTCGATATGCCTGTCGGGGAACTTCTTCTTGAATATGCCGGTTTTGGTGGCGCCGGCAAGGTCGGCGTCTAAAACGTAAAGGTTCTCGTATTTGTCGCCAAGCTCGGCCAAAGCTTCGCCGTAGCTTTCGCGAGTCGCCTTTTTAACTAAATCTGCCATTATTATCCCTCCAATTCTTTAAGCTGTGCCCTAAGCTCGCTCATCGCCTGTTCATACTGCTCGGCGTTCGGAGCGGTGCCGTGCCAAGAAACTTGGTTTTCCATAAACGAAACGCCCTTACCCTTAACGCTGGTCTGAATGATCGCGACGGGCTGGTTTACGACCGTTTCGGCCTCGTTGAAAGCCTTTTCGATAGAGTCGAAGTCGTGGGCGTCCATGGTGATGACATGCCAGCCGAAGGCCCTAAACTTTTCGTCGATCGGGTAGGGCGAGCAGACGTCCGAAATTTTGCCGTCGATCTGAAGGCCGTTATTGTCTATGATAGCGGTAAGGTTGTCGAGCTTGTTGTGCGCGGCAAACATCGCGGCCTCCCATACCTGGCCCTCTTCGATCTCGCCGTCGCCCAAAATGGCGTAAACCTTATAGTTTTCGGAAGAAAGCTTCGCCGAAAGAGCCATTCCGCAGGCGGCGGAAATCCCCTGCCCGAGCGAGCCGGTAGACATATCAATTCCGGGGATATGCTTCATATCGGGGTGGCCTTGAAGCCTTGCGCCGATGTGCCGAAGGGTTTTAAGCTCTTCGACCGGGAAGAAGCCGCGCTGCGCCAGAACGGAATAGAGCGCGGGAGCGGTATGCCCTTTAGAGAGAACAAAGCGGTCCCTGTCTTTAAGCTTGGGGTCGTTGGGATAAACGTTGAGCTTGTTGAAGTAGAGATAGGTCAAAGTGTCTGCAATCGAAAGAGAGCCGCCCGGGTGGCCGCTTTTGGCGTTGTAAACCCCCTCGATAATGCCCATTCTGACCTTGCAAGCAGTTATCTGAAGCTGCTTTTTCAGTAATTCGTCCATATTTTGGTACCTCCGTAGTCTATATTTTTTGCAGCAATACTGACCATTTTGCTAACATTTAAAGCTGTTCCAAGTATTTAAGCGCCTCGTCAATCGCGCCGGTGTCGCTCGTGTTGTTTAATACTACCGTAGAAATCTCTTTGACGCAGTCCTGCGAGTCTTGCGGGCAAAAGCTGATGTCGGCGAGCTTGAGCATCTCGATGTCGTTGTCGTAATCCCCCGCCGCGCAGACCGTAAGACCTTTGCAGCCGCAAATTTCGATGAGCTTTTTAAGCGCGCTGCCCTTTGATACGCCCTCCGGCAAAACTTCCAAGAACTTCGGGAAGCTTCGAACAAATCTTACCCCGCAGCCCTCGAACCTTTTGACGAAATCGGTGAGCTCGTTTATGGTCTCGATCTCGTCGGCAAAGAGCATTTTGTTCCAGGGCTCGTCGATCTCGTCCGGGTCGGAGATTTTTTTAAAGCTGATGTCCCCCAAAATGTGTTGGTGCCACTTTTCGACGGTGTTCATATGGAAGTAGTAGCGGTTCGAGAAGGCGTAAATCTCGGGGCTGATGTCCGGAAAATGCTTTCTGACCTCGGTCAAAATGTATTTCGCGGATTCGGGGAGATCGACTTCGTAAAGGACTTTTTCTTTACAGGCGTCGTAGATGACCCCGCCGTTGCATAAAATCATCGGGAAATCGCCGATTGCGGGAATATAGTCGGTAACGGTGTGAAGCGGGCGGCCGGTAGATGCGGCGAATCTTCCGCCTGCGGCTTGATATCGCTCTATCGCGGCTTTGTCGGCCGGATTCAGCTTTTTGTCGCTTGTCAAAAGTGTTCCGTCAAGGTCGGAAACGAAAATTGTCTTAGAAAAATCCATCGCTACCTCAAGCTGTTTAAAATTTGGGTGAAATATTCCGGCAGTTCCGAATCAAATTCAAGGTATTCCCCCGTCCTCGGGTGAACGAAGCCGAGTTTTTTGGCGTGAAGGCATTGGCCTTTACAGCCTTTATACGGCCTGCCGTAAACGTCGTCCCCCAAAATCGGGTGACCCATATACGCGCAATGAACCCTTATCTGATGAGTTCTTCCGGTTTCAAGGTTAAATTTCATCAGCGAATGTCCGCAAAGCCGCTCAATAAGCTCGTATCTTGTGATCGCCTCTTTAGAGTTGAGCGACGTCACCGCCATGCGCTTGCGGTCGTTTTTGTCCCTTCCAATCGGGGCGTTGATGACCCCCGAGGGCTCTTTAAAGCTGCCGACGCAGACGGCTTGATATTCGCGTGTAAAGTCGTGGCGCTTTATAAGCTCCGAGAGGGCGAGGTGCGCGAAATCGTTTTTCGCGACCACCAAAAGGCCGCTCGTGTTTTTGTCGATTCGGTGAACTATCCCGGGGCGAATAACGCCGTTTATGCCGCTAAGCCGCCCCTCGAACCGGTATAAAAGCGCGTTTACAAGCGTTCCGTCCGGGTTCCCGGCCGCCGGGTGGACTACCATTCCCTGCGGCTTATTGACCACCGCGAGGTCGTCGTCTTCATAGACGACTTCTATCGGAATATCCTGCGGCAAGACCTTAAGCTCTATCGGCTCGGGAATGTCGACGGTGATAACGTCGCCCTCGCACAAAACGCGGCTTTTATTGACTGTAAAGCCGTTTATCTTTACAGCTTCGCTCTCTATAAGCTTTGCCGCCGCCGAACGAGTTATGTCTATCTCGTCCTGTTCGGTAAGCCACTTGTCAATCCTTCGGCCGGAATCTTCGGCCTCGGCGCAAAAATTATAGCGATTCATCGGTTTTTTGCTCGGCTTCGGCCTTTTTTTGCTTTGAAAGCTTTACTTCGGATCTAAACACCGAAACGCAGAACAGCGCGGCCCCTAAGGTTACGCAGCAGTCGGCGAAATTGAAGACCGGAAAGTCGATAAAATCGAGCTTGATGTAGTCGATGACCCCCGGGAAAACGTCGGTCCCCTCGATCAACATTCTCGCCCTGTCGATAAGGTTCCCGACCCCGCCGGCGATAATCAAACAGAGGGATATCGCCTCTAACTTCGAGACGGATTTTCTTTTGATGATGAGATAGGCGATTATCGCGGCCATTATCGCGGCGGTGAAGACTATCAGAAAGACGGTTTTTCCGCCCAAGATGCTCCACCCCGCGCCGTCGTTGCGAATGTGGGTTATGCTGACGATTTTAAATCCGCCGATTTTCAAGGTTTTAAAGCTTCGGCGAGAGTCTGCCGCTATGCCGAAGCTTTTAACGATCAAAAGCTTTATAAGCTGGTCGACCGCGACGAGCGCCGCGACGAAAACTGTCAAATCAATCGCCGCCGTGGGCTTTGAGTTGAGCGCCGCTCTTATCGCGACGAGAACGGCGACAAGCGAAAGAACGACGATAAAAACGGTTAAAAGATTCATAAAATCATTCCGAAACGGTGCGCGCGCATCTTTCGCATAAGGTCGGGTGGTCGGCGCATTTCCCTACGGTGTCGGAATAAGTCCAGCAGCGCTCGCACTTCTCGCCCTCCGCCCTTGTAACCTCCGGCTCTGCGGGGGCGTCGCTCTTTGCGATGCAAACCTTCGAGACGATGAAGATATCTTTAAGCTCTTTTTCAGCGGCCGAAACGTCGCCTCGGGTGATTTTCTCAAAGCTGTCGCCGCTTAGCGTGACCTTAACCGCAGCCTCGAGCGACGAGCCGATGACTTTATCCGCCCTCTTAAGCTCAAGAGCCTTTTTGACTTCGTCGCGCAGGGCGACTATAAGCTCCCATCTTTCGCGAAAATCTTCGCCGAATACAAGACCGGAAGCCTTCGGCATATCGTTTAAGAATACGCTCTCGGTATTGTCCGCCGCGCAGTGAGGGATATATTTCCAGATCTCGTCCGCAGTGAACGGGATTATCGGGGCGATAAGCCTTGCGAGCGCCGAGAGAATGATGTACATAGCGGTCTGCGCGCTTCTTCTCGCCTCGCTGTTCGGGGATTCGCAATAAAGCCTGTCTTTGATGACGTCGAGATAGAAGTTAGACATATCGACTACGCAGAAGTTGTGTATCGACTTGAAGACGATGTGGAAGTCGAAGCTGTTATAGGCTTCGGCGGCCTTCTCGATGAGTTGGTCGAGCCGCATGATCGCCCACTTGTCGAGCTCGGTAAGCTTTTCAAGCGGAACTGCGTCGCTGTCAAAGTTGAACCCGCCTTGGTTGCAAAGGTTACCGAGGATGTATCTTGCGGTGTTGCGAACTTTTTTATAAGCCTCGGAAAGCTGGCCGAGTATTTCCTTGGAAATTCTTATGTCGGAGTGGTAATCGCTCGACGCCACCCAAAGGCGGAGGATATCCGCGCCGTATTTGTCGTATATCTCGCGGGGCCCGATTCCGTTGCCGAGGGATTTGTGCATAGTCTTTCCCTGGCCGTCGACTACCCAGCCGTGAGTGCACACAGCCTTGTAGGGCGCCATTCTGCCGAGTGCGACGCTCGTCAGCAGCGAGCTTTGGAACCACCCGCGGTACTGATCCGCGCCCTCAAGATAGAGGTCCGCCGGGGAATGAAGCCCCTCGCGCTGGTCCAAAACGGCGGTGTGAGTAACGCCCGAATCGAACCAAACGTCAAGGATATCCTTTTCTTTTTCAAATTCGGCGCAGCCGCAGTCGCACTTAAGCTCGGGAACGATCTCGGAAGCCTCGTGAGACCACCAAGCGTCGGAGCCCTCTTTTCTGAAGAGATCGGCGACGGCTTTTATCGTGTAGTCGTTGATAATCGGCTTGCGGCAGCTCTTGCAGTAGAATATCGGGATAGGAACGCCCCAAGTTCTTTGGCGGGAGATGCACCAGTCGGAGCGGTCGCGAACCATTCCCTTGATCCTCTCTTCGCCCCACTCTGGTATCCACTCTACCCCTTCGATCGCCTTGACAGCCTCTTCCTTGATGCTGTCGACCGAGCAGAACCACTGTTCGGTAGCTCTAAACAGAATAGGAGATTTGCAGCGCCAGCAGTGAGGGTATTGGTGGGTGATTTTTTCGGTCGCGAATAGTGCGCCGGTTTCGGCCATATGCTTCGCGATGACTTTATTCGCGTCGTCGGTCTTAAGCCCGGCGAACATTCCCGATTCTTCGGTCAGAACGCCCTTTCCGTCGACTCCGACTACAATTCCGACGTTGTATTTATTGCCGATCTCAAAGTCGTCGACGCCATAGCCCGGGGCGGTATGAACGCAGCCGGTGCCGCTGTCTAATGTGACGTGGTCGCCCACGATGACGAGCGAGGTTCTCGGCATAAAGGGGTGCTGCGCGGTGCAGTATTCAAGCTCTTTGCCGGTAAATGAGCCGACGGTGGTATATTCCGAAATTCCGGCGGCCTTCATAGTCGGCTCGATGAGCTCGCGCGCCATAATGTAATTCTCGCCGTTCGCCTGAACGACGGTGTATTCGTAGTCGGGGCCGAGGCAAATCGCAAGGTTGCCAGGCAGGGTCCAGGTCGTAGTAGTCCAGATGACGAAATAGGTCTTGTCAAGGTTGAGACCGAGATTAGAGAGCACTCCCCTGTCGTCCGCGACCTTAAATTTGACGTATACCGAGTAGCAGGGGTCGTCCTGATATTCGATTTCCGCTTCCGCAAGGGCGGTTTGGCAGTCGGGGCACCAGTAGACCGGCTTTAAGCCCTTATAGATGAAGCCCTTTTTGGCCATCTCGCCGAAGACTTCTATCTGCCTCGCCTCAAACTCGGGCTTAAGGGTCAGATACGGGTCGGAAAAATCCCCCAAAACGCCGAGGCGCATAAACTGCTCTCTCTGCGAATCGACATAGCTCATCGCAAACTCGCGGCAGTGCTTTCTAAGTTCGAGCGGCGGGATAGCTCCGTTTTCCACTCCGATTGATTTCATCGCCTTAAGCTCGGTCGGAAGGCCGTGGGTGTCCCATCCGGGAACATAGGGCGCGCGGAAGCCGCTCATATTCTTCTGCTTGACGATAATGTCTTTCAGAACTTTATTAAGCGCCGTTCCGAGGTGGATATCTCCGTTAGCGTAGGGCGGGCCGTCGTGAAGTATATAATCGGGTTTTCCCTCGTTTTTATCGAGAATTTTTTTGTAAAGACCGCTCTCCTCCCAGGCCTTGACCGCTTCGGGCTCCTTTGCGGGGAGGTTCCCCCTCATTGGGTAGTCGGTCTCGGGAAGATTCAGGGTCTTGTTATAGTCCTGCGGCATTAAAAATGCTCCTTTCCTGAGTGTATGTATCAGTTGTGATTATTCTGCCCGAATTTAAGCTCTTCGGCCGAATAGTTCTGTCTCTTGAAGCCTGCAAAGCTGAACGTATTGTCGGCCTGCTTGTGCTCATGCTTTTCTTCTTTCTCGGGCTTGGGCGCCTCGGGTTGCTCTTTTTCAACCGGCGCGGGGGCGGGCTCTGTCGCGAGAATTTCGCTTATCTGCTCGTCCGAAAGCTCGGGAAGGGAAACGGCGAGCTTTGTCTGCTCTTCAAGAATGAGTATAAGCTTCTTCTTGAAGTCGGTAACTTCTTTTTGAAGCTCATGAAGCTTCTCGCTCTGAAGCTCGCGCCGGGTCTTTGAGGCGGCCTCGACCGCTGCGAGCTTGTCGTTTTCTTCGCGAATGGCGTTGGCGACCTTTTCGATCTCGGTTCTTTTAAGGGCGTCGCAGTCGCTCTGAATGTCCGCCAAAAGGGCGTCGCGCTTCGCCTGGGCCTCGCCTACTATCTTTTCGGCCTCGGCCTTGGCGTCTGCGATTATCCTGTTGCCCTGCTTTTGCGCGACCAAAAGCGCGTCGCGAATGGCGTCTTCGTCGCTGCGGTATTCATTTATCTTTTCGACCAAAACTCTTATCTTGTCGTCTTTTTCCTCGCTGTCTTTGGTCGCCTTGGCCAAGGCTATGGCTACGTCGTTAAGGTATTCCTCAACTTCTTCCGGCCTGTAACCTGCTGCGGATTTTGAAAATCTTTTGTTGGAAATTTCCTGCGGATTCATAACGGACCTCCTGTTTTTTATATATCGAATTATCTGAATTTTTTTATCGTGACGAAGATTCTGTCTTTTTTAGACCGGTCCCCGACTTCGTATAGGATAAACTTTCCGAGTCCGCGGACAGAAAAAGTGTCGCCCTCGGAAACTTTATCGGAAGGAGAAAAGGTTAAAACGCGGTTATGCGCCACGCCCTTTGACTTTATAAGCTCCGCGGCCTTATCGCGGGAAAGCCTAAAGCCGGTCGCGACGATAGAATCGAGCCGCAGCGAGGCGACGGTCGAGCGAATTTCATCAAATTCGGGGACGGGAATGTCGCTCTCCGAAAAGTCTTCGGTGATCTTAACCCCGCAGTTCCCGATTTTGGTCATACCTCGAACAAGCGGAGCGGCAGCGTCGCATACGAACACCGCCGTTCTTCGTTTTCCGACCAAAATATCGCCCAAAAGCTCGCGCTTGATACCGAGCGCCATTAGGCTTCCCAAAAAGTCGCGATGGGTAAGCCCCGAATTTTCGGGGTGATTAAAGACAATCGCGCAAAAAGGAGGAAAAGCCTCGCTTTCGTCGTCGACCCCGAAGGCGATCACTCGCCTTTCGGCCTGCGGGTATCCGCCGAGAGTCAAAAAGCTTACTCTTCTTTTCGACTTCAAGGCAGCTTCGCAAATCGCAAGCTGCCTGTCGTCCAGAAAATTAGAATACAAGGGCCTAAAGCTCTTTTCGCTGCGATCCGCAATATCTAAAATATGGCGAACCGCAAGCCTGTCCTCTTCGTTAAGGGGGAGCGGAAGGTTAGCCGCTTCAGAAACTGTACCCGTTGTTTTCAAGCTCGCTCATAAGGTCGACCCCGCTGAAGCCGACGTTTTTAGGCATGATGACAAAGGTCTTCTGCGCGGTCATCTTAATGGTGGCGTCGTTGGCGTATGCGACCCCGGACAAGAAGTCCATAATGCGCTTGGCGTCTTCGGCCTTGACCTGTTCGAGGTTTAAAAGAACGGTCTTTTGGTGGTTAAGGTCGTCCCCGATGGATTTGACCTCTGAAAAGTCGGTCGGCCTTGCCAAAACGATCTGAACGGTCGCGGTAGTGGCAATCTTAACCTCGCGGTTGCGGCGCTCTTCCGCAACGTCGACGGTCTGGGCGGTGTCCTCGTAAATAGGCTGATAGTCGGTTTCTTCTTCCTCGCCTAAAAGGAAACCTTTTACAGAATCTAAAATGCTCATGATAATCCTCCATCTTTTTATCTATTTATCTTACGAATTACAAGATACAATAAATCCATCATATACTTATTATCTTATATTTGCGCTGTTTTGTCAAGGCATTGGAGCGATTTTTTATCAAAAACCGCGCTTCATTCTTCATCGCGGGGCACGCTTTCGGTCGAAATAGGGTCGATAACTATCCTGTCGTACAGATTGAGATACTCTCCGTCCGAGGTATTTGTCGAAAGAACGTAGTCGTCCCCCTCGTAGATGACGTCTAATTTCTTAAATTCAAGCTTCTCGCCAACCATAACGTATACGCCCTTTTCGCCGTCTACGAATCTTATTGCGCTTCGCGGCGCGCGAATTCCGGTCTCTTCGACGAAGGTAAGCTCAACGTCGGCGACCCGAACGCTTGCAAGCTCTGCGTCAAGCTCGTCGCAGCCCAAAACTATTATCGCCTCGTTTCCGTTGCCAGTCGGGGTTATGCTGTCCACATGAACGGTGTGGTAGTTCTCGGAGGAATCCATCGAAAATTGCAGGTCTTCGTTGACGAAGAACCTGTCGGCGACGTCGATTACCCCGACGAGCTTCCATGAATAGCCGTCAAAGACCTTTCCGACCGCGTTGTTATATGATTCGGTGGTCTTGTTCGGGTGAGCGATGATGTCTTTTATCCGCTCCACCGTCATATCCCCTATCGTCTCGATACTAAGCTCCGATTCATAACCGTCAACCTCGGAGGTGAAATACCCCGCGTCGGTAGAGGTTATTGTGGCGATAGGCTCTTTTAAAGCGGCGTTAAGCCCCTCAAGCTTGGATTGCAGGGTCTCTATCCTTCCGGCGTAGCCGCTTTCGATGTTAGAGGCTACGTTATAGATGTTCATAAGCTTAAGCATCTCTAAGCTGTCGTCGTAAACGTCGCCCAAATTGCCCTCGGTAAGGTTCAAAAGAAGGTTTTTATAGCTTTCGGCGACCTGCTTGTCGATAAATTCCGGCTGGGCATAGTCTGTGGTGCCCGGGTCCTGCGCGCGCTCAAGGTTTTCAAGCTCTTCGCTAAGGCGCTCTATTCGGTATCT
Source organism: uncultured Clostridia bacterium (assembly GCA_947627005.1). Lineage (GTDB taxonomy): Bacteria > Bacillota > Clostridia > Oscillospirales > Ruminococcaceae > Faeciplasma. The sequence goes on from CANQUJ010000002.1 coordinate 75,244, forward strand.
GTTGTAAATCTGCGTTCCGTCGTCGTATATTCGGGCTATGACCGAGTCTTTTGAAAGGCGCGAGCCGTCCCCCACCGAATAGTTCATAACGCCGTCGCCGATATACTGCGAATAGATGACCGTTTCGTCCCGAACGAACACGCCGGTAAAGTTAAGACTTTCCTTGCAGGTGTATAAAACCGCGTCCTGCGTGCTCTCGCTCCCGTGGAGTCCGAGATATATCTGCGAACCGACAAGGGCGAAAACGCAGAGCGCTATAAGCGCCATCAAAAGTGCGTCGCGAAGTCTGCGATATTTAACGCTCATACATTTTCACTCCCATTTAAAAATTCAGAAACTATCCTTTCGGCCTCGTCGGCCAAATCCTTAAAGCTTCGGTAGTCGTCCGGATAAAGCCGGTGAGCGCCGGCGTATCTTCTAAACCAAGTAAGCTGCCTCTTCGCGTATCTTCTTGTAGACTGCTTCAGCGAGGCTATGCAGGCTTCAAGCGAGGCCGAGCCGGAAAAATACGGGTCGAGCTCTTTATATCCTATCGCCTGCCGCGAGGTTTTAAGCGAGCCGTCGCTATAAAATGCCTTCGCTTCGTCGATAAGCCCTTCTTCGAGCATTTTATCGACCCTTTTGTCGATTCGCTCGTAAAGCTTTCCCCTGTTTTTATAATCGAGGCAGAGCATACAGACTTCGTACGGCGAAGCTTCGGTTCGGCTAAGCTTTATCTGCTCGCTCATCGTCCTGCCGGTGGTCTGATATATCTCAATCGCGCGGATAATTCTGTTAAGGTTGTTTTCATGAAGCCGCTCGGCGGTCTGCGGGTCTATCTCTCTAAGCATCGAAAGAAGATAGGCGTTCCCCTTTTGCTCGGCGAGGGCTTTAAGCTTCGGCCTAATCTCGGCGTTGTTCTCCGACTCGTCGAACTTCGTGTTTTCGATCAAAGAGTCGATATAAAGCCCGGTTCCGCCGCAGAGGATAGCAAGCTTTTTTCGCGAATTTATGTCTTCTATCGCGCATTTTGCGAGTTTGACATAGTCCGCGACCGAAAAATCTTCGCTCGGCTCGCAAAAGTCTATCAAGTGGTGCCTTATCCCGCGCATTTCTTCGGCGGTGGGCTTTGCGGTCGCTATGTTCATTCCGCGGTAGATCTGCATCGAATCCGCGCCGACGACTTCTCCGCCGAATCTTATCGCAAGCTCGACCGCGAGGGCGGTCTTTCCGGTGGCCGTAGGCCCCGCGACCGCGACCAAGGGTATCTTATTTTCAATCATACCGAGCGTTTAAAGAGCTTTTCAAGCTCGTGTTTGGTGAATTTTACTATCGCCGGCCTGCCGTGGGGGCAATAGCGAATGTCGTTGTCCACAACCATCTGGACGACCTTTTTAAGCTCTTCAAGAGAGGAAATCTCGTTCCCCTTTATCGAGGCTTTGCAGGCTATCGAATGGAAGAGGTCGTCGTATATCTCCGTCCCCTTGCTCTGCTTTCCGCTCGCAAGGCTGTCCGCAAGCTTGGTGAACAGATCGGTCGGGTCCTCTTCGGTCATAAGAATGGGAACGCCGTGGATCCGCACGTTGGGCGGGTCTAAAAGTTCGATCTGAAAACCGAGGCGGTCCAAAAGGTCCAAGTCTTCCGAGACGGCGGAGTGCGCCTCGTATGAAAGAGAAAGCTCTATCGGGGATAAAAGCGACTGTATATTTACCTCGGCGTTTTGAGACTTTAAAAGGTCGAAATTATATCTTTCGTGCGCGGCGTGCTTGTCTATCAAAAACATTTCTTCCTCGCGCTGGGCGACTATATAGGTCTTAAAAACCTCGCCTATGACTTCCACCGGGACGGTATCGCTCTCCGGCATTTCGTCGTTAAGGGCTTCTTCGACCGCTTCTTCGCGCTCTTTTTGTGAGGAAATCTTGGAATTGTCGATATATTTATAGCTGAACTTCACCGAGGGGCGGCTGACTTCCGGCTCTTCCGGCTCGTCACGGCGCACAAACTCGTCGGGGGCGTATTGGGTGAAAATGTTGCCCGAAAAGCGCGAAGCCGGGGGCTCGCTCGGGGTGTCCGGAGTGTCGAGCGACAAAACCGGGGTCGAGCCGAAGCTTAGCTGCTCTACCGGGTTTTTCTTCGGAACAAAGACGTTTTCCTTCATATAGTTGAAGTTAAAGCGCTTCTTTTTCGGCGTGGTAATGACTATCCCCTCGGCCTCCATCGGAGAGTCGCCGGTCATAAGCGCGTTTTTAACGGCGAAATAAACCGCGTCGTAGACAGGTTTTTCGTCGCTGAAACGAATTTCTATCTTCGCGGGGTGAACGTTTACGTCGACGTTAGCGGGGTCTATGTTTATCAGCAAAACGCAGCCCGGGAATTTGCCGGTCATGATTTCGTTGCGATATGCCTCTTCGAGTGCGACCATACAGGTCACGGACTTGACGTATCTGTAATTTACGAAGAAATTCTGGAACGCCCTGTTGGCCTTTGACATAAGAGGCTTTGTGACGTATCCCCTTACTTTAACGCCGTTCAAAGCGTAGTCGACGGGAATTACCGAGCCGCTGAAATCCTTTCCCATAACCGCGTATATCGCCGACAAAAGTTTTCCGTCGCCCGAGGTTATGAAGTCGGTCTTATTGTCGCGAATGAATTTAAAAGAGATATCCGGCCGCGAAAGAGCGATTTTTGAGACCATATTCGCGACTGCGTTGCCCTCGCTAACGTCTTTTTTCAAAAATTTAAGCCTTGCGGGAACGTTGAAGAAAAGGTCTCTTACCGTAATCGTGGTGCCGTCGGGGCAGCCGCTGTCTTCAAAGCAGAGCTCTTCTCCGCCCTCGTTTTGGTAGTGGATACCGAGCTCGTCCTCGGGGCGCTTGGTTATCATATCTATCTTCGAGACCGCGCAGACCGAAGCGAGCGCCTCGCCCCTGAATCCGAGGGTCATTATCGAAGAAAGGTCGTCTTTGTGCTTGATTTTAGAGGTTGCGTGCCTTAAAAATGCGCGGGGAATGTCGCCCGATTCGATTCCGCAGCCGTTGTCGGTAACACGGATATAGGTTCTTCCGCCGTTTTTGATCTCGACCGTGATGTTTTTCGCTCCGGCGTCGACGGAATTTTCCAAAAGCTCTTTGACGACGCTCGAGGGGCGCTCGATAACCTCGCCCGCGGCGATAAGCTCGTATACCCTTTTATCGAGAAGATTTATTACGGACAACGCTGTCGCCCCCTTTAGATATTGTTTACGATTTCTTTTATAAGCTCGCGAAGCTCGGAGTCGGTGAGCTCGTCGATATTTGTTTTTCTAAGCTTGTTTAACGCCGCGATCTCTTCGATTCCGTCGAAGGAGATCTGGTCGGTCTGCGATTTTTTGACATCTCCGCCGTCGGCTTTCGCTTCAAGGGAGGAAAGTATATCCCTCGCCCTTGAAATAAGCTTGTTCGGCAGTCCCGCAAGCTTTGCGACTTCAATTCCGTAGCTTTCGTCGACGCCGCCGCGGACGATTTTTCTTAAAAATCTGACTCCGTCGCCGCTGCGCTTAACGGCTACGCTGTAATTCAAAACTCCGTCGACTTCGCCCTCGAGCGATATAAGCTCGTGGTAGTGGGTCGCGAATAAGGTCTTGCAGCCGATGGTCTTCGGGTCGGCTATATATTCCGCGACGCTTCTTGCGATGCTTATTCCGTCGTAGGTAGAAGTCCCCCTGCCGACCTCGTCTAAAATAACGAGACTGTTTTTGGTCGCGTGGCGAACTATTTCGGATACTTCGCTCATCTCAACCATAAAGGTAGACTGCCCGGCGGTGAGGTCGTCCGAAGCTCCGACCCTTGTAAATATTTGGTCGACCACCGAAATTTTAGCATAGTCCGCCGGGACGAAACAGCCAATCTGCGCCATTAAAACGATAAGCGCGACCTGCCGCATATAGGTCGATTTGCCCGACATATTCGGGCCGGTGATTATCGCCATTCGGTTTGAGCTTAGATCGAGATAGGTGTCGTTCGGAACGAACATCTCGTCTTTTAAGGTGAGCTCTACTACCGGGTGGCGGCCGTTTTTGATGTTTATAACGCCGTCGATCGCGATCTCGGGCTTGGTGTAGTTGTTTGAAAGGGCGACGTTTGCGAAAGAGGCCAAAACGTCGAGAGTCGCCACCGCGACGGCGGTTTTTTGAACCTCGTCGAGCCTTTCCGCGCAAAAATCGCGGACCTCGGCGAAGATATCAGCCTCGAGAGAGGATATCTTTTCGGAGGCGCCCAAAATCATCTCTTCGGTGTTTTTAAGCTCTTCGGTGACGAATCTTTCGCAGTTCGCAAGGGTCTGCTTTCTTATGTAGTCTTTCGGGACGAGGTCGTAGAACGAGCGCGTGACCTCGATATAATAGCCGAAAACGCGGTTATAGCCGACCTTAAGGTTTCTGATTCCGGTGCGGTCGCGCTCGCGCTCGACAATTTCCTGAATGATCCCCTCGCCGTTGTTTTTGATGTCTCTAAGCTTGTCCAGCTCTTCGTTAAAGCCGTCGCGGATAACCCCGCCGTCTTTATAAGAGGCCGGCGGCTCGTCGACTATCGCGTTTTCTATGAGGTTTGAAATTTCGGTAAGCGGAGAAATGTCTTCGTTTAAAGAGCAGAGAAGCTTCGATTTAAAGCCGGAGAGCTTTTCTTTTATCTTCGGAAGCTTAAGAGCGGTCGCCGAAAGGGACTTAAGGTCGTTCGGAGAGGCGGTTTTATATAAAACCCTCGTCATAAGGCGCTCAAGGTCGTATACTCCGCTCAAACAGTCGGCAAGATATCCAAGCTCGTGCCCCGATTCGGTAAGCTCTTCGACCGCGTCGAGCCGCTGAATTATTCTGTACGGGCTTATAAGCGGCTGCTCGACGAAGGAGCGCAACATTCGCCTTCCCATAGAGGTCTTCGTCTTGTCTATGACCCAGAGCAGCGAGCCCTTCTTTTCGCCCGCGCGCATGGTTTTTATGATTTCGAGATTTGTCCTCGCGGTGTAGCCGAGCTGCATTATCTGCTCGCCGTCGTGAAGCTCGATTTTAGAGAATCTTCCGACGCCTACTCTTTGAGTGTCGTAAATATAGCCGCAAAGGGCGGCGACAGCGCAGAGCGCCGGGTCGCTCTCGGAAAATCCGAGGGCTTCGACGTTTTCGATTGAGAATTGGCGCAGAATGTCTTCTTTTCTATAAAGCGGGTCGAAATCCTTCTCTTCCAAAACGCTTACGCTTGAAAAAAGCTTGTCTTTTATAAACCTCGATACGCTTTTAAGCCTTGAAAAGGCGGGCTGGCATATGATTTCGGAGGGGCTGAAGCGGGAAAGGCGGTTTATTATCTCCTGCTCGAGCTCTTTGCCGGATACGCGGAAAAGATGAGCCTCGCCGGTGGACATATCCGCAAAGCAAAGATACGCCTCTACCCCCGAAAGGCTTACGGAGCAGAGCCAGTTGTTGGCGCTTTCGTCGAGCATAGAGCTGTCGATAAGAGTTCCCGGTGTGACTATTTTAACGACGTCGCGCTTGACGATCCCTTTTGCGAGGGCCGGGTCTTCCATCTGCTCGCAGATAACTACGTTGTAGCCGCTTTCTATAAGCTTTTTGATGTAGATATCGCAGGCGTGGAAGGGCACGCCGCACATCGGCGCGCGCTCCGAAAGGCCGCAGTCCTTGCCGGTAAGGGTAAGCTCTAAAACCTTTGAGGCGATCAAGGCGTCGTCGAAAAACATCTCGTAAAAGTCGCCGAGTCGGAAGAAAACTATCTTGTCGGGATGCTTCAACTTGAAGTCGACATACTGCCTCATGCCTTGGGAGAGCTTAGAGATATCGACGTCTTTTAATGTCAATGCCAACTTTACTCACTCCGTATCCGAAAATGTCTTTTAATGGCAGCCGCCGCAGGTCGAGCAGCTTCCGGTGCAGGAAGCGGCCTTAGGGTCGCAGGTGGCGGGGTCGGCCCCGTTGGCGCAAAGGCGGATAATCTGGTCGATTTCGAGGATCATATCGTCAAATTCGGTCTTGGCGTTGTTAAACGCCGCCATATTTTCGTTGCGCATAATATCGGCGTAGATGTCTCTGATCTTGGTGTTAAGCTCGTCGAGCTTGGCCTGGTCTTTGTCGGTCTTAGACATTTCGCGGTTAAGCTGCATTCTTCCGACGTTAAACTCGCCGATGAGCTTTTGAAGCTCTTCGTCGGAGTCGTTTTTCTCTCTCGCGGCAAGATATGCCGCGTATCTCGGATCCGACTGAATGGCCTTGCCGAGTTCGCGTGTAATTTCGATAACGTTCATCTGAATATTCCTTTCTTTATATCGCCGATTATACGGCGGATTTTATTAAACGGTCATTTTGCCGAACGGGAGCGGGCTAAGTATATGTCAATAGTCAACCTCGCGGCCGTCCTCGGTAAGTTTATCTATTCTCCATTCTCCGTTCTCGTTTTTAAAGGTGATCTCAAACGGAACGTCGCCGGAATCGTAAGTCACCGATGTTTTTGCAACTATTTCGTCGTCGCCGACTTTGCTCGCGCTTTCAAAGGGCAGGTTGAACTGCGTATAAACTATGTCGCCCGCCTCGCAATAAAGCGCGCCGTCGATTTCTTTAAGCATGCCGCCCTCGCCGAAAAGCTTTGAGGACAGAGCGGCGCATTTTTGCTCGGTATAAACGCTCTTTAAAACGGCGTTTATCTCATCGGCGGTATTATATTCCTCAATCAGCGGGATATACCAGCCGCCGTCGATTTCAATAAGATTGCCGTTTTTGTCGACGCCGTCGGAATAGTCGACCGGCTTGCACGCCTGGTTTGTGAGAATCGACAGGGCGGCGTTGAAGTCGCTTTCAAGACCATCAAAAATTTCGTTTGAAAGGGCCGCGACGTCTTCGTCGCTTGATTCTTTACCGCAGCTTACAAATATTACCATCGTAAAAAGACAGATTGCCGCGATAGCGATTGATAAAAATTTTTTCATTGTATAACACTCCTCTATTCAGCTGAACTTGCCGTCGACCTACACGCGAACTTGGCAAAGCCACTGTATGGAAGCATTATACCACAACTTGTTGAAAAATACAATAGCATTTTTTCTAAATATTGCGAAAAAGATATTTTCCGCGCAAAGTCCTCAAAAAAGTTGAAAATTTTTCGCAGGCGTGGTATAATTATCGAAAAGTTTCGATCACGGAGGCGATTTTCTTTGAAGCTTGCGCTCAACTCCGGCCGCTGGAAGAGATTTTTCTCTGTCCCCTGCGCCGTTGCGGACAATTATCTTAAGCTTGCCGACGGCCCCGCCCTAAAGGTTTTGCTCTATATGCTCTCATGCGAGGACGAGCCGGAGGCGCAGAAGATCATTTCCGCAACCGGGATCTCGGAGCGCGCCTTTGAAGAAGCGATCGCCTTTTGGCGCGAATTGGGGGTTATTTCAAACGAAGAGGGCGAGCCCGCGCAGGTTCAATCGGAGCGAACGGAAGACCCCGCGCCGATAAAAACGCCGGTCTTAAAGCCCTCAAGATCAAGCTATACGCCGAAAGACATCGCCGACGAGCTTAAAACGAGCCCCGAGCTTAAAGAGCTTTTCAACGAGGCCGAAGCCACCCTCGGGCGGATACTCCGCCATTCGGACCACGAAACGCTCATCAGCCTAAGAGATTATTACGGCTTCAGCGAACAGTCGATAGTTCTTATTTTGGGCTACTGCGCCGACCTCGGCAAGACTTCGGCGAGATACTACGAAACCGTCGCGAAAAACCTTTACGATAGCGGAATAACCGACTTTCATTCGATAGAGACCGAATTTGAAAGATCGCGCGAAAGATACGGCTTCGAGGCGCAGATCAAGCGAGATTTCGGGATAGATGCGAACCTTTCCAAAAAGCAGTCGGGCTACATATCTTCCTGGAGCGATCTCGGATTCGGGCTTGATATGATCTCTCTCGCGAAGGACCGCTGTTTGGACGCCACGAACAAAATTTCCTTCGCTTATATAGACAAAATTTTGCAGTCGTGGCACGAAAAAGGCTTTAAGACCCCCGAGGCCGCGGAATCAGAGCAAAAGCCGAACAAGAGCGACGACGGCGGCTTCGACTGGGACGAATTTGACAGATTTACCCTCGGCATATCCGAAAAGGAGACGAAATGAACTATACAAACGACGTTATAGAGCTCGCCTATGCCGAGCTTGACAAAAGGCGCGAGCGGGCGAACGCCATTCACGAATCGCGAATCGAAGAGATAAGGGCCAAAAGGCCGGATATTTTCGGGGTTTATTCCGAAATCATTTCGACGAAAGACCGCCTTGCGGAGGTTATTCTTTCGGCAAAGGGAAGCGTTAGGGAGGAAATTGAAAAGATCCGCGACAAAAATCTGTCGAACCAAAAAAAGCTCCGCGAGCTTTTAAAGTCGGCCTCTCTTCCGGAAAACTACCTCGAAATCCCCTATTTCTGCCCGCTTTGCAGGGATTCGGGGGTCAAAAACGGCAACCGCTGCGAATGTGTTACCGCGCTTTTGGATAAATTCGCCGTCGAAAAGCTGAACGAACAGTGCAGAATAAAGCTCGGCTGTTTTGCGGACTTCGACCTCGGCTACTACCCCGAAAAATACGAGCACCGGGGCGTAACCTTAAACGCCCGCGAAAAGATGGCCGAAAACCTTAAGTTTTGCATAGACTACGCGAAAAACTTTCGCGAAAATTCGCCAAGCCTGTTCTTCTACGGCGGGGTCGGAACCGGCAAGACCTTTTTATCCGGCTGCATAGCGAGAGAGCTTTTAAACAAGGGCGTAAGCGTCGCCTTCGACTCGTTGCAGAACTACCTTCGCGACATTGAAAACGAATATTTCGGAAGGGCCGAGGGCGCCACTCTTAACACCCTTTTAAACGCCGACCTCGTGATCCTTGACGACCTCGGCAGCGAGTTTAAATCAAACTTCAATTCTTCGGTGATATACAACATCATAAATTCTCGGCTTAATGAAAACAAGCCGACTATCGTAAGCTCGAACCTAAGCTTTGAGGATTTCTCGAAAAACTACGACCCGCGAATCATCTCTCGGGTCAACGGAATGTTTAAAACCATCAGATTTATAGGCGAAGACATTCGGCAGATAAAGCGCCGAAACGGCGAATTTGCATAAAAATAAGGGGAGCGGCGCTCCCCTCTTTTTGTTCAGTCGAACAAATCGCTATTTTCAGAAAACTCGATGTCGAAGGTTCGCTCGTTTTTATAGTCGACGGTTTCTCCCTCCGGCGTTGTAACGTATCCCTCAAATCGAATCGTGGTCTTTCCGCCTTTGACTTCGCCGGAGACCCTTATGTCATACGGCGCGACGTAGTTGTTGTAAAGCTCGTTATCCACCCCGTGGTACCACTCGCCGAACTCGTTAAGCTCGTCGCGAACCTTCTTCGGGGTGAACCATGAAGTCGAGGATACGACCATAATTCGCTCGTCGTGATATGGCTCGCCCGAAAATCGCTCGCTGTTAGAGATGTCCATTCTGATTATCGAGATTATCGGGTGGTTGGCCCTGTAAACGATCCCCGGAAGATAGCGAATCGCGAAGATGAGAACGGCTATGAACAGCAATGCGGACAAAATTTTGAAGAGCTTTTTGAAGATAGGCAGATCGGCGCGCTCTTTATCGGGGCGGGCTTTTTTTGTGAGTTTGTTGATAATAAGCGCCCCGCCGACTATAACAAGAAGAATTATCAGAAATACGAAGCAAAGCTTCAGGACGGTTTCAAGAACCGGGTTTCCCATTTAAAGCGCTCCTTTCTCGGGCCTTGCCGTGGCGAAGGTGCGGTAGATTTTTTCGAGCTCGGCAAAGTCTACGGTGTCGAGAGAATACATCACAACGCTGTCGCCGAAATCGGCGTAGTAGCGGCAGCTTCCGCCCTCGATGATTATTATGTTTCTGATGACGTCGCCGAAATAGCCGCTGTCGGCAAAGGTTACGCTTAAGTTCGCCGAGCCGTCGTCGGCGGAAAATTCCGCGCTGATGACGTTTTTGCTGCTGATTCCGATCTCGCCGTCAAGGGTGTAGCCGTCGGAGAGGAGCAGTGGGATTATTTCGGCGCAGGGCTTATATTCGCAGGCCTCTTCGTAGGATATCGGGGTGAATTTTTCGGGAGCGTTGACAATCCGCGGGAAAATAACCGAACCTATCGCCAAGACAAGGCAGGCGACAAGAGCGGCGAATTTAAAGCTTCTGCGGTTTTTCGGCTTCGGCGCGGGGCCGAGGGCTTCGCTTAGATAAGCGTCGTCGATATTGCCGAGGGCTTCTGAAATTTTCATAGCTTCACTCCCCTTTCGATAAGATATTTTCCAAGCTTTTCGCGGGTGCGCTTAAGCGTCTGTTTGACCTTGCTCTCTCCGAATCCGCTTAGCGCAGAGATCTCTTTTATCGAGTCGAAGAACCAGTACCGCCTGACGAATACCCAGCGGGTCGGAGGGTCGAGAAGCTTCAAAAATGCGTTGATTTCCTCTTCGAGCGCCGAATAGGGCGGGAAATCGGTCTGCGAAAGCTCGCCCAATTCTTCAATGGATATTTCGTATTCCCCGCCGCGCTTTAGGGCGGAGTTTTTTCGCAGCTTAGAGAGGGCGGCGTTTCTCGCCGACCTGCATATGTAGTTTCTAAAATTGTCCGGCACGGTCGGCGGAATTTTATTCCAAATCGAAAGGTAGAGGTCGTTGAGGCACTCCTCTGCGTCGCGGTCGGAAGAAAGGATATTCTTTATTATCTTTCGGCAGAGGGCGCCGTATTTTTCATCCGTCTCTGAAATCGCGGACTCGTCGCGAGAAAAATAAAGTTCAATAATTTCGCGATCTTCCAAGCGGCTCACCCCCCTGTTTATATTCTACTTATTATGACGCGATTTTCAAGGGGCGGGGTTACATTAAATGCGGCCGAAGCGGCCAAATCAAGAAGACAGAAATTAGAGGTCAGATATCAGAATTTCAAGGTGTCGCCTACGGCGACGTTTTCAAATACTGAGAATAATTTGTGCGGAACGGACACTTCCGATTACAATTTTTAAAATAAAAACGGCATCTTCCGCAGAAAATGCCGCTTTGTGGGGTGGATAGTCGGATTCGAACCGACGATCTTCAGAACCACAATCTGACGCGTTAACCAACTACGCTATATCCACCGAACGCCGCCCTTTTGGGCAGCGAAGACGATTATATCATAACGTGAAACAAAAATCAATAGTTTTCGGAAAATTTTTTATACCCGGCTGATTAAAAGCTCGCCCTTGCCGGAAAGAACGGTTTTGACTCCGGCGGGAATAAACAGGCTCGAGCCCTTTTTCATCTCGGCCTTGCCGCCGCCCCAAGAGGCGGTCGCCTCGCCCGAAAGCACCACCGCCGAGACAAATCCGTCGCTCTCGACGGTAAATTCTCCGTTAAGCTTAAGCGCCTCGGCGACGAAAAGCGGACATTCGGCCAAAAGCCTTACCTCGGAGTCGCCGTATGTCAGAATATTCCCGACAGCGCCGTAGGGCATAGTCGGCGGCTCGGTTTTGGTAACGTCTATCGCCTTTTCGATGTGAAGCGCACGCGGCTTGCCGTCGGCACCAAGGCGGCCGTAGTCGGAGACGCGGTATGTAGTGTTTGAATTTTGCTGAACCTCGGCGATCAAGATACCCTTGCCGATCGCGTGAAGCGTTCCGGCGGGAATGAAGAATACGTCGCCCTTTTTGACCGGCACGAAGTTGCAGACCTCTTCTATCGTGTTGTCACGAATTCTGCGCTCGAACTCGGCCTTGTCGATCCTTTTTGTGAGGCCGTAGATAAGGCTTGCGCCCGGCTCGCAGTCTACGACGTACCACATCTCGGTCTTGCCGAACTCTCCCTCGACGCGCATGGCGTAGTCGTCGTCGGGGTGAACCTGTAAAGAGAGGCGGTCGTTGGCGTCGATAAGCTTTATCAAAAGCGGGAAATACGGAAATTTCGCGGCGCGCTCGCCGATTGCGGCATCGCCCCAGATCTTTAAAGCCTCGGTAAGGGTCTTGCCAGAAAGCTCGCCGTTTTCGATGACGCACTCGCCGTCTTTGTGGCATGAAAGAACCCAAGCTTCCGAGACCTTTTCAAGGTCGGTCTCAAAGCCGTATTCGGTTTTAAGTCTTGTTCCGCCCCAGATATAGTCTTTAAGCGGCGCTTTAAGAATTACTGGATACATACTCATTCTCCTATCTTATTTTTTATTCGCAGGACGGTACCCGCGGGGAAAGTTTTATCGCATTTGATTCTGTATATCTCGGCGGCTTTGTTTGCGGCCTCGGCCCTCTCGCCGTTTTTGTCGACAATCTCTTCGGCGACTATTCTTGCCGGCCTTTCTTTTGGGGAAAGAGCCTCTAATTCCTCGCCTTTAAAGAACCTGTTTCGCTGCAAAACGGTAAGATATTCGCCGTCAGACTCTAAAACTACTCCCGCGATATCCCAGTTTCTGACATATCCGCCGTCGTTAAGATTCTGCTTCGGCGGGCAGCCGGGAAAAATAAACCCCGAAGAATATTCGCGGTGCGAAACCTTGTCGGTCTCTTCGACTATCCAGTTCGGCAGCTTTTCGCCGGGGTGATCGGCAAAAAAGTCGACCGCCGCGCGATAGGCGTTGGTTATGACCGAAACGTAGTAGGGCGACTTTGCCCTGCCCTCAATCTTAAAGCTTGAAACACCGGCGTTTTTTAAAAGCTCAAGGTGCTCGATAAGGCAAAGGTCTTCGGCGTTAAGGATATACGTTCCGCCGTCGCGTTCTTCAATCGGGAAATATCTTCCCTCGCGGGTCCGCTCGTTAAGCGCGTATTCCCAGCGGCAGGGCTGCGCGCACTCCCCTCTGTTGGCGTCGCGGCCGGTGAGGTATTGAGACAAAAGGCATCTGCCCGAAAAAGAAACGCACATCGCGCCGTGAACGAAAGCCTCGATTTCAAGCTCCGGCGGGGTGTTGTCGCGAATCTCTTTGATTTCGTCCAGGCTAAGCTCTCTCGCCAATACCGCCCTTTTCGCGCCCATTTTATAAAATTCTCTTGCCGAGGCGTAGTTTACGATCCCCGCTTGGGTTGAAATGTGAACGTCGATATCCGGGGCGTATTCTTTTAATACCGACATAACCCCGATGTCGCCGACTATAAACGCGTCGACTCCGGCATCTTCGGCCTCTTTCGCAAAGGGCTTAAGACCTAAAAGCTCGCGGCTGCGCGGAAGAGTATTGCAGCAAAGATAGACCCTTTTTCCCGCCGAATGTGCGACTTCGCAGGCCTTTACAAGCTCTTCCTGCGAAAAGTTTTTCGGCGCGGCCCTCATTCCGAACTCCCGCTTTGCAAGATACACGGCGTCCGCCCCGAACATCATCGCGGCGGAAAAGGCTTCAAAGTCGCCCGCAGGAGCGAGAACCTCGGGTTTAAAGATCCTTTTCGTCATACAAGCCCCGCCCGCTCGACGTTTTCAAGGTGTTCGTCATAGGTTTCGGCGTAGTAGAACTCGCCGGTTTCAAGGTTCGAGCAGAAATAGTAGTAGTCGTTCTGCTCGGGATAAAGCGCCGCCTCGATGGCGCTAAGCCCAGGGTTGCATATCGGCCCTATCGGAAGGCCGGTGCAGACGTAGGTGTCGTATGCGTCGTACATCTCTTGATACGCTACCGCAGAGTCGGATTTTATAACGTTTTCGATGTATCTCGTGGTGGTGTCGGATTGAAGCCTCGGGAAGCTGTCGGGGTGATTGAGGCGGTTATAGAATACGGCGGAGATCTTCTTCATCTCCTCCGGCTTGCCGGATTCCTGCTGCAAAATCGAGGCCAGCGCCATCATTTCGTCGAGCGAAAGGCCGATCTCGTCGCAGCGGCTTAAAACGCTATCGTTTAATATCTCGTCGGTTCGGGTCTTGATCTTCTTAGCGATGTTATATGCCGAATCGCCGACGTAGAACTCGTAAGTGTCGGGGAAGAGGTACCCCTCGTATTTATAGAACTTCAAGCTTGAAGAACCTACGCGGTTTTCAAAGTTAAAGCCGTAGATGCTGCTGTTAAAGGTAAAGATAAATTCGTCGGCCGCGCAAACGCCGTTTTCTTCTAAAATCTTCGCCGCGCCGTCAAGGGTGGTCCCTTCGGGAATGGTGACGGTGACGGTAGCGTGGGCCTCTCTCGCTTCGGTCAAAAGGTCGATAATTTCGGCGTAGCTCATCGAGGGAAGAACGTCTATATCCCCGGGATAGATGTTACCCCCGCCGATTTTAAGCCTTGCGAATCTTACGAAGACCTCCGGGTACTGGATAATTCCGTTTTCTTCAAGCATTTTCGCGACGTCTTCTATACCCGAGCCGGATTCGACATAAAGGGTAAACTCGCTGTTGTCGGTGTCTATCCCCAAAAAATCGCGCCCGACGACTATCACGAACAATGAGATGACCAGAGAAACGCATATCACGAGAGTCGCCAAAACAAGCCCGCCGTAGGCCGAATAATTCGCCTTTCTGACCTTCTTCTTTCTCGGCCTCGGCCGCTCGACAGGCTCAGTGGCTTCTTCGACTTCCGGCCGCGAAGACTGCAGATCGCCCTTTGAAAAGCGAATGGTCTTTTCGGCGAAGTCGCCTATGTCTTCGTCCTCCGAAGTCGCGGGCGAAGGGCCGGCGGCCTTTTCTTCGGTCAAAACCGCAGACTGCGGCTTGTCTTTATCGGCGGGCGGGTCTTTGCGCAAAATGTCCGCCAAATATTTATCGAAAATATCGTCTCTCATGGCTGTTCCTTTCGTAAAATCACTTCTTATTCAAAGCTTGAAGAAGCTTTTCGGCGCGCTCCGGCGATATAAGCTTTTTGATTATCTCGCAGGAAAAATCGAGCGCGTTGCCCATTCCGCAGGCGGTGATGATGTTTCCGTCCGAAACGCAGGGGCGGTCGGTAATCACCTCCGCGCCGATAAGCTGATCTTCAAAGCCGGTAAAGCAGGTCGCTTTTCTTCCCTTTAAAAGCCCCTTGTGCCCCAAAATCGAGGGCGCGGCGCATATCGCCGCGATCGGAACGTTGTTTTCGGCGCAGTAGTCGAGCGCGGCTTGAACGGTCTCGCTCTTTTCAAGGTTAAGGGTCCCCGGCATTCCGCCCGGAAGGATAATCATCTCGACAGAGTCGTTCATAACTACCTCGAGGTCGTCGAGGTCGGCGACTATCTTGATCCCGTGAGAGCCGGTAACGACTCGGTTGTCTATCCCGACCGTTTTAACGTCCAGCTCGCAGCGCCTAAGGCAGTCGACCGGAGTCAGCGCCTCTATTTCTTCAAATCCGTTGGCCAAAAATACCAAAATCATAAATTAACGCTCCCCTCTTTTTGCGCGGATAAAAGCTGCTCCTCCGCGTCTTTAAGTACGGTTTCGGTTATGTTGTCTCCTCCGAGAATACGCGCTATTTCAAGCCTTCTGCCCTCAAAGTCGAGCCGCTTGATCTCGGTCGTCGTTCTTTCCGGGCCGCTTTTCTTTTCGATGAGAATGTGGTCGTCGCCGACTATCGCAAGCTGCGCAAGGTGGGTTACGCAGATGACCTGCCTTTTGCGGGATATCTCTCTAAGTTTAACGCCGATTTTTTGCGCCGCCCTGCCGCTGACCCCGGAATCTATCTCGTCGAAAATAAGGGTCGGGACTCCGTCCCTGTCCGCCAAAACGCTTTTCAGCGCGAGCATAATCCGCGAAAGCTCGCCCCCCGAGGCGATTTTTGCCATCGGCTTGGGCTCTTCGCCGCGGTTGGCGGAAATAAGAAATTCCACCGAATCCATTCCGCTTTGGGTGAGCTTTCCGCGCTCGATTTTGGTCTCTATCCTAACGTCCGGCATATTTAAGAACCTAAGCTCGCCCTCTACCTCGGATTTGAATCTTTTCGCGGCTTCCGCCCTTAGTTTGCTAAGCTTTTCCGCCTTTTTAGATACCTCTGCGAGCAGCGCCTCTTTCTTATCGTTGAGCTTTTCAAGCTCGAATTCCGCGCCGCTTAAAAGCTCAAGCTCTGCTGCGGAGTCTTCGTAAAGCTTGATAACGTCGTCAAGGCCGGGCCCATAGCGGCGCTTTATCGCGTTAAGCTCGTCCCGCCTGTCCGAAAGCCGCCGATATTCCGAGTCGTCGATTTCAAGCGAACCCGCAAGCCGCGAAAGCTCGTCCGCAATGTCCGAAAGCTCTATCCCGGCGGAATTTATTCTCTCGATAAGCGGCTTAAGCGCCGGCATTATATCCTCGCACTCCGAAAGCTCCGCCCCGGCGCTCGATACCGCGCTTTCGGCCCCGCCCGATTCGTCGTCGCCGATTAAATATTCCGCCGCAGTCCGTATCGCGCGGGAAATCTCAACGGAATTTTCCAGAATATTGAATTTTTCTTCGACGGCCGCGTCTTCGCCGGGTTCAAGGTTAAGGGGCTCTATATCCCCGACTATCGAGCGAAGATAGGCGGTTCGCTGCGCCTTTTCGCGCTCCGATCTATTCAGCTTTGATATCTCCCTCGCTGTCGCCTGAAGCTCGCGGAAGGAGGCCCTGTAATCTTCGATTATCTCTTCGTTTCGGGCGTAGCCGTCAAGAATGTCGAGGTGCTTTAGCGGGTCCAAAAGAACCTGGCTGTCGTGCTGGCCGTGAATGTTTATCAAAAGGTCGCCTATCTCTTTTATCGCCGAAACGCTTACCGCCCGCGAGTTTATCCTCGCCGAGCTCTTGCCGTCGACGGAGATCTCGCGAGATAAAATAAGCTCGTCCTCCGGGTCTATCCCTATCTCTTTGAGTTTATCATGAACTTCTCCCGGAACATCGTCGAAAACCGCGCTTATATAAGCCTTTTGCGCGCCCGCGCGGACTATATCCTTGGTGACTCTTCTTCCGAGCACGGCGTTTATTCCGCCGATAAGGATAGACTTTCCCGCGCCGGTTTCGCCGGTAAAGACGTTAAGCCTCGGCCCAAGGGCGACCGTCGCGTTTTCGATGACGGCGAGGTTTTCAATATGCAGTTCTTTCAGCATATCACTACCACCTTAAAAGGATTACAGAAGCTTTTCAAACTCCCGAAGCATTTTCGCGGCGTCTTCTTCGGTTCTCATCAAAACGAAGATGGTGTCGTCCCCCGCCAAGGTCCCGACTATATCGCCGTAACCCGCGGTATCAAGCCTTGCGCAGACGGCGTTGGCCATTCCGGAGTGGCATCTTACGACCACGGTGTTCATAGCTCTGTCGACCGCGTAAACAGCGTCGGCAAAAACTCTCATCAGCCCGGATTTAGAGCCGCCCTCGTATTCGCTTCGAGGCAGAGAATATTTATAGCTTCCGCTCTCGCCCATGATTTTAACGAGAGAAAGCTGCTTTATATCCCGCGAAACGGTCGCTTGGGTAACCGAGAAGCCGCGTTCCAAAAGAAGCGCCTGCAAAGTCTCCTGCGTGTCGACCTCGTAGTGAGCAACTATGTCGAGTATCGCCTTTTTTCTGTCGCTTTTCATTTTATTTCGTCTCCTCGCTCTGTTTCGCGGGCTGCATAAGCTTTCTGCTTACTGCCCTAAAGTAGCCGCCTCCGCGGATATCTATAAGCTTAAGCCGCTTTTCGCTGCGGCGAATGAAAACCCTGTCGCCTTCAGAAAGAAGGACCGGCGGCCGGCCGTCTATACATAAAGAGACCTCGCAGCCCTTGTCCGCCTTGAATCTAACCTCTACAAGCTTTTCGGGAGAGAAGAGCATAGTTCTCGCAAACAGCGAATGTGGGCAGATCTGCGTAAACTCGATGCAGTCGAGCGTCGGCTCGATAAGCGGGCCTCCGGCCGAAAGCGAATAGGCCGAGGCGCCGGTAGGGGTCGAGAAAATAAGCCCGTCGGCCCTTAACGACGACACCGTCTGACCGTCGGCCAAAACGGTAAAGTCGTGGATACCGCTGCCGTAGCCGCTTGTTACGACGGCCTCGTTCAGCGCGGTGTATGAGCTCTTATTTCCGGCGGAATCAATGACCTCGGCCTCGAGCATCATTCTCTCGTCGACCTGATAATCGCCATTTATAAGCGCTTCGAGAAGGTTAAGCTCTCCGAGCTCGAGGGTCGCCATAAACCCGAGCCGCCCGCAGTTTATTCCCAAAAGCTCTTTTTTATGCTCCGAGGCGAGCCTCGCGCACTTCAAAATCGTTCCGTCGCCGCCGACCGATATCATCACGTCGCAGAGCGAAGCGGCCTCGTCCGGGTCTTTAAATACGCAGCCCTCGGCGGAAATCGCGCCCTCGCAATATTTCGGGAGCAAGACCCCGCAGCCGAAGCCGCGCAGCAGCTTGCAGGCCGCTTCGGTGGCGTCGCGAGAGTGGGTCTTTTCAAAATTGGGATAGATGAAAACCTTCAAATTTCCGCCGCTCCTTTCAATAGCGATTCCGCGCGTTCGCAGATCACGTCAAAATCCTTCGGCTGCGCCGTAAAGCCGTTTTGCTTTACAAGGCAGGCCAAAAATTCTATGTTGCCGTCGCCGCCTTTAATCGGCGAGGGAATTATATCTTTCACCTCGAAGCCTATCGAGGAATAATACCCGCAGAGGCTTTTCAAGACTTCAATCCGCACCTTCGGGCTTTTGACTATCCCGCCCTTAGAGAGGTTTTTCTTCCCGGCCTCAAACTGCGGCTTTATAAGCAAAACCGCGCTTTTGCCGATATCCAAGACCCTTTTTGCGGCCTCCGCCGCGAACCTTGACGATATAAACGAAAGATCGGCGCAGACGAAATCTATCGGGTCGGCAAACATCTCGGGGCTTATGTCTTTGACGTTCACGCCCTCGAGGCTTACGACCCTTCCGTCCGCCCTAAGCTTTTCGGCGAGCTGATCATGCCCGACGTCCACGGCGTAGACCTTTTTTGCGCCGCTTTGAAGCATACAGTCGGTAAATCCGCCGGTCGAAGCGCCTATATCAAGGCAGACGAGCCCGCGCAGATCAAGCCCGAAGGCGGATATCGCGCGCTCTAATTTAAGCCCGCCGCGCCCGACGTATTTCAAGGTTTCGCCTACGACGGCGATTTTATCCTCTTCCGACACGGCCTCGGAGGGCTTTTGCGCCGCCCTGCCGTTTACTTCTACAAGCCCGCCGAGGATATATTCCTTTGCCCTCTCTCTGCTTTGGGCGAGCGAGCGACGAACAAGCTCGGAATCGAGGCGGGTCATTTCGCTCCCCCGACTTTTTCGATTATGCGGTCTTTGGATAATCCGTAAAGGTCAAAAGCTTCACAGACGGACATAGTCGGTATAAAGCCGTCGATCGCGGTGCAGTCGGCGCTCGGAAACTCCGCCCTGATTTTCTCGCCGACAGAGCCCTCACGCGAGGTCTCTTCAAATACGAACACCCGGCGGTATTTCTTTATGATTTCGACGGCTTCGCTCTGTAAAGGGAATATCCTTGTCAGCCTCAGCATATCGCAGCCGAGGGCTTCTGCGGCGCTGTTAGCCTCGATAGCCGCCCTGCCGTATGAAACCAAAAGGGTATCCGAGCCGCGCTCGGTCAAAGAGTATTCGACGGTGGGCTCAAGTTCGTCCGCGCAGTCCCCGCTTTTGGACATTCTTATGAACACCGCGCCGGAATCCTCGTAAAGCGCCTTTTTAAGGCAGAGCCGCATCTCTGCAAAACTCGCCGGAGAATATATCGTAACGTTCGGGATAGTGGTCAAAAACGGAATGTCGAAGACGCCCTGGTGGGTCTCGCCGTCGCCGCCGACTATTCCGGAGTTGCAGACCCCGAAGACGGCGTGAAGCCCGCCGATTGAGAGGTCGTGAATTATTTCGTCATAGGAGCGCTGCAAGAATGAGGAATACACCGAGAAGACCGGAAGCTTGCCCATCGCGGCAAGCCCCGCAGCGAAGGAGACCGCGTGTTCCTCGGCGATTCCGACGTCGAACAGGCGGGATTTAAGGCTTCCGTTAAAGTGGTTAAGCCCGGTGCCGTATTTCATCGCGGCGGTTATCGCGACGATTCTGTCGTCGCTTTGGGCGAGCCTTGCAAGCTCGGCGCCGAATTCGTCAGAAAACGTGGGCTCGACCTTCGGCTTTTCGCCGGTCTCTATTTTAAATTCGGTGACTCCGTGGTATTCCCCCGGCATCTCTTCGGCCGGCTTATAGCCCTTGCCCTTGACGGTGTTGACCTGTATCAGAACCGGCCCGCCCATCTCTTTCGCCGACTTCAACGCGGCCTCTAATTTAACGAGGTTGTGGCCGTCAACCGGGCCGATAAACTCAAATCCGAAATCCTCGAAAATGGTGCTGTGAATGAGCTTTTCTTTAAGGCCGTCTTTAGAGGCACTGATGAACCTGCTGATACCTCCGCCGACCACCGGGATAGAGCCCAAGAATTTTTTCGCGCCGGTTTTAAGCTTTTTATAACTATATTGCGTTCGAAGCTCCGAAAGATACGCCGCGACTCCGCCGATATTTTTGGAAATAGACATCTCGTTGTAATTCAAAATAACGATGATGTTCGCGCCGCTGCGGCCGGCGTTGTTAAGCCCCTCGAATGCCAAACCGCCGGTAAGCGCGCCGTCGCCGATAACGGCTATCGCGCTGTGATCGTCGCCCGAAAGCTTCATCGCCTGCGCCATTCCGAGGGCGATCGAGATCGAATTAGAGCTGTGCCCGCTTATGCAGGCGTCATGCTCCGATTCTAACGGGCGGGTAAAGCCGGCAATGCCGCCCTTTTTTCTTAAAGTCGAAAAGCTGCGGTATCTGCCGGTCAAAAGCTTGTGGGCGTAGCTTTGGTGTCCGACGTCGAAGACGATTTTGTCCTTCGGAGAGTCGAAGACCTTATGTATGGCGACGGTAAGCTCTACCGCGCCGAGATTCGAGCTTAAATGCCCGCCGTTTTTAGAGACGGTTTCTATGATTTTTTCGCGGATCTCGCGGCAAAGCTCTTCTTCCTGCTTAAGCGATAGGGTTTTAAGGTCCCGCGGGAGGTCGAGCCGAGAGAGAAGCTTATATTTCATAAAAAATCACATTCTTTTCAGATTATTTCTTTCTTTCCGCAAGAGAAAGAGCAAATTCACATAAAAGCTCGCTTTTAGGGTATTCGGAGATTGCGCGGGCGGCGCTTTCGCTAAGTCTTCGAGCTTCGTTAAGAGCTCCGTCTATCCCCAAAACGTCGGCAAAGGTCGCTTTGTTGCGCTCGCTGTCGCTTCCTATCGGCTTGCCGAGGGTAGTTTGGTCCGAGGTCACGTCCAGAACGTCGTCGACTATCTGGAACGCGAGGCCGATATTTTCGGCGTATTCCGCGGTTTTTTCAAGGGCTTTTTCGTCAGCCTCCGCCATAACCGCCCCGAAAAGGCATGCGGCCTTTAAAAGACAGCCGGTCTTAAGGTTCGACATTTTTCGCAGAAAAGCTTCGTCGACCCCTTCGGTTCGGTCCTCGGACCACAGATCGAGGGTCTGCCCCGCAATCATTCCCCTGCTTCCGGCGGCGAGGATATTTATAAGCTTGATTGCAACTTCCGGCTTAAGCTTTTTGTCCTCCGACATCTGCGAGAGAATCTCAAACGGCAGAAGCGCAAGGCCGTCGCCCGCCAAAAGGCCGATATCCGCGCCGAATTTTGCGTGGGTCGCGGGCTTTCCTCTGCGAAAATCGTCGTTGTCCATCTCGGGCATATCGTCGTGAATCAAAGAAAAGGTGTGTATCATCTCTAACGCGCAGGCGGCCTCGAACACGAAATCAGGCGCCTCCGCCGACTGTGAAAACAGCTTGTAAAATTCAACAGCCAAAACCGGTCTTATCCTCTTTCCGCCGGCAGAAAGCGCGTAAGCCTCGGCCTCGGCGGTCTTATTCTCCGGAAAATCGTCGGAAAATTTCAGCTGCGGGAAGCTTGTTAAAAAGGCTTCTATCCTTTTTGCGTCTTCGGCGATGATCTCGGAATTAGGCTTATTCATTTTTCTTGCCCTCGCTTATCGCCGAGGCGAACCCCGCCAAAAGCCCCTCGCACTTGTTTGCAAGCTCTACGCCCTCTTTATAAAGGGCGGCGGTCTCTTCAAGAGTGGTGTTTTCGTCTTTAAGCCTGTCGCATATCTCGCGCAGGCGCTTTATCGCTTCTTCATACTTCATTTTCATCACCGATTATCCTTTTGACTTCCGCCTCGGCGCTTCCGCCCCGCATGGCGATCTCTATATTCATTCCCGAAGACAGCTTATCGACCGACGAAACTATCCCGCCGTCTTTGTAGATAAGCGCGTATCCCCGCGACAAAACGTTTTTCGGGTTAAGGCTTTCGAGCATATCTTTAAGCCCCGAAAGCTCGATCTTTGAAAGCTCTTCCCGCCTTTCGGCAAGCCTTTTTAAGGATTCTTTTATATCCGAAAGCTCTTTTCTTCGGGATTCGAGACGGCTTTTTACCGAAAACGCCGAAAGCGCGTATTTGTATCTTAAAAGCTTTTCTTCAAAGGCCTTCGCCCTCGCGCTCGCAAGGCTTGAAAGCGTTCGCTTTATCGCTTCGATTTCCGAGATCATCTCGAAAATATCCGGCGTGGCGAGCATGGCTGCAGCCGAAGGGGTCGGCGCTCTAAGGTCTGCGGCGAGGTCGCAAAGGGTTCTGTCGATCTCATGCCCCACCGCCGAGATGACCGGAGTTTTGCAGGCGCTTACCGCAAGGGTGACGAGCTCGGTGTTAAAGGCCGAAAGGTCTTCCGAAGATCCCCCTCCTCGGGTCAAAATAATAACGTCCGCGCCGCTTTCGTCGGCGGATTTTAAGGCCGAGGCGAGGCTTTCGGGGGCCTCCGCCCCCTGAACCGCGGCGGGAAAAAGCTTTATTTTCGCTATCGGATATCTCTTTGATACGACGCTTTCGACGTCGTGGACGGCGGCGCCGGTCGGAGAAGTCACCACAGCTATCTCTTCCGGGTAGCGGGGTATCGGCTTTTTCGGCGCGTCGAATATCCCGAGCTTTGAAAGCTTTTCGGCGAGCTTTAAATAGGCCAGATACGCGCCGCCCTCGCCGTCCGGGACGAGCTGCGAGACGATAAGCTGATAGATTCCGTCCCGCTCATAGACTTCGGCGTTGCCGTATGCGACCACCGAGAGGCCGTCGAACGGAGAAAACCTTAGTTTAGCGGCGCTTGAAGAGAACATCACCGCGCGGATAACCGAGCTTTCGTCGCAGAGCGAGAAATATATATGCCCCGAGCGGGAATTTATCGAAAGGTTCGATATCTCGCCCTTAACGGCGACCCCGCGAAGCTTAGGGTCGTTTTTAAGCTTCAAAGAAATGTATGTGTTGATTTGCGAAACCGAAAGAATTGAGCTCACATGCAACCGTCCTTTATTGAGGCGAAAACCGCCAAGCCGCAGGCATTGTCCGCCGAGAAAGCCGGTTCGGCGAAATATGCCGAATCGAACCGTCTTTGAACCGTTTCTTTGATGACGCCGTTCGACATGACCCCGCCGGCAAAAACCATAGGAAGACTTCCGAACTGCCCGAGGGCGTATTCGGCGGTTTTAAGGATAGCGGCTTCGATATATTTTATGCAAAACAGCGCGATATCGCAGCCCAGTTCGCCGTCTTTAAGCATTTTCGCGCAGATATTTTCGATCCCCGAAAGGCTGCAATTTCCGCCGCGCATCGCGGGCTTTATCTTGAATTTGCGGTCCGATTCCTTCGCGAGCGCTTCAAGCCCCGGCCCGCAGGGAAACTTCAGCCCGAGCATAAGGCCGACCCGATCTACCGCCTGCCCCGCCTTTAAATCTAAAGAAGAAGCGATCTCGCGGCAGACTATGATCTCTTCATCGTCCGGCTGAACCAAAAGGCAGTCTGTCGTTCCGCCGCTTATGTGAAAGGCGATAAACGGCTTGTCCGCTTTTAATAAATCAAGCTTTCCGCAGGAATAGAGCGCGGCTAAAATGTGCCCGACTTGGTGCGAGGTCTTATAAAGCGGCGCGCCGCAAAGCGCAGAAAGGCTTCGCGCGGTCCCCTCTCCGACCGAAAAGCAGGGCATATACGACCCCTCGATGTTCCGCGGGCGATAGGATACCCCGATCGCCTTAACGCTTCGGTTCGGCAATATTTCCTCTAAAAGCTCCGGCAGAGCGCGGGTGTGATGAAAAACCGCGTCGGACTGCCTCAATCCCTTTTCGCCATCTTTGACCGGAAGCGGGCGCTTAAGGCTTTCGATTTTATCGCCGTTTAAAATTGCGGCGGAGGTGGTGTAGTTAGAGGTGTCTATCCCCAGATAGTCATTCATCGGCTTTAAGGCTTCTTGTAAACGAGCCGAGAACGCCGTTTACGAATTTAACGTCGCTCTCCTGCGCATAGGCTTTGGCAAGGCCGACCGCTTCGTCGACCACGGCGTTTACCGGGACCTTGTCTTTTCTGTATAAAATCTCGAATACCGCGAGGCGAAGGATAGCAAGGTTTACCCGGGGAATACGGTCTATCGAGCGCTTTTTGCTGAACTGCGAGATAATGCCGTCAAGCTCGCCCGAGCGCTCTATAACTTCGTTTGCGGTCGATTCGATCTCTTCGCTGCATTTATACTCGAAGTCTTCTTCATGAAGGGTTATAAGCTCGGATACCGATTCCTCGCGAAACATCTTTTCGTAGATGAGAAGAAATTCCGATTCCCTAACTTCGTGTCTTGTCAGACCCATAGTTTTTAACCATTCCTTAATTTTATTTTAAAGCAGCCGAGGCCAAGCGGAGACCCGCTTGACCCAAGCTTTTTATGAAACCGTTGCTTCGGAGGAAAAGTCTACGTCGGCGACCGAAACGTCGACCCGAGAGACGGTCACGCCGGTCATCGACTGGACCGCCGCCTTGACCTTTTCTTGAATCTGTTCGCAGACCGAAACGACGTTATATCCGCTTCGGGCGACTATCGACATCGAGATCCTGCAAACGCCGTCGAGCATCGAAACCTTGATGTCCCCGGGGTCCGAACTCGATTTTAAAAGGCTTTTTATGCTTATCGGCTTATTTGCTATTCTGTATACCCCGTCGATCTCGGAAGCGGCGTTCCTCGCTATGGTGACGACCACGTTTTCCGATACCTTAAGGGTCCCCTTCTTGGCGCTTTCGGTTTTTTCCATCTTATTATCCTCCTTAAACATCCGCGGACTCATCCGCCCGCCGAAGGCTTTATTCGGCGGCGTGTATTTTTATACATGATACAGTATAGCATGAATTTTCAAAGAAAACAACTACTTTACTTCAAAAATTCTGATATTTTCATTTTCGACCGAAACCTCCGAGAGCAGAATGTCTTTGATCTCTGCCGCCTGCGAGGCCGTTAAGCCGTCAGACTTGACGACTACGCTCGCGTTTTTGCCGTCAAGATAGACCACGCAGTCTTCATAGCCCGAGGCGATTATAAGGTTTTCGACCGCAGTCTCGCTCTCTATAAGCGAAGAAAGGGTCACGGCGTTCATCGTATAGGTCGCCATCTCTTCGTCAGAGATATCACGGCCCTCTAATACGGTTTTAAGCGTTTCGACCGCCTCGTCGCGCGAAGTCAGCCGGTCGAGCCTTGCCTGGGCGAAATAGTCGTCGCTCGAATAGCTTTCAAGCTCGGTGCCGTTGACGTATTGCACCTCGCCGTAGGTCCCGATGTCTACCCCGTCGACGGTCTCCGTGACAGGGATCTCGGTTTTTGAAAGTCGGTAGTTCGCGTATACCGTGATCCCCAAAAACAGAGTCAGACATGCCAAAATGACGTGTTTCTTGTTGATTTTGAGATTAAAACTCCTGCTTGCTTTTTTCATTGTTATCCTCCTTGAGATTCGTTATTTGCCGTCGGTAACGTATACTTTGGCTGTGGGTATATCCAACACGGTAGCGACCGCGTTTACCACCTTTTCTTTGATTGCGGGCTTTCCCCCGCCCGAGCAGACCACCAAAACTCCCCTTACTTCGGGGTATTTTTGTGATTTCAAAAGCGCTTCCTTCGTCCCGATTATAACCGTTTCGCTCTCGCTTCTGCCGTCCGATTCCGAAGTATCCGCCGCATAGACCTTTTCTTCGGTGCCCTCGACGGTGAGCATTATCTTAACCTCGCCGACGCCGTTGATTTTTGAGACCGCCTCGGTCAGCTTTTTTTCAAGCTCTTCGGCGTAGCTTTCGGCGCTGAAACGGTTCTCTTGCGCCGGGAGCGAAACCTTTTCAACCTCGGCCTCTTTCGGCGGCTTGATAATCATAAGCGCCGCCGCGATTATCGCCGCAGCCGCGATATAAACCGCGGCTTTCGGGGCGCGCTTAAGCTTTTCAAGCGCGGCCTCTTTTATTTGAATAATCCCCATTCAACCGTCCTCACAGCTTATTTCAACCTTTATTTCGCCGATTTTTTCTTTGATAAGCGCCCTCGCCAAGTCTTCTTTATCTCTTTCCGAGGGGCCGAGCTTAAGACTTGCTTCTGTAATAAATATGCGGTATTGTCCGTCGATAGTAGTCCCGACGGAGACTTTTTTGCAGTCTATCCCGGCCTCTTTTAAAAAAGATTCGATATAATCCGCGACCTGCGCTTCAAGCTCTTTGCAGACAAGTTGTTCGTAACTCGGGGAGTCGAGCGGTTTTTCGCCGAAGGAGAGACCGGAGGATATATCCGAAAAGTCCGCGCCGGAGACAAGCGCCGCAACTGCGGCGAAGGCTGAAATCGCTATAACCGCGCGCATTTCCCGCCGAAACCTGTCCGGCACGAGCATCATCGCGACAGAGCCGACCACCGAAAGCCCGCAGACCGCGAGGGTAAAGGTCTTTAAAAAGCTCATGACTGCAAAACGCCCCCTAAAATTATAAGCGCGCCGGTCGAGACCGTCAGCATAAGCATAAAGAATATCAAGACCGTCGAGAGCAGCCCGAAAACGTCTGCCGCGCCGGCGGTCAGCGAGGCAATAGAATCCGCGCCGATAAGCCTGCATATCCAGCAGCAGATCAAAAACGCGGTTTTATAGACCCATGCGGTTATTATCGGCGAGAGGGTGAACAGGCATAAAACGACTATCCCGAACGCCCCGACGGTAGTTCGTATCGCGCTTAAGCTTACGCTTACGGCGTTGTAGGACTCGGAGAGCGAGTAGCCGATTATCGGAACGAAGCTTGAAACGGCGTATTTTCCCGCCCTGACGGCGAGGCCGTCGACTCCCCTGCCGATTATCGTCTGAAGCCCCAGAATCCCCAAAAAGATTGTCATTATAAACCCTATGAGAGAGGTTAGGATTCGCTTTATAACTCCGGTGAGGTTGGAAATATCCGGGTTTACGGCCTGGGCCGCCGACAAAACGAGCATGCAGCAGAGAATAGGCCGGAAAACGCCGGAGGCCAAAAATGCCGCGCCCTCGCAGAAAAACAGCAGAACGGCGTTATATGAAAGCGCTGCGGTGACGTTCCCGGAAGAGGCCACGACCGCCGCGAAAGCCGGGATATACGAGATCATAAAGGCGTGGCAGCTTTTCATCGCGCTTATTGCGGAATTAAACGCCTCGGCGGCGCTCGGAGCTATCGAAACAAAGCAGAGTATCGCGAAAAGCTCGCCGTATAGGCCGGTCTTTGTTGAAAGAGAG
This sequence comes from uncultured Clostridia bacterium, assembly GCA_947627005.1. Lineage (GTDB taxonomy): Bacteria > Bacillota > Clostridia > Oscillospirales > Ruminococcaceae > Faeciplasma. Next base: position 102,684 of record CANQUJ010000002.1, read on the forward strand.
GTCGCAAGCTTGCATATCGCGGCGAAGCAGACGACTGTAAGGATTATCTTCGCGGGCCTTGAAACCGCCCCGCGCAAAAGCTTTAAAATATATCCCGAGACCCCCTCGGGGCTTAGATTCGACACGCTCGAAGGGTCGCCGGAATCTATCCCGAGCTCTTTCAAAGAATCGCCAATCTCCGAAATATCCGCCTCGGCCGCGCGGGAATAAATCTCGTCGCCGTAGTCCGAGAGGGCGGCCTCGGCGGGGATAGTTAAAATAATAATTGCGGCGAGCGCCGAAACGGCTTTTAAAAATCTTTTCATTTAAATCTCCAGAATCCTGCGGACTAAGTCTATAAATTCTTTTAAAAGCGGAAGACACAAAAGCGAGGCCGCCGCTCTGCCCGAAAAGTCGAGAACGCTTCCGAGGGCGGATTCGCCGCAGTCGCGGCAGCTTGACGAGCACAGCTCGCAGATATAACATATCCCGAGGGCGCGAAATGCGACTTCGACGTATTTTTTGTTGACGCCGATCCCGCCGAGAATTCCGTCGACCCCGGCGACTACCTCCGAAACGCCGTCTATCGCCAAAAACGCGGCGAATATTACCGCAGAGATTGAAAGAAGCGCGGCAAGGTCGCGGTTAGAGGGCTGTATCACCTTTGCGAGAACCGCGGCGACAAGGCAGACCGCCGAGATTTTGATTATTTCCATCAGAACCCGAACACGCTGCGAACGGTATCGAAGAGCTCGGAGATCTCGTTTACGAGCATAAGCATAACTATAACAAGCCCCGCTATCGTTATCATAAGCGCCTGCTCGTCCCGCTCGGCCCGCTTTAAAAGCTGGCTTAAAACCGCGACTATAATGCCGAGGCCGGCTATTTGAAACACCAACGTAACGTCCATATCCACCTCAAATGATCATAATTGAAATTCCGATTCCCGAAAAAGCCCCGAGCGCGGCATAAAGCTTCTTTTCGGATTCCGCCTTCTGCCTTGCCGCCCTTTGTCGCTCGTAGAGCTCGGATTTTATAAGCTCGAGCCGCTCGGTTTGGGATTCGATATCGCAAGAGCCGAGAACCGAACCTATCGAGGCGAAAATTTTTGCGGTCTGCGGGTCGGTTTCAAGGCTTTCGCAGGCCGAGCGCCACATCTTCGGAAAATCCCCCTCGGTTATGGATCTAAACTCCTTCGGGTCGATAAGCTCAACACCCTCGAATACACGGGCGCAAACGCCGTAGACGTCGAGAGCCTCGAACCTTAAAAGCGATACCGCCCTCGCCGCGACTTCGGAGAGCTCTTTTATGTAATCCGCGTCTCGAAGCTTTAGTCGATAGAGTTCGAGCGAGGTCATCAATGTGCAAAAGCAGAGCGCGCCGCAGAGAGCAAGCCTAATCAATTTTTATCGCCCTCGGCTTTCTTTCAAAATCGAGCTCTATCGCCCAAGAAAACGCGCCGTTTTCGATAAGCCGCTTTACGACCGGCTTTTTCGCGGCGTCTTCAAAGCTTTCACCGTGGACTGCGGTTATAAGCTTTACCCCAGAATGTAGCGCAGAAAAAAGCGCCGCGCCGTCCTCCTCGCTTCCGATCTCGTCTGCGATTATCGCCCGTGGCGACATAACCCTTACCGCGGTCGAGATTCCGAAGCTTTTGGGGTATCCGACGAAGACGTCGGTAAGCCGGCCGACGTCGTTTTGCGCGGCGTTGCAATAAGTCGCAGAAATTTCGTTCAGCTCGTCTATAAGCGATATCTTATACCTGTTCCCGAGCCGGCGTGAGATGTCGCGCAGAACGGTAGTCTTTCCGCTCGACGGCGGGCCGACTATTATCGCGCCGCAAAGCCCGCCGCCGAAGCAGGTTTTGACTATTTCGTCGGCGCAGCCGATAAGCTCGCGCGCGATGCGGATATTCACCGAAGATATGTATTTCAAAGACTCGACCGAGCGCTTGTCCGCGCCGACTGCCGCCGTTCCGCAGACGCCGACTCTGTTCCCTCCGCGAGAGGTCACGCAGCCCATGGCGAGCTCTTTTGAATAGCTGTGCATCGAATAGGAAAACGCGGCTTTAAAGGCATGCTCGATGTCTTCTATCGAGGCGTTCGCGTTTAAAATCACATCCTCCCTGCCAATCGAGACCGATACCGGCCGCCCCGCCCTAAGCCTTATTTCGTCGATGCTCTCGAGGGTGTTTTTGTCGAGGGCTTCTATCGCCCTAAGCGGCTCGCCGCTTAAAAGCGAAAGGGCGTAGTTTATTCTCGTCTTCAATTTTATACCTCCCCGTCTTGTCCTTTAAGACATTCTATGCCGCGCCTTTCGGTTTAATGTCTTTCGCCGGTCAATTTGGCGTTCACTCCCCTGACACCGCCGATTCCGCCGAAAACAAGGCAGACTATCGCCTTTATCGGGGCGACGTCTTCAAAGTCGAAAAGCCCCAACGCCGCGCTTATAATCGCCGCGAACAAAAAAATCGCCCCGCCGCATAAAAGCCCCTGAATAAGCCCGCGCGTGCGGCAGATTTTAGTCGCCGCGCAGCCTGCATAATATGAAGCCGCCGCCAAAATCGGGACGGAGAGAAGCTTTAAAACCGAGTCGGAGATATTCAGAAAAAGCTGGACCGCGCCCAAAGCGCAGGAAAACAAAAATATTACCCCGAGCGCGCAGAGAAGCCCTTTTGATACGCTTTTTAAAAATTTCGGCATAAAAAACACCCCCGAATACCGTTTTTAAACGATATTCGGGAGCGAGCGGTTTTAGAAGCAAGTTTAGTCCTTTTCGATGGGAAGGTCTTCGCCGTCTTTTTTAGACTTCTTCTCGGCCTTTTCCGCCTTTTCAGCCTTGGCGGCCTCGGCCTTGGTGTTGGCCTCTTCGTTGGCGGAGACGTTGGTTGCGATTGCCCATTTTTTGATTCTCATCTTGCAGCGGTCCGAGCTGGTTTCGATGACTACCGTCTGGTCTTCGACCTTGGTGATTATTCCGACGATTCCGCCGATAGTCTCGATCTCGTCGCCGACCTGGACGTTTTTGCGCATCTCGGCGTCAGCCTTTTCCTTCTTGCGCTGGGGCCTTATCATAATAAAGTAGAGAACCACCAGCATTAAGATCATAAATATAAAGGGATAAAGGGTTGCCCCGGCGCTGGGCTGCGCAGCCTCCGCCGCGGCGGATATGATCAAAGAAAACATAATTTAACCTCCGATTTGAATTTTAAACAAGTATACCACGTTTTGGGAAAAATTTCAACCTTTTATTATTATTTCGAGCGAATATATTCGTCGATCGCCTTTGCGGCGCTCTTTCCCGCGCCCATCGCAAGGATAACCGTCGCCGCTCCGGTGACCGCGTCGCCGCCGGCATATACCCCCTCGCGGGTGGTGAGCATATTTTCGTCGACTATAAAACAGCCTTTTTTGTTGGTCTCAAGCCCCGGGGTGGTGGTTCTTATAAGCGGGTTGGGCGAGGTCCCTATCGCCATTATAACCGCGTCGACCTCGATCTCGAACTCGGAATTTTCGATCGGCTTAACACCCCTTCTTCCGCTCTGGTCGGGCTCTGTAAGCTCCATTTTAAGGCATTTTAGGCCCTTGACCTTTCCGTTTTCGTCGCCGACGATCTCGGTCGGGTTGGTGAGGTATTTAAACTCGATCCCCTCTTCGCCGGCGTGGTGGACTTCCTCCCGCCTTGCGGGCATCTCATCCGCCGAGCGGCGGTAGACTATGTATACTTTATCCGCGCCGAGCCTTAGGGCCGATCTCGCGGCGTCCATCGCGACGTTTCCTCCGCCGACTACGGCGATGCGCTTTTCGCGGTTTATCGGGGTGTCGTAGTCTTCGAGATAGGCTTTCATAAGGTTCGTCCGCGTAAGGTATTCGTTCGCGGAATAGACCCCGACGAGCGACTCGCCGGGTATCCCCATAAAGTTGGGCAGACCCGCGCCGGTGCCGATAAAGACCGCCTCGTAGCCCTGCTCGAAGAGCTCGTCTACCGAAAGAATCTTGCCGATGACCATATCGGTCTTTATCTCAACCCCGAGAGCCCTAAGCCCATCGACTTCGCGCTGAACTGTGGCCTTGGGAAGTCTGAACTCGGGTATGCCGTACATCAAAACGCCGCCGGCGGTGTGAAAAGCCTCGAAGACAGTGACCTCATAGCCGAGCTTGGCAAGGTCTGAAGCGCAGCTTAGCCCCGAGGGCCCCGAGCCGACAATCGCGACCTTGTGGCCGTTAGACTCCGGCTTTTCGGGCTCGGCGGCCTTATCGGCCATATAGTCCGCGCAGTATCTTTCAAGTCTGCCGATGCCGACAGGCTCGCCTTTAATTCCGCGAACGCATTTCGATTCGCACTGACTCTCCTGCGGGCAGACTCTTCCGCAGACCGCGGGCAGGCCGTTTGTGGATTTGATGATATCGTATGCCGCCGCGATATCGCCCCCGCGAATCTGCTCGATAAATTCGGGGATACGAACCCCTACCGGGCAGCCGCCGACGCATGGCTTGTTCTTGCAATTAAGGCACCTTTGCGCCTCGTTAAGGGCTTCTTCGTCGGTATAGCAAGAGGAGACCTCTTCAAAGTTCCTCGCTCTGACTTTAGGGTCTTGTTCTTTAACAGGGGTTTTGGTTTGCTGCATATTAGGCATGGCGCACACCTCCGGTCAATCTGCAAATATGTTCGCGGTCGTGCTGTTCGATATCTCTGTAAGCGGAGTTGCGGTGCATAAGCTCGTCGAAGTCGACCTCGTGGCCGTCGAAATCCGGGCCGTCGACGCAGGCGTATTTGATCTTTCCGCCGACTCTTACTCTGCACCCGCCGCACATTCCGGTTCCGTCTATCATAATCGGGTTGAGCGAAACTATCGTCTTGATTCCGTAGGGCTTGGTCACCGCGCAGACGAATTTCATCATCGGGACCGGGCCTATCGCGATAACGCAGTCGTATTTTCTCCCGGAGTCGATAAGCTCTTGAAGCTTGTTGGTGACGAATCCCCTTGTTCCGTAGCTTCCGTCGTCGGTGGTGATGTGGTAGTTTGTGCTCACCGCGCGCATTTCGTCCTCCAAAATGACAATGTCTTTGCTCCTGAATCCGGCGATGACGTCTACTTCTATTCCCGAATTATAAAGCGCCTTGGCCTGCGGATAGGCTATCGCGCAGCCCACGCCGCCGCCGATGACGGCGACGGTTTTCGCGCCCTCGGGGATCTCGGTCGGAACCCCGAGCGGGCCGACTACGTCTAAAATCGAGTCCCCCTCGTTCATCTCGCCGAGCATCATAGTCGAGCGGCCGACTTTTTGGAAAATAATGGTTATCGTCCCCTTTTCTCGGTCGCAGTCCGCGATAGTCAGCGGGACCCTTTCGCCCTTTTCGTCGGTGCGAAAGATTATAAACTGCCCCGCGAGCGCCTTTTTCGCTATAAGCGGCGCCTCGACCTTCATAAGGGTCACCTGGCTGTTAAGCTCGCGCTTTTCTACAATCGGATACATTCCGAATCCTCCTATCTTCCCCTTGCCAGATACTCCGAAACCGCTTCGACCATCGCGTTTGCAAGGCCGTATTGGTGGTTAGAATCGTTAAGAGCCATGGCCTCTTGGTAGTCGGTCACGAAGCCGCACTCGACGAGTATCGAAGCGAATTCCTGTTCCAAAGTTACGGCAAAGTAGTTGTATTTCGCGCCACGGTCGCGGTTTTTGCCGTCGCCGTAGACGTTGCTTCTGTAATAATTCCCCATTTTTTCACTTACAAGCGCGGCCAAAGGCTGGCTGAACGGGGTGAAGTAGTATGCCTCGACCCCCCTGACCCCCTCGCCGTTTTCGACGGAATTGCAGTGAACGGCGATGTAGATGTCAGGGTCGTATCTTCTTGCATACTCCGAGCGGTCGTATACGCTGATATATGTGGTGTCGGTCGGAAGCATATAGACGGTCGCTCCGGCGCTTTGAAGGGCGGAGGTGAGCTTTTTGGCGATCTCGAGGTTGATCTTTTGCTCTACGACATGCCCGACTGCGCCGGGGTCGATGCTTGAGGCGGAGGTGTTATATCCGTGCCCCGGGTCGACCACTATCGTGGTTCCGTAAAGGCTTGAATTATAGCCGTTAAAGGTTATTCTAAGGCCGCCCGAGCCGTCGTAAGAAGAGGTATAGCCCATAAACACGCCGGATTTTCTCAATCGCAGCTTAAGCTGAATCTTCTGCTCGCCGTTTACGGTCGCGTATTGCCACTCGCCGCTTGAGAACAGGCAGTCGCCCGAGAAAGTCGGCGCGCCGGCAAAGCTTGCAAGCTGATCGAAGGTTATTATAACGTAGTCGGGGTTGAAGTTGTTGATAAGATAGGAGCCCTTGGCGGGATTATCGTAGCTTAGCGGAGAATACGAGATTGAGAACGGGGTCTGATAGGTCATCGAAAGGCTTAGAACGGTGTTACCGGAGGAATCGGTATATCCGCCGTTGAAGAACGCCGCGTTGTCTATCATCGTGTAGCCGTCGATAAGCTCGCAATCCGAGGCGCGAATCCTTAGCCCCGATTCGGTCAGATAGTAGTTGATGCTCTGGGTGACGCCCTCGTAAGAGGCGTTATATGTCACTGTGTTGACCAAAACGTCGACGGTTCCGGCAGGAAGGCGTGGCGAAGTCGGGTCGGCAACATTGTCGGTGGTGTAGTAGTCGTAGGTTATGGTATTGTCGCGCTTAATCTTGATAAGCTGGGCGCGCTCGGCCGCCGGCGAAATCGCGTTGACTATAACCCTTGCGCCCTCATAAGTCTCTCTGCTGTATTCGTCGTAGGTTCCGCTGACGGTTATTCTTCCGAGATCCTGCTCTTCGCCGACTATCCCCTCCGGTGCGGTAAAGTAGCCGGTGAAGTGGGTGTAGTTGGTGTTTGAGTCGAGGTCGTCTGATTTGATCTCGTCCTCCGAAAGGGTTATGGTCTCGCCGTTTAAGGTCGCCCTAACTTTAGACCCGCGGTACGCGATGACGTTTACTGCGATCCTCGTGGTCCCCTCGACTCTCATTTCGGTGCCCTCTTCGGGCTCTACGCTTCTTAAGACCTGAACCCGGCGGGTTATGCGGTATTTTACGGTGTCGGCCTTGTTCCTGAAGGTAAAGGTATTCAGACCGACTTTGAGCTCTTCCACGAAATAGAAGTTTCCGGCCTCGTTAAGGGTTATCGGCTCGCCGTTGAAGTATACCTCAAAGTTGGAGTCGAAGGTTCCTTGGAAGGTCTGGGTAGGCTCGTAGGTTACAAATTCGGTTTTTGTGGGAAGAACCATATCGAGGCGGTTGTAAAGGTCGCTTACGTTGATCTGACCGGCGTAGTATTTAGTCAGCGCGCCGGTACTCTCGTCGTTTGATTTCAGCTGCGAATAGGATTCAAACACGCTGCCCTTATAGCTCTTGTATTCAAGACATTCCTCTATCTGCTTGATGATCTGCGAAACGTCCCAGCGAGAGTCGGTCGAGCTGATGCGGTCGTTCGCGTGCTTGACGAACATGGGTATATTCGCCTCTTCGGCGATATCGTTCCACCAAGAGACTATGTTTTCAAACTTAAGCTCTACGCTTGAAAGCCCGCCGTAGCAGTATACGACCATAAAATCGGCGAGGCCGTTTAAAACGTATCCCCTCGTGTCGGAAAATCCGTCGGCAAGGGCCTCGAAGTCGTCTTTAGTGTCGGACCCCAAAGAGCTGCTCGATTCGTTAAGCCAGGCGTTGTCGATTCCTATCCCGACGGCGATCGAGCTGTTTGTCGCCCTTATCGCGCGGCTTACAAGCTCGAACATATAGGCGTTATTCTCTTTAAGCCAGTTTTCATAGCCTATTCCCGAGCCGCTCGTTCGGTATGTTTTATATGATTCTTCGGATTTAGCGCTGTAATAATCCTCTAAAATTATCCCGGCGATGAGATATTTGCCGGTAATCCTGTGTACGCAATAGGTAAGATAGTCTATTTTCCCGCCGAGGTCTTCGCCTTCGGCCTCGTTAAGCGCGGCGTTGATGTCGAAGGAAAGATAGATAAAAAAGTTGTGAGATACGGCGGAATCTATCAAAAGGTTTAGCGGCGAGCAGCTTGAAAACTTCCTGTCGTTCGGCTCGTAGTAGGTGATCCCGTTGTAAGAAGTTTCGATTATAACGGTATTCAGCCCGAACTCTTCAAAGTCGTTCATGATCTCGTCTATCTCGGCGCCGGTCTCTTCGGCAGACTGATTTAAGTCGGTAAAGAAATCCTTGCCGATGGTAACAATCGAGGCGCGCATATTATCCGGGAAGGCAAGATAGCTCTCCGATTCAACGGTTTCCTCCTCCGAATTGTCGGCAAAAATCGGCAAGGGCGCGGCAAAGCCGAGCTCCGTATACGGGGCGAGGAATAAAAGTATGGCCAAAATAATCGTTACCGCGCGTTTAAGTCTCATATAAACCTCTATCGGAATGATTTGACGGCGCTTCTTAAACCGTCAAGCTCGGTCTTCATAAGCCTCGGCGACGAGCTCGCCGAACCGAAAAGCGAGCCGAGTCGATAATAGGCCACGCCGCCGAAGCCGGAAAGCCCCGCAGCGTAGTCGGTCTGTTTTTTCAAAATCTCTCCGCTCGACCACTCGGTATTAACGCCGACTTTATACGCGGCGATACCGCAGACGAGCGAAATATTGCTTCGCTTAACGGTGTTCGCCCACTGTTCGGCGGCGGTATCGAAGGAGAGCTTATCGTTAAAGCCGTAGTATATCTGCGGCACGATGTAATCGAGATAGCCGGAAGAAGAGCACCAGGTTTCGACGTCGGCGTATAGGCGGTCGCGGTTGTTTTCGATATTCCCCTGCGGCGAAACGCCGAACAAAACGGTTTTGTTGCAGGCTTTTACGGTCGAGTATATCTCTTTTACGAGCGAGCTTACAACGCTTCGGCGCCAAGCGGCCCTGTCAGAAGCGCCGGAAGCCTCGAACGCGACTTTGTCGAATGAGGAAGAAGTCGTCGGATAGAAGTAGTCGTCTATATGTATCGCGTCGACGTTGTATTTTGATACGATTTCGGCGACGCCGTTGCAGATAAGCTGCCTTACCGCGGGGTATGCCGGGCTTAGCCAATAGCAGCCGCTGTCGCTGTCGTATACGAGAAATGTTCCGTTAAGCGAGCTTGAATCGTACCACTGTTTAAGAACGAAATCGGATGACATTTCGGCGTAGCGCTCTTTTTGCGCGGTGCGCATGGGGTTTATCCATGCGTGAAAGGAAAGCCCGCGCGAGTGAGCCTCTTGTATCATGATTTCGAGAGGGTCATAATCCGGCGCGAGGCCGAGCATATCGCCGTATGCGGCGGTAAACGGAAAATAGCGGGAATAGTAATAAGAATCCCCGAACGCGCGAACGTGAACGTATACGGTGTTGCAGCCCAAAGAGACGACATTGTCGAACGCGCTTCCGACCGAGCTTGTAAATTCGGCCTTAGAGGCGTTTTTAAGCATATCGTCTATATCGAGATACGCGAGCCAGACCGCCTTTTGGGTTTGATAATTAAGGGCGTTGTAGCTGTTGCGCGCGGTAGTTACGTTTAGGTTTTCTTCAAAATTATATTCGTTTTGGTCCGGCTTTTCGGCGGGGATCTCTTCGTCCGGCCCCGGGTCTTCGGTCATAGAAGACAGGTAGTCGCCGCTGACGTAGCAGGTTTTGCCCTCGAACAGAATCCTGACCCAGCCGTTCGACACCAGGCCGGTGACCGTTACGGTCTCGCCTTTTTTAAGGGTTCCGACCTTTTTGCCGGAGGTGTCGGGCTGCTCTCTTACGTTTAAAGTGTCGGTGACCGTCATAGTCCCCGAGGCTTCCATGATAACGTATTCGTCGCCGCTCTCCGAAGTCGTCGGCTCGGTTGATTGAGGCTTTTCGGCGGTTTCGGGCGGCTCTGTCGCGGGGGCAGTCTGCTCCGGCTCTTTCGGCGAAGAAGCTTCGTCGAGATAGCTGCCGTTTACGAAATATTCGCCGTCTTTAAACAAAACCCTTACCCAGCCGTTGGAGACGAGCCCGGTTATCGTCACCGCCTCGCCTTTATCTAAATGGCCTATACGCTCGCTGTCGGCGTTAGGCAAAGAGCGGACGTTTACGCTCGCGTTGGCGGTCATCTCTCCGCTCGCGGGGGTTATGACGTAGTCGTCAAAGTCTTCGGAAGTAGCCGGTTTTTCGGTCTTTTCCGTTCTTTTAGCGGTCTCGGCCGGGCGCTCGGTCTGTTGACTAAGGGGTTCGTCGCTCGGCTTCGGGGTGGTGCTCCATGGCGGAACCGTCGCCGAAGTCTCGGATTCGGTAAGGCTTTCGGCGTTCAAGGTTTCGGGCGGGGCGGTCTGCGCCTCTTCGGATACGGTGCCGAAGGTTTCTATCGTAACCGCCTGCGAATCGCTTTGCTGCGGTTCGGCCCTGTTTCCGCATGAGCAGAGGAAGAGCGCGCAGAGAAGGGCGCAGAAAAAGCGCTTAAAGAACATTTTCGCACACCTCCCCGAGCATAATACCGATACATTATATCACATACGCGCCGACAATTCAAGTATTAAAACGCAAATTAAGAATCTTAGAAAAAATTTCATAAAAATCCCCGCGCTCGGCGGGGACCGACCGAAGCCTTACTTTAATACAAGCTTTACAAACTGTTTCTTGCCCTTTTTGAGTACAGCTCCGTTCGATATGTCTATCTTTTGGTTGGGGTCGGAGATTTTAACGTCGTCCACGCTAACGCCCCCCTGCTGGACAAGCCTTCGGGCCTCGCCTTTTGATGGGGCGAGCCCGGCGCCGACAAGCGCGTCGATAACGGTTATTTCGGCGGCTTCAAAATCCGCGGTGGGCATATTCTCGCTCGAACCCGAGCCGCCGAAAACGGCGCGCGCGGCTTCGAGAGCCTTGTTCGCCTCTTCCTCGCCGTGGACGAGCTTTGTAAGCTCATATGCGAGGATCTCCTTCGCCTTGTTAAGCTGCGAGCCCTCCCACTTTTCCATCTCGCGAATCTCTTCGAGCGGCAGGAATGTAAGCATCTTTATGCACTTCAATACGTCGGCGTCCCCGACGTTTCTCCAATACTGGAAGAAATCGTAGGGCGGGGTCTTGTTCGGGTCGAGCCAGACGGCGTTGCCGGCGGTCTTGCCCATCTTCATTCCGTTGGAGTCGGTGAGAAGCGTTATCGTCATCGCCGAGGCGTCTTTTCCGAGCTTTTTGCGGATAAGCTCGGTTCCGCCGAGCATATTCGACCACTGATCGTCGCCGCCGAACTGGAGGTTGCAGTTGTAGTTTTTAAAGAGATAGTAGAAGTCGTAGGACTGCATTATCATGTAGTTGAATTCGAGGAAGGAAAGGCCCTTTTCCATTCTCTGTTTATAACACTCGGCGCGGAGCATATTGTTTACAGAGAAGCATGCGCCGACTTCGCGAAGAAGGTCGACGTAATTGAGGTTCAAGAGCCAGTCGGCGTTGTTTACCATCATCGCCTTGCCCTCGCCGAACTCGATAAAGCGAGACATCTGTTTTTTAAAGCACTCGGCGTTGTGATCGATGTCCTCGCGGGTGAGCATCTTTCTCATATCGCTTCTGCCCGAAGGGTCCCCGATCATGGTCGTTCCGCCGCCGATAAGGGCTATCGGCTTGTTTCCGGCCATCTGAAGGCGCTTCATAAGGGTCAGCGCCATAAAATGCCCGGCGGTAAGGCTGTCGGCCGTGCAGTCGAACCCGATGTAAAAGGTCGCCTTTCCGTTGTTTATAAGCTCGCGGATAAGGGGTTCGTCGGTTACCTGCGCGATAAGCCCGCGCTCTTTAAGTTCTTCGTAAATACCCATTTTTATTCTCCTTTAGTGAAATTATATGCAAAATAAAACGCCCTTCGGCCGACTAAGCCGGAGGGCGGAATATACCGCGGTACCACCTCTGTTTACAGGGGAATCCCCTGCCTCAAGGGCGCTATAACGGGCGCTGCCGCCTGCTTCTAATGGGAAAAGCCGTTCAAAGCAAGGACTCGGGGATGTATTTCGCAGGGGCTCAACGCTTTCTTGCACCGTCCGAAAGCTCTCTGAAGTCATATTGCCGAAGCTACTTCTTCCCGTCGCAGTCTTTAAAAATAATATTTTGTGAATTATAACACACCGAAGCGAAGTTGTCAAGCGCAATTATTGAAACATCGCTTCGATGTCGGAGATATTCGAATCGTCCATAACGGTTATGTTGAAGTTTATAAGAACTCCCTTTTCAAGCGCGACGTAGCCGGCCTGTTTGAAGGTTATTCCGAGATAGTCGGCGGTGGAGTTGAATTTGTGGAACTCGATACCGCAGAGGGTCACGACCTCGGTATCCGAGAAGGTGTAGTTAAATCCGATAGATTCGCCGTATCCGAGAATGGATTCTTCGATCTCGCCGATGATTTCGTCGAAGTCTACGCTGCCGGTGTTGCCGACGATTCTTAATGAGCAGTTGATGTTGTTGCCGGTCTCGCCGTCCTGCGCCATCATATCGAAGTATTCCGCGCCGACTTCGACCTCTTCCACTCCGCCCTCTTCGAGAATATCGGCGGTGGTGCCGGCGATTTCGGCGATCTCTTCCTCGGTGCTGAACGACCAAGTCGAGGGCTTTACGAACTTAATGCCGAGGTATTCGTTTTCGTAAACGTCGCCCGAGACGGTACCTTTAAGCTCGTCGTATGTGGGAAGCTTGGCCACGCCGCAGGCGCAGACCGAAACCGCTATCGCAATAACTGTTAAAACGGTGATGAATTTTTTCATTTTTTCTCCTCCTAAAGGTTTATATTCAAGATTTTATCACCGCTTTTAAGATTTGTCAATAGAATAAAGCAAAAGTGGGCGAAGCTTAGCTTTTTTCGGATGGCGCATTAAATTAAAGTTTTCGATCAAGCCTTTTGAAAAAGGCTTGAGCGAAAACTTTTAGTTTCATCCCAAAAAGCTAAACCTTCGACTTTATTCTGTTCAGCGCGCTTTTTTCAAGTCGCGAGACCTGCGCCTGCGAGATCCCGATCTCCTTCGCGACCTCGACCTGCGTTTTTCCTTGGTAAAACCTTAGATACAAAATGTTCTTCTCGCGCTCCGAAAGCATTAAAATCGCCTCGCGAAGCATAAGCTCGTCGATCCAACCCTCGTCGCTCGAAGAGTCTCCGAGCTGGTCGAGCATATATAAAACGTCGCCGGAATTTGAATACACCGGCTCGTAGATTGACACCGGCTCGCTCACCGATTCGAGCGCGAAGACTATCTCCGACTTCGGAACGCCGACAACCCTCGCGATATCCTCTGCCGTGGGCTCTTTTCCGCCGTTTGAAGAGAGCGACTCTTTGACCTGCATCGCCCTATAAGCGAGGTCGCGGGTCGAGCGGCTTACGCGTATCGAGTTGTTGTCCCTTAGATACCGCCTAAGCTCGCCGCTTATCATCGGAACGGCATAGGTCGAGAACCTCACGTCGAGCGAAAGGTCGAAGTTGTCAATCGCCTTTATAAGCCCCACTACGCCGACTTGAAATAGGTCGTCCGGCTGCGCGCCGCGGTTCATAAATTTCTGTATCACGCTTAAAACGAGCCTTAAATTTCCCTCAATAAGCTCGTCCCGCGCCGATTTATCTCCCGATCTCGCCTTTTTTAAAAGCTCCGTCTTTTCCTCCTCCGTCAAAAGCTTAAGCTTCGAGGTGTTCACCCCGCTGATTTCGACCTTGTTATACTGCATGGCAATCTCCCGATAGGTTTTGAGATAATTATTGCCACAGCCGGCGCGGGGTATTCAAATCGGGAAAAGACATTATATGGAAGTCAGCAGATCGCCTCCAGCTCTTTTTTTAGCTCTTTTAAGATTCTTTTTTCGAGCCGCGAGATATATGATTGAGATATTCCGATTATATCCGCGACCTCTTTTTGGGTCATCTCCTTTCCGCCCGAAAGCCCGAATCTCATCTGCATAATAAAGCGCTCCCTGCCGTTAAGGCGGTCCACCGCCTCGATCAAAAGCCGCTTTTCGGTCTCGCTTTCAAGCCTGCTTCCGACTTCGTCGCCGTCGGTTCCTATAACGTCCGACAGCAGCAGCTCGTTTCCGTCCCAATCGACGTTTAACGGCTCGTCGATGGAGATCTCGTTGCGCTGGCGGTCGGTCTTTCTAAGATACATAAGTATCTCGTTTTCGATGCACCGCGAGGCGTAAGTCGCGAGCTTGATGTTCTTTTCGGCGTCAAAGGTGTTCACCGCCTTTATAAGCCCGATAGTTCCGATGGATACAAGGTCTTCGACCCCGACGCCGGTAGACTCGAACTTTTTGGAAATATATACCACAAGCCGAAGATTTCGGGTTATAAGGATCTCTCTCGCCTTTTTCGGCTCGGTCTTCAACATTCCGAAGACGCGCTTTTCCTCCTCCGGCTTAAGCGGCGGAGGAAGAGTATCCGGCCCGTTGATGTAGAATAGCGCGTCTTTGCCGTTAAGCAAGCGGGAAATAAATCTTTTTACGGCCTCAATAACGTTGTTCATTTTTACCGTTCCCCTTCTTATTTTTATATTTCGCTCAAAATTTCCGGATTGAAAACCGCCCGCCTGCCCTCGGCATTCGGCAGCCCGGCGACAAGGGCCGAGACCTCGCGCGGTCTGCCGCTTTCGTCGGTAACGGTAAGGCTTTCGGGGCGAAAGGCGTATAAAAACCCCTCGCCGGATACGGTTTTATATGGCACCGCGCGAAAATTTTCACCGCTTTCGATGTCTATCCCTGTGCAGATTATAACCGGCAGGCCGGAAAAGAGGTCGCGAACCGTGTTGCCGGTATCGGCAAAACCGTCAAGTGAAAATGCTTTACAGCCTATTTTGAAGTCCACCCGATAGGAATTGAGCGGGCCGAGGTTTTTATTGAAAAGCTTTGAAGCCCGGCATATCAAAAGATAGATCACGGCGGTCGTGACTATAAGCGCGAGCGGAGAGATATCGAGATAGACAAACCCGCCGTAAACCGCCAAATTCCCGAGCTTTAAGGTCTCTCTTAAAATTATCAGCGCCGCCGAGACGAGCATATTCGAGCCCAAAAAAGCGAGCGAGATCGCGGCGAATTTTTTTGCCGAGCCGAACCTGTAAGCCGCCGCGACTATCGCGAGGCAGGAGATTATTTTCAGCGCCATAGATGTAAATGCAAGAAGCTTTACATCTGTCGGAATAAGGGCGATGAGCGATGAAACCCCTCCGAGCGCCGAGGCCGCCGCCCGCCTCTTTCCCGCCGAGGGGGTTTTGCTCAAAAAAGAGGTCAAACCGAGCAAAAGCCAGGTCATATACGCGTTTATAACGATAAGAACGTCTATGTATATATCCAATTTTTGTCACCGAAGACAATTTTAGCCGGACTTGCAGGTAAAAACTGTCGATTTGAGAGCAGTAAAAATAAAAAAGCCGCCCCCGCGAAAGCGAAGGCGGCAAAATGCCGGAGATTATTTTATAAACGCCGAGAAGCCCTTATAGGCCATATAGACGTCGAGTTTAGAGGTTACCTCGAAGGGAGAGTGCATGCAAAGGACCGGAACGCCTACGTCGACGACTTCCATATCCATATTGCCGATGTACGCCGCGACGGTTCCGCCGCCGCCGAGATCGACTCTTCCGAGCTCGGTAGTCTGCCAAATGACGTTGTTTTCGTCGAAGATCTGCCTTACATAAGAGACAAACTCGGCGCTCGAATCGTTGCAGCCGCTCTTGCCGCGAGAGCCGGTGAATTTGCACATCGCGAGGCCGTAGTTGCAATAGCTCGCGTTGCGAGGGTCGTGAACGTCGGTAAAGGTAGGGTCGAACGCGGCGGTAACGTCGGCCGAAAGGCACTTAGAGTTGCGGATAACGGTATACGCCGCAACGTCCTGCATATCGGCGATAGACTCCAAAAAGTGCTTCAGGTAGTCGCTGTTAAGGCCGGTCGGGCCTACGCTGCCGATCTCTTCTTTGTCGGTCAAAACGGCTACCGCGGTGTCTTCGGGGTTGTCGCAGTCTAAAATCGCCTCGAGTGCGGGATAAGCGCAAACCCTGTCGTCCTGGCCGTAGGCGCCGATGAGCCCGCAGTCGAGCCCGACGTTTTTGGCCTTAAAAGCGGGAACAATCTCGAGCTCGGCCGAAATAAAGTCGTCTTCGGTGACGCCGTATTTTTCGTTCAAAAGCTTCATAACGTTGAGCTTGATCTTTTCCGAGACGTCGTCGTCTTTAAACGGGCGGCTGCCGATCATAACGTTAAGCTCTTCGCCCTTGATTCCGTCGCCGAGGGTGCGCTTCGACTGCTCCTGCGCGAGGTGGGGCAGAAGGTCGGTTATGGTGAAAACGGGGTCGGCCTCGTCTTCGCCGATGTTTACGGTGACGCCGGAGCCGTCGGCCTTAAAGATAACGCCGTGGAGCGCCAGGGGGATAGTCACCCACTGGTATTTTCTTACGCCGCCGTAGTAGTGAGTCTTTAAAAGGCAGAAGTCGGAGGTCTCGTAAAGGGGGTGCTGCTTAAGGTCGAGGCGGGGCGAGTCGATATGCGCGGCAAGAAGCTTTACGCCGTTTTCGAGCGAATTTTTGCCGAAAACGCAGAGAATAAGGCTTTTTCCGCGAACGTTGTAATATACCTTTTCGCCCGGCTTATAGATCTTTCCGAACTCGTAGGGCATAAAGCCGTTGGCCTCGGCCAAGGCGATCGATGCGGTAACTGCCTCGCGCTCGGTCTTGGCGTCGTCAAGAAACTTCATATAGCCCTCGCAGAAAGCGTCGGCCCTTGAAAGCTCGTCGGCGTCGATCTTTAAAAGACCGTTCTTCTTGTTGGAAAGAAGCTTTTCTTCGAGCGCCTTTCCGGCGGATTTTTCTTCTTTTGACATAAAAATCAATCCTTTCTCATCTTTTAAGTTTATTTGAATATATTTTGTATGCCTTTAAAACCTTTTCGACGTAGTGTCGGGTGCTTCGGCCCTTAATGCCGTCTAAATCGACGTTTTCGGGGTCTATTTCTCCCCTCTCTATCCAGCCGTCGACTTCCCCCATTCCGGCGTGATACGCGGCAGCGGTAAGCTCTACGCTTCCGTATTTTTCGTATAAAACGCCGAGCATATAGGTCCCGAAGAGAATACTGTATTCCGGCTTATACATATCCGTAAAGCGCAAATCTTCGCGGTTAAGCCGCCAAGCGACCCAGTCGAAGGAGTCTTCTATGATCTGCATAAGCCCGACCGCGCCAATCTCGGAATAAGCGTCGGGGTTGAAGTTGGATTCGACCTTTATGACGGCGTAGACGAGCGCAGGGTCGACCGAAAAATCTTCGCAGCATTTATTTACTTCGGCTTCGTAGGCGGTTTTATAGAAAATATCTGACAGAGCCGAGGGCAAGACCGAAAACGCGAGATATATCGCGGCGGCAAAAATCGCGGCGAAAACGGCGAGCCTGCCGAATCTACGAGACATGAAAACGCTCCTTAATAAAGGCGGCAGCGGCTTTGACCTTTTCTTCAAGGCTTGAAATATCGCCGTCGTTGACTATGCAAAAATCGGATTTTGATTTGAAAAATTCCTCGTCGAACTGGCTTTTTAAGCGGGATTTTATAAATTCCTCGTCGGCGCCGTCGCGAGCCGTCGCCCTTTTAAGCTTTATCTCATATGGCGCGACAACGCTTATTATAGCCGAGCAGATATCTTCGAGGCCGCTCTCGAAAAGAGTCGGCGCGTCGAGGATCGCTATCTTTTCGCCCTTTTGCGCAATCGAGTGAAGCTCGCGGAAGACGAGATGGGTTATATATGGGAAGATGATTTTTTCGTATTCGCGAAGCTTTTCGCGGTCGTTGAAGACGATCTCGCCGAGCTTTTGCCTTTTAAGGCCGTTTTCGTCTACGCAATCCGGGAAGGCGGCCCGCATTTCATCGAGAAATTCGGGCAGCGCGGAGGCCCTTCGGGACATAACGTCGCAGTCTACGACCGAAAATCCGAGGCCGGAAAGTATCCCCGAGACGGTCGTCTTTCCGGCGCCGCTCTGGCCGGTCAGGCCGATTATCGCGATATTGTCAAAGCTGTTCATTGGCTATCCTTCCAAATCTACGACGCAAAAGCCCGCCGCTCTTAAAAGGCGGTTATATACCGCAAGGCCGACGCCGCCGGTTTCGGGGCATCTTGCGAAAACCGTCTTCGCCCCGCGCTCGTCTAAAAGTCTAAGCGCCTCGAAAAGCTTGTGTGCCTGCGCGGCGCTGTCTTCTCCGCATAAAACGAAGGGAACGCCCTCTACTGCCTCTTTTTCCGAAAAAAGAAGGCAGAAATCGCCGCTTTGCGCGTGGTCCAAGACATATTCGCGGTATTTTGAAAGCCCGCCCTTGACGATCTTTACATCCGCCTTGGGGGCGTAGTGTTTATATTTCATTCCCGGCGAGCGGGCGACCGCGCCGGAGCCGAGCTCTTTCAATACGCCGTCGTCTATCGAAACGGGGCAGATTTCTTGGAGCATTTCTTTCGTTATCCCGCCCGGGCGGAGGATTCTTACGCCGCCGTTTTCAAGCGAAATAACCGTCGACTCAACTCCGACCGCAGATTCCCCGCCGTCGATTATCGCGGGGATCCTTCCGTTCATATCTTCGTAGACCCTGCGCGAGGTGGTCGGGCTGGGGCTTCCGGAAAGATTTGCCGACGGCGCGGCTATCGGAAGGCCGCAAAGCTCTATAAGTCGGCGAGCGGCGGGATGGGAGGGAAACCTTATCCCGACGGTATCGAGCCCCCCGCTCGTTACGAGGGGGACTTTATCGGATTTAGGCAAAATCATAGTCAGCGGGCCGGGCCAAAACCGCTCTGCAAGCTTATATGCGAGCGGCGGGATATCCTTAGCGAGGCCGCTTATCATATCGAGGCCGCATATATGGACTATCAGCGGATTGTCCGCCGGGCGGCCCTTTGCGGCGAAGATTTTCTTAACTGCGGCTTCGTCGTAGGCGTTGGCCCCGAGGCCGTAGACAGTTTCGGTCGGAAATCCGACCACCTCGCCGGAGACGATAAGCTTTGCCGCGGCAATCAAATCTTCTTCGGCGCAGCCGAGCATAACCGTGTTCATCCGAGATCCTCCTCGGCAAGCTTAGCCGCCTGCTCGGCGGTCGCCAAAGCGTCGATAATTTCGTCGAGCGAGCCGTTGAGGATAGAGTCGAGCTTATAAAGGGTAAGCCCTATGCGGTGATCCGAAACCCGCCCCTCGGGAAAGTTGTAGGTTCTAATCCTCTCCGAGCGGTCGCCGGTGCCGATCTGCGAGCGGCGCTCGCCGGCGTAGGCCTTGTCGAGCTCTGCCTGCTTCATTTCGAGCAATCGAGAGCAAAGAACCTTCATTGCGCGGTCGCGGTTTTTTTGTTGGCTGCGTTCGTCCTGACATTCGACCACCAGGCCGGTCGGAAGATGGGTTATCCTTACGGCGGATTCGGTTTTGTTTATATGCTGGCCGCCCGCGCCGGAGGAGCGGAAAACGTCGATTTTAAGGTCTTTATCGTCGATCTGAACCTCGGCGTTCTCGGCCTCGGGCATGACTGCGACGGTTGCGGTAGAGGTCTGTATCCTGCCCTGGGATTCGGTCTCGGGTACCCGCTGAACGCGGTGGACGCCCTTTTCGTATTTAAGGCGGGAATATACCACATCGCCCTCGACCGAAAACTCGGCCTCTTTGACTCCTCCGAGCTCGGTTTCGTTTAAATTCAGAATCTCGACCTTCCAGCGCTTAGAGTCGGCGTACATGGTATACATTCTCATCAGAGAATGGGCGAAAAGCGCGGCTTCTTCGCCGCCGGCGCCGGCGCGTATCTCGATGATAACGCTGCGATTATCGTTAGGGTCTTTCGGCAGAAGAAGCAGCTTAAGCTCTTCGGAAATCCGCGATATATCTTCTTTTGCGGAATTATACTGCTCGTCTATCATTTCTAAAAATTCTCTGTCGCTCTCGCCTTTTCTGAGTTCCTCTGCCTCGGAAAATGACTTTTCTGCGGCGAGGTATTCTTTATATTTTTCGACTATCGGAGTGAGCGAAGAGTATTCCTTCATCAAATCGCGGTATTTCGCGGGATCCGAGACAGTCTCCGGCTGGGTGAGGCGCTCGTTTATCTCGTTGTATTTATCCAAAAGCGAGTTGAGTTTATCAAACATAATACTTTCCTATCCGTTAAAAATTATTGTTCGCGGCCCGAAGAATCGACCGAGCGGATATTTTTTTCGGCCTTCGAGCGAAGTATCATAAATTCTCTTCCGCAGCCGCAGCAGCGAAGCTTAAAGTCCATCCCGGAGCGGAGAACGAGCATTTTATCCCCGCCGCAAGGGTGGCGCTTTTTCATAGTTAAAACGTCGCCTTTTTGAATATCCGTACCGCCCGCCCCCTTAAGCTTAATCAAAATGTATTGTATCACTTATGCGCCGAAAATGCAACCGTTTTGCGAAGTTTTTTAGCGCCCGGGCATATAGCGCCGCTTAAAAACATAGTATTTACAAATTCCCAAAACGAAAGGACAGATACAAATGAGAAGCTATGTTCCCGAAGGCGGGATTATAAATACCGAGGAAAACTTGGGCTATCTTAGCAGCGTACAGGGGCTTTACGAGGCTAAAAAGCGGGGCGTTATTCTTGAAGCTCGGGCGGAGAGCTGTTCGGCGCTTCACGACCTTGCGGTCAATATACCCGCTTGCAGGGCGATAATGCCGAGGGAGGAATCCGCGATTGGGATCGCCGAGGGTAGAACGAAGGACATCGCGATAATCTCGCGGGTCGGAAAACCGGTGGCGTTTACGGTCAAAGAAATATCGGAAGACGGCGGCGAGCCTTTGGCGATACTTTCGCGAACCGAGGCGCAGAAAAGATGCGCCGAAGAATATCTTATGAATTTAGAGCCAGGCAGCGTTATCGACGCGGCGGTTACGCATATCGAGCAGTTCGGGTGTTTTGTAGACATCGGCTGCGGCATAAGCTCGATGATACCGATTGACGCGATTTCGGTATCGCGGATAAGTCACCCCGCCGACAGATTTACGGTCGGCGACAAAGTCAAGGCGATTTTTAAGGGCTATGACGGCGAGAAGTTTTATCTTTCGCACAAAGAGCTTTTGGGGACCTGGGAGGAAAACGCCGACAGATTCAGAGCCGGGGAAACGGTCAGAGGGATAGTCCGAAGCATCGAGCCCTACGGGATATTTATAGAGCTCGCGCCGAACCTTGCGGGTCTTGCAGAGCCGCGGGCGGACGTTTTTGCCGGAGAGACCGCGAGTGTTTACGTCAAGTCGATAAACCCGGAGAAGATGAAGATCAAGCTTATAATCGTCGATACATACGACTACGCGCCGGAGAAAAAGTGCGAATATTTCATCACGGAGGGGATTATCAAGCGGTGGAGGTATTCGCCGCAGTGCTGCGCGAAGGTTATCGAGAGCGTGTTTTAGGGTTAAAGGTTAAAGAGCATTAAAGAAAAGCAGCCGGGGGAGGCTGCTTTTTTGGGCTTTGAAGGGAAGAGAGCAACGGCAGAGAAGAGCTATTTTAACGTTCGTAAAGAATTGATAAATCATGCGCGGAGGCAGTCCACTTAAAAGGAATTTGGGTGCGCAGAGTGCTATCTTGCAGTCTTAAATTATATCAGAGACTATAATTTTTCCCGCCCGCCGTCCCGCGCGTAAAAGGTATACCAGCGAACTCGCTGCCGCTCGTTCGGGGGTATGCTATTTAAGTCACCCCACCCCCCTCGCTTCGCTCGCGCCCCCGCCCCTCGAGGGGCGGGGGCTGCACTATTTCACACTTTCGCGCAAAGCTTTATGGGGGTGGGGTGACTTTAAATAGCACGAGGCGAAGCCGAGTTCCTTTAGGCAATGTGCCGGCGGGCGGAATTTTCCGGATTTAACGCTGTACAGCCGCTCAAAAGCGCCCCTCATCTTCTCCGGCCCCTTCTCCCCTACTTCTTCCCCTTTATCTGCTCCCAATACGCCTTGGCCGACTGCTCGGCCTTGTTCTCGCCGTATTCGTAGTAGACCCTGTCCTTCAAAACGTCTGGCAGATACTGCTGTTCGACCCAGTGGTTCGGGAAATCGTGCGGGTAGAGATAGTGCTGACCCTTAGCCTTCGCGCCCTCGCCGTCGAAATGCTTGTTCTGAAGCTGCCGCGGAAACTCCGGGCTGCCGAACTCTTTGATGTCCGCGATGGCCGCGTCGACCGCAAGGTAGGCGCTGTTAGACTTCGGAGCTGTCGCCAAAAGAACCACCGCGTCGCCGAGAGGAATCCTCGCCTCGGGCAGGCCGAGCTGCAACGCGCTGTCTACGCAGGCTTTGACTATCGGTATCGCCATAGGATACGCAAGGCCGACGTCTTCGGAGGCGATGACCAAAAGCCGCCGGCAGAGCGAGATTATATCGCCCGATTCCAAAAGCCTTGCCGCATAGTGGAGCGCCGCGTTTTCGTCGGAGCCCCGAATGGATTTTTGAAGCGCGGAAAGAGAGTCGTAGTGCTCGTCGCCGGCGCGGTCGTATCTCATATTCGAGCGCTGCGTAAGCTCTTTCGCGGTCTCAAGGGTAACGTCGACCCTGTCGCCGCTCATCGAGGATAGAACGCAGAGCTCTACCGTATTTATCGACTTTCTGACGTCTCCGCCACAGCCGCGGGCGATGTGGTCGATAACTCCGTCTTCTATGCTGAGCTTAAAGCCGCCGTCCTCGGCCGCAAGCTTAAAGGCGCGCTCGACGGCGGGTTTGACCTCTTCGGGGCTTACCGGCAGGAACTCGAAGACGGTCGAGCGGCTTATAATCGCGTTGTAAACGTAAAAATACGGGTTCTCGGTGGTCGAAGAAATAAGGGTTATCCGCCCGTTTTCTATGTATTCCAAAAGCGACTGCTGCTGCTTTTTGTTCAGATATTGAATCTCGTCGAGGTATAGAAGTATGCCGTTGTAGCCGTAAAGGGTGTCAGTGTCGGCGATGACGTCTTTGATGTCTTGGACCGAGGCCGAAGTGCCGTTAAGCTTGCACATCTTCATATTCGTGTTTTCGGCGATTATCCTTGCGACCGTTGTCTTTCCGACGCCGGAGCAGCCGTAGAATATCATATTCGGAATTTTGCCGCTTTCGATGATTTTTCTAAGCGGCTTGCCCTCGCCCAAAATATGAGACTGCCCGACTACGTCGTCAAGGGTTTTCGGCCTTATCCTGTCGGCCAAAGGTGCGTTCACGGCGATATCCCCTTTCTATGCAATTTGAGGAGCAGCCCAAACTGCCCCTCATAAAATTACTTTTTCTGCTTTTTTCCGTATTCCAATGTGACGTCCGCGCCGTCGCGAATCGTTTCTTCGGTCACGATGACCTTCGAGACGTCTGTCTGCGCCGGGGTCTCGAACATCGGCTTTAAAAGCGCGCCCTCGACTATCGACCTTAGGCCCCTCGCGCCGGTTTTTTGGGCTATCGCCTTTTTCGCGATCTCTCTTTTAGCGCCCTCGGTGATCTCAAGCTCTATGCCGTCGTAGCCGAAAAGGGCTTTATATTGCTTTTCGAGCGAATTTTTCGGCTCGGTAAGTATCGCCATAAGGGCCTCTTCGTCAAGCGGAGAAAGAACGGTTATGACCGGCAGCCTTCCGATAAGCTCGGGAATGATGCCGTATCGAACGAGATCCTGCGGAACTACTTTTTTAAGAATCTCTTCGGTCCCGACCTTTTCTTTAAGGGTTCCGCCGAAGCCTACGGTCGAGGTGTCCGTCCTGCGGCGAATGATATCTTCGAGACCGTCGAACGCTCCCCCGCAGATAAACAGAATGTTTTTAGTGTCTATCTGGATAAACTCCTGCGTGGGGTGCTTTCTTCCGCCCTGCGGCGGAACGTTTGAGACCGTGCCCTCTATTATTTTTAAAAGAGCCTGCTGAACCCCCTCTCCGCTGACGTCGCGGGTTATCGAGACGTTTTCGGATTTGCGGGCGATTTTATCTATTTCGTCGATGTAGATGATTCCGTGCTCGGCGGCCTCAACGTCATAGTCGGCGGCTTGGATAAGCCTTAAAAGAACGTTTTCGACGTCGTCGCCGACATAGCCGGCTTCGGTAAGGGTGGTGGCGTCGGCTATCGCAAACGGAACGTTTAAAATCTTCGCAAGGGTCTGCGCAAGGTGGGTCTTTCCGACGCCGGTAGGCCCCAAAAGCAGAACGTTTGACTTTTGAATCTCTACGTCTTCGCCGTCTTTAGAGGGGGCGGAGGTTATTCTTTTATAGTGGTTATATACGGCGACCGAAAGCGCGATCTTCGCATTATCCTGCCCGATGACGTATTCGTCGAGAATCTTTTTGATCTCGGAAGGCTTTGTTACGGTTATCTCGGAATCGCGTCCGGAAGAACCCGGGCGTTTAAAATATCCCTTTTCGTCCAAAAGATCGTAGCAGAAAAGAACACATTCGTCGCAGATGTGAACGTCCCCGGCCGAAAACATATTGCTGACCCTGTTTTCGGTCTTTCCGCAGAAATTACAGCGCTTAAGCGTTGTCTCGTTTCCTGCCATATATAAAACCCCTCCTTTATATTTGCGCCCCGGGGCGAAAGGGTTTATTCGCCCTTGGCGCTGACAATGATTTTGTCGACTATTCCGTATTCCTTGGCCTCTTCGGCGGTCATATAGTGGTCTCTTTCGGTGTCCTGCCTAATCTGCTCGATCGGCTTGCCGGTATTTTCGGCAAGAAGCTTGTTAAGCATCTCTCTCGTCGCGAAGAGGTGGTCCGAATGGATCTTAATGTCGGTCGACTGGCCGGTAAGCCCGCCTCCGCCGATAAGCGGCTGGTGAATCAAAATCTCGCTGTGCGGAAGGGCTATTCTCTTCCCTTTTGCGCCGCCGGCGAGCAAAAACGCGCCCATCGAGGCCGCCATACCCACGCAAATGGTCGAGACGTCGGCCTTGACATACTGCATGGTGTCGTAAATCGCCATGCCCGAGGTTATCGAGCCGCCCGGGCTGTTGATGTAGAGGAATATATCCTTCTCGGAATCCTGGCTGTCTAAAAACAAAAGCTGAGCGACTACGACCGAAGCGGTGGCGTCGTTTACTTCGTCGGACAAAACGATTATCCTGTCGTTTAAAAGGCGGGAGAAAATATCGTAGAACCGCTCGCCGTGCCCTGTCTGTTCAATAACGTTAGGGACTAATGCCATTGTGTTTTCCTCCTTCTTGAATCTGAAAAATAAGGGAATCAGGCGTTTTCGATTATCGCTGCGGCCTTGATCTCGTCTACCGCCTTAGAGACGGCGACGTCCTGTTTAAGGTCTTCCGCGGCGATGTATTTTTTAACGTCGTCTACCGGCATATTATACTGCTCGGCAATCTTTTTGTATTCTTCCTCGATCTCTTCGTCGGTGGGCTCGATCTTATTGTCGACCGCGTACTGCTCGAGCGCGAGGCGAAGCTTGACCTGCTTTTCGGCCTGCTCGCGATAGGTGGTGCGAAGGCTTTCTTCGGTCATGCCGGTGAATTGGAGATACATTTTAAGGTCTACCCCTTGATGAGAGAGGCGGTGCGAAAGATCGTCGATCATTTCGTTGACCTTGTTTTCATACATAACCTCGGGGATCTCGCCTTCGAGCTTTGAAATGACAGCTTCCATAATGGCGCTCTCGACGTCGGCCTCGGCGTGCTCTTCCGCGTGCTCTTCAAGGTGTTTTCTTACGTCCGCCTTAAGCTCGTCGACCGTCTCAAAGTCGGTGGCGTCTTTTACGAAATCGTCGTCAAGCTCGGGGACTTCGGTCTTTCTGATCTCGTGGAGCTTGATTTTGAATACTACCGGCGCGCCGGCAAGCTCTTTTGCCTGATAATCTTCGGGGAAGGTCACGTCGATATCGAACTCGTCGCCGATATTGTGGCCGACAACCTTTTCCTCGAATCCGGGGATAAACTGGCCGGAGCCGAGCTTAAGGGTATACTTTTCGGCCTTGCCGCCTTCGAACGCAACGCCGTCTTTGAATCCTTCAAAGTCGATGACTACGTCGTCGCCCTCTTGTGCGGGCCTGTCGTCGACGTTAATGCTTCTTGAGTTGCGCTCGCGCATATGGCCGATCTCGTGGTCTACCATCTCGTCGGTAACAGCATTGACGGTTTTGGTAACCTTTATTCCCTTGCAGTCGCCAACTTTAACGGTGGGCTTGACGGTGCATACAGCCTTGAATTTAACGCCTACGTCCTTTCCGACTTCGGTGACTTCGACCTCCGGCGGGCAGACGAGGATAAGCTCTGCCTCGTGAACGGCTTCTTCGACGGTTTCGCCGTAGATTGAGTTGACGGCTTCCTCATAGAAGACAGCTTCGCCGTATTGAGTTTCGATCATCTTTCTCGGCGCCTTTCCGGGGCGGAAGCCGGGAACGTTGATTTTAGACTTGTTCTTGAGATATGCCTTTTGGCAGGCGTCTTCAAAGACCTCCGGCGAGACCTCTATCTCAAGTTCGTACTTGTTGGTTTCGATTTGGTTTTTTGACTTCAGCATATAGTTGCCTCCTGTTATTTATGACTTTTATTCACTTACATTATTGCGCAGTTTATAATTATAACATAACGCGAAAATTATTTCCACAGAAATTCCGAAAAAACTATTTTTTGTGTGAAATGACAAGATTTGTTATATCGTAGGGGCAAAAATGTAAATAATCACCGGAAATTAGGCGAAATTCTATCCCCTCGCGCTCGCCGATGATGGCGTTTTTATGGGCGTAGCCGTGTAAATGGCCGTAAAAACAGAGCTTTATTTCGTATTTGTGCAAAACGTCCATGATCTCGTCGTTGCGGTCTAATCCGTAGACCGGCGGGTAGTGCAAAAACACCGTCGGTTCAAGGCCGGCTTCTTTCGCCCCGATAATCGAGCGCTCGAGCCGTTGGGCTTCTCTTAAAATGACCTTTTTGTCCTGCGGCTCGGTTCCGTCGTTGATCCAGCCGCGGGTCCCGCATATCCCGATATTTTCATAGGCGCAAAAGCTGTTGTGCAAAATCTCAAGCGAAGTTATGCCGTTTTCTTTAAAGAAATTTTCGGCCTTGGTTTTTGTTGACCACCAATAGTCGTGATTGCCCTTTAAAATAATCTTTCTGCCGTTCAGCGAGTCGATAAATTTAAAGTCTTCGAGAGCGCCCGAAAGGCTCATCGCCCAGGAAATATCGCCCGGGATAACCACCGTATCGCCCGCCGACACCCGCTCGTTCCAGTTTTTTTCAAGCCTTAAAACGTGGTCGTTCCAGCCGAAAAAAACATCCATCGGTTTATCGGAAGAAAACGAAAGATGAAGGTCGGCAATGACAAATAATGACAAATGGTCACCTCCCGAATACGGCGGCGCCGCCGAAGCATAATAGTTGTGCAAGAAATTGCGTATAATTTAACCGAACGGAGATCGATACCATGGAAAAAGAACGGATCTACGGAATAAAATGCGGCGTGTCAAGCTGCGAATACAACCGCGACGACCGCGAATGCGTCGCGGGGAAGATAGACGTTTGCTGCTGCGGCTGCCAAAGCCCGGAATGTTCGGCGCAGACCGAATGTAAGACCTTTAAGCCCAAGCATTAAAACCCCAACCTGCCCGCCGCAAAAAGCGGGCGGTTATTTTATCTTCAAAAGCGAATAGACCGCGCCGAGCATCTCGGTCTTTTCGACCGAGCCGGTAAAGCGGGGCTTTTTGGTCTTAAGCTCAGAAAGCGCTTTCGGGATATCCATTCCGCTGATTTCGTTTAATCTGTCCGCCATCTCAAATTCGTCGCGATACTCCCCATTTGCGCCAAGGGCTTCAAGCACCGCCGCGGGGAATTTATAAGGGCTCGCGGTAGAGGCTATGACCGCGCAGTCGCAGTCGCCGGTATCTTTGACGAACTTGTCGTATACTCCCACCGCGACGGCGGTGTGGGTGTCTATCGTATAGCCGTATTCGGCGTTTATCTTTCCGATGGTCGCCTTGGTCTCGTCTTCGGTGCAGAAGTCTGCATAGAAAAGCTCTTTTATAGAGCGCTTAATGTCGTCGTTGACTTCAAATCTGCCGGTCGCCGAAAGCTCTGAATAAATAGACTTTACATATTCCGAGTCGCCGCCGCTTAGGTGATAGATAAGGCGCTCGAGGTTGGAGGAAATCAAGATATCCATCGAAGGCGAGATCGTTGTATAGAACCTTCTGTTGCGGTCGTATACGCCGGTGCGGATAAAGTCGGTCAAAACGTTGTTTGAGTTGGAGGCGCAGATGAGCTTTTTGATCGGAACGCCCATCTTTTTGGCGTAGTATGCGGCGAGAATGTTGCCGAAGTTGCCGGTAGGAACGCAGACGTTTATTTTCTCTCCGAGCGAGATCTTGCCGTCGTGAACGAGCTGCGCGTAGCTTGAGACGTAGTAGACAATCTGCGGCGCAAGGCGGCCCCAGTTAATCGAGTTGGCGCTCGAGAACATAATGCCGTTGTCCGAAAGAACCTTTGCGACCTCCGGGTCGGTAAAAATCTTTTTAACGCCGGTCTGGGCGTCGTCGAAGTTGCCCTTTATCGCGCAGACCCCGACGTTGTTCCCCTCTTGGGTGGTCATCTGAAGCTTTTGCATCGCGCTTACGCCGTTTTCGGGGTAGAATACGAGAATCTCCGTCCCGGGGGCGTCTTTAAATCCTTCAAGGGCGGCCTTGCCGGTGTCGCCCGAGGTCGCGACCAAAATGCAGACCTTTTTATCCACCCCCGCCTTTTTGACCGAAGTCGTTAAAAGATGGGGAAGAATTTGCAGCGCCATATCTTTAAACGCGCAGGTCGGGCCATGCCAAAGTTCGAGGATATTCTCGCCTTTTTTAAGCTCGCGAAGCTCCATAACGTTTTCGGTATCGAAGCCGCCGCTTGAGTATGCGCTGTTTACGCAGTTTTTAATCTCGTCTTCCGAAAAATCCGTCAAAAACTTTGAAAACACCCTCTGCGCTCTCTCGGGGTATCCCAAGCCGCCGAGGTCTTTAATCTCATCAAGGCTTAAAGAAGGGATAGACTCGGGAACATGAAGGCCGCCGTCGCGGCTTATGCCCGAAACGATAGCCTCGGCCGAAGTGATTTTTAAGCTGCTGTCTCTTGTGCTTTGATAAAACATACCGTTTACCTCTCTTGAATCTTTTATTTAAGCGGTAAATGCCCGCTGGATATACTTGAATCCGACTACCCTTTTTCCGCAAAGCTCTACCACCGCGACGTCGAAAACGCAGCTTTGTTCGGCCTCGTTTTTTAAAAGATAGGCGTTCGCGGCCTTGATTATTCGGGCGATTTTCTGCGGGGTGATCGCTTCGTCCCCGCCCGAAAGAGCGCCGCGCTTTCTCGTCTTGACCTCTACGATATGGATAAGCCCGCCCTTTTTTGCGACTATGTCGAGCTCTCCGCCTCTAATGCAGAAGTTTCGGCAAAGGATCTCGCAGCCCTTTGAGGCGAGGTATTCGGCGGTATAGTCTTCGCCGATGTTTCCGATCTCGCGCGAGGTCATTCGCTCACCCTCTCAATGGATTTTCTTTAAAAAGGACATTCTGTGGACCGGGCTCGGTCCGTATTTTTTTATCATTTCGTAGTGAAGCTTGGTCCCGTAGCCCTTGTGTTTTGAAAAAAGGTATTCGGGGTATTGCCTGTCTAATTCCGCCATATATCTGTCTCTCGATACCTTTGCGAGGATCGACGCGGCGGCTATCGTCTGGCTGGTTCCGTCGCCCTTGACTATCGCTCTGACGTTCCCCGAAACGTTCGGGGTTTTGTTGCCGTCGATAAGGGCGATATCATAGCTTTTATTAAGCCCCTCTATCGCGCGCTTAATCGCGAGCATTGCGGCGTTTAAAATATTCAGCCGCTCGATCTCTTCTATCGAGGCGGTCGCAACGCAGTAGGCCTCGGCCTTTTCGATTATTACGTCGTAAAGCTCTTCCCGCTTTTTTTCGGAGAGCTTTTTGGAGTCGTTCACTCCGTCGATAACGCAGTCGGGCGGAAGTATCACTGCGGCGGCGTAAACGTCGCCAGCCAAGGGGCCTCTGCCCGCTTCGTCCGCCCCGGCTATGACCGGAAATTCGCCCCTTAGCGAAGAATCAAATTCAAACAAGGTCATAATTCAAGCCCCTCCGGAAGCTCGAGGGTTATCCTTCCGAGCTTTTGAGAGCGAAATTCGTCGAGCAGAACCGCTGCGGTGCGCTCGTAGTTTATCTCCCCTCCCGAGACTAAAAATCCCCTTTTGCGGCCTATCGCCTCGAAAACCTCGAGGTCGGTCATATCGTCGGAAATTTCAATCCCGTAGCGGGATTTTATCGCCCCGGGCGAAGAGCTTCGCAGCTTTTCGACGAACACGAGCGCAAGAGTCTCTTGGTCGAGGATATCGTCTTTAATCGCGCCGGTAAACGCGAGCGAAAGCCCGACGTTTTTGTCTTCAAACTTCGGGGCCAAAACGCCCGGAGTGTCAAGCAGCTCGCAGCCGGCCTCGAGCTTTATCCACTGTTTTCCTCGGGTGACGCCGGGGCGGTCTTCGACCTTCGCCCTTTTAGACCCCGCGAGCCTGTTTATAAGCGCTGATTTCCCGACGTTCGGGATACCTACCGCCATGATTCTCACCGGGCGGCCGACCATTCCCTTGGATTCCCACCTTGCGATATCCTCTTTTAAAACGCTTCTTACGAGCGGAAGAACGCGGTTTATGTTCCTGCCGGTCTTACAGTCGGTCGCAAGGGCGGGTATTCCGAGGGCCTTATATCTTTCGAGCCAAAGCTTGGTCGCGGATTCGTCGGCGGCGTCGGCCTTGTTTAAAAGCAAAATCTCCGGCTTTCGGCCGATAAGCTTTGCAATCTCGGGGTTGCGGGAGGAATATGGGATTCTGGCGTCGGTGACTTCTATGACCGCGTCTACAAGCTTAAGGTTTTCGGCGATAAGGCGGCGGGTTTTGGCCATATGCCCCGGGAACCACTGTATATTAAGTTCGAGGTCCGCTATTTTTATCAGTCCTTTGCCGATGTTTTATACAGCCCGCCGAATTTTTCGAGCGGGAATATTCTCAATACCGCCTTGCCCAAAATGTCTTCCCTGTCGACAAATCCGACGTATGCGCTGCGCGAATCGGTGGATTCCTGGCGGTTGTCCCCCATCACGAAATACTTCCCCTCGGGGACTTTTATCGGGTAGTTGTAGTTGGATTCGCGGTCGGTGGTGATGTTCGGGATACCCTCTATCTCAAACAATTCGCCGTCGACGTATACCTTTCCGGCGTCGAAGTCTATATCGACCTCCTGCCCGCCCTTGGCGACGACCCTTTTGACGATGACCTTTCCGAGCCCCTCGCAGTTGCATGCGACTATATCGCCCTGCGCGGGCTTATAGCCGAAGGAGCGAAGGATCAAGAAGTCGTTCTCGACTAAAGTCGGCTGCATCGACCTGCCCTCTACCCTTGCGGTTCTCGCGACGAAGGTAAACACGAGTATGACCCAGATAAAGGTTATGCAGATGGTTTTGAGCCAATCGAGTATCTCGTCGACGAGGGAGAGCTTTTCTTTCGTTTTATTTTTAGGGGTTTTATCTTCTGACATATAGCTCACTCACCTTCGGAAAATTACATACGAATTTATTGTAACAAATTTCCCGCCGAATTGCAAGAGATATAGCGCAAAAAAATACAGGAATCCGAAAGACTCCTGCATTTTTTGTGTGCTTATCAGCGAAGGGCGTCTTTGGTCTTGGCGGCCTTGCCGACGCGGTCGCGGAGATAATAGAGCTTCGCGCGGCGAACCTTGGCCTTGCGAACGACCTCGACCTTCTCTACTACCGGAGAATGAAGCGGGAATACCCTTTCGCAGCCGCAGCCGTGGGCAACCCTGCGAACCGTAAAGGTTTCGCTTACGCCGCCGTGCTTGCGGGCGATGACGGTTCCTTCAAACGCCTGTATTCTCGATTTGTCGCCTTCCTGAATCCTTACGGAGACGCGAACGGTGTCGCCTACTCCGAATTCGGGGACGGTTTCTTTAAGGCTCGATTCGGAAATGAGCTTCAATGCGTCCATATTCTGATGGACCTCCTTTAAAAGATTTCAGATGTTCATACGCCCCAGCCGGCCTTTATATGCCGCATTATAACGGAGCCAGAGGACTATCCGCTTTAGTATCGCAACTAAACCCTGCCGAAAATAAAGAAGACTTTTCGGCCGAATCAAATGCCTTAATATTATATCACAGCGGCGGCGGGTAATCAATAGTGCAATATGCAAAATTTTCTTTGGTATAAAGCGGGAAATTCGTCAAAAGCGACAATCAGCAGTCCAAAAGATAGGATAGCGCGATAAATCCAAGCGAAAACAGCCGCGATGGACCCTCTATCCGGCTAAGATATGCCGCCCCGAAAATCGCCGTCGCGGCTATGATTGCGGAAAACGCAGCCGAGACCGCCCTTAGCGCCCTATCGTTTTTATAAAATATCAGCGAAAGAAGCCTTCCGCCGTCGAAATAGGATATCGGAAGAAGGTTGAACCCCGCGAGGCAAAGGTTTATCGCCGAGGGCGCGCCCTTTAAAACCATCGCCGAAAAAAGGTTTACGGCCGGCCCTGCGAGATATATCGCGGCCTGTTTTATCGGGCTTAAAA
Source organism: uncultured Clostridia bacterium (assembly GCA_947627005.1). Classification (GTDB taxonomy): domain Bacteria; phylum Bacillota; class Clostridia; order Oscillospirales; family Ruminococcaceae; genus Faeciplasma. Next base: position 135,167 of record CANQUJ010000002.1, read on the forward strand.
GCGAGACCCCGCCGCTTTTTATCGAGATTCCGGCGCCGTAGAGCTTTATTTCTTCGACTCTTGCGCCGAAAAGCTTCATGGCGATAAGGTGGCCGAGCTCGTGGATCAAGCAGAACAAAAGCGCAAGCGCGCCGAGGCGGTCTTCGCTTAAAGTCGTTATCGCAAAGACGAAAAAGAAGCCGAAAGTAAGGCTTATCCGAAAATTTTTGAGCGTAAAGGAAATCATAAGCTATAATATTCGGACGGCGAAAAAATATGCGCAGGCCCGCGGCGAACCGCAAGCCTGCGCGGCGCATACCCGAAAATCAGCAGGACGGAGAATCCTTGGATACGCCGAATATAAGGCGCAGGATTCCCGAAATAAGCTTGCAGGGCTTTTTTACGATTACCTTCATATTCCTTCCTCCAATTATGTAGCTGATAACGGCGTTCCGCCGCTCTTTACATAATATTCATCGGGGGAAAAATTGTTATTTATGCTCCCATGGCTTAAGCTTAGAGGCTTCGGAGTACATTTCTATGTAGCTTTTGTGCCTCGTCCGGCCGATCTGCCCTTTTTCAACCGCTTCGAGGATCGCGCAGCCCTGCTCTTTGGTGTGAGAGCAGTCCTGATAGCGGCACTTTCCGGCGTATTTCTCAAACTCCGGGAAACAGAAGAAAAGGCGGTCTTTGAAGATAATGTCGTATCTGTCGGTCGAAAAAGCGGCGAACCCGGGAGTGTCGGCTATGTATCCCCCGCCGGGAAGGGGGAAGATATCGGTTCGGCGGGTGGTGTTTTTCCCTCTGCCGAGCTTTCGGCTTATCTCGCCGGTCTCGGCGAAGATATCGGGGCAGAGATTGTTTATCAGCGAAGACTTACCCACGCCGGAATTTCCGACAAGGGCGGAAAATCTTCCGCAAAGCTCTTTTTTAAGGGGCTCTACCCCCTCGCCGGTAAGGTTGTCTATCGAAAAGACCGGAAAGACCCCGCGATAGACCGACATATACTCCGAAGGGTCGCCTTTATCGGATTTTGTGAATACGATTATCGGAAGAATGTCTTTATACACGGCGACGGCGGTGAATTTGTCGAGATTTAAAAGGTTCGGCGGCGGCTCGACGGTCGAGCAAACGAACACGAGGCGGTCGAGATTGGCGAGCGGCGGCCTTATTATTTCGTTCTTTCGCGGAAGAAGGCCGGTTATGATAGGTTCGCCGTCTATAAGCTCGAACTCGGCGACGTCGCCGCAAATCGGGCTTATAGCGCGATTTCTTAATGAGCCGCGAGCGCGGCAGATATATACCTCGCCTTCGCTCACAAGTCTGAAAGAGTCGCCGAAAGAGCTTATTATCACACCGCGCATCAGAACATCGCCCAGTTGTCTATGGTCCTGAAGGTAGAGGCCTGATAGTCGTCGACGGTGTAGGTTCCGTTGTCAAAGTCGACGGTATAGGTCGCGAATCTGATCTGAAGCCCGCCGTATCTGGCGTAAGCGTCAAGGGTGACGGTCCCGCTGCCGCTTAAGGTGAAGGGATAGCTTCCGCCCGCCCAAAGCGCGGAATCGACGGTTTGCTGCTCGCCGAAGGAATCGCGGGTTCCGGTATAGGTCATCGAGACGTAGTATTTATTCTTCGCGGTGGAGGGAATGTCGATATAAACGATTACGTTTCTTTCAACCGTCGGCGCGTCGATATCGCCCGGCTCGTCGCTCGGGGTCGAAGCCCAAGGGTCCTGCCCCCAAGGATAGTATTCGCCCGGGAATCCGGCGTCCGGCTCGTCGTCGACGTTTTCGATCTCTTCGCCCGAGCCGTCAGAGACGTAGACGGTTATAACGGTGTCGCGCGGAACGCTCGAGCCGCCCTCGATGTTTTGAGAGATGACGAGATCGCGCTCCTCCGAGCTTGCGGTATACTGAACTTTATACTTAAGGTGGGCGTCTTCTATTTCATACTGCGCGGTGACTACGTCTTTTCCGACGACGTAAGGGACGATGGTGTCTTCGGTCATCGGGCCGAGGCTTATATAAAGCCTTACGGTAGTCCCCTCTTCGACCTCGCTGCCGGCGATCGGGTCGGTTCTGACCGCATAGTCGGCGGCGATATCGTCGTTATCGGTCAACACCTGGCTTACGAAAAGGCCCATATCTTCAAGGGCTTTTGTCGCCGAAGACATATGGTAGTTTTTGACGTCGGGGATAGTCACCATTCTCGTGCCCTTGCTGACGGTGACCTTTACCGCGTCGCCGATCTTGACGATTCTGCCCTCGGCCTTTTCCTGCTCGATTATCTGCCCCGCGGGGTATTCGCTGTTATATTCTTCGGTCGCAACAAGCTGAATGTCGGTATATTGGGCGCGGGCGTCGTAGAAGTTTAGGCCGATAAGATTCGGCATAACATAGTCGTTCACCGAGGAGGAAGTGGTCTTAAACGCGCTTAAAATGACGTTCGCGACGAATAATGTCGCCACGATTATGACGGTGCAAGCTACCGCCGCAAGAATCGGCAGGGCGTAATTGTGCCTAATCTCTATCTCGTCGTCGTCATAGTCTTCGTCGTCGTAATATTCCGGCTCGGCGGGCTTTTCTCTCTCGACCGATTTTGCCGGGCGCTCTTTTTTATGGGATTTTTCTTTTTTGATCATCGGCAGCGAGGATATCGCCGAGGCGATTTTTTCCTTCGCGCTCGAAGAATTTTCCGCCTTGCCGTCGGTTCGGCGCTCGGCGCGCTTTTCGGCGTAGCCGAAGGTTATGCTCTGGTCGATTTTAAAAGCTTCGATGTCGCGGATCATACCCGAAGCCGACTGGTAGCGCTTCATCGGGTCCTTTTCCATCGCGTGGAGGATTATTTCTTCAAGCCCGGGATAGATTTCCGGGGCGATATCGGTCGGCGGGACGGGGGCGTCGTGCATATGCTTAAGCGCCACCGCGACAGGGGTATCGCCGTTAAACGGCTTGGTCCCGGTGAGCATTTCATACATCATAACGCCGACGGAGTATATGTCGCTCCGCTCGTCGGTTCGCTGCCCGCCGGCCTGTTCCGGCGAAACATAGTGGACCGAGCCCATAGTCTTTTCGTTGGCGTTGTTTTCAACCTCGCGGCTGAAGCGGGCTATGCCGAAGTCCATGACCTTTATTGAGCCGTCGGACAAAAGCATCACGTTCTGGGGCTTAATGTCGCGGTGGACTATCCCCCGGTCATGCGCAAGCTGGAGCGCGCGGAGGATCTGTATGGTAAAGTGAACGCAATCCCGCCACTTAAGCTTGCCCTGCCGCTCGATATATTCTTTAAGGGTTATGCCGTCGATATATTCCATGACGATATACTGCATATTGTTCTCGTAGCCGACGTCGTAGATCTTTACGATGTTGGGGTGAGACAAAACGGCTATCGCCTTGCTTTCGTTGCGAAAGCGGCGAACAAATTCTTCGTTTTCGGAATATTCGCTTTTTAGAATCTTAACGGCGACCACGCGGTTTTCCATTATATCCCGCCCGCGATAAACGTTCGCCATTCCGCCGACTCCTATAAGTTCGGTGATCTCGTATCTTCCGTCAAGCTTAAGGCCGATGAAACTGTCCATATAAACCTCTCCTTCTTGTTAAATAACTATCATTACAGCGGTAATGTTGTCTTTTCCACCGCAGGAATTTGCGTATTCGATAAGCTCGGCAGCGGTTTTTTCCGGCGGAGACTTGTATATCTTTGAATAGAGAAAATCGTCGGCGCAGTAGTTGGTAAGGCCGTCGGTGCAGATCAATATGACCGATCCTTTTTCAGCCGAAAGCTCGAAATAGTCGACGTCCACAGCCGGCTCGACCCCCACCGCGCGGGTTATAACGTTTTTCATCGAATTGTGCTTGGCCTCTTCCTCGTCGATCATTCCGTGCTCTTTAAGGTATTGAACAACGGTGTGGTCGCTGGTTATCTGCCTTATTCCGGCGGAATCAAGAATATAGGCCCGAGAGTCGCCAACGCTCGCGATCGAAACGCTGTTTTCGTGAACCAGCGCGGCGACGCAGGTTGTTCCCATTCCGCGGCAGGATTCGTCTTCGCTGCCCCGGTCGTAGACAAGGGTGTTGGCGGCGGTCACCGCGGAAATAAGCATGGATTTTACGGCGCGGGGCTCCATTCCTTCGCGATAGCTTATGCAAAGGCGCTCGTATACGGCGTTAGAGGCGATCTCGCTCGCCACCCCGCCGCCGTTGGTTCCGCCCATGCCGTCGCAGACGACCGCTATTCCGGTAGAGTCGTCTATGCCGCAGATGCGAAAGCGGTCTTGATTTTCGGTGCGGAGCTTTCCGATGTCGGTTTTTCCAACGATAATCATTTTCGCTGCTGTCCTCCGATTCCTGTGGTGTATTATTTATTCTTCGTATTCGCGGCGAAGCTGCCCGCATGCGGCGTTTATATCCGCCCCGAGGGTTCGTCTTACGGTCGCGTTGGCGCCGAGGCCGCAAAGAATTTTGCAAAAGCGCTGCGCCGAGCGGCGGTCCGAGCGGTAGCTGCGCTCTTTTATCTTGTTTACCGGGATAATGTTTATATGCGAGGGCATCCCCGAGACAAGCCCCGCAAGGGCCTTCGCGTCCTCCTCCGAGTCGTTCTCGCCCTCGATAAGCGCGTATTCAAAGGATATCCTTCTGCCGGTCTTTGAAAAATAGCTGCGGCAGGCGGCCATAAGCTCGGGTATATGATATCTGCGGTTTATCGGCATAAGCTTGCTGCGCTTTTCGTCATAGGGGCTGTGGAGCGATATAGAAAGGGTAAGCCCCAAATCGAGCTTTTCAAGGTCGTATATGCGGTCGACGAGCCCGCATGTAGAGAGCGAAACGTGCCGAAGGCTCATATTCGTCCCCTCGGGGTTCGAGAGAATCCCGAGGAATTTTACGACGTTGTCGAAATTGTCGAGCGGTTCGCCGATGCCCATTAAAACGATGCTCGAGACCTTTCTTCCGGTAAGCCTTTCGGTTTCGTAGAGCTGGCCGAGAATTTCGTTCGGGGTCAAATTTCGCTTAAATCCCGCGATCGTAGAGGCGCAGAAGCGGCAGCCCATTCGGCAGCCCGCCTGAGTCGAAACGCAGAGCGAATCGCCGTGTTCGTACGACATCAGAACCGTTTCGATGTGGTTGCCATCGCATAGCTCGTATAAAACCTTGACGGTGCCGTCGGTCTTAGACTCTAAAACCCGCGCGGGCTTGAGCCTTTCAAAAGAAAACTCTTCTGAAAGCTTTTCGCGCAAGGCCGCGGGAAGGTCGGTCATCTCATCGAATCCGCAGACCCGCTTGCGGTGAAGCCATGAATATATCTGTGCCGCCCGAAAGGGCTTTTCGCCGAGGGCGGAGACCGCCGATTTAAGGTCATCGAGCGAGAGGGAGAGAATGTCGGTAATACGCGTCACCGCTTTCGTCTTATTTTTGCGATAAAGAAGCCGTCGCTTCCGTAAATGTCGGGGGTGATGGTGGTCTTCCAATCTGTAAAGCCGATTAGCTTTACAGACTCGTACTCGGGGTTTTCACTCAAAAATCTTTCGACTATCCCGTCGTTCTCGGCCTTGCGCAGAGTGCAGGTCGAATATATCAATATTCCATCTGAAAGAAGGTATTTTGCGGAGGTTTTAAGTATTTCGTACTGGATAGAAGGGATGCTTTTGATCTCTTCTTTGGGGCGGTATTTAATCTCGGGCTTCCGCCTTATGACCCCGAGGCCGGAACAGGGAACATCGCACAAAACGCGGTCGGCGAGGGGGATATCCGGGTTAAACGCCTTGGCGTTATTGACGGCGGCGGTAATTGATTCGAGGCCGAGCCTTTTCGCGCCGGAGGATATCAGCCTTACGCGGTTGGGGTGAAGGTCGTAGGCCATCACCCTGCCGGAATCTTCCATAAGTTCGGCGGCGGTGAAAGCCTTTCCGCCCGGAGCGGAACAAAGGTCTAAAACGGTGCTCCCAGGCTTGGGGTCAAGTTCTTTGCAACAGAGCTGGCAGGAGAGGTCCTGTATGTGGAACATTCCTTTTTTATAGGCCGAGAGCTGCTCGACAGAGCCGCAGCCCGAAAGCTCGGCGCAGCCGCTTGTAAAGCTGCTAAGCTTTACAGATACGCCGTCCTTTGAAAGCTCTTCCAGAATGTCTTCAATCCTGAATTTGCAGGTGTTAAGCCTTGCGGTTATCGGGGCGCGGCCGATCGAGCTTTTAAGGATATTCAGAGCCGCTTCTTCGCCGTAGTCGGCGATAAAAGACGAGACTATCCATTCGGGGCAGGAGTATTCGACTGACAAGTCTTTAAGCTTTACGCCGCTTTTTGGGAGCTTTTTCCCTCCGCGAATGAAATTTCTTAAAACAGCGTTCACGAACCCGACAGCGGCGGGGTTTTTAAGCCCCTTTGCGAGGGCAGCGCTTTCGTTTACTGCGGCGCTTTCGGGGACGGAATCCATATATAAAATCTGGTACAAGCCCATTTCGAGGATATTTTTGACTTCCGGCGAAAGCCTGTCCTTCGGGCGGGAGGAGAGGCCGGAAATTATTGCTTCAAGGGTCAGTCTGCGCTCTAAAACTCCGTAGTATAGTGCGGAGATGAACCGGCGGTCGATATCCCGAAGCTCGGGGTATTTTTTAAGCGCCGAATCGAGCGCGATGTTTGAATATTCGCCCCCGCGCTCGGTCGATACTAAAAGAGAAAGGCAGATCTCTCTCGGCTGTTTCATATCAGTTTCTTCTCCTGCTGTTGCCGATTATAAGCAAAAGCCGGAAAATCTCGGCTATCGCGGAGACGAGCGCGGCGACGTAGGTCATCGCTGCGGCGGAGAGGACCTTTTTGGCGTAGGGCAGCTCGTCGTCTTCAAGAAGGCAATCCGCCCTTAAGGTTTCGAGTGCGCGCTTTGAGGCGTCGAACTCTACCGGCAGGGTAACGGCCTGGAACAGCGCGATAAGCGAATAGAGCGCGAGGCCGATGAGCGCAAGGGTCGAATTCGAGAAGATCAGCCCGACGAGAAGAAGAATAAACCCGGCTTTGGAGCCGATGGGGGTTATCGAGACGAGGCCCATTCTAAGCCTTAGCGGGGCGTAGCCGACGGAATGTTGAACCGCGTGGCCACATTCGTGGGCGGCGACGCCAATCGCGGCGACGGAGGTTGAATTAAAGGTGCTGTCCGAAAGCGAGAGGGTTTGGTTTGAGGGGTTGTAGTTGTCGGTGAGATTCCCCTTTATATGAACGATCTGAACGTTGAAAAGGCCGTTTGCGTCGAGTATTCTTCTTGCGACCTCGGCGCCGGTAAAGCCCCTTGAATTTTCAAACTTTGAATACTTTTTAAAGGTCGAATTTACCTTTGCCTGCGCGTACAGCGCGAAAATAAGCGCGGGTATCAAGACGATATAGGTGTAGTCGAAATAATAACCGAATGGCATATATTTCATTCCTTTCAATCATTCGGGGCGAAAAATCGCTCCGTTTTTAACAGGCCGGCCGCGAAGAAAATCGGCGGTTGACATTCTCTTCGAGCCCTCGGCCTGAAGCTCTGTGATTCTGATCGCTCCGCTTCCGCAGGCGACAGTCAAATCGGTTCGATCTATAATCTCTCCTGCAGTCCGGCCGGTCGACTTTTCGGAAACCACCTCGGCGCGGTAGAACTTAAGCTTTTTGCCCTCTAAAACCGCAGTAGCGCAGGGGCGATCCGAAAGGCCGTTTATGTGGTTGCGGACTTCTTTCGCCGAGAGGGAAAAATCTGTCGGGGACATATCTTTGTTTATCATCGGGGCGAAGGTCGCGGCGGAATTATCCTGCGGGATCGGGGTTATCTCTCCCCTCTCGATCCCGCCGAGAGTTTTCACCAAAAGCTCGGCCCCGATATGCGAAAGCCTTTCGTAAAGCTCGGAGGAAGTCTCGTTTTTCCCGACCTTTACCGCCTCTTGAAGCAGGATATCCCCGGCGTCCATCTCTTCGGCCATAAGCATAGTCGTGACCCCGCCGTATTCCTCGCCGTTCAAAACGGTTCGCTGGATCGGCGCGGCGCCGCGATATTTCGGCAAAAGCGAGCCGTGGACGTTTATGCAGCCGAATTTCGGGATAGAAAGTATTTCGGGCGGCAGAATCTTGCCGTAGGCGACGACCACTATGCAGTCGGGCTCAAGGCTTTTTATGAGCGGGGCGACGGTCTCGACCTCTTTTTTTAAAGACGCGGGCTGATATACCGGGATTCCGCGCTCGAGCGCAAGCTCTTTTATCGGGGAGGGAACAAGCTTCATTCCCCTGCCCCTCGGCTTGTCCGTTTGGGTGAACGCCGCCGAAACGCAGTGCCCCGAGTCGAGTAGAGCTTTTAAAGAGGGCGCGGCGAAGTCTGGCGTTCCCATAAAGACTATATTCATATAATATCAGGCTTTCTTATAAATTATTCTCAATCGGCCTCTTTCGGGTCGTAGGGTTCTTCGATATTCTGGGGCAAAACCCTGCCGTCGAGGTGGTCTAACTCGTGGCATACCGCGCGGGCGAAGAGATCGGAGACCTCTTTTTCGTAGAAGTTTCCGCTGCGGTCCTGCGCGCGGAATTTAACCGTCTTCGGCCGGGTGACGTATCCGTAAAGCTCGGGGAACGAGAGGCAGCCCTCGGTTCCGTATTGGGTCTCTTCGGATTTTTCGATGATCTCGGGGTTCACAAGCTCGATAAGGCCGGACCTGTCCCCCGAGACGTCTATAACAACGACCCTGCGGATAATTCCGACCTGCGGCGCGGCAAGGCCGAGGCCGTCGGCGCGATACATCGTTTCGGCCATATCGTCTAAAAGCTCGGCAAGGCGAGAGTCGAATTTATCGACCGGCTTGCATTTTTTAAGAAGAACCGGGTCGCCGTCGGTGACTATGTTTCTAAGTGCCATATATTTACATATCCTTTCAGAAATCAAATATTTTCGGGGTTAAAGTCCGCTCCGACCCGAACGTCGGCGAAGATTCTGTCTTTAGAAGCCTCAATCAATAGCTCGGAGATGAAATTTCGGAAGACGGAATTGTTTTTGCATTTGACGGTGAGCGCGTAGCGATAGCGGCGGTTGGCCCTTCCCTGCCCCGCCTTTGCAGGCCCGAGAACCCTTATCGGGAACTTTTTTTCGATCGACGAAAGCTTGCTTCGCATCATATCGGTAAAGCGGTCGGCGGCTTTAATCGCGCTCGATTCGAGGGGGGAGGAAAAGGTTATCGCACAGATATCGCAGAAGGGCGGATATATAAGTTCGCGCCGAAGGGCAATTTCCTGCTCGAAAAATTCTTTGTAATCCTGCTTCGAGGCGAGCTCGATGATGTGGTGGTCGGGAATATATGTCTGAATGTATGCGACCGACTTTTCGCCGGTCCTCCCCCCTCGGCCGACTACCTGCGTAAGCAGCGAGAAGGTTCTTTCAAAGCTTTTATAGCTTCCGGCGAAGAGCGAGCTGTCAAGCGATACCACGCCGACTATTGTAACCTTCGGGAAGTCGAGCCCCTTGGCTATCATCTGGGTGCCGATCATTATGTCGTATTTGCCGTCTTCAAAGTCGCGGAATTTTTCTTCGTATTGTATCCGCGAAGAAGTGGTGTCGGCGTCCATTCTTAAAACCCTCGCGCCGGGGAAGATTTCGGCGAGCTCTTCTTCGATAAGCTGGGTCCCCGCTCCGGAGGTTCTTACATTGTCGCTTTTACAGACCGGGCAGCGGCTTTCAAACTTGACAGAATACCCGCAGTAGTGGCACATAAGGCGGTCGTTTTGTTTGTGGTAGGTCAGCGGTATCAGGCAGTTGGGGCATTTTATCGCCCCGCGGCAGGAGTTGCAATAAGCGAAGGTGTTATACCCCCTGCGGTTTAAAAGAAGGATAGCCTGCCTGCCGTTTTTGATGTTTTCGTTGACCGCGCGAATAAGGTCTTCGCAAAAAGGGGTGTTGTTGCCCATCTCGGCCTCTGTCGACATATCCGCGACCACGACCTGCGGCAGGGCGGCGTCGTTATATCGGCGGTTGAGCTCGAACAGGCTGAACCGCCCGGATTTGGCGTAGTAGTAGGATTCGAGCGAAGGGGTCGCCGACGCCATCAGAAGAACGCAGTTGTGGGTCCCGCAGCGGTGAATTGCGACGTCTCTGGCATGATATCTCGGCGAAGATTCGGATTTATACGTCCCCTCGCCCTCTTCGTCCATAACGATTATTCCTATATCCGAAAGCGGGGCGAAGACGGCGCTTCGCGTTCCGATGACGATTTTTGCCGAACCGTTTTTGGCGCGCTTAAATTCGTCCATTCGCTGGCCGAGGGAAAGTGCGGAATGTATGACCGCGACCGTCTCTCCGAACGCGGACTTGAACTTTCCGACGAGCTGCGGGGTCAGCGAAATCTCGGGTACGAGCATAAGGGCGGATTTTCCGCGCTCGATGACGGCCTGTATAAGCTTTATAAAGACTGCGGTCTTTCCGCTGCCGGTAACGCCGTGCAAAAGCGCGCCGGCCGGCTTGTTTTCGTCGATAAGCTTTAAAACGCCCTCGTATACGGCGCTCTGCTCTTCGGACAATACTATCTCTTCTGCCCGGGGAAAATCTCTTTCGGAAAATTCCGGCGTTCTGAAGCTTTCGTATTTATACTCCGAGAGTATGCCGTTTTTTATCATCGCGGAGATAATCGTTCTCGTGACTCCGACGAAATAGCAGACCTCTTTGACCGAAGCGGAGCGGTTTTCTTCTAAAAATTCGGCGACAAGGCGCTGCTTCGGGGTCAACTTAGGGTCTACCCCGCCGTTGATATAGTCGTCCGAAAGGCGGAGCATCGAAACGGTTTCGTCGCCTACCCGGCGCTTGAATTCGTCTTCGCGCTCTAAAAGTCCCTTTTCTTCAAGGCTTTTGAGAATCGCGGGCTCGGCTTTAGAGACCTCCGCGGCGAATTTCTTTCCGCCCTCGGCCTTTAAAAGGGCTGAATAGAGCTCGTCTTCGGCCGGGGTAAGCGGGTCGTCGTCGGTCGGCCTTTGAGCCGAAAGGCTGTATGAATCGAGCACCGAGACCGAATAGCCCGAGGGGATAACGGTCCTGAAAGCCTCGAAAAAGGTGCAGAATGTGCGGTCTTTAAGCCATCTTACAAGCTCTAAAAGCTCGTCGCCGATAAGCGGCTCGCGGTCGATAAGCGAGAGAATGGGCTTTATGCCCTCTTCGTCCTCACGCTCGTATACCCGCATAACAAGCCCGACTCGCTTTTTGTTTCCCCTTCCGAACGGAACGAGGACTCTCATTCCGGCTCTAAGAACCGGCTTCAAAAGTTCGGGGCAGCGGTAGGTATACTCGATGTCGAAGCCGTAGGCCGTTCCGGAAAGAGCGACCTTTGCCGCGGTTATCATTTCTTTTTGATGGACGGGTCTTCGATAAGGCGATATTCGCCCCGCGCGAACTGCTCGACGGCGGTTTTGACCGGCTTTTCGTCGATGATGACCTTTTCTTCAAAGGCCTCGTCGATTATTTCGCGCGCTCTGCGCGAAACGGCGATGACGAGCGAATAGATGCTTTCGCCGTTCTTGAGAATTTGCGTGCTCGAGGGTCTTAACATTTGTTTAACACTCCTTCTATGGTATCTTTGTTTAGTTTTGTCAGATTTTTTGCCGCTTTCATAACGGTTTTGACGTCTTGAATCGCGCGGTCGAGGTCGTCGTTTACAACGACAAAGTCGTAGTCCGCGGATTTTTCGATCTCTCTCGCGGCCTCTGCCACTCGGTTTTCTATGACCTCGTCGCTGTCGGTCGCGCGCTTTTTAAGTCTGCGCCGAAGCTCGGATACGGAGGGCGGAAGAATGAATATCGAGACGGACTCGGGGTAAGCGGCCTTAACCTTCATAGCGCCGACCGTTTCTATTTCAAGTATTACGTCGTTGCCGGCGTCAAGCCTGTCGAAAACCGCCTGCTTCGGGGTCCCGTAAAAGTTTCCGCAAAATTCGGCGTATTCGAGCATCCCGCCGCTCGAAATAAGGTCTTTAAAGCGTTCGCGGGAAATGAAGTAGTAGTTGACTCCGTCGGTCTCGCCCTCGCGGGGGGCGCGGGTGGTCGCCGATACCGAGAATTTTATATTCGGGTCGGCCTTAAGAATCTCCGAGACTATCGTCCCCTTGCCCGTCCCCGATGGGGCGGAAATAATGTATAGCGTTCCTCTATTCATCTTTATCCTCTTCTTTCGCGGAAAGAATAAATTCCGGAGCTCTCGACGAGAGAATAACGTGGTCGCTGTCGGTGACGATCACAGATTTGGTCTTCTTGCCGTAGGTCGCGTCGATAAGGGTTCCTTTGTCTCTCGCGTCCTGAATAAGGCGCTTTATCGGAGAGCTTGAAGGCTCTACCACCGCGATTATGCGGTTTTTTAATACATAGCAGGAATAGCCGATGTTTATAACGTCCATATTTCCTCCGCTATTCGATGTTTTGGATCTGCTCGCGAATCTTTTCTACCGCGTTTTTCATATCCAAAACGAGCTTGGTTATCGCGAGGTCGTTGCACTTCGAGCCGATGGTGTTGACTTCGCGGTTGAATTCTTGGATCAAGAAGTCGAGCTGTTTGCCGACCGGGCCGCTTTTTGAAAGGATATCCCCGCACTGGGCGATATGGCTTTTAAGTCGGACGGTCTCTTCGTCGACGGCGGTTTTATCTGCGAACACGGCGGCTTCGGTGAGTATCCTGCAGTCGTCGATGTCTTTGTCCTCCATAAGCTCGCGGAGCTTGGCGTATAGCCGCTCGCGATACTGCGCGGTGACTTCGGGCGAGCGCTCTTCTATTTTTAAAACGTTGGCCTCGATCTCGCCCAATTTCTCTAAAATATCGCTTTTAAGCTTTTCGCCCTCGGTCTGCCTCATCAAAACGAAAGCCGAAAGGGCCTCTTTTGCGGCGGCCTCGGTCTGCGACCATATCTCCTCTTCGTCTTCCTCCGGCTTTTTGACGGTAAACGCGTCGGGGATTCTTAAAAGAGAGGAAAGCGAGAGGTCGTCTTCAACGTCAAGGCTGTTTTGAAGTCCGCGGAGGGCGGAAACGTAGCTTTTTATTATATCTTCGTTGGCCTCGACGGTCTCCTCCGGTCCGCCGACTGCGGCTATGCTTACGAACGCCTCGACCTTGCCGCGGTTGATTTCGGAAGAAAAGAGCTTTTTAAGGCGGTCCTCCAAAAAAGAATACTGCCTCGGCACCCGCGCGGAAAATTCAAAGAATCGGTGATTTACGGCTTTAAGCTCGACGGTGATCTCTCTGTTGTCGAAAATTTTGACCGCCCGGCCGTAGCCTGTCATGCTTCTCGGCATATAAAAACTCCTTTTATCGCATAGTTATCCATAATTACAGTATAGTATAGCACAGTCTGAAAAATAAAGCAAGGTTTTATTACAAAATTAAGGTTTACATTTTGGTTACGCGGGGTTTAAAGAGAGTGAGGGAAGGGAGGGCAAAATAAAGACCGAGGCTTTCGCCCCGGCATTTTTTGCTTTCGCGATTCAGCAACCGCAGGAACCAGCACCAAACCCATTCCGAAAGGAAGGAGAACAAGCAGAGAAAATAAAAAAATACCCACCCGCCGTCCCACGCGTAAAAGGTATACCCGCGAACTCGCTAACCGCTCGTTCGGGGGTATGCTATTTTAAGTCACCTCTCCCCCTGCCCCCTCCCCTCGAGGGGAGGGGGAAACAGCCCACCGGGTTTATGCCCAAAAACGAAATGTGCTTCCCCACAGCCGCATGCTGTAAAAAGGAATTCGCTTCGCTCATACTATCTTTAGCCACCCCGCCCCCGCATAGTTTTGCGCGAAAGTAAAAAATAGCAAAGCCCCCCGCCCCTCGAGGGGCGGGGGGCGCGAGCGAAGCGAGAGGGGTGGGGTGCTCAAGGCGCAAGCGCAACCTTAGCACAGCGACGGACTTGGTATTTGCGCCGAATGGCGCATGGCCGCGCCGTTTCCCTCTGTTTCGGTTAGAAGCAAAAGTCCTTCTACGAAGGCGCGGCTGCCGTCAGCGTTTCAAGGGGTTTCCAAATGGGGAAACCGCAATCCCCCTTTGGTGTGTCTTTTCGCTTCACTTTTCTGCACAAGCAGAAAAGTGAAGGAGCCCTCCCCCAACGGGGGAGGGAGGAGAGGGAGAGGGGCTGAAAATAGTATGAGCGAAGCGAATTCCTTTTTACAGCGGGAGGCTGCGGGTGGGAGCATATCTCGTTTTTGAACATAAACCCGGTGGGCCTGCCCCTCCCCGCGGGAGGGGCAGGGGGTGATCGTCTAAAAATAGCGCTCGGCGCAGCCGAGTACCTTTTAATCAGGGCACCTGCGGTTTGGGTCGGGTGGATAGCCCTTTTAAGCTTCGACGGCAGGAGAAGCGGCGATTCAAAACAGCATACCTGCGAGTTCGCGGGTATACCTTTGCCAAAGAAACTGCGCCCCCGGCGATAAAGCCGAGGGCTTCTGCATATTACGCCGATAAGACCGACGCCGCGAGCGATATTTTTCCGCCGTCGGCAAAGACGCGGATTCTGCCGCTTGCGCCGGAAAGGAGCATATCGGCGAGCGGGTTTTCGATTTTTTCTGCGATCACCCGCGCTATCTCCCTCGCGCCGAATCTGCCGAAGTCGGCGAAGTCGACCACCGCCGCGGCAAGGCCGTCGTCAAATTCAAGGGCTATCCCCTTCTTTTCGGCCCGCGCCGAAAGCTCGCCGAGCCGCATTAAAACTATCTCCTCGCAGTCGGGCCTCTCGAGCTTTCTGAAAGAACACACCGCGTCGAGGCGGTTCATAAGCTCAAACGAAAACACCTTGGAAAGCCCGCTTCGGGCGGTCCCCTTTTCTTCGGCCGCAAAGCCGCATGAGACCGCGCCCTTCGCGACTGCGTTGGTTGTCAAAATCACCACGCAGCTTTTAAACGAGACCCTTCTGCCGTTCGAGTCGGTAAGGCTGCCGGTATCCAAAAGCTGCAAAAGAAGCGCCGCGACCTCGCGGTCGGCCTTTTCAAATTCGTCGAACAAAAGAACGCAGGACGGCCGCTTTCTGACCTTTTCGGTCAGCTCGCCGCCCCTGTCGAAGCCGACGTACCCCGGGGGCGAGCCTATAAGCCGCGAAACGCTGTATCGCTCGGAAAACTCGGACATGTCGAACCTTATCAGCGCGTCTTCCTTTCCGAAAAGGCTTTGGGCGAGAGCTTTTGCAAGCTCGGTTTTTCCGACCCCGGTCGGGCCGGAAAACATAAGCGCCGCCATCGGGCCGCTTTGGGCGTGGATCCCGGTTCCGGCGCGCTTTAATGCGCCGACGAGGGCGGCTATCGCCTCGGGCTGGCCGACTATCTTTTCGCTCAATTCTTTATAAATCTGCTCGGACTTCACTGCGAAGAGTCTATCCTGCGGGACGGAGGTCTGTAAAGTTATAATCCTTTCCACATCGGCGGCCGTAACCTTCGGGTCTTCGCCGGCGGCGCCGGTCTTTCCGAACAGCTCGTCGAAGTAGCGCTCCTTCGGGATTTTCCCGCTTACATAGTCGTTGAACGCGGCGGAAAGATCGCCGCTTGAAGAAGAGTCTGTAAAAGCCTTAAGCTTTACATATGCGCAGGCCTCGTCCATAACGTCTATCGCCTTGTCGGGAAGGCAGCGGTCGGTTATATACCTTGAAGAAAGGCTCACCGCGGCCTCTATCGCGTCGTTTTCGATGACGACTTTGTGGTGCTGCTCATATTTTGATTTTAGGCGGCAGAGCATTTTTACCGCCGCCTGCGGGCTCGGCTCGTTTACCTTTATAAGGCAGAATCTTCGCTCGAGGGCCTTGTCGCCCTCTATCGTTTTTCGGTATTCGTCGTAGGTCGTCGCGCCGATAAGCCTAAGCTCGCCTCGCGCCAAAGAGGGCTTTAAAATATTCGCGGCGTCGATAGCCCCCTCGGCCGCGCCCGCGCCGACTAAGGTGTGAAGCTCGTCGATGAAGAGTATGACGTCTTTGTTTTTGACGGCGTCTTCGACGCAAGCGCCGAGCCTTTCTTCAAAGTCTCCGCGATATTTCGCGCCGGCGAGCAGAGAGGTCAGGCTTAAAGAGAATATTCTCTTTCCGACGAGCGGCTGCGGAACGTCGCGGTTGGCGATCTTCGTCGCCAGCGCCTCGACTATCGCGGTCTTGCCGACTCCGGCCTCTCCGACGAGGCAGGGGTTGTTTTTGCTCCGCCGAAGAAGAATTTCTATAATCCTCTCGATCTCGCCGTCCCGCTCGACGCAGGGGTCGTAGGGCTGTTTTCGCGCGCGCTCGACCATATCGAAGCCGTATTTTTCAAGCCGGGCGAGCTTGGGCTGTTCGTGCCCCTGCCCCAGGACGGCGCTTTTTTCTACCGCCTCGCCTGCGCTCGTATAAAGCCTTGAAATGTTGCAGTTCAGGTCGTAGAGTATGCTTCTGGCGGTGGAATTTTGCTGGTTTAATATCGCGCACAAAAGGTGCTCCGTCCCGACCTTGGTGTCCGAAACGTCGCAGGCGGTTCGCTTTGCGAATCTTATGCAGCGCTTTGCGGCGGGGGTAAGCTGCGAGCCGCTTACGGCTGTCGGCTCGCCGGTTCCGATAAGCTCGGCTATCTTTTTTTCGACCGCTCCGTAGGTCACCGAAAACCGCGAGAGGATCGAAGCCGCCGCGGAAGAGCTGTCGCTTAAAAGTCCGAGAAGCAGGTGTTCGGTCCCCACATAGGTATGGCCCATCTGCCCGGCTCGGCGAATTCCGTGGCTTACGGCGCGCAGAGCGCTTTCGGTGAAATTATCGCTGCCGTAGAGCTCGTTAAACTCAAACATTCTCTTCATTCCTTTCCGTTGATTTCCGATATGAATTATCGGCAGATTTTCGCGGGATAATCACTCCTTGATAATTCTATGCGGCGGCGCGGCTTGCTTACGCCGGAAAAGGCAGTAACACATTTTCGCGGGCTTCATAAACTGTAATATGAAGTATTGAAGTGCTTCAAAAAACTTTACATGAAGGAGACAGATTTATGAACTGCTTCGGAAACGGCTACTGGTGGATTATCATTCTCATTCTGATCATCCTCTTCGGCTTCAACGGAAACGGCTGCGGCTGCAACAGCTGCGGCAACAACGGCTGCGGCTGCGGAAACAACAACGACTGCGGCTGCGGGTGCTGATCGCGGAAAGCGAAAAGAAAAGGCCGGGGCGAAAGCCCCGGGCTTTTTTGTAGTGGGCGAAGACAGCCGGCGCCCTGCTGCAAAAAGCGGCTTCTATTCTCTCTCCCCCTCTCTTGACGTTCCCGTTTCCTTGTGCTAAAATAGCCTCAAGGAGGAATGTTACCATGGAAGAACGCGACAGCGTAAGAACCCTGCTTTATATCTTGGCAAGGCTCGGGCTTTTTTGGCTGATAAACATATTCGCGACGATAATCGGCAAGACCGCGATTTTGGGGATAGTCGGGACCCTCGTTCCGCGAATCGCGCTATACGACAACCCCGAGCTTTTAAGCTTTTTCTCGTGGCTCATTCCCGCGGGGTTGCTTATTTGGCTTTTTGTCGACGACTCTAAACGCCACACCGCCTACGGGCTTTACAGCGCGGTCACAGTCGAGCTCACTATGCTCATAACCGCGATTTTATACTACATCCCCGCGCTCTGTCTTAACTACGCCGAAGACCGAAAGGTCGTCGGAGCGATAGAAAGCCTCTATTTCACAAGTTTCTGGTTCTCTAAGATAAACGAAGACCCGCAGATCTACGCCCTTATCGGCATTGCGGCGCAGGTTCTGCTCTGCGTTTTAAGCTATATGATCGCGCACAGAATCTATCTTAAAAAATTCGCCGAAGATTGAATTCGGGCATAAAAAAAGCGGGGTAAATCCCCGCTTTTTGCTTTTACAGGATATTACAGCACGATTGCCGCCTCGTCTAACTTGTAGATAAGCGCGGTGCAGGGCGCGGTCGGGCCGATTTTGGGCGGAATATAGTCGGAATGAAGCTCTAACTTTTCGGGCGGCGGAGCGAGCGGAACCTTAAGAGTAACGCTGAAGCCGCCGTTTTCGGTGGTCTCAAAGAGCGGCGAAGTCCCGACGCTTCCGCAGAATCTCTTCAATACGTCGAAGCCTTTGCCGCCGTCGCTTCTAAGGCTTTGTTCAAGCTGGAACTGGGTCATGCCGTAGCCGTTGTCGATGACCGAAACGAGCGCGCAGTCGAACCTTTTGCGAACGACCACCTTGACTTCCCCTTCTTCGCGGTCGACGTTTTGGAGCGCGTTTACCAAAATGTTTACGAAGCAGGCGGCGAAACGGTCGGGGTCGCCGATACAGTCTATGCTTTTTTCGGTATCGCTTTCGATTTTTATGGGGCTTTTTCTCATTCTGGAGCGAACGAGCGAGACTATATCGTCTACCGAATCGGAGAGGTTGAACCTTACCTGCCTGACTCTTCCGCCGTCGTATTGGGCGATTTCGAGGCTGTTCTGAACCTGCGCGAGGGTTTTAAGGCAGCAGCGGGTCTGCTCGTATAATAAAGATATCTCTTCGGTCATATCCGCGCACTCGAGCCGATAGTTAAGCTCTTGCGCGATGGAAAGGGCGCGGTTCATATATTCGCTTATCTTTTCGGGGTTGATACCCGATCTTGAGGAGTTGTTCATGGCGGTAAAACCTCGAATCGAAAATTCGTAACAAAGCATTATTTTGCAATGACGTAAGCGTATTATACCACCGATTTGTCGGATAGTAAAGCATTTTTTTGCCAAAAACCGCCAAAAATACATAAATTTCGCGAAAGGAGCAAAAATATTGAGATTTTTTTGCCAAAGGGCTTGAAAACCTCGGCGATTTGGTGTAAGATATATCTGCAAATAAAGTGCAAAACTTTACAGGAGGTTTTTAAGTTATGTCAGTAAAAGTTGCAATTAACGGATTCGGCAGAATCGGACGTCTCGCCTTCAGGCAGATGTTCAACGCCCCCGGGTACGAGATCGTAGCCATCAACGACCTCACCAAGCCCGAGATGCTCGCTCACCTTCTCAAGTATGATACCGCCCAGGGCGGCTACTGCGGAAGAATCGGCGAGAACCTTCACACCGTAGACGTAAAGCCCGCCGTATACGCGGAAGACGGCAAGACCGTCACCGTTCCCGGCGCTATTATAGTCGACGGCAAGGAGATCACCATTTACGCCGAGCCTAAGGCCGAAAAGCTCCCTTGGGGCGAACTCGGAGTCGACGTAGTATTAGAGTGCACCGGCTTCTACACCTCTAAGGCCAAGAGCCAGGCTCACATCGACGCCGGCGCAAAGAAGGTCGTCATCTCCGCTCCCGCGGGCAACGATCTTCCCACCATCGTCTTCGGCGTCAACGAGAAGACCCTTACCAAAGGCGACACCATCATCTCCGCCGCTTCTTGCACCACCAACTGCCTCGCCCCGATGGCCAAGGCCCTCAATGATTACGCTCCTATCCAGAGCGGCATTATGAGCACCATTCACGCCTATACCGGCGACCAGATGATTCTTGACGGCCCGCACCGCAAGGGCGACCTTAGAAGAGCCCGCGCCGGCGCCGCCAACATCGTTCCCAACTCTACCGGCGCCGCCAAGGCTATCGGCCTCGTTATCCCCGAACTCAACGGCAAGCTCATCGGCTCCGCGCAGAGAGTTCCGGTTCCCACCGGCTCGACCACTATCCTCACCGCCGTCGTAAAGAAGGCCGATCTTACTAAAGAAGGCGTCAACGCCGCGATGAAGGCCGCCGCTTCCGACTCCTACGGCTACAACGAAGACCCGATTGTCTCCTCCGACGTTATCGGAATGAGATACGGCTCCCTCTTCGACGCCACCCAGACTATGGTCGCGAAGATCGCCGACGACCTCTATGAGGTTCAGGTCGTTTCTTGGTACGACAACGAGAACAGCTATACCAGCCAGATGGTCAAGACCATCAAGTACTTCGCCGAGCTCGACAAGTCCCTCAACGACTGATTTCGACCGATTTCTAAAACCGAAAAGGCCTCCCGATAAGGGAGGTCTTTTTTATGCCGGGTATGCGGAAAGTTCAATTTTGTTTTTTATTCGGAATGTGCCAAACGTCGTTTCCGACAAATCCGCCTATTTCTTCTTCGGCCTTGGTGCCGGAAGTTCTTTATACATAGCGTTAAATAAGCCGGTCAAAAACTCTCTGCTGTCGACTTCTTCTACCAAGAGCATCTCTTTCGCTCCGTCATAGGGCAATTCATAGGTCGCCGTCGGCATATAGTCGATCGCCGATTTTATCGGTTTTACAAGCAGCCTGTCGTCATAGACGCCGCCGACGATTTTGCCGCGGTAATAGATGATATATTCGCCCATCATGGCACGATATGTAATTTCTTCCAACTCGGATAACTGCCCTAAAATAAATTCTAAATATTCTTTACTCGACGCCATTATTACACCTCAAATAACGCTTTGCCCTCATTGCATCACACGTTGAACCTGAACAGTATCACGTCGCCGTCGGAAACGGAGATGATGATAAACGGGAATTTAGTCCTTTTTTGGAAAATGTGTAATCGCCATACAAGCCAATCCGATTCCCAACATAATGACCGCATCCTTTGCTTCAATCGTATCTATAAGCGATAGAATTACGACATCAATTCCCATTGCCAAAGCTATATATTTCAATACGATATCGACAATTTTAGAAATTCTGTTTACTTTCCCATTTTCCTTACTATCTGATTTTACCTGCATAATCTCATCAACAGTTACATCAAAAATTTCCGCCAACCTTGGAATCGAATTTACATCGGGAAAGGATAAATCTCGTTCCCATTTTGATACCGCTTTATCTGTAACGCCCATTTTTTCTGCAAGTTCAAGCTGTGTCATTCCCTGTTCTTTACGCATAGCTGCAATCATAGCTCCAAAAGATTGTTTTTTCATTGCGGTGTTGCTCCTTTCATTTGATGACTGCATTATAACATTTCCTCCGCTTAAAACTCAACCGACTGACAGTTTAGCTTGCCCGACTGTTAGTTTAGCCGTGGTTTAGTGCATAGAACAGGAGTTTTAACAAGTAACTGACGGCGTTCTGCTCACACGTTGAACCTGAACAGTATAACGTCGCCGTCGGCAACAACGTAATCTTTTCCCTCGGAGCGGACAAGGCCCTTTTCTTTGGCGGCGTTCATCGAGCCGCATGACTTTAAATCATCGAACGCGACGACCTCGGCGCGGATAAAGCCGCGCTCAAAATCGGTGTGGATCTTTCCCGCGGCCTGCGGGGCTTTCGTTCCGCGCTTGATGGTCCATGCGCGGCACTCGTCATGGCCCGCCGTCAGGAAAGAAATCAGCCCGAGCAGAGCATAGCCCTCTTTTATCACGCGGCCGAGGCCCGAGACCTTTAGGCCCATCTCTTCCAAAAACATCTGCTTGTCGGCCTCGTCGAGCTCACTTATCTCGGCCTCGATCTGCGCGCAGATCGGCAGAACGACCGAGCCCTCGCCCTCGGCTATCGCCTTAACGGTCTGATAGTTCTTGCAGCCGTCAATGTCGGAAAAATCGCTCTCTGAGACATTTGCGGCGTAGATCACGGGCTTTTGCGAGAGCAGCGGCGTCGACATTATCATCTCGGCCTCGTCGTCGGTAAACGGATAGGAGCGCGCGGGCTTGCCGTCGGTAAGGTGGGCGATGAGCGCTTCGGTCATGTCGATATCGGCCTGGTATTTCTTGTCGCCCTTTAGGGCCTTTTTCGCGCGGTCGAGGCGGCGCTCCAAGACCTCTAAGTCGGCGAAAATAAGCTCTAAATCAATCGTCTCGATGTCGCGCTTGGGGTCGACCGAGCCCTCGACATGGATTATGTCGTCCGACTCGAAGCAGCGCACGACGTGGATTATCGCGTCGCACTCGCGGATATTCGCCAAAAACTTGTTGCCGAGGCCCTCGCCCTTAGAAGCGCCCTTGACCAGCCCCGCGATGTCGACAAATTCAAGCGTCGCGGGCTTGAAGCTCAGCGTGTCGTAGAGCTCGGCGAGCCAGTCGAGGCGCTCGTCGGGGACGGAAACTATTCCGACGTTCGGCTCGATTGTGCAGAACGGATAGTTCGCAGACTCGGCCCCGGCGTTTGTCAGCGCGTTGAAAAGCGTGCTCTTTCCGACGTTTGGAAGCCCAACCATACCTAATTTCATTTTTTATCTCCTTACTCGGGAGCAAACTCCCGCAAAAATTTTAAGTTATCTATCGTGACCGCCGCCTTGCCCCAATTCTCGGCGACATACCGCTCTTTGTGATCGTTGCCCCAAGTCCACGGGACATAGAACGAGCCGTCGGGGTTTTGCGTGGACTTTATGAAGTCGCACTCGGCAAGGCAGGCTTGCTCTAAATCGGCGCGGTAGAACCTGCTTTTTCTCAACTCGATGAACGCCGGCGGCAGTGGAAGATATTCCCATTAGGCGTGGCGGTTATCGGAAAGTAGATGCGGGTCAGATCGTTTTGCATAATTTTACAGGTCAAATCTCTCTTTGATTATTCTTGCGGCGGCTTCGGGCGGGAGGTCGGAGTTGTCGATTTTGATGTAGTTTTCAAACGGTATCTCGCCGTCAAGGCTTTCAAAGCGGTGGTTTATGTCATCGTTCAAAAGGCGTTGATTAGAAATCTCAATGTCTCTTTTTGAAGCCTTGTTTTTGAGCCTGTTTTCGGTGGCGTTTCGCTCAAGCCTGATTTTTTGGGGAGCGACGAGCTCGACATAGTAAAACTCGGCGCCGTATGGCCTGAAAATGGCCTTGATGCGCTCTAAATTGTCCCATTCGGATTGCAAGTCAAACGCAAACATGAATGTGAAAATCATGCCGTAGTTGTCGGTCTTGGCAAACTCCTCGAAAATGACCTGCCGAAGCCGTTCTATCGCCTCGGGGTTGAAATAGCCGAAAATCTCGATGACGGGCTCGATCGTCATGTGGTTGTGAAAAAGCCTCAAATCGGTTATTTTCGCAAGCTCTTGGCCGACCGTCATTTTGCCGACGGCGGCGTCGCCGAACAAAAACAGAAGCTTCATAAAATCACCTGTAATCGACGAAGCCTATCTTTCTGTAAGCCTTGGAGAGGACCTTATTCGAGAGTCTGAACGCGCGCTGTGCGCCGTCGGTCCAACATTCTTTGAGGTAGGTCTTGTCCTCCATAAGGCGAGCAAACTCGGTTCTTACCGGCTCTAAATAGTCGGCGACAGTCTCGCCGACGGCGAGCTTGAAATCGCCGTAGCCCTTGCCGGCGAACTCCTTCTCGGCTTCCTCGATGGTCTTGCCCGTAGCGCAGGAATATATCGTCAAAAGGTTGTTGATGCCGTCTTTGCCCTCGGCGAAGCGGATCTCGGAATCGCTGTCGGTCACGGCGCGTTTGAATTTGCGCATGATCGTGTCCTTGTCGTCCAAGATGAACACCGTGGCGTTCGGGTTGTCGTCGGATTTGGACATCTTCTTGGTCGGGTCTTGCAGCGACTTTATCCTCGCGCCGACCTTAGGGAAATACCCCTCGGGGACGGTAAAGGTGTCGCCGTAGCGCTGATTGAAGCGCACCGCGATATTGCGCGCAAGCTCTAAGTGCTGGCGCTGGTCGTCGCCGATCGGAACGACGTCGGCGTTATAGGTAAGAATATCCGCCGCCATCAGAACCGGATAGGTGAAGAGGCCGGCGTTGATGTCGTCGGCGTGTTTCGCGGCCTTGTCTTTAAACTGGGTCATGCGGGAAAGCTCGCCGAACTGGGTCACGCAGCCCAAAACCCAGCTTAACTGCGCATGGTTGGGGTTGTGTGACTGGATAAACGCGATCGAGCGCTTCGGGTCGATTCCGCAGGCGAGGAGCAGCGCATAGCTCTCAATCGTCTGCTTGCGGAATGCCGCGGGTTCTTTTCTGACGGTGATCGCGTGCTGGTCGGCGATGAAATATATGCAGTCAAACTCGTCCTGCAAGGGCCCCCAATTGCGGATCGGGCCCATGAAGTTGCCGAGGGTGAATACGCCCGTCGGCTGTATCCCGCTGAGTATGACTTTTTTTCTCTCTGTTTCTGACATAATAATCCTCCTAAGAATCAAAATGTAATCGCAGTAATTCTACCACAAAATTCTCACTCTGTCAATCAAGAAAACATTATATATCGCCGCGCTTCCTCTCCCCTGTCATACTTTGTCCCCTTTTGAAATAGAATTTTACAAGACTTTTAAAAGGGGTTGAAGCTTACGAAAAAGCAGGGACTTATACGAAGCTCGCTTATTCTGATGGCCTCGGTGATAGTCGGCAAGGCGGCGGGGCTTATCTTTAAAATTTTCTTGGCGAATATGCTCGGCGGAACCGGAATGGGCTATTTTTCAAGCGCATACGCCGTTTTTACGCCGCTCTACGCCCTTTGTGCCTCAAGCCTTACGCCCGCCGTGGCGCAGCTTGTTTCAAGCGAAGAGGCAAAGGGCAGTTTCGGAAGGGTCAGAGGGGTCAGGACCGCCGCGCTCAGGCTTTTCACCCTGCCGAGCTTGGTCTGCTCGATACTTCCGATGGCATTTGCGGGGTTCATCACAAGGCGGTTTATCGGCAACGAGGGCGCGAAATTTGCGGTGATCGCGATTCTGCCCTGCGTGTTTCTCGGAACGGTCACGGCGATTTATCGGGGCTACTACGAGGGGCTTAGAAATATGACCCCGACGGCGCTCTCGCAGATTCTCGAATCGGCGGTAAGGGTGGCCTCCGGGACCGGGCTCGCATACGCGGCTCTGCGATATTCCCGCTCGGCGTTCATAAACGGCCGCGAGGTCTTCGGGGTTCATTGCCCATCTCTCGATGCCTTAGAGGACGTCTCTCTTCCCTACGTCGCGGCGGCGGCTGTTTTGGGGGTGACCATATCCGAAGTCTCGAGCTTTTTGTTTATGCTTTTGCGGCGGGCCCTCGGCGGAGACGGCATAGACAGGGCGATCAGGCCGACCGAGGAAGAAATTTCCGAGGAAAAGAGAAGGATTTTAAGGCTGATCGTCCCGATAACCGGCGCGGCGATAGTCTCGAGCCTTGCGGGGAGCGTAGACCTTTACACCATAATTCTCTGCATAAAATCCTCCCTCGCCGCAAACCCCGGCCTTTATTCCGAGCGCTACGCCGCAGTCATCGCGAGCGGTGTATCTTTAAAAGAGCTGCCGAACTACCTCTACGGCTCGTTCACCGGCCTTGCGGGGACGGTTTTCGGGCTGGCGCCGTCGCTATGCTCGGTGTTCGGAAAAAGCGCCCTGCCGGCGATTTCGGAGGCTTGGGCGAAAAAAGACCTTTCCGGCGCGAGCAGAGAGATACGGCGGGTTATGTCGCTCATTCTCTTTATCTCGATACCCGCGGGGCTGGGGCTTTCGGCGCTTTCAAAAGATATTTTGGGGCTGCTTTTTGCTTCGAGGGCGGTCGAGGTCTCGGTCTGCGCGGGGCCGCTTTCGGTTCTTGCTCTCGGAACGGCCTTTGTGACCGTCGAGGGCGCGGCCTATGCGATGCTCCAGGCGGTCGGCCGGGCGGATCTTCCGATAAAAATAACCCTTTTCGGGGCGTTTATAAAGTTGGGGCTGAATACTCTTTTGGTGCCGGTCCCCCGACTCGGGCTTTCGGGCGCGGCGCTCGCCTCGCTTATAAGCGGCGGGGCGATGTGTTTGTGGGCGGTATCGGCGCTTTACAAAATCACGAAGACAAAGCCGAGGCCGGCCATGTCGGTAATCGCGCCATTTGCCGGAGGGGTTATATCCTCATTCGCGGCGGTTCGGGCTTTAAGGTCGGCGGAGATATATGCCCCTAAAGGGGGTTCGGTGGTGGCTGCAGTCATTTTTGCCGTGATATCATACATAATTTTCGCTCTTTTGTTGGACATTTCTACTAAAAATCGTTTTAGAAAAGAAATCTTGGGAAAATAGTCTTGATTTTTGCGTTAAATCGGTATAAAATGATTAGCGTGTTGAGTCCGCGGGGTCCGCGAGACGAAAATATGATTCAGCAAATATAGGAGGAAAAAAACATGACTAAGGTCGAACTCGTAAACAAAATCGCAGCGAAAGCTGATTGCTCCAAGAAGGACGCAGAAAAGGCTCTCAACGCTGTAGTCGACAGCATCGAAGAGGCTCTTACCGCCGGTGAAAAAATCACTCTCGTCGGATTCGGTACCTTCGAGGTTAAATGCCGCGACGCCAAGGAAGGCATCAACCCCAGAACCAAGGCTAAGATCGTCATTCCCGCAAGAAAGGTTCCCACCTTTAAAGCAGGCAAGGCTCTTAAAGACGCCGTCGCCAAGTAATCAAACAAAACGACCGATCGGCGCCGAAGCCGGTCGGTTTATTTTTTAAGGAGTTTATATGAGACTTGACAAATACCTTAAGGTATCGAGGCTTATCAAGCGGCGGACGGTAGCGAACGAGGCCTGCGACGCGGGCAGAATTTTCGTCAACGACAAACAGGCGCGAGCCTCTTACGAAATCAAAGTCGGCGACGTTATAGAGATTCGCCTCGGGCAGACTCCCCTGCGCGCAAGGGTCACCTCGGTCTCGGAGGTCGTTAAAAAAGACTCCGCCGCGGAGCTTTACGAGATCATACCCTAAAAACAAAATCGGCCGCTCGGTTAGCCCCTATGACATAAGAAAACAAAAGTGCCCTGCGGGCACCGCGAAGCGCCGCATAATCGCGCAGAGCCGCCAAATTCAAGGCGGCGGCTCGCACGCACTACTGTATGTAATGCAAGAGCCGCCAACACAGAAGTTGGCGGCTTTGAGTTAGATTATGCGGGTTTGTTTTCTTGTGGAAGAGGGGCTTTTAGCGGTCGGTTTTTTTATATATCAAGGCTTTCAAAATTCGCAGCCAAAGGTATAGCCCTGTTCGAGCATAGCGTCGATAAAATCGCCGAGGATGGAAGCGTTAGTCTCGGAAACAGAGTGAAGAAGATAAATCGCACCGGGGTGGGCCCTTTCGATAAGCTTTGAAAGCGCGG
Source organism: uncultured Clostridia bacterium (assembly GCA_947627005.1). Lineage (GTDB taxonomy): Bacteria > Bacillota > Clostridia > Oscillospirales > Ruminococcaceae > Faeciplasma. The sequence continues at coordinate 162,025 of CANQUJ010000002.1, forward strand.
CCTCCGAGTCGGGCTGATTGTCGGTGTCCCAGTCGGCGTAGGCAAAGCTCCAAAGAACGGTTTTATATCCCAGATCGCCGGTAAGGGCGAGGCTCTGCTCTGAATATTCGCCCTTAGGCGGGCGGAATAAGGTCATCTGGATTCCGAAGTTTTCGATCATATATTTGTGAAGGCCCATAATTTCGTCGGTCATCTCTTCGATCGAAAGCTCGGGCATCGAATAGTGGTTTACCGAATGAGAGCCGACGGTGTGCCCTTCGTCGATCATTCTTTGAACCAGCTCGGGCTGGCGCTCGGCATAGTCGCCGACTACGAAAAAGGTCGCCTTAATGCCCTTTTCTTTCAAAGTGTCGAGGATAACAGAGGTAAAGCCGTTTTCGTAGCCTTGGTCGAAGGTCAGGTTTATCACCTTTTCTTCGGTCTCTCTTATCGCCTCGGCGCCGTATTTTGAATAGCCGTTGTTAAATTCAACCGCTCCCTTCGGGCGGTTAAGGTTGTCGAATCTTACGCCCTGGCCGTAGCCGTGGGATTCGGTGTCAAGAGCCGAATAGTCGCGCGGGGCGACGGTTGTAAGCGGCTCTATAACGTCGCTTATATCGCTTACCGACTCTTTAGGAAGTTCTTCGCTTTCGGGCAGAGAGGATTCGGCGGTTATTTCGGTGGGCTCGGTCGTTGTTTCTTCGGGGGGTTCGGTCATGGGCGGAAGGGTTATGTCGTTATAAGCCGAGCTTTGAGAAGTCGCCCCGGAAGCGCCGTTTTCGCCGGCGCCGTAGCGGCCGTCTTCGAGCGAGCCGCAGCCGCACAACGACAAAGCTACCGCAGCGGCCGACAGAATCGAAAGCGTTTTGTGATACTTAAGCATTGATATCTCCGTTTCTTGCCAAAGCGCCGCAGACTATACGGGGCGGCGCTTCGCCGTTATGGTTCGGGCGGCGGGCGTTTTAAGCTTCGCCGCTGATTCTCTTGAGTTTTTCGCGGGTGATCCCGCAAGGTTAATATGCGCGAAATTCGGCCGAAAATCTGCGGAAAATAACGGCTTCAAATAATTTCGCGAAAATTTTCAAAAATTCGGGCTTTTCGTCGTTTTCGGTCGACGGTTATATTATAAAACGCCGCCCCGCAAAAATCAATTGCGGAGCGGTTACAATTTTATTAAAATTCGGTAACGATTATTTCTTTACGAGCTTTTTAAGCGCCGCGACCCCGACTATCAGCGCAAGCGGGAAGATTATCGCCAAGGTAAACCCGGCGCGAAGGCTTCCTCCGGCGGCGGAAGAGACGAAGCCCACGATAGTCGGCCCGCTCGTGCAGCCAAGATCGCCCGCAAGGGCCAAAAGCGCGAAAAGCGCAGTCCCGCCCCGGGGCATATTCGCCGAAGAAAGGCTGAAGACCCCCGGCCACATTATTCCGACCGAAAAGCCGCAAAGGGCGCAGCCCAGAAGCGATACCGCCGGAGAGGGCGACAGCGCCGCCAAAAGATAGCTTATCGCGCAGCCGGCCGCGCAGATAAAGATGCATTTTTCTATCTTCATTTTGTCGCCGAATTTGCCGTAGATCGCCCTTGCGAGGCCCATTAAGACCGCGAAGGCGCAGGGCCCGGCGAGGTCGCCGACAGCTTTCGAAACTTTAAGGGCGCTTTCGGCAAAGGCCGAGGCCCACTGCGCCATAGCGAGCTCGGAAGCCCCGGCGGCGAACATCATAAGCGCGCAGACCAAAAACAGCTTAGAGCCGAGCAGCTCTCGGACGGTCATTCCCTCGCCCTCTTCGGTAAGAGTGTTTATCGGCACGCAGGTAAACATTGCCGCGCTTATAAGCGGCAGGATAGTCCAGATAAAGCACAAGATTCGCCAATTTTCCCTTCCGAAGACGAAGAGAAAAAGGGTCGAAAGCGCGACGACCGCGACCACTCCCCAACAATAGAAAGAGTGAAGAAGGCTCATCGCCTTGGCTTTGTTATCGGACGGACAGGCCTCGACTATCGGGCTTACCAAAACCTCTAAAAGTCCGCCGCCGACAGCGTAGATTATCGCGGAGATCAGCAGCCCGACGAACGGAACCGGCAGAACGCTCGGAAGTATGGCCATAGAGGCGAGCCCGACAGCGGAGAGGACGTTTGCCGCTATAACGCACTTTCTGTATCCGATCTTGTCAACAAACGCGGCGGACAAAAGGTCGGTCAAAAGCTGGGTGGCGAAGTTTACGGTGGTCAAAAGGGTCACCGAAGAAAGGGTCGCCCACCCCGAGGAGATAAAGGTTATGAACAAAAGCGGGGCGAGGTTGTTTACTATCCCCTGGGTTATGTAGCAGAAATAGCAGGCGTAGACTGTTTTTTGGTACGGGTTTTTCATATTTATCACCTTAAAAGGAAAATATACAAAAAAAGCGGCGCAAAGCGCCGCTGGCGCGCCCGGAGAGATTCGAACTCGCGACCTACCGGTTCGTAGCCGGGCACTCTATCCACTGAGCTACGGGCGCATCCGCAAGATGAAATATTATCACAAAAGTTCCGACTTGTCAAGCGCTCGGCGGAAAATTTTTAAATTATTTCAAAACGCTAATATCCCCCGCCGCGACTTTAGATATATCCATTATTTTATCTATTGCAAAATGTGCGGCGGTCTGCTATAATAGAAACGTGCGAAATCAAAGACAACAGGTAATCCGATTTTTATAAAAGAGGTAATTGGTATTATGTCCGAAAAATTCACATTTATAACCCTGCCCTGCATAGCGACCCGCGACGTTGTGGTTTTGCCCGAGATGTCTTTAAGATTCGACGTCTCGCGCGAGCGCTCTCTCGATTCGGTTCAGACCGCGATCGAGGGCAAGCGGCTTGTATTTTTGACCGCCCAGCGCGACCCGACAGTCGCCGACCCGGAGATAGACGACGTTTATCGCGTAGGCACCGTATGCGAGATAAAGCAGGTCGTCAAAGGCGCGGACGGAGTTTCGAGAATAAGGGTCGATGGGCTTTATAAGGCGAAGCTCGTCGAATTCAACAAGGTCGAAAGGGGCATTTTGGCGATAGTTCGCCCTTTAAGAACATTTTCACGCGAGAGGGCGAGCGACGACGAGATGTTCGCGCTTATGAGAGTTTTAAAAAACGCCTTTATCGCCTATTCGCAGGTAGTTCCGAGAATGCCGGACGAATTGAGAAATTCGGTCGAGGGCGCGAAAACGCCGGAAGACCTTTATCAGCTCATCGCGTTTAACATCAGCATGCCCGCGGAGGGGCGGCAGCAGGTATTAGAGGCGCCGTCTTTAAGCGACAAGCTTTCGGTCTTGCTCGCGGTGGTCGCGAAAGAGACCCAAATTCTCGCCCTTGAAAAGGACATACATATGAAGGTAGGCGAAGCTATCGACCGCAGCCAGCGGGATTACTACCTTCGCGAAGAGATGAGGATTATCCGCGAAGAGCTTGGCGAAGATGACGACCCCGCCGACGAAAGCTATGAATATCTCGAAAAAATCGCGAAGCTCAATCTGCCGGAAGAGAGCGTGGAAAAGCTCGTCGGCGAGGCAAAGCGCCTTGAAAAGATGCCCTACGGCTCGCAGGAGGCGGCGGTTATAAGAAGCTACCTCGACACCGTAATTGAGCTTCCGTGGAACGTCAAGACGGTCGACAAGACCGACCTCGAAAAGGTCAGAGCGCAGCTCGACAAAGACCACTACGGAATGAAAAAGGTCAAAGAGCGCATACTCGAGCTTATCGCCGTAAGAAGCCTTATACCCGACGTTAAAGGGCAGATAATCTGCCTTGTAGGGCCTCCGGGCGTCGGAAAGACCTCGATAGGAAAGTCTATCGCAAAGGCCCTCGGAAGAAAATACACGAGGGTCTCGCTCGGCGGAATAAGGGACGAATCGGACATCAGAGGCCACAGAAAGACCTATATCGGCTCGATGCCCGGGCGTATCATCGCCGCGATAAAACAGGCCGGGACCTCAAACCCGCTCATGCTTTTGGACGAGATCGACAAGATGTCGAACGACTTCAGGGGGGACCCTTCGAGCGCGATGCTCGAGGTTTTGGACAGCGAGCAGAACAAAGAGTTCCGCGACCACTACCTTGAGATCCCCTTCGACCTTTCTGACGTTTTGTTCATCACCACCGCGAACACCCTCGATACCATCGCTCCCCCTCTGCTCGACAGAATGGACGTCATCGAGCTTCCGAGCTATACGAGAGAGGAAAAGTTCGAGATTGCAAAGCGCCACCTCGTTCCGAAGCAGCTTAAGGCGAACGGCCTTAACGGAAATATGCTGCGCTTCCCGGATTCGGGGATTTACGAGCTTATAGACTACTACACCCGCGAGGCTGGAGTCAGAAACCTTGAGCGCTGCATCGCCTCTATCTGCCGCAAGGCCGCAAAAGAGATAGTCTCGAAAGAGGCGCTGCGGGTAACCGTCACCCCGGAGATAGTCGAAAAATTCCTCGGCGTAAGAAAGTTCACCGACGACTTGAAGTCGGATAATCCGCAGGTCGGCGAAGTCAACGGCCTTGCGTGGACTTCGGTGGGCGGAACGCTTATGTCCCTTGAAGTTTTGTCGGTCGACGGCAAGGGCGCGGTCGAGCTTACCGGCTCGTTGGGCGACGTTATGAAGGAAAGTGCCAAGATAGCCGTAAGCTATGCAAGAAGCGTCGCCGAAAAATACGGCATAGAGAAGGACTTCTACGCCAAAAAGGACATACATATCCACGCTCCCGAGGGCGCGGTACCGAAAGACGGCCCCTCCGCCGGGGTCACCCTTGCTACGGCCATTATCTCCGAGCTTTCGGGGATACCGGTGCGCTCCGACGTCGCGATGACCGGCGAGATAACCCTTCGCGGAAAGGTTCTTGCAATCGGCGGGCTCAGAGAAAAGACTATGGCGGCTTATAAGGCCGGAATCAAGACGGTTATTATCCCGAAAGCCAACAAGCCCGACCTTGAAGAAGTCGACGACAAGGTCAAGGATTCGGTGGAATTTGTATTCGCAGAGACTATCGAAGACGTTCTGCGGGTCGCCCTTGCGGATAAGAGCGAGGAAAACAAGGTTATTCCGCCGAGCAAATTTAAAAAGACCGCCGACAGAGTCGGGGCGAGAAGCTGATGAACTTTTCAAACGCGGAATTTGTCGCCTCATACGGCGCTTACGGCCAACTTCCGCCTTCGAGCGGAATCGAGATAGCCTTTTCGGGAAGGTCGAACGTCGGGAAATCCTCTCTTATAAACCGGCTTTTCGGAAGAAAAAGCCTCGCGAGGGTAAGCTCTCGTCCGGGAAAGACCGCCACGATAAACTTCTATTCGCTCGAAAACATCATATTCGCAGACCTTCCGGGCTACGGCTACGCGAAGGTCTCGAAATCCGAAAAAGAGCGCTGGAACTCGCTTGTCGGCGGATATCTTTCGGATGGGCGAAGGGATATAGGGCTGGTCTTTCAGCTTATAGATATGCGCCACCCGCCGACGGCCGACGATCTTTCGATGATAGATTTTCTTATCGACAACGAGCTGCCGTTTGTGGTCGTATTGACTAAGGCGGACAAGCTTAATAAAACCGAGCGGGAAAATCGGCTTGAAGCCCTTAAAGCCGAGCTTTCGGACTATGACGAGCTTACTGTGGTCCCCTTTTCGGCGCTCACCGACGAAGGAGTCGGGAAGCTTAGAGAGATTGTCGAAGAAATAGCGAAAGAATGTTAGCAGGTTACAATTTGAAAAATTTTAAAAAATTTTGAAAATTTTTCAAAAAATCCTTTACATTTTCCCCGCGATGTGTTAATATATAATTACATTCATATATCAACCTATGAGTTTTTAAAAGGAGAACTACATGAAAGCTGCGTTAAAAGATCAGCAACTGGACGACCTCTTCGAGGCGATCCTTTCGCTTGAAACCAAAGAAGAATGCTACGCGTTCTTTGAAGACCTCTGCACCGTGTTAGAGCTTAAGAGCATCTCACAGCGCTACGAAGTCGCGAGAATGCTTTCAAACCACTATGTTTACAGCGATATAGTCGCCGAAACCGGCGCCTCTACCGCAACGATAAGCCGCGTCAACCGCTCTATAAACTACGGCGCGGGCGGGTATGCCCTTGTTCTTAAAAAGCTCGGCGAAAACAAAAAATCCAAATAATGAGCTACGGCGTTTTTGCGAAATACTACGACCTTCTCACTAAAAACGTCAACTATGCGGGGTACGCCGAACGCGTTGACTTTATTTTGTCATGCCTCGGCAAAAAGGGCGGAACGATTATCGACGCCGCCTGCGGGACCGCGAGCCTTGGGGCGAAGCTTTATAACCTCGGCTATAAAATCATCGGCGTCGACTCGAGCGAGAGCATGATTTTTGAAGCCGAGAAGAAAAGAGCCTTGCTCGGGATTGAAGACAAAAGCTTCCGTCTATCTGTATCGGACATTCGGGAGCTTTCTCTTTCTTCGCCGGCGGAAGCCGCAGTCTGCTCACTCGACGCGCTAAACCACTTTGGCGGGATCTCGGACGTCGGGCGGGCTTTTTTGTCTGTAAAAAACTCGCTCAAGCGCGGCGGGGTCTTTATTTTCGACATGAACACACCCTATAAACACAAAAGCGTTTTGGAGTATAACACCTTCGTATACGACCTGCCGGAGGTATATACAGTCTGGCGGAACGAATATTTTGAGAGCGGCTGTACTGTCGCGATAACCCTCGATTTTTTCGTGAACGAGGGCGGAAGCTATAAAAAATACACCGAAAAATTCAGCGAGAGAGCATATAAAAAAGAGCGAGTTACGGCTTTGCTCGACCGCTGCGGATTCGAGGTTTTGGGGCTTTACGACGAGCTTAAGTCGGCCGCCCCGGGGCCGAGGACGGAGCGCATACTTTACGTCGCAAGGAGGAAATGAGCCGTGGGAAGAATAGTCAGAACCATAAGCGCCGACGCTTCGGTAGTTTGCTCGGCCATCGACGGAACAGACATCGTTTCCGAGATCGAGAGGATTCACAAGACGAGCGCGGTTGTTACCGCGGCGCTCGGGCGGCTTGCTCTCGGGACTTCTCTTATCGGCTTCGGGCTTAAAGACAAAGACGACAGCGTTACCGTAAAGGTGAACGGCGGCGGGCCGATAGGCGGAATGACCGCGGTTTCGGACAGTATGGGGAACGTCAAGGCATACTGCGGGGAAAATATAGTCGAGCTGCCGCTTAAGCCGAACGGCAAGCTTGACGTAGGCGCGGCGGTCGGCCGAAACGGAACCATAACGGTTGTCAAAGACTTAGGGCTTAAAGAGCCCTATGTCGGGCAGACCGAGCTTATAAGCGGCGAGATCGCCGAGGATATCACCAACTACTTCGCGGTCAGCGAACAGACCCCGACAGTCTGCGCCCTCGGGGTTTTGGTGAACCCGGATCTAAGCGTAAGATCCGCCGGCGGGTTTATTATCCAGCTTCTCCCCTTCGCGCCGGAGGAATGTATCGACATAATCGAGAAAAATATCACGACGATGCCGAGCGTCACTTCGATGATGGAGCTTGGGCTTTCGGCAGAGGATATAGCCATGCGCGCGCTGAACGGCCTTGAGCCGAACGTATTGGACGACTTTTCGGTCGAATATAAATGTAATTGCAGCCGCGAGAAAACCGAGCAAATGATCTTCAGCCTTTCGGAAAAAGACATCGAAAGCCTTGCCGAAGACGAGCTTACCGAGGTAAAGTGCAATTTTTGCGACAAGGTATATACCTTTACGCGCGACGAAATAGTCGCCCTTAGGAACAAAAAGAAGGCGCGATAAATTTTTTAAAAATAAGTCTTGACAACGGGCGGCGACTTCTGTATAATAATTAAGTCGGTGTTAGGCCGATTCGGCCCGGTAGTTCAGTTGGTTAGAACGCCAGCCTGTCACGCTGGAGGTCGTCGGTTCGAGACCGATCCGGGTCGCCAATCTGCGGATTTAGCTCATCCGGTAGAGCGCCACCTTGCCAAGGTGGAGGTAGCGAGTTCGAGCCTCGTAATCCGCTCCATAACGGTGCCGTAGCCAAGTGGTAAGGCGTAGGACTGCAACTCCTTGACCCCCGGTTCAAATCCGGGCGGCACCTCCAATAACAAAAATCGCGGTAGGCAACAGCCCGCCGCGGTTTTATTTTTTTAGATTTTTCACCGCCCGAATCGCCGAACTGTTTGCAGTCGGCGATTTTTAGCGCGGTTCTCGCCGTTGGGCGGTCAGTCGTTGTCGCCCTTTATAATCTTTTCGGTGACGACGTAATCCAAAGACCAAGACTGCGAAACGTCGGTCTTAACGCCGTTTTCGGTGTAGTACCCGATAAGGGTGAAGAGGGTTTTGCCGTCGGGGGTTATCTCTACGCTGCTGTCATAGAAATAGGGCGAAACCGATTCGCCGCGCTTTGCGGCCGAGATCATCTCTCCGATAACGTCCTGGATCTCGAAGTAGCGGTTGTCCCATTCCTCCGAAACGCCCATTTTGGTGCTCGGCTCGAAGCTTAGCTGCGGCAGAGTGAAGACGTCGACGCTCCCCTCGCCGGAGGTATAGAAGGTTATCTCGATATCCGGGTGGTTGAAAAGATAGCGGTTATAGCCGTACCACCCGCCGAAAACAATCAGAATAACGGCGACCGCCGCAAGAAAAACTTTAGTAAATGTGTGCATAGATCCGCCCTCCATAGCAATATATAAATATTTTAGCATTTTTTGAGGGAAAGTCAAGGCAAGAAGACAGAAAACAGAGGTCAGAGGTCGGAGGTTAAAAGGATAGAAAGCGCGGATAATGCAAAAAGTGCGGAAAAGAAGCGTCTGATATCTGACTGTCTGATTTCTGTTTTCTTATAATCCGATTTCTGTTTTCTGATTGCGCAACCGCGCGTTGCGCGAAATGTAAACAGCCGTCGCTTTACATTTTTGCGGCGGTTTGATATAATAATCGCGCAAAAGGAGTGTTGATATATGAGCAATCTCGCGCAAAGGATATACGAGCTTAGAACCGGCCGGGGCCTTAAGCAGGACGAGCTCGCCGAGGCGCTCGGGGTCTCGCGGCAGGCGGTCTCGAAGTGGGAGATGGGCACCGGCGTTCCGACCCTTGAAAATTTGGTCGCGCTAAGCGAATATTTCGGCGTAAGCCTCGACAGCCTCGTTAAAGACTCCCCCGCCGAGAAGGCCCCGAAGCCGGAGGAGATGCGCGGCTTTGAGTCGGCGGAAATATCGCCCTTGCATACTGAATTTTCACCCGCGCCGAAGCCGAGGGCCGAGACTCCTCCGCCGCTTAAAACGGTCATAAATTCGGCGCTGCTCGTTGCGGCGTATCTCTTCACATATTTCATCGCGAACGGGATCGAGTATCTTCTTACGATGCTTTTCGGCAATCTCTCGCTCGGAAGCCTTATTTCGTACACTAAATTTCAGCCGTTTATCGACGTCGCGCTGAACTTTGCCTTCTCGTTTCCGCTCTACTACTTTATGACCGCAGTTTTTCGCGACGGCGCCTGCCTTATAAACGGCGGAAAAAGCGGCAAAAGCCGAATTCCCCCGGTGGTCGCGCTTTGGGCGATTTCTTCGGCGAACACGCTTTTAAGCGCGCTTTTGGTCGATTCCCCCGGCGCGGCGACTTACGCTTTGCGCCCCTTCCTCGGCGTTGCGGTTTATTTGGTTTTCTATCTTCTTCTCGCCCGGGCCGAGGGCTTTCGGCGAAGCCCGCAGGTTTTAATTCCCGCTCTTTTCGCGATGATAGCGGCCGCGGCGGGATTTTCCGCCCTGCTGTTTACGACTTCCCGAAGAACAGACATTACAATGGGCGAAAGGCTCGCCGAAATCACTTGGATTTTAAGAATCTCCGCCGTCGCGACCTCGATCATATCGCTCGTCTGCCTTAATATAATCTACGACGGAAGAAAAAGTGAATAAAAACCCGCCCCGAGAGCTTAGCCCCCGGGGCGGCAATCTTTTACATCGGCGAGCCGCCGAAGCCCGACCACGGGAACAGCCCGTAGCCGTTGAAGTAGTCTTCGGTTTGCTCGTCTTCGGAATCGTCTTTTTCAAGCGCGGATTGCTTTTTCAGGCCAACCGTGACCTCGATCTCAAGCTCTTCGCCCTGTCGGGTCACCGAGAGCTTTATCTTGTCGCCCTCCGAGAGTTTGGCTATCGCGGCTGTAAGGTCGCTGTTCTGCGAGATCTCTTTTCCGTCGACTGCGGTGATGACGTCGTCGGCCTTAAGCCCTGCCTTTTCCGCCGGGGAATCCTCCTCTACGCTTTGAATCACCACGCCAGAAAGCCCGAAGCGACGGTATTCGCTGCCGAGGGTAGAAACCGCTATGCCGATATAGGGCTTTTCGACCGTTCCGTCGGCGATTATGCTCGAAATAATCGTCTTAACGTCGTCTATCGGTATCGCGAAGCCGATATTGTCTATCGAGGCCTCGCCCATCGAGCTGTTTGAAAGCTTGGCGTTGGTGATACCGATGACCTCGCCGTACATATTAAAGAGCGCGCCGCCCGAGTTGCCGGAATTTATCGCGCAATCGGTCTGGATAAGGTTCATCTCTTTCCCGCCGATGGTTATGCTGCGGTCGAGGGCGCTGATAACGCCGCTCGTCAAAGAAAACGTGAGCTCGCCGAGGGGGTTGCCTATCGCGCAGACTTGGTCGCCGACCCGGGATTCGCCCGAGCTTCCGAGGACAGCGGGGGTAAGCCCGCTCGCTTCGATTTTAAGTACCGCGACGTCGTTGTCCGAGTCGTAGCCGACGACCTCGGCGGGGTAGCTTTTTCCGTCGTAGGTTGAAACGGTTACCGAGCTGCCGTCTTCGACGACGTGGTAGTTGGTCAGAATATAGCCGTTTTCGGAGAGGATAAAGCCGGAGCCCGAGGCGGCGGCGGTGGTTCTGTATCCGAAGAAGTTGGTGTCGATAGAGGTGGTTATGCCGACCGTCGAATTGACGTTTTGGGCGTAGACTTCGGCCGCGGTAAGCTCTTTATCACTGTTTACATGGACGACGTTTATCGGCGAGTTCTGCCTTTCGCTCTCGTATATGGCCGTCGGGAGGGTCTGTTGGGTCGACTTCGATATCGCAAGGGCCCCGCCCGCGCCCAAAGCCCCGCCCAGAATCGAGCAGCAAAGCGCCACGGCTATAATCTTTGCGGCGCCGGATTTTTTCGGCTTTTCTTCGATAATCGCGGGGCGATAGCCTTCGCCGAAGCCGGAATCGTTTTGATGATTTTGATAATTTTCATAATTTTCGTACATAGTTTGCACTCCTTTTGCGGCTTTTGCCGCCCTTTTTGTTTACGCTCTTATGATACAACCTATGCTTTAAAAACAGTTTAAATGCGTGTGAAAAATTTTGAAAACTTCGGGAAGCTTTCGTGCGGGAAATTTCCCGAAAACTGCATAATCGACATCAAAACATAAAAAAGCCCCATCGGAAGATGGGGCAAAGGTTTTGAATATTCGCTTTAGTCGGCGGAATAAGGGAGAAGCGCGCAATAGCGTGCCCTTTTGATCGCCTTGGTAAGCTCGCGCTGGTGATAAGCGCAGGTTCCGGTAACGCGGCGAGGAAGGATCTTCGCGCGCTCGGTCATGCACTTTCTAAGCTTTGCGGTGTCTTTATAGTCGATGGTTTCGGCTCTGTCGACGCAGAACATGCAAACCTTTTTACGAGACCTTTTAGCGGGTCTTTCGGTTCTCTCCATAATAATTCTCCTCGTATAATAAGATTTGCAGAAAGTTTTAAGTGCATCTGCATAGCACACTTGGATTTAGGTC
>CANQUJ010000003.1 GCA_947627005.1 uncultured Clostridia bacterium
CCTCGGCATGCCGAGGGTGATAATCCAAAAATATTACTTCATTCTATATGAATTTGCGAAAAATACTTGACATTACCGATGTTTAAGTTCGCAGCTCCTGCCGGAGCTGCGAATTCCGGGGAGACCCCCGGCGAGGGTCTCCCCGCGCAAAAACAGTCCACCGGACTGTTTTTGCTCCCCCTTCCTGCGCTGTTTTTAGTAAGGGGTTTTCGCAACCTGCGGGCTGCGACCAAAGGGCGCCGCCCTTTGGAAACCTGCCAACCTTTTGAAAAAGGTTGGATCGAAAACTTTTAGTTGGCGCGCGGACTGCAAAAAATCGCCGCCCCTTGAAAAAGAGGCGGTTGCTTTTTTAACTTTGCTGCTCGATAAATTCCACAACGTCAAATGTCGTAAAATCTATCGTCATTTTGCCGTCGTCAACCTCAAGCTTAAGCGGAATCTTGTTCTTGTTCATCGTAAGCGTATAGCTCTTTCCGTCAAGCTCGCCCGAGGCGAGACATTGCTCCTCGCCGTTTATAACCGTAAACGGCGAAGCCGCCAGGCGGTCGAGATATCCCACCGCCGCCGACACCACCGACCCTACCGGGAACCGCGAGGTGTCGAATGTGAATCTAAGGCCGTCGAACGCGACCTCGGTGTTCTCCCCGCTGATGTTGAATATAAGCCCCTTGACCGCCGCCGGCTCGGTAAGCTCGACCTTCCAACAGCCGTCGGCATACCGCGAGAGGATAGCGCCGTAAACCGTGTCTTCAACCGTGATCTTGGTCTCGGTCGAAAAACAAGGCGGAAGCGTAACCTCGTCGGTCGGCGCTTTAGAGCACCCGACCAAAAGCGTCATCGCGCAGAGAAAAATAACTGTCAACCTTTTCAATCATATCAGCCTTTCAATTTTCTTGAAAAGCATAGGCAGCTCGCCGATAATGTCGCTTATAAGAACCCCTCCGCGTGAAAGGCGCTTTGTCGCCCCTTCACAGCAAAGCCCCTGAATCGTCGCGCCGAGCTTCGCGCAGTCGGCGGGGGAGTATCCCTGCGCCGCAAACGAGGCGATAAGCCCGGCAAGAAAGTCTCCGCTTCCGCCCTTTGAAAGCCCGCAGTTCCCTCTGACCGAAAGATATTCCCTCCCGCCCGAGGCGATGACCGTTCCCGCAGACTTGGCGACGACCGTGCAGCCCGAGGCTTTTGAAAGCTCGGCGGCGAATTTCGGCCTGTTTTTCAAAACCTCGTCGGTTTCTGCGGCGCAAAGTCTCGCAAGCTCGGCGGGGTGGGGAGTCAGTATCGGCTCGGCCTTTGCTTTTCTGAGAAATTCTATGCGCCCGCAGACAAGGTTTAGACCATCTGCGTCCAATATTATCGGACATTCCGCGGTTTTTATCGCAAGCTTAAGCGTCTCAAGGCAGCCCTTTCCGGTCCCAAGCCCCGGGCCGACCAAAACCGCGCTCGCGCTTAAAATAATTTCCGCGATCTCCTCGCGCTCCTCCGGCGTTGGCGAAATAAACCCGCGTTCGTCATAAGAGGCTTCAAAAAGCGTGGCCTCTTTTGCGTTGACTGCCAAAGCGTTCGCGGCTCTCTCCGTGGTTATGACCGTAACGAGCCCCGCGCCCGAGCGCAGCGCCGCAAGCGCCGAAATCTCCGCCGCGCCGGGAAATCTTTGAGATCCGGCTATCAAAACAAGCTTGCCGAAGCTGCCCTTGTGTGAATTTTCCGGCCGCTTTTTGACAAGCTTAATAACTTTACGCGCGTCTAAAACCTCGATCTCTCCGCCGAATTTAAGATACGGCCGAATCGCCTTAGAGATGTGAATATCCCGCTCTGCGGCCGTATTTTCGGCTTTTATAAGGTTTTCCGCGCTGATTTTTTCGATTTTATTCTTCATAAGCAATAACCACCGCCGTGGCTTCTCTTCTCGTGTGAGTAAGGCTGACTGTAAAGGCATATCCCTTTGCGGCCTCTTTTGCCCGGCCGCTAAGCTCTAAATACGGCGCGCCGAGCTCGTCCCTAAGAACCGATATCTCGTTGAGCGAAAACCCGCGTATTCCGGTTCCCAAAGACTTTGAAAAAGCCTCCTTCGCGGCAAAATTCGCGGCGTATGACTTTATCGCCGAGGTTCCGTCGCCGAGCATTTTGATCTCCTCCGGCGAATAAACCTTTTCTTTAAATCCCACAAGCAGCAGGCTTTTTTCTATCCTCGCAAGCTCGACTGTATCAATCCCGACCTTCATTTTCATTGCTGAACCCTCGGAAGATAGGGGGCGAGCGCCTCAAGCGTCCGCTCGTCCGGGGTTATTATCAGTGCGGTTTTGCCGAAGTTCGGGTCGCTGTAAACTATCGTATATTTTTCGCCGAATCCCGCCGCGTCGATGACGGTGCAGTCGCCGGCCTTTTCGCCTTTATAAAAGCCCTCGGCTTTCCTTAAGGTCATCGAGCAAAGCGGCTTGCGCGAGCGTTTGTTAAAAATCTTGTCGATCGAAAGCTCGCCGCCGACTATCGCGTATTCATACTCGATATTGAGGCGGTTTGAAAGGGTCCACCCGCCCCAAAGAACGCCGATCGAGGCGAGGATAGAAAGTTCGAGCGCGAGCCAGTGGGTCGAGAGAAAGACCCTCGTCAGCGCGATTATCAAAACCGCGAGCAAAAACGCCGCCGCGAGTATCATAATTTTCTTGACCGCGTCCGCCGCGGTGCGCGGCCTTTCAACAAGCTGTTCTCTGATTCCTTCCATTTAAATACCGCCTTTCAGACTGTAATTCCGCCGTTTACCGGCAACACCTGTCCCGTTATGAACGAAGAATCCGCTCGCGCGAAAAACGCGACCGCCTTTGCGACGTCAGAAGCATTACCGAGCCTTAAAAGCGGGGTCTCTTCCGCCAATTCTTCAAGGGCTTCGGCGCTAAGCTCGCCGTTCATATCGGTTTTGATGACCCCCGGCGAAACGCAGTTGACCCTTATTCCGCTCGGGCCGAGCTCTTTCGCGAGGGCCTTTGTAAGCCCTATAACCCCGGCCTTGCAGGCGGAATAGACCGCCTCGCACGAGGCCCCGACCTCGCCCCACATCGAGGCGATGTTCACTATAAGCCCGCTTTTTTTCGGGATCATAAGCCTTGCCGCCTCGCGAGAGCAATATATCGCCGCGGCAAGATTAACCCCCATCTGCGCCGAAATGTCTTCGTCGGTCATATCCTGCAAAAGTCCGATATAGCTTATTCCCGCGTTGTTGACGAGAATTTCGGGCGGCGAAAGCCTTTCGCAGACTTCTTCAAACAGCCTCGAAACTTCCCCCGGCTTTGAAACGTCAGCCTTGAAAATTCCCGCGCAGCCGCCGCTTTTGTTAATGTTTTCGGCGACCTCTTTCGCCCTGTCCTCTCGGCTCAGATAGTTTATCGCGACTGCGTACCCGAGAGAGGAGAGCTCGATTGCCGTCGCCGCGCCTATCCCGCGAGAGGCGCCGGTTATAAGTGCGGTCTTCATAGCTTCCTCCGTTCTATACGAGCCAGTATAGTATCACGACATAGTCGCCCAGGTCGCTGATCCAATAGGAGTATACGCTTCTTAGGTCGCGGTTCAGTGCGCCGTTGCTGTCGCTCATAATTTCGGCGTATCTCTCGCCGTTCTTTTTAAGTTCTTCGATGATCTGCGCGGTCTGTTCCTTCGATTCGGAATAAAGCCCATGGGTCTTATAGTAGATAAGATCGTCGGCCTCGGCCTTCGGGGCGGTCTCTCTGTCCCAAATATGCTCCGCCGCCATCGCCGAATCCGGCACCAAAAGATAGAGGTGGAAGGGCGGCCGACCCTCTTCGTCCGGGGTAAAATCGTCCCAGGTGACGTCGATATGATACCAATTTTCCCCGATCTTGACCATATTCCAGGCGTGTTCTTCGTCCGAAGACCGCCCTCTGACTATGATCGACTCGACGCCGATCATATCCATCAAAAGCTTAAAAGTGGTGGTGTAGCCCATGCAAACCCCTTGTCCGTTTACCAAAATTCCGTAGGGGTTGTCGCTGTCCGGCGACTTTTTCGGTATCGGCAAAAGCATGCCGCTGTCATAGGTCGCGTGGGTGGTTATGTAGTCGTGAAGGGCGATTATCTTCTCAACGTCGCTCATCTCGGGGGATATTACCTCTTCGACGATTTTTTCCGCGCGCTCAAGAATCTCTCTGTCCTTGTCCGAAAGCTCGTCCGCCTCGGTTTCGTTTTCATAGGCCGAAACGATGGGGGAGAGGTCGTAAATCGGGGTAAGGGTCTCCTCCGGCTCCTCCTCCGACTCATCCTCCGGCCGAATTTCCGGCAAAGTCGCCGCCGAATCGGCGCTCGTCTGCTCGTCCTTTCTGTCGACCGATACAGACAAACACCCCGAAAAGCTTAATGTCATCGCCGAAACGATGACAGTCAAAAGCAGTTTTTTAATAATCATGATATCGTGATCCCCGTGTAGTAGTGGTGAAGAATTTGGTCGAATGTATATCCGCCGTATTTCGCGTAAAGGTTAGCGCCTATCTGCGACATTCCGACCCCATGGCCGTAGCCGTAGGTGGTAAAGGTGAACACTCCGTCGGAATACGAGACGGTAAACGCAGTCGAGCGAATACTTAAAACGTAGGTTCTGAATATGTGCCCGGTGATGGTTCTTTCGCGGCCGTTGATATAAGCGCTCGTGTGGCCGTCGATAGAAAGCTGCCCGACGTAGATATTGTCGTTGTGGCTTAAGATTCTTATCCACTCCGAATAATTGTCAGAAAGCTTGATGTCGGTCTTCGACTCGATTTTTTCTCTTATTTCGTCGACTGTGTAGGTAGTGACCTTGCCGTAATTCTTTTCGTCGAGATAGTCGAAGTCGTTCGCGACAGATTGAAGATAGGGCAGGTCTCCTCCCCATACGTTTTTGCTCGCGGCGGTAAATCCGCCGGTCGAGGCCGAAAACGCCGACATAATGTATTTTCCGTCGTAATACATCGCAAGGCCGTCGACCGCCTCGACGCAATCTTTAACAAGCTCGGGGACGTTGCCTTTTGTTCCGATCTCGGCGTATTCGCCCTTTTGCTCGTAGTATTTGATATAGGTGTAAACCGCTACCGCCTGCGCTTTGATGGCCTCCGGGTCCATCGAATCCCCGACTTCGCGGTTGGTGATTTCGCATACGAGGTCGAAGGCGTTTTCGGTTCTGATCTTATGGTTTGCGGTGTCGTAGATCGTAACGGTCTCGTTTTTATAGCTCTTGCCGGAATACAACACGTCGGACGGGTTTACCGGCGCGGGCGCGGCTTCGCCTATGCTCTGGATCCCGAGGCTTTGAAGCAGCGCTTCAAGCTCTTCCGGGGTAAGCTCGTAAAAATCGTCCGCCGCCTCCGGCTCTTCGACAATTTCCGCCTGAAGGTCGTCCTCGGCTTCCTCCGGCTCTTCCGCCTCCTGCGGGTCATCGTCGTCGTCGGCGATCTCTTCCTCCTCTTCGGGGGTAAGCTCGGTCGAGGCGCTCTGCGGCGGCTCGGTGGCGGGGGGCTCGGTCTTTTCGGTCTGTTTAGAGGTAGTGGTCGGGGCCTCGGCGGTGGTCGGCGCGGTGGTGACGGCCGGCGGTTCCGCTGTGGTGGTCTTTTCAAAATCGTCCGAAACCGAAGTCGCCGAAACGTTGAATAGCTTATACCCCTCTACTGCGGCCTTTTTGTTGATATATTCCACCGGCTGCCTGCTCTCTTCGCTTGCGAGAAGAGTCTCCGCCGGCTCGGTCTCGGCCTTGTCCGCCGAATCATCTTCGGCTGCGGCTTCGCTTTCGCCCTCCGATTCGTCTTCGTAAAGCGCTTCTAAAGAGGGCTCGCCGTTTTGAAGTATCGACTTTTCGGCGTATACCTTGACGAACAAAAACGCGCAGGAATAAATCAAGACCAGGGCCATTAAAATTATAATTCGCTTGGTGTTAATAATTTTCTTCAAACAGTCACGTCCTTTCCGTCATATTTTTGGCAGAAATTTCCGCCTTTAATCATCTTGCCGCCTTGGGCATATGTTTTTCGCGGTTTCTTTCGTATTTTCCGGCGTAAACGCTCGGGTCTTCGCCCTCTCTAAGCTTTCTTGCGACTACCACGAATCTCGAATCGCTGAACGTATAAGCGCAGGTTGAAAGGGTCACGAACCGGTCGCCATATTCACATTCGACGGGGGAGACGTAGTAGTTTCTAAGCTGAATATTGTTCATAAAATAGTTGTAGTCGTCTTCGGTCTCGAAGTTGCGGCATTTGAAGTATTCAAAAAGCGGAAGGTCGTCCTGCTTTTCATAGATCCCGACGAGGAAGCAAGAGACTATGACGTACTGCGCTTCTTCCCACCTCGTGTCGAAGGTGATTATGTATGCGTCGTTTATCGTAGAGGTGTCGCTCGTCTGATAGTCCAAAAGATGCCTGAAGAACGAGCCGTCTTTGTTGCTGTGGCCGTAAAGGGTTACGTTGTCCGCCATATTAAGCCCGGTTATCGGGATTTTATAGTCGGCGTAAATGGTGCCTTTTTTCGACTTCTCTTTGTCGAAGTTTTTGTCGAGATAATATTCGTTGTCGGTGGTCTGAACAACCGGGTAGTCTATCCAAGGGTCGCCGTTTGAATGGGTTATGCCGTCTATTCTTATCCACCCGACGAAATCGTTGTTTTCTTCGTAGTATTCGGCGTATTTTTCAAGAGGGTCGGGCTCTACCGGCGGCGGGGGAAGGGTCTCGGCGGTGGCCGATTCGGTCGTAGTCTCGGGCGAAAGGGTTATCGGCGGCTGCGTCTGCTCGCTTTCCGGCGTGGTCTGCGTGCGATCCTCCTCGACCTTGTTTCCGCAGCCCGCGGCCGATATCGCCGTTACCGCCGCCAAAGCGATTATCGCGGCCTTTTTTAAAAATCTATTCCGAAGTGTTTCCATTTATACTTTCCTTTCCGCAAAGCAGTTTATTCCGGGATATAATATTCATAGTCCGGGCCGTCGTCGTGGGGGACGTCGTAGCCGTAGGCTTGATACCATTTTGCCGGCATATGCCGTTTAGAGTTTGATTTATAGGTAAAATCGTTCGGGT
Source organism: uncultured Clostridia bacterium (assembly GCA_947627005.1). GTDB lineage: Bacteria > Bacillota > Clostridia > Oscillospirales > Ruminococcaceae > Faeciplasma. The sequence goes on from CANQUJ010000003.1 coordinate 7,035, forward strand.
CTTCGCCTTCCCTAAGTTTTCTTGCGACAACTACGAATCTCGCGTCGGTGATGTCGTATGAGCATGTCGAAAGGGTAAGGTATTTGTCGTTGATGTCGCAGTCGATGTCGGTCTTATAGTAGTTGCGGTACATAACGTTTTTATACCAATAGTCGAAGGAAGACATATCGTTAAACTCAACCGCGTTGTGGTATCTGAATATCGGCTGATTGTCGTCCTCTTCGTGGACCGAAACGAGGAAGCAGGCGAAGATGATATATTTTTCCCTTTCGTAAAGGGTGCTGAAATCTACCGTTCTGTGCTCCGAGACAAAGGTCGGGCTGATCCTGTTATAGTCTCTAAGGTGGTGGAAGTAGTATTCCGTCTTCATATTGTGGCCGTAGATTGTGACGTTTGAAGAGCGGTTCTCGCCCCCGACCTGCGCCCGGTAATCCGCGTAAAGCGCGCCGTAATCCTGTTCCGTGCCGAAAAAGTCGTAGTGAAGGTAATAGTCGTTGTCGTCGGTCTGAACTATCGGGTAGTTGATGGCAAGCTCGTCGGTGTCGTCAAGATAAATTCCGTCTATCGAGATCCACCCGACTATATCCGGGTTGATGTCGTAAAGCGGCTCGAAGTTTGAAAGCATCCCCGCCGGGTATTTTGATACCGGCTCTGTCGCCGAGCTGTCTCCGCTCTGGCCGTCGTTTCCGGTCGGCGGGGCGGGGGAGTCGGGGTTCGCGGGGGTGGTAGTCTGCGGGTTGTTGAACATATCGACGAGGTCTTTTTGGTCGTTGATCATGGTTTTAGAGCCGAAGTTATAGATATAAGCGTCGTATGCCGAATACGCGAGAACGCATATCGCGGCGATGAAAACGGTTTTTCTTATGATTTCCTTAAGGCTGTCGCCCTTCCACGGAATAATGTCTTTTATCCTGCCCTTAAGCGAGCGGTCGCGGTCGTCCGTAAGCGAGCCGCGCCGGGCTTCGTTAAGCATCGACATTACTCATCTTCCTTTCGATAAGCGCCGGTAAGCGCTTCAAAAGCCGCTTTAAGCGCCAAAGCGGCGGTCAGAAGCCGGTTGGTTCGGCGGTCTAACTCCCCGTATTCGTAAAGCTTAAGGTTTTCGCAATAACGAAAATCTTTATATATAACCGCGAGGTAGACCGTCCCGACCGGAAGGGTATCGCCCTCGCTCTTCGGCCCGGCAAGGCCGGTAACCGCGATCGCCAGATCGCTTTTAGAGAGCTTTTTTACCCCCCTCGGCCATCTCTAAAGCCGTCTCTCGGCTGACTACCCCACAGCGCGCTATCGTCTCTTCGCTGACGCCTATCATCGCGCTTTTGGCCTCTTCCGAATAGGTGACCGCGCCGTATCCGAAGACCTTTGAAGCCCCCGAGACCGAGGTTATCGCCGAGCAGATAAGCCCGCCGGTGCAGCTTTCGGCCGCAGAGAGCATTAAATTCTCACCAATCATATATTCTACCACATTTCGAGCCGTTCTGTCAATATATTCGCGTATTTTAAGCGGCTCGAGCGGCATTTTTTCGTCTTTTGAAGGATTCAACCCAATCGCTCTCCGATCAGTATGTTTTAATCGTTTTAACTCTCGTGTTTTCGACCGCTTCTTCGATAAGCGCCTCAAAGTCGAATTCCGCCTGCGCCTTTTCGACTTCTTCAAGAGTCGGCCTCGTCTTCGGGTGCCTCGGCGTAAAAACTGTGCAGCAGTCTTCATACGGCTCTATCGAGATCTCAAAGGTCCCGAGACGGTACGACATGTCGATTATTTCCTTTTTATCCAATCCTATGCATGGCCTAAATACCGGGATCCTGCAAACCGCGTCGGTGGTGACCATAGCCGCGGTTGTCTGCGAGGCCACCTGCCCAAGGCTTTCGCCGGTAATAAGCGCCTGAAGGCCGTTTTTCTCGGCAATCCTCTGCGCTATCTCCATCATCAGCCGCCGCATAATAAGGGTGAAATATTCCTCTTTGCAGTTGTTTTTAATCTCTTCCTGTATTTTTGTGAACGGAACGGTGTAAAAGCTTATCCTTCCGCAGTATTCCGACATCTTTTCAGCCAGCCGCTCGACCTTCATAAGCGCCCGCTCCGAGGTATAGGGCGGCGCCTCGAAGTGGATTGCCGAAAGCTCTATCCCGCGCTTCGCCATCATACACCCCGCGACCGGCGAGTCTATCCCGCCCGAGAGCAGCAGCAGCGCCCGCCCGGAAGTCCCGACGGGTATCCCGCCGGCGGCTTCTTCCGCCGCGCCGTGGATGAAAGCGCCCTCGTCGCGGATCTCGCAGACTACGGTGACCTCCGGCTCGTAAAGGTCGACCTTAAGGCGGTGGAATTTAGACAGCAGCCGCCCGCCCAGCTCGGCCGAAACCTCAGGCGAGGTCATGCCGAAGCTCTTGTCCGAGCGCTTAGTGACCACCTTAAAGGTCTTCGCGCCTAAAAGAATATCCCCGAAACATTCGCAGGCTACCTCGAATATGCTGTCCATATTCTTCTCCGCTCTGACTGCCCGGCAGACTTTTGCTATTCCGTAGACTTTTTTTACCCGCTCGTATACCTCGTCCATATCCGCCTCGTCGTCCTGCGGAATGACGTATAAAGTAGACTGCCCGGAGCGCAGCTTAAAATTCCCGAGCGGCTTGATTCTTCTGTTCACGTTTTTGATGAGCTCGTTTTCAAAGCTTCCGCGGTTCAGCCCCTTTAAAACGATTTCGCCGTATTTGCAAAGTATGATCTCTTTCATCAGCGTCTTCCTCTGTCGGTTTTAATAAGATTTTTCTCGGCTTCGGCCAAAGCCTCGGCGAGAGAAATAATGTCTTCTTTTGTGTTTTCGGCGCAAAGGCTTATCCTTATCGTCGCATCCGCAACCTCCGGCCCATAGCCGAAAGCTTCCAATACCGCGCTCTTTTTCCCCCTCGAACATGCCGAGCCGCTCGAAACGAATATGCCCTTGCTTTCAAGAAAATGCAGAAGCGTTTCGCTTTTAAGCCCAAGCGCCGAAGCGCTTATAATATAGGGGCTGGCGCTTTCGGGCGAGTTTATCTTCGCGCCGGCCTCGCAAAGCCTTTCGACCGCGAGAGTTTTCAAGCCTTTTATATATTCGAGCCGCTCATAAATGCTCTTCGACTGCGCTTCTACCGCTTTCGCAAAGGCGTATATAAGCGGAACCGCCTCCGTCCCGGAGCGAACGCCGTTTTGTTGGCCGCCGCCGAAAACAGTCGGCGCGATTCTTACGCCCTTTTTTATCCAAAGCGCCCCGACCCCTTTCGGCGCGTGGATTTTATGCCCGCTCAAAGAAATCGCGTCGGCGCAAAGGGTTTTGGCCTTTATCGGAAGCTTCATAAACCCCTGAACGCAGTCGCAGTGGGTCATGCAGTCGGGGTGGAGCTTTTTAATCCTCGAAAAAGCCCTTTCTATCGGAAGAATATACCCGGTCTCGTTGTTTACGAGCATCGCGCTTATAAGGCAGGTGTTTTCGTCGACCGCCGAAATAAGCGCGTCTTCGGTGATCTCTCCGTTTTCGTCCGGCTTGACGAATATGACCTCGAACCCCTTTGAAGAGAGCTTTTTCGCGGCCTCGGCGACGGAGGGGTGTTCTATGGCGGTGGTGACTATCCTCTTTTTTCTTCGACCGTAGGTTTCCGAAAGTCCGAAGAGGGCGAGGTTGTTAGATTCGGTCGCGCCGGAGGTGAAGATTATTTCCGAGGAAACCCCGCCGAGCGCCGCGGCGACGGTCTGTTTTGAAAAATTCAGGAGCTCTTCGGCGTCGATCCCGAGGCGGTGAAGGCTCGAGGGGTTGCCGAACCGTTCGGTCATCGCGAAAAGGGCGGCCTCGGCGGCCTCTTTGCAGACTTTGGTGGTTGCGGCGTTGTCAAGATATATCATTTTGAATCTCCCATATGTTAATACGCGCAAAAGCGCCGAAATATTGCATACGCGCATACGAATACAAAATAATTATAACACATTCCGCGCGAAATTGCAAGAGCAAGGAACCCCGGCGGTTAAACCGAAAGTTTTCGGTCAAGCCTTTTTCAAAAGGCTTGCGAGATTCCAAAGGCGAGCAGCCTTTGGTCGCACTCCGCAGAGCGCGAAATTTCCTAAACGAAGGCGCTCTGCAAGGGGTGAATTGAAAAAAGCACCCCGGCGGGGTGTTTTTTCAAGAGGGGACGCTCTGAAAGAGAGAGCGTCCCCTTTAAATTCGCGGCTGCGACAGCAGTCGCGCACCTTAACGTCGGACTTTCGACTCTTTAATCCGCTGCTACGGCAGGAGCTGCGAGCCTTAAATTTTCTCGCTTGCGCTCGAAAATCGGGGAGACCCCCGACGAGGGTCTCCCCGCGCGAAAACAATTCACCGGATTGTTTTCGCTCCCCGTCCTGCGTTTCGCTTCGCAAGAGATTTCGCAGCCTGCGGGCTGCGCCGAGGGGCTCCGCCCCCTCGACCCCCGCCAACCTTTTGAAAAAGGTTGGATCGAAAACTTTTAATTAGGCTTGACCGAAAACTTTAAAATTCTGACTTCCGACTTCTGCCCTCTGACTTCTGTTCCGCTCTTCCTTGACAACCGCGCGGGGCGGTGATATAATACACTAAATCAAAAAATCTACGGAGTGACGTTATGAGCAAAACTGTAATCCCCGCGGGGTATTCCCCGCGCCTCGGGCCTTATGAGACCCAAACGGCCATCGGCCTTATAAAACACACCTTCGAGCTTAATCTCTGCCGCGCGCTTAATTTAAAAAGGGCCTCCGCGCCCCTTTTCGTCGACGGCGGCAGGGGCCTTAACGACGACCTTAACGGCGTTGAAAGGCCGGTCGTCTTCGACGTTAAAGAGACCGGCGAAAAGGCCGAAGTCGTCCATTCTCTCGCAAAATGGAAGAGAATGGCGCTGAAAGAATACGGCTTCCATTGCGGCGAGGGGATTTATACCGATATGAACGCTATCCGCCGCGACGAAGAGCTCGACAATCTTCATTCGGTATACGTCGACCAGTGGGACTGGGAGAGGATAATCTCGGAAGACGAGCGGAACCTCGATTTTTTGAAGGATATCGTAATTAAGATCGCCGCCGCGGTGTGCGACACCGCCGACGTAGTTACGAGGATCTACCCCAACGTCGTCTGCAATCTGACCCGCGAGGTAAGCTTTATAACCGCGCAGGAGCTTGAAGACCTCTACCCCGATAAGTCCCCGAAAGAGCGCGAGAACGCCTATCTAAAAGATCATAAGACCGCCTTTATAATCGGGATAGGCGATCTTTTGAGGTCGGGCGAAAAACACGACGGCCGCGCGCCCGACTATGACGACTGGGCCCTTAACGGCGACCTTTTGATGTGGAACGAGACCCTCGGCTGCGCGTTCGAGCTCAGCTCGATGGGAATAAGAGTCAACGCCGAATCGCTTAGGGCGCAGCTTAAAAAAGCCGAGTGCGAGTGGCGCTCCGGCCTTGAATTTCACAAAATGCTCCTCGAGGGCAAGCTTCCGCAGACCATAGGCGGCGGCATCGGGCAGTCGAGGCTTTGTATGCTTCTTTTGGGCAAGGCCCACATCGGCGAGGTTCAGGTCTCGGTCTGGGATAAAGCCACCGTAAGCGCCTGCAGGGCCGCGGGTATCCCCCTGCTTTAAAACGAGGGGGAGGAAAGATGGTTTACACCGATAAATTTTACGTCGGGTTTTCCGACGTCGGAAGCGACCTCGGAATGACCGGCGCGGCGATGCTAAGGGCGTTTGAAGACGTCTGCTGCATGCAGGGCGAGGCGGTCGGCGACGGCCTTTTCGACAGCGACGGAAGATGGTTTTTGACCGCCTACCGCGTAAAAGTCTTTAAAAGGCCGAAATATAACGACCGCATAGTCGTCGGAACTTGGAGCCGCGAAATGAAAGGCGTTGCGGCTTCAAGAGAGTTTGAGATAAGAGATTTAAACGGCGGACTGTGCGTCGCGGCGCTTTCAAACTGGGCGAGAATGAACATAAAAACCGGCCGCCTCGAAAGAATGGAGCCGGAGGCCTTCGCGAGATATGAAAGCGAGCCGGAGCGGCACAATTTCGACGACCCCTGGATATCCAAGCTTCACGACGTTTCGGAGCATACTCTCGAGCGCGAATTTTACGTCGACCGCAACCTCATTGACCCGAATATGCATATGAACAATGTCTTTTATCTCGACCTCGCGATGCGAACCCTGCCGGAAGAGGCATATCTTGAGGGCGAGCCGGACGAATTTGAGATCACCTATCGCAAGGCGACCGCCTACGGCGAGACCCTTAAATGCCTTTATTTCGACGACGGCCAAAGCCGCACCGTCGCCGTCAAGCCGCAGGATATGAGCGACACGAGAGCGATAGTGAAGATTTATAGGAAAAATTAAGGGCCGCTTTATAACGGCCCATCTGCCCGCCCATCGGCGGGCATTTTTCTATTCAAGCGATTTTACCACCGCCTTGAACCAGTCTTTATCGCGATAGCGGTCGAACATTCGGCTGTCGTCCCCCGTGAGCGCTTCAAGATACCGTTCGCACTCGGTGCCCTCGACATTCTTCGTAGTCTGCTTCGAGTTGCCCTTCACGCCCCTCATAAACGTCGAGGTGTAGGTATATTCGCCGTCAAGGCTGTCATACTGCTTCGCGAAACGAACGAGCTGTTCAAGGTGATATCTGACCTTTTCCTCCCGATTTTCCCAACCCGCGTAAATTCTCGCGAAAAAATGGTGGCGCTCGGCCGCGCAGGTGGCATAGAACCCGTAGAAGCCGTCGTCGAATATCATTTCCAAAATTTTAAGATAAAATTCGTGGCGCTTCTCCCAAGGGATCGAATCGAGCTTATAGGTGCATAAACCGATATAATCCGCCAGCACGGTTATAAGCTCTTTGCTGAATATCTCGCGGTCGTCGCCCTTTAAAATGTTCGACAAAATAAGTTCTTTGGAAAACTGTATTCCGCTTGCCGTCTCGGCATATTCCTTTGCCTTTTCATAGTCGCCGAGATAGTTATATGAGTAGCAAAGAAGCTGAACCGCTCTGTCGCGAAGACTTTGATTTGTCGATTCGCGCAGTACGCGCTCCATAAGCTCGATGACCTCTTTATACCGCTCGGTATCGTTGATGTTTTGATAGAATATTGCGTGCGCGAGCTCCGACATAACGGCATGCTCGTTCGGAAATTCTTTTAACGCCCCACGCAGGAGGGCGACCGCCTCGGGCATTTTGCCGACGTTTTGAAGCTTAAGGTTCTCGGCAAAGTACCGATCTATTCGCTCCCGCTTTCTTATTTCGCCGACTCCCAAAAGGTCATCAACCGAAACGCCGTAGAACGCCGAGATTTTCGGCAAGAGCGAGATATCGGGCAGCGATTCGCCCCTCTCCCACTTCGAGACCGCCTGAAAGCTTATGTTAAGATAATCCGCAAGGTCCTCCTGCGTGTTTTTTCTTTGCGCCCTAAGCTCGCGAAGGCGCTTGTCGATAATAATATCCATAAAATTTCTCCTTAAAAATATTTGAAAAAAGCGCTTTCTTCGCTTTGATTATACCCCGAATCGCTCTTTTGGGCAATAACCGCTTCGGCGAAATCCGATTGAAATTTTCAAACGTCGGTTTAGTCCGCGGGATAATCGGTCATTCTCTACAACACTTTTCCGCATAAAACCGCAAAAATCCGTTATATCTCCAAAGTCGGGCGAACAGGATAAAAAACCCTTGACTTTGGCGGGCAATCGGCGTAAAATGATTCTATACTTATTCTGGGGTCTTAATATTATGAAAAATTCCTACGTCTATTATTTTTATTATAGTCTATAAAAGCGGCAGAGCAAATTTAATTTCGGCTCCACTGCTTATTCGTGATGAATAAAAACGTGGAGTGTTTTTTTAGAGTAAAAAGGGCGGTAGTATATGAACAAACTTGAGCAGGCGAGAGAGAAAATCAACAAGACCGATCTTGAAATGGCGGCCCTTTGGGTCGAAAGAATGGCGGCGGTAAAAGAAGTCTCGGACTATAAAAAAGAGCACGGCGCGCCGGTTTTGGATTCAAACCGCGAGGCCGAGCTTTTGGAGAATAACCTTAAAGCCATACCCGACGAGCTTAAGCCCTATTACGCCGAATTTTTAAAGGCGGTCATCGGCGTATCGAAAAGCTATCAGCGGGACAGAAGCTCCGCCGAAAAGGGGTATATCCGCCTCGAGCTCGGCGACCGCAGCTACGACATCGCGGTTAGGCGCGGCGGGCTTTCTTATGCAAAAGACATGATGAACCTTTCAAGAAAGGTCTTGATCGTTACCGACGACGGCGTTCCGAAGCAATACGCCGAAACGGTAGCGACTCAATGCGCCGAGCCTTATATTATAACCCTCCCGCAGGGGGAGAAGACGAAGTGCCTTAAAAGCTTTGAAGAGCTTTTAAAGCTTATGCTCGAAAAGCGCTTCACGAGGGGCGATTGCGTCGTCGCCGTGGGCGGCGGGGTGATCGGCGATTTGGCCGGGTTTGCTGCCTCGGCCTATATGAGAGGGATAGATTTCTACAATATCCCGACCACCACCCTTTCGCAGATAGATTCCTCCATCGGGGGGAAGGTCGCCGTCGACCTGGACGGCTATAAAAACACAGTCGGCGCCTTTTGGCAGCCGCGGTTCGTCCTCGTCGACCCGGACGTTCTTAAAACCCTCGACAAAAGGCAGGTCTCGGCCGGGCTCGCCGAGGCGGTAAAGATGTCCGCCTGCTTCGACAAAGATTTGTTCGAGCTCTTTGAAAACTGCGATATAGACGAAAATTTAGAAGAGATAATCCGCCGCTCGCTGATGATAAAAAAATCCGTCGTCGAGCGTGACGAAAAGGAATCCGGCCTTAGAAAGGTCCTGAATTTCGGTCACACGATAGGCCATGGGATCGAGACCGCCGAGAACGGAAGGCTTTGCCACGGCGAATGCGTCGCCCTCGGAATGTTGCCGATGTGCTCGAAAGAGATAAGACCGAGGCTTTTGAGGGTTCTTAAAAAGCTCGGCCTTCCGACAGTGATCGAGGCGGATATCGCGGCGGTCAAGTCTGCGGCTCTTCATGACAAAAAATCCGAAAAAAGCGGCGTAAGCATAGTCACCGTCGAAGAGATCGGAAGCTTTAAAATCGAAAAAACCGACTTCGGCGGCCTCTTCGACCGCCTTGACAACTATCTGAAGGAGACAGCGATATGAAAAACACATTCGGGCAAAGCGTTGCCGTAACCCTTTTCGGAGAGAGCCACGGCCCGGCGGTCGGCGCGGTTATAGACGGCCTTGCGCCGGGGATACCCGTCGACGAGGGGTTTATCGCGGAGCAGCTTAAAAAGCGCCGCCCCGCCGGAAAGATCTCTACCGCAAGGATAGAAGAAGACAAATTCGAGATCTTAAGCGGCGTATTCAACGGCAGAACCACCGGCACCCCGATAACGATAGTCATTCCGAACGAAAACGTCAAAAGCGGGGATTATTCGGATATCTCGCGCCTTGCCCGCCCCGGCCACGCCGACTATACCGCCAACCTTAAATACCACGGGTTCGAGGATTATCGCGGCGGCGGGCATTTCAGCGGAAGAATAACCGCGGCGCTGGTTGCTGTCGGCGCGATAGCGATCTCCGCCCTAAGGGCAAAAGGAATCAAGATAGGCACCCACATAAGCTCCTGCGCTGGGATAACCGACCGCGAATTTTCGGATCTCGATACAGAGATTGACCTTTTAAACAGCCTTGATTTCGCGGTATTAGACCCGGAGATAGCCGCCGCTATGACCGAAAAGATAGAGGCCGCGGCTTCGGAGGGGGACAGCGTCGGCGGAGTATTGGAGACCGCGGTTTTGGGCTTCCCGGCGGGGGTAGGCGAGCCCTTCTTCGACGGCGTTGAAAGCGTTCTCGCGCATGCGCTCTTCTCCGTTCCGGCGGTCAAGGGGGTTTCTTTCGGAAGCGGTTTCGCCCTTGCTGAGATGCGCGGAAGCACCGCCAACGACCAGTTCGAGGCTGTGGGGGACAAAATCATCACCAAAACCAACCGCGCGGGCGGAATAAACGGCGGCATAACCAACGGAATGCCCCTTTTGTTTAGGTGCGCGATAAAGCCCACCCCCTCGATATTCAAATCGCAGAACACCGTCGACTACATCAAGCGCGAAAACGCGGTCCTTCAACTTAAAGGAAGGCACGACCCCGCGATAATCCACCGCGCGAGGGTTGTTATAGACAGCGTTGCGGCCGTCGCCCTTTGCGACCTTTTGGCTCAGCGCCTCGGGACGGACGGAATTACCGAAGACCGGCGGGGGATTTAGAATGGAATACGGCTGCATCGCAAAGAAGCTCGGGCACAGCTTTTCCGCGGAAATACACTCGCTCATCGGCGGATACGACTACCGCCTTCGCGAGGTCAAAGAGGAAGAGCTCGCGGAATTTATGCTCGCCCGCGATTTTAAAGGCATAAACGTAACGATCCCCTATAAAAAAGACGTCATTCCCTTTTTGGAGGGCTTAAACGACGTTGCGAAGCGAATAGGCGCGGTTAATACCGTAGTCAACCGAAACGGAAAGCTCTACGGCTATAATACCGACTATTTCGGAATGAAAGCTCTTATCGAAAGGGCGGGGATAGAGATTTCCGGCAGAACGGTCCTTGTTCTCGGGACGGGCGGGACCTCCGCCACGGCGAGGGCGGTGGCCGCAGACCTCGGAGCAAAAGAGGTCTTGGCCGTTTCGCGCAGACCGGCCGAGGGCGTTATAACCTACGAAGAAGCCTATAAAAGCTTCTCCACCGCCGAGGTGATCATCAACACCACCCCGGTCGGAATGTTCCCCGAAAACTACGCCTCGCCGATAGACGTTTTCAAATTCACAAGGATCGAGGGCGTGGTCGACGCAGTCTTCAACCCGCTTAGGACGGAGCTTGTTTTGAACGCGAAAAAGGCCGGCGCAAAGGCTGTCGGCGGGCTTTATATGCTGGTCGCGCAGGCGGTCTTCGCCTCCGAGATTTTCAGAGACGTCGTTATCCCGAAGAGCGAGATTGAAAGAATCTACCGCGAGCTTTTGCTTCAAAAAGAAAATATCGCGCTGATCGGCATGCCCGCCTGCGGGAAATCTACCGCCGGAAGGCTTGCGGCCGGGCTTTTGGAACGCGAATTTATCGACGCAGACGACGAAATAGTCGCACGAGAGGGAAAGCAGATCTCGGATATCTTCGCCGAAAAGGGCGAGAGCGGTTTTCGCGATATCGAGACGGAGGTCATAAAAGACGTCTGCCGCCGCAGCGGGGTTGTTATCGCGACGGGCGGCGGGGCGGTATTGAGAGAAGAAAACGTCGCCGCGCTGAAGCAAAACTGTAAAGTGTTTTACATTGACAGGGACCTCGATTGGCTTACGCCGACTTCGGACAGGCCGACCGCGAGCGACAAAGAGGCCATCAAAAAGCGCTACGAAGAGCGCCGCGATATCTACGAGTCGACCGCCGACGAGATCATCAAACCCGCCGACGACGCGGCTTTAAACGCAAAAATGATAGTCGAGAGGTTTAAAAAATGAAGATTTTGGTTTTAAACGGCCCCAACCTCAATATGCTCGGCGTTCGCGAGCCGGATATCTACGGAAAAGAGACCTACGCTTCCCTCGTAGAAAAGATTGAAAGCTACTGTAAAGGCAAAGACATTGACGTCGAGTGCAAACAGTCCAACCACGAGGGAACGCTCGTCGATTGGATACAAGAGGCATACGGCTCGGTCGACGGAATCGTCATAAACCCCGGGGCGTATACCCACACCAGCGTCGCGCTTTTGGACGCGCTCAAAGCCGTCTCGATACCTGCGGTAGAGGTCCACATCTCCGAGGTTTCGAAGCGCGAGGATTTTCGTAAGATCAGCTACGTTAGAGCCGCCTGTATTGCGACAATAACCGGCCGCGGGACCGACGGATATCTTGACGCGATAGAGATTTTTTTGAAAAACGGAGATAAAAAATGACCGCAGTATTTAAGCCTTCCGCGCTAAGCGGGGCGGTTTCCGCTCCGCCATCTAAATCGGCCTCGCATAGGCTTCTTGTTTTGGCGGCGCTTTCGGGCGGAAGATGTAAAGTCAAAAACCTTGCCTATTCCGAAGACGTTCTTGCGATGATAGACTGTCTGCGCGCGCTCGGCGCAAGGGTGGATTTAAACGGCAGCGAAGCGGAAGTCGACGGCGCGGGGTTTATGAAAGACCCAGAGAGCGAGCTTTATTGCCGCGAGAGCGGCAACACCCTGCGGTTTTTGATACCCCTTTGCCTTACCGCCGGAAAAAGGTTCTGCCTTCACGGCTCGACTCGGCTTATGGAGCGCCCGCAGTCGGTCTACGAATCGCTTTGCCGCGAGCGCGGGTTTGAATATTCCGGCGCCGGGCCGATAACCGTCAAAGGCCGCCTTTGCGCGGGGCAATACGCCCTCGACGGCTCGGTCTCGAGCCAGTTTATAACCGGAATGATCTTCGCCCTGCTTTTCTGTGAGGGCGAGAGCAAGATAAAAATCCTTCCGCCGTTTGAAAGCCGCTCTTATGTAGAGCTCACCCTTTCGGCGATCAGAAGATTCGGGGGAGAGGTTGGATTCACCGACCCGCTGACGATATTCGTAAAGGGGAAAAGCCTTACACCCTGCGACGTCGAAGTCGAAGGGGACTACTCCAACGCCGCGTTTTTAGAGGCTTTTAACCTCATCGGCGGCGATGTAAAGGCTTCCGGCTTGACGGAAGACTCCGCGCAGGGGGATAAAATCTACCGCGAACATTATAAAGCGCTCGCGGCCGGCTGCCCGACTATCGACATCTCCGACTGCCCGGACCTCGGGCCGATACTGATGTCTCTCGGCGCGATGTTAAACGGCTGCGTATTGACCGGCACCCGCAGGCTTTCGATGAAAGAGAGCGACAGGGGAGCGTCCATGAAGCTGGAGCTTAAAAAATTCGGGGTTGATATAGTCTGCGAAGAAAACAGGATAACCGTACCGAAAATTTCGCTTAGCCCGCCTATCGAGCCCCTTTGCGGTCACAACGACCACCGAATCGTTATGTCGCTTTCGGTGATGTGTTCAAAGTTCGGCGGAAAGATCGAGGGGGCGGAGGCCGTCTCTAAAACCTACCCCGCGTTTTTTGAAGATATAAAATCGCTCGGTGCGAAGGTCGAGCTCATATAAAAAAGTAAAGGAAGCATAAAATGATAATCGACGTTAAAAAGAACATTTTGATAGTCGGCCTCGGGCTTATCGGCGGAAGCTACGCCGAGGCGCTTAAGCGCTACGGATTCAGGGTCACGGCGATAACCCGCTCGCAGAAGACTATCGACTACGCGCTCGAAAAGGGTCTTATCGACGAGGGCGCGGCGCATATCGAGCCGAGGCTTGTTTCGGAGGCTGATATCGTTGTCTTCGCGCTCTACCCCCATGTTTTCATCGACTGGATAGAAAATAATCAACACCTTTTTAAAAGCGGCGCGCTTTTGACCGACGTCACCGGCGTCAAAGGCTCGGTGGTGTATAAGATACAGGATATGCTTCGACCCGACTGCGAGTTTATCGCCGCCCACCCGATGGCGGGGCGGGAGGTATACGGGGTCGAGAACGCCACCGCGAAGATCTTTCACGGCGCGAACTATATCGTCACCCCGACCGCGAAGAACACCCCCGAGGCGATCGAGACCTGCCGCGAGCTCGGGCTTTTGCTCGGATTCTCTCAGGTGGCAGAGCTCAGCCCCGAGGAGCACGACGAGATGATCGGCTTTGTTTCGCAGCTGACCCACTGCATCGCCGTCACCCTTATGACCTGCAACGACGCCGAGAATATAGAGAAATTTACCGGCGACTCCTTCCGCGACCTTACGAGAATCGCGCGAATCAACGACCTTATGTGGTCGGAGCTTTTTATGGCCAACAAAAAGGCGCTTTTAGACCAGATGGATCTCTTCTCGGCCCAATTTAAAAAGCTTCGCGATATGATCGAAAGCGGCGACGTAGACGGCATGCGCGAGATGATGAGATATTCCAGCGAGCGCCGAGCTAAGTTTGACAAATAATTTCCGAGTTTTATATACGAAAGGTTGGTATGTTTTATGAATATGGTATTCGAGCGCAAGCTTCCGATCCCGCAGGAGGTAAAAAAGATGTTTCCTCTTTCGGACGACCTTGCGAAGACCGTTAAACAGCGCGCCGACGAGCTTGCCGACATTTTCACCGGCAGGTCGGATAAATTTATCCTTATAATCGGCCCCTGCTCGGCGGACAATGCCGACAGCGTTTTAGATTACATTTCGAGATTGAGAGAGGTTCAGGAAAAAGTCAAAGACAAGATTTTTATCATTCCGCGAATCTACACCGGCAAGCCGAGAACCACCGGGGACGGCTATAAGGGCCTTTTGCACCAGCCCGATCCGAACGAAAAGCCGGATATGTTTAAGGGCATCGTCGCGATAAGAAACCTTCATATGCGCGCGTTGAGCGAATCCGGCTTCTCTTGCGCCGACGAAATGCTATACCCCGAAAATCACCGCTATCTAAGCGATATAATCGGCTACGTCGCGGTCGGCGCGCGCTCGGTCGAAGATCAGCACCACCGCTTGACCGCCTCGGGGCTTAATATCCCGGTCGGAATGAAAAACCCGATGAGCGGCGACTTTTCGGTTATGATGAACTCTATTTTGGCGGCGCAGCACCCCCACACCTTTATTTACAGAGGGTGGGAGGTTCAGTCGACCGGCAACCCGCTCGCCCACGCGATTTTGCGCGGATACGTCAACAAGCACGGCCAGAATATGCCGAACTACCACTATGAAGACCTTTTGCACGTCTGCGAATTATACGCCAAGGCGAACCTTAAAAACCCCGCCGTTATCATCGACACCAACCACTCCAACTCGGGCAAAGACCCCTTCCAGCAGCCCCGAATCTGCAAAGAGGTTTTATACAGCTGCCGTCACTCCGAAGACATCAAAAAGCTCGTAAAGGGCTTTATGATCGAGAGCTACATAGAAGACGGCTCGCAAAAGATAGGCGAGTGCGTATACGGAAAGTCGATAACCGACCCCTGCCTCGGGTGGGAAAAGAGCGAACGCCTTATCTACGACATCGCCGAGTTGGTATAGCGGTGTGAAATCTGCCCAATAAGTTTCGCTTTCGGGCGCTATTGTCTAAGCATATCCACAAAAATGAATAAAACTTTTAAAATCGCTTGACAAAACCGAATATTTATTGCATAATATGCAAACAGAAAGCTAAATTTTGCATACAGGAGGATAATTATGAATAAAGATTGCATAAAAAAGGTAGTTCTTGCATATTCCGGCGGGCTCGACACTTCGATAATAATCCCGTGGCTTAAAGAAAACTACAATAACTGCGAGGTCATCGCCGTTTCGGGCAACGTCGGGCAGGCCGACGAGCTCGAGGGACTCGAAGAAAAAGCCCTTAAAACCGGCGCTTCAAAGCTATATGTCCTCGATCTCACCGACGAATATGTCGACGAATACATTATCCCGACCATGAAGGCCGGCGCGGTATATGAAGACTATCTTTTGGGGACTTCTCACGCCCGCCCCTGCATCGCCAAAGGGCTTGTAGAGATTGCCAAGAAAGAGCACGCAGACGCTATCGTTCACGGCTGCACCGGCAAGGGCAACGACCAAGTCCGCTTCGAGCTCGCGATAAAACACTTCGCCCCGGATATGCCCATTATCGCCCCCTGGCGCGAGTGGAGCCTTAAATCCCGCGACGAAGAGATCGACTACGCCGAGGCGCACAATATCCCTCTTAAGATAAACCGCGAGACCAATTACTCGAAGGACAAAAACCTTTGGCACCTCTCTCACGAGGGCCTCGACCTTGAAGACACCGGCAACGAGCCGATGTATGAAAAGAAGGGCTTCCTTGAGATGGGCGTAAGCCCGATCCAAGCGCCGGACAAGCCGGAGTATGTCGAGCTCGAATTCGACAAGGGCGTTCCGGTGGCATTGAACGGCGAGAAGATGAGCGCCAAAAACATCATCTTAGAGCTCAATAAAATCGGCGGCCGCAACGGAATCGGCATTATCGACATAGTCGAAAACCGCCTTGTCGGAATGAAGTGCCGCGGCGTATACGAAACCCCCGGCGGAACGGTCCTTTATAAAGCGCACAGCGTTTTAGAGTCTATATGCCTCGACAAGATGACCCTTCACGAAAAACAGCGCCTTTCGATAACTTTTGCCGAGCTCGTATATAACGGCCAGTGGTTCACGCCGCTGCGCGAGGCGCTCTCCGCTTTCGTTGACAAGACCCAGGAGCGGGTCACCGGCAAGGTTCGCTTAAAGCTTTATAAGGGCAATATGATCAACGCCGGCGTATGGAGCGATTACAGCCTATACAGCGAAGAGATCGCGACCTTCGGCGAATCGGACTACGACCAGAAGGATTCGGCCGGATTCATCAACCTCTACGGCCTGCCGATAAAGGTTCAGGCTTTGGTCGACGCCAAGCTTAAAGACAAGAAATGATGTTTTAAAGGGGGAATTGAAATGGCAAAGATGTGGCAGGGGGTCACCGACGGCGTAACCTCAAAGATAGCCGACGATTTCAATTCCTCGATCTCGTTCGACTCGAGAATGTATCGCGAGGATATCGCCGGGTCGATCGCCCACGCGAAGATGCTCGCGAAGCAGGGGATTATCGCCGAAGACGAAAAGAACGCCATCATCGCCGGGCTCTTCGGGATTTTGGAAGACCTCGAATCGGGCGCGCTTAAAATCGACCCCTCCGCCGAGGATATCCATATGTTCGTCGAGCAGGTTCTGACCGACCGAATCGGCGAGGCCGGAAAGCGGCTTCACACCGCGCGCTCGCGAAACGACCAGGTCGCGCTGGACTTAAGAATGTATCTTCGCCGCGAGGCGGGCGAGATTATCGAGCTTTTAAAGGCCGCCGCAAAGGCGGTATGCGCCAAGGCCGAGGAATACAAAACCGCGGTAATGCCCGGGTATACCCACCTTCAGCGGGCCCAGCCGATTTTGCTCTCTCACCAGCTTTTGGCCTATTGCATGATGTTTCTGCGGGATATCGACCGAATCGAAGACTGCCGCGAAAGAATGAACGTCTGCCCGATAGGCTCTTGCGCCCTCGCGGGGACAACTTACGAGACCGACCGCCGCTTCGAGGCCGAGCTTTTGGACTTTTCGGACATCTGCCGTAATTCGATCGACGGCGTTTCTGACCGCGACTTCGCGCTCGAGCTTATGAGCGACCTCGCTATTTTGCAGACCCACCTTTCCCGCTTCTGCGAAGAGCTTATTCTGTGGTCGAGTTGGGAGTTCGGCTTTGTCGAGCTTTCGGACAACTTCACCACCGGCTCGTCGATAATGCCCCAAAAGAAAAACCCGGATATGGCCGAGCTTATTCGCGGGAAGACCGGGCGGGTCTACGGCGATTTGATGTCGCTGCTGACCGCGCTGAAGGGCCTTCCGCTCGCCTATAATAAAGATATGCAGGAGGACAAAGAGCCCGTTTTCGATTCGGTGGACACCGCTAAGGCCTGCCTCGGGGTGTTTATCCCGATGATTTCCGAGATGAAAGCCAAGCCGGAGAATATGTTAAAGGCCGCGCAGACCGGCTTTATCAACGCGACCGACCTTGCCGACTATCTCGTAAGAAAGGGGCTTCCGTTCCGATCGGCATATAAGATCGCCGGGCAGACTGTCGCGAAATGCCGCGAAAAAGGCTGTATTTTAGAGACTTTGCCCCTTGAAGACTATAAGTTCCTCTGCGAGCTTTTCGAGGGCGATCTGTATCAAGAAATCGACCTTAAGGCATGCGTAGAAAAGCGGATCTCGGAGGGCGGGACCTCTTTGAAATCGGTCGAAGAACAGATAGAATACGTTAAAAAACAACTTTCCGAACCGTAAGGAGAAAATTTTATGATCTCACTCAAAGGCAGAAGCTTTTTAAGACTTTTAGACTTTACCCCCGAAGAGATAGAGGGGCTTTTAAACGCCGCAGCAGAGCTTAAATCCCTCAAAAAAGCGGGGATCCCCCACAGATATCTTGAGGGCAAGAACGTCGCGCTCATCTTTGAAAAAACCTCTACCAGAACCCGCTGTTCGTTCGAGGTCGCGGCCGCCGACCTCGGCATGCACGCCGTTTACCTCGACCCTAAATCTTCGCAGGTCGGAAAGAAGGAGTCTATTCCCGACACCGCGCGCGTTTTGGGCAGAATGTTCGACGGCATCGAATACCGCGGCTACGGGCAGGAGCTTGCCGAAAGCCTTGCGCATTATTCCGGCGTTCCGGTGTGGAACGGCCTTACCAACGAATTTCACCCGACACAGATACTCGCAGACTTTTTGACTATCCGCGAGCACCTCGGGCATTTAAAGGGCGTTAAGCTCGTATACGCCGGCGACGCGAGATATAATATGGGCAACTCGCTGATGGTCGGCTGCGCGAAAATGGGAATGAACTTCGTGGCGTGTTCCCCGAAGGGCTATTTCCCCGACGGCGAGCTTGTCGCCGAATGTCGCGAGGTTGCAAAGACTACCGGCGCGACCCTTGAATTTATCGAAGACATTCAGACCG
Source organism: uncultured Clostridia bacterium (assembly GCA_947627005.1). GTDB lineage: Bacteria > Bacillota > Clostridia > Oscillospirales > Ruminococcaceae > Faeciplasma. Next base: position 25,576 of record CANQUJ010000003.1, read on the forward strand.
CAGTCAGCGGCGCCGACGTTATTTATACCGACGTTTGGGTCTCGATGGGCGAGCCGGACGAGGTTTGGGCGGAGAGAATCAAAGACCTCATGCCCTATCAAGTCAACTCTAAGATGATGTCGATGACCGGCAAGAAGACCTTGTTTATGCACTGCCTGCCCGCTTTCCACGATTTAAAGACCGAGATCGGAAGAGAGATGTATGAAAAATTCGGCTGCGATTGCCTCGAAGTCACCGACGAAGTGTTTGAATCCGAGGCGTCTGTCGTTTTCGACGAAGCCGAAAATCGTCTTCACACGATAAAGGCCGTTATGGCGACGACCCTTATTTAGATTTTTACATCACCCGGCAAGGGTGATGTTTTTTTGTGCATAACATAGAATTTTTAAAATGCCGAATGTTTCGGTTGAACTTTGAACTCGGATATGTTATCATTATAATTTAGAAAAAATATAGGAAAGGACGGAAATAACTATGAACGGGATTCAGTTTTCCAAAAAAGCCTATCTGGTATTGTCGAACGGCATGATTTTTGAAGGGAGGCGCATAGGCGCAGAGGGCGAAAGCTTGGGCGAACTCGTGTTCACCACCGGCATGACCGGCTATATCGAGACTCTTACCGACCCGAGCTATTGCGGCCAGATTGTAATGCAGACCTTCCCGCTTATCGGCAACTACGGCGTTATCCCCGAGGATTTTGAGGGAAAGACCGCAGTCAAGGGCTACGTCGTCCGCGAGATATGCGAAACTCCTTCTAACTTTCGCTCGGAATACGAGCTCGACAAATTCTTAAAAGACAACGGGATAGTCGGCCTCTGCGGGGTCGACACCCGCGAGATAACAAGGCTTATCCGCGAAGAGGGGGTCATGAACGCCAAAATCTGCGACGATATCCCCGAAGACCTTTCGAATATCCGCGAATACAGGGTTTTAAAGGCGGTAGAGACTGTCAGCCGCAAAGCGACCGAGACCTTCCCCGCCGAAGGGAAGAGGAAATTCCGCGTCGCGCTTATGGACTACGGCGCGAAACAGAATATAATCCGAAGCCTTCAGGCCCGCGGGTGCGAGGTCATATGCTTTCCGCAGAGCGCCAAGGCCGAAGAGGTTTTGGCGATAAACCCGGACGGAATAATGCTCTCTAACGGCCCGGGCGACCCGGAGGAAAACATCGCCCCGATAGCCGAGCTTAAAAAGATGATCGGAAAAGCCCCGATATTCGGAATCTGCCTCGGCCACCAGCTTACCGCGCTCGCGATGGGCGGAAAGACGGTCAAGCTGAAATACGGCCACAGGGGCGCAAACCAGCCGGTCAAAGACCTTATCGGCGGAAGGACCTACATCACCAGCCAGAACCACGGCTACGCGGTGGTATCCGAAAGCCTTAAGGGCATCGGCCGCGAGACTTTTATCAACGCCAACGACGGCAGCTGCGAGGGAATGGACTATCCGGACAAGCGCTGCTTCACCGTCCAGTTCCACCCCGAGGCCTGCGGAGGCCCGCACGACACTGCGTTTTTGTTCGACAGATTTATTTCTATGATGGGAGGCGAGCGCGATGCCTAAGGATTTGAGCATTAAAAAAGTTCTTGTGATAGGTTCGGGCCCGATAATTATCGGCCAGGCCGCCGAGTTCGACTATGCGGGCGCGCAAGCCTGCCGGGTTCTTCGCGCAGAGGGGATAAACGTAGTTCTGGTAAACTCGAACCCCGCCACCATAATGACCGACAAAAACCTCGCGGATTCTATTTATCTTGAACCTTTGAACGAAGAGACCGTCGCGAGGATAATAGAAAAAGAGCGCCCCGACGGCCTTTTGGCCGGCCTCGGCGGGCAGACCGGGCTTACAATAGCGATGCAGCTCTCACGCGCGGGGGTATTGGAAAAATACAACGTCCGGCTTTTGGGCTCCGATATCGAGGCTATCGACAAGGCCGAAGACCGCGAGCTCTTCCGCGACACTATGAAGGCGATCGGCCAGCCGGTCGTCCCTTCGGACATTACCCAGACCGTTTCCGGCGCGCTTGAGATCGCCGAAAAAATCGGTTACCCGGTAATAGTTCGCCCGGCGTTCACGCTCGGCGGCTCGGGCGGGGGAATAGCCGCCGACGAAAGCGAGCTTAAAATAATCGCTAAGACCGGCCTCGACGCCTCGCCGATAACCCAGGTTCTTATAGAAAAGTGCATCTCGGGCTGGAAAGAAATAGAATTTGAGACTATGCGGGATTCCCTCGGAAATGTCATCGCGGTCTGCTCGATGGAAAACTTCGACCCGGTCGGCGTTCACACCGGCGACTCTATCGTAGTCGCCCCGGCGCTGACCCTCGCCGACAAGGAGTACCAGATGCTCCGCTCGGCCTCGCTCGATATAATTTCCTCGATCGGAATAGTCGGCGGCTGCAACTGCCAGTTCGCCCTCAACCCCGAAAGCTTTGAATACGCCGTTATCGAGGTCAACCCGAGGGTCTCGCGCTCGTCCGCTCTCGCCTCAAAGGCGACCGGCTACCCGATCGCGAAGATAACCACCAAAATCGCCCTCGGCTATACCCTCGACGAGATCAAAAACGAGATCACCGGCAAGACCTGCGCCTGCTTCGAACCTACGCTCGACTACGTCGTAGTAAAGTTCCCGAAGTGGCCGTTCGACAAATTCAGCGGCTCTAACCGCACCTTAGGCACCCAGATGAAGGCCACCGGCGAGGTCATGTCGATAGCCCCCAACTTCGAGTCTGCGCTTTTGAAGGCGGTTCGCGGCGCGGAGATCTCGCTCGACACCCTTAACGCCGCGCCCCTTTCGGACAAGCCCGTCGAAGAACGCCTTCACGAGCAGAACGACCGCCGAATCTTCACCGTTTTCGAGGCGCTTAAAAGCGGCGTGAGCGTTGAAAAGATCCACGAGATAACCCTTATAGACGAGTGGTTCCTTGAAAAGCTTCGCGGCCTCGCCGAATTTGAAAAGAAAATTTCGGCCGGTATCTCGGAAGAAGACTATTTCTCGGCGAAAAAGCTCGGCTACACCGACGCCGCGATAAAGCGGCTTTCGGGCGCAAAAGAGCTTCCCTCGATTGATTTTTCCTATAAGATGGTCGACACCTGCGGCGCGGAGTTCGATGCAGTCACCCCTTATTTCTACTCCTGCTGCGAAAAATCCTGCGAGGCAAGAACCTTCGCCCGCTCGGGCAAGCCGGTGGTAATGGTCCTCGGCTCCGGCCCGATAAGGATCGGCCAGGGGATAGAGTTCGATTACAGCTCGGTCCACTGCGTATGGACGCTTCGCGAGCTCGGCTACGACGTCGTCATCGTCAACAACAACCCCGAGACTGTCTCGACCGACTATGACACCGCGGACAGGCTCTATTTCGAGCCGCTCTGCCCCGAAGACGTTATGAACATCATAAAGGTCGAAAAGCCGGTCGGCGTGGTCGTCGCTTTCGGCGGGCAGACCGCCATTAAGCTTACAAAATTCCTCGACGAGCAGGGGATAACCATTTTGGGGACCTCCGCCGACGGTATCGACACCGCCGAAGACCGGGCGAGGTTCGACGGCCTGCTCGAATCCCTCGGAATAAAGCGCCCGAGGGGAATGGGCGTTCTGACCGAGCAGGAGGCTCTTAAAGCCGCCGAGTCGCTCGGATACCCGGTTCTTTTAAGGCCGTCATACGTCATCGGCGGCCAGAATATGACTATCTCCCGCAGCGCCGCGCACACCTCGAAATATATGCAGGCGATTTTGGCGCAGGGTATTGAAAACCCCGTTTTGGTCGATAAATACATGCCGGGCACCGAGCTTGAGGTCGACGTCATCTCGGACGGCGAAGACGTTCTGATCCCGGGTATCATGGAGCATATCGAGCGCGCGGGAATCCATTCGGGCGACTCTATCGCAGTCTACCCGCCCTATAATTTGAGCGACAGATTTTTGAAGATAATCTGCGACTGCTCCGAAAAGCTCGCCCTCGGCCTTAAAACAAAGGGGCTCGTAAACATTCAGTACCTGATCTACGACAACGAGCTTTATGTTATAGAAGTCAATCCGAGGGCTTCAAGAACCGTTCCGTATATAAGCAAGGTCACAAACGTTCCGATGGTCGACCTCGCGTCTAAAGTCATGCTCGGCGCAAAGCTTCGCGACCTCGGCTTCGGGACGGGTCTTCATAAAGCCCCGCCCTACTACGCCGTAAAGGTTCCGGTCTTCTCGTTTGAAAAGCTATCCGACGCCAACTCTATCTTGGGGCCCGAGATGAAGTCTACCGGCGAGGTCCTCGGAATAGGCAAGACCCTTGCCGAGGCGTTGTTTAAAGGGCTTACCGCCGCCGGGTTCGCCGTACATTCGGCCAACACCCCCGAAAAGGGCGTTCTTATAAGCGTCGAAGAGAGCGACTATAACGAGATAATCTCCCTCGCGAAGCGCTTCTACGACTTGGGGATAGACATCTACGCCACCGGCGGAACCGCAGACGACATCGCGCAGCTCGGCATACCGGTAAATTCCGTTGCCGACGCGAGCGAATCGGGCGAGCTTGCCGAGCTTTTAGAGAGCGGAAAGATAGGCTACGTCATCTATACCGGCGCTGTCCGCGACCGCTCGATAGGCGACTATATCGCCCTTCATCGGCGCGCTATGCAGTTGGGCATACCCTGCCTGACCTCGCTCGACACCGCCAACGCCCTTGCGGATATCATCGCTTCAAGGTTCAACTGCTCTAATACCGAGCTTGTTAATATCAACAGAATGAGAAACCGCCGCCGCAGAATAAAATTCTTCAAAATGCAGTCGGCAGGCAACGACTATATCTTCCTCCCGAACTTCGACGGCGCGATATCCTGCCCCGAAAGCCTTTGCGTAAGCCTTTGCCCCGAACACTACGGAATCGGCGGAAGCGGAATAGTTCTGATCGAAAAATCGACGGTCGCGGACGCGAAAATGCGGCATTTCAACCGCGACGGCTCGGAAGGAAAGATGGCCGGAAACAACATTCGGTGCGTTGCTAAATACCTCTACGACGAAGGCATAGTCGGCGACGAGGATATCACGATAGAGACCGCGAGCGGCGTTCATAAGCTTCATCTTTACATTCGCGACGGCCTCGTAAATTCCGTATCGGTAGAGATGGGCAAGGCCGAGCTTCGGGCGAAGAAGCTTCCCGCAAAAACCAAAGAAGAGAAGCTTATTGACAGTCCGATAACCGTCGCGGGGGAGACTTACAGGGCGACCTGCGTCGGGATCGGCAACCCGCACTGCGTAGTCTTTTTGAAGGATATCGACCGCCTCGACCTTGAAACGCTCGGCCCGAAGTTTGAGTATCACGAGATGTTCCCCGAGAGGATAAATACCGAGTTCGTGCGGGTCGTGAATCGCTCGACCTTAAGAATGAGGGTCTGGGAGCGCGGCAATGGCGAGACTCTTGCCTGCGGTACGGGTGCCTGCGCGGCGGTCATAGCCGCCTGCGAAAACGGCTTCTGCGACAAGGGCAAGGACATAACCGTTAAGCTTAAGGGCGGCGACCTTGTCGTCAACTATACCGACGAGCAGGTGATCTTAAACGGCAGCGCGGTAAAGGTCTTTGAGGGCGAGTTTGAGTATTAAAATGGGGGAGTAACCTTGAAAATCGGAACAGTAATGCGGCTTGTCGCTTTCGCTATGCTTATAATCGCCGGGATAGTTTTTGCGCTCGCGCTTTCCTCGCCGACGGCGACCGGCCCGGCGTTTATGCGCTATGTTTTCTATGCGTGGGTGATTTTAGCGATAGCGCTGCTGATTGCCTCGATACCGATAACGGTAGTCGAGCTGAAAAAGCGGGATAAGAAATAAAGCAAAATCAAAAGTTTTCGCTCAAGCCTTTTCCAAAAGGCTTGCGAGAGTCCAGAGGCGAGAAGCCTCTGGCCGCAGCCCGCAGGCTGCGGAACTCCCTTGCTAAAAAAGCGCAGGAGGGGGAGCGAAAATCTGTCCTGTGGACAGTTTTCGCGTGGGGGAACCCTCGCCGGGGGTTCCCCCAAAAAACGAAGGCGCCCTGCAAGGGGAGCATGCGCCAAAACAATTCTGCGAATTGTTTTGGCATTACTGCGAAAGTCGGGCAAAGGCGAAGCCTTTGCAGAACGATGCTGACAAAAGTGCCCTATCGCTGATGGATAGGGCATCGTTTGCAGTCGCGCACCTTAACGTTGCAGTTCAAACAATGTGCAATCGAGCGCGCTCTTTTTAAACCGCATAAAACGCTCTTTACTCTTTTTCCCCCTCAAACTCAGGCACATACGCTTCCTCCGCCGAGCCGCGCTCCTGCGAGAAGCCCTCGAAGCCGTATTTTTCCGCCTCTTTAAGAACGAAATTGTATTCAAAGGTCGAAATTTTTCTGCAAATCTCGGGGTGCTCGGCGGCGCGATACATCGGCGTATACTGGCTCATAACGCTGATCAAGATCTCGTCCCGCGAGAAATGCTCGCCCAAAAATTCAACGACTTTTGCCGAGTCTTTTCTCAAAGTCGGCAGCAAAAGATGCCTCACCAAAACCCCGCGGATAAGCAGCCCTCCTTCGCCGAAAACCGGCTTTCCGGCCTGCTTTTGCATCTGCATTATCGCCGCCGAGGCCGCCTCGAAGTAGTCCTTTGCGCCGGAATATTTCTTTGAAAGCTCCGGCGAAAAATATTTAAGGTCGGGCAGCCAAACGTCGACGTATCCGTCGAGGCTTTTAACCGTCTCGACCCGCTCGTAGCCCCCGCAGTTGCAGACTATCGGTATATTAAGCCGGGGCTTCGCAAGGTCGAGCGCCTTTTTTATCGAGGGGATAAAAGGCGTCGGCGACACGAGGTTGATGTTGTGCGCGCCGTCGTCCTGAAGCCTTAAAAAAATCTCTGCCAGCTCGCCGACTTCGACGTAGTACCCCTTATTTTGATGCGAGATTTCGTAGTTTTGGCAGAAGCAGCACCTAAGCGTGCAGCCGCTGAAAAACACCGTCCCCGAGCCGCGTTCGCCGGAAATGCAGGGCTCCTCCCATTTGTGAAGCCCCGCCCGCGCTATCCTTATCCTGTCGCTTTGCCCGCAAAAGCCGACCGTTTTCGTCCTGTCCGCCCCGCATCTTCGCGGGCAGAGCTCGCAGCTTAAATACTCTTGCATAGGCATACGAACGGATATCGGCCTTTAAGCGCTGCTTCGGCGCTCTCGGCCGCCTTTTTGTCTTCAAAAAGCCCGAACACCGCCGAGCCGCTTCCGCTCATCTGTACGGCCTCGGCCCCAAAGGCGGCGATTTCGCCCTTGATTTTTTCGATCCTTTGGTCTTCCGCGGAGTCTTCGAGATCGCTAGAAAGGCAGAGATACGGATTTTCCCCGCGCTCTAAGGCGCTCAAAAACTTCGGCGTGCCGTGTTTCGATCCGAGCCCTTTTTCGTCGAATTTTTTATAAGCCTCGGGGGTTGAGACCCCGAATTCCGGCTTGACTATTAAAACGTATCTTTCGGGCAGATTCGGCAGGCTTTCGGTTTGCTCCCCAGCGCCTTTGCACACCGCCGCCCCGCCTTTTATGAAAAACGCCACGTCCGCGCCGACTTTTGCGGCGATCTCTTCAAGCCGCTTTATCGAAAGCCCCGCGCCGTAGATTATATTCAGAAGCTTTAAAACCGCCGCCGCGTCGGAGGATCCTCCTCCCAGGCCGGCCTGCGAGGGGATTCGCTTTTTGATCTCTATCCTCGCGCCGCCGCGGATTTTTGTCGCGCCGAAAAACAGCTCCGCCGCTTTATAACAGGTGTTTTTTTCGTCTTTCGGGACCCCAGGCTCGCGGCATATGATCTCGATTTCGTCCGCCTTTTCGACGGTGATTTCGTCGCAGAGCGAAATTTCCCGCATAACCGTCTCTAAAAGGTGATATCCGTCGCTCCGCTTTCCGACTATGTCGAGGGTGAGGTTGATTTTTGCAAATGCCTTATCGGTCACCGCTTTTCAGCTCCTCTAAAAATTCGCCGATCTTTTCGACCGCCGTTTTAAGGTGCTCCCGCGAGTAGGCGTACGAGACCCTGACGTATCCCTCGCCGCTCTCTCCGAAGGCCGTCCCGGGGACCACCGCGACCCGCTTTGAATATAAAAGCCTCTCGCAAAATTCGTCGCTCGTAAGCCCGGTGGATTTTATGCACGGAAAGACGTAGAACGCGCCCTCCGGCATAAAGCAATTAAGCCCGAGGCGGTTAAAGGCGTCGACTAAAAGCCTTCTTCTCATATCGTATTCGTCGACCATATTCGCAACGTCTTCCTCGCAGCTTCTAAGCGCCTCTATCGCCGCATATTGGCTTACCGTCGGCGAAGACATTATCCCGAACTGGTGGATCTTCACCGCCTGCTTGATGATCTCTTTCGGCGCGCACATATACCCGAGCCGCCAGCCGGTCATCGCAAACGCCTTTGAAAAGCCGTTTACATATACCGTCCGCTCCTTCATATTCGGCAGCGAAATAACCGAAAAATGCTTCAGCCCGTATGTAAGCTCGGAATAAATTTCGTCGGTCAAAACCATAATATCCGTCCCCGAAAGAAGCTCGGCTATCGGCTCGAGGTCTTCTTTTATCATAACCGCGCCGGTGGGGTTGTTGGGGTAGGGGAGTATCAGAAGCTTCGTCCTGTCGGTTATTTTTTCTTTAAGAGCCTCCGCTCTAAGCTTAAAGCGGTCCTCCTCTTTGGTGTCGATAACGACCGGCACCCCGCCGGTAAGCTCGACTATCGGCTTATAGCAAACAAACGAGGGCTCGGGGATTATGACTTCGTCCCCCGGCTCTACAAGCGCGCGGACCGTAAGGTCTATCGCCTCCGAGCCGCCGACCGTGACGATTATCTCTCCGTCCGGGTCGTATTCGACCCCGGTTCTTTCGCGGGTATATTCCGAAATTTGTTTTCTTAAAGCGATAAGCCCCGCGTTGGCGGTATAAACCGTCTTTCCGCGCTCAAGAGCCTTGATAGCTTCGCGCCGTACCGCCCAAGGCGTCTTAAAATCCGGCTCGCCGATCCCGAGAGAGATGACGTTGTCAAGCTTCGCGGCGATGTCGAAGTATTTCCTTATTCCCGAGGGCTTAAGCCCGACGGCCTTTTTGCTTAAAATTTTCGAGTAGTCCATGGCGTTTACTGCATTATCCTTTCGTCGGCCTCTTCGCTGATGAGCATAATGCCGCTCTCTTTGTATTTTTGCAGGAAGAAATGTGTGGTCGTCGATACCACGCCGTCTATCGTCGCAAGCCTTTGGGCGACGTAATCCGAAACCTCTTTAAGGCTTCTGCATCTAAGGGTCACCGAAAGGTCGTATCCGCCAGAAACGAGATATATGCTCTCGACTTCCGGGTACTGCGCTATATGCCTTGCGATGTCGTCGTAGCCGACCTGCGCCTTCGGTGTTACTTTAAGCTCGATTATCGCCCTAACATAGTCTTTTGATACTACGTCTTCGTCGAAGACCGTGCTGTATCCTTTTATAACGCCGGTTCTTTCAAGCTCGGCGATGGTGTTTTTGATCTCGTCCTCGGTCTTTCCGAGCATCACCGCAAGCTCTGCGTTAGAAAGGCGGGCGTTGGTTCTTAAAAGCTTCAGAAGTTTATCCATAATTCGGTCTTCTCCCATCAAAAAAGAAATTACGGTAAGTATATCACTTTCTTTTTCTTAAGTCAATGCCGCCCGGCGGGGCGATAAACCGGCCTCGATAAAGTCTTGGCAAATTTGCACCAAAATCGCGTTTTAAACATATCGAAATTTAATAAAAATTTTTTTGAATTTTTTTCAAAAATACTATTGACATTTCTGACTATAAGTCATATAATAGCAAAGTCTTCGGACGGAATTTTTAAGAAAGGCGGTGTAACCGTGTTCAAAGCATATAGCGCTTACGGTTTTAAAAACAGAATACGAATGTGCTTTTTAAGCGGCGAACCTGCCCTTTCGGCGTTGTTAATCAAATGCTGTTAATTATTCGTCTCTGATTTGAAGCAATTCGTCAGGGGCGTTTTTTTAGCCTCCGCCCGATTGACCAAACCTCAACAACATACATCTCGAAGCCCTTTATGAAAGGAGATGTTACCGAAATGAAGTATTTTGACGTTCTGCCCTCGCTTGTCGGCGAAAAGCTTGCCGAGCGCGGAGTAGACATTGACAGCCTGCTGTATTGCGTTAAGGCCGACCTTGACGCAGACGGCGGCTACTACGACGTATACACCGTCTTCAACAAGACCGACGTATACATAATCAGCGGATACGAGGAATATAAGCAGGCGCCCAAGAAAAACCGTCTTCTCGGCGCGATGAAGCCTTTTAGCAAGGCCAAAAACAATATCCCCGAGCTGACGGCATACAACGTCGTCGATTTCGCGGAATATCCGATCGCAAAGATTAAATACGCTTATATCGACCGCCACCAGAACAGCGCGAGGCTTGTTCTTGCGATGTTAAACGAGGGCGAGGTAGAAAAATTCCCCGAAAAAGAGCCGGGGTACGACCCTGCGCAGCCAAAGCCCGAAAAGCCCAAGGTTGTGGTTCACCGCCACGGCGGCCACGCTCATTCCGACTTCGGCAATTCATACGACAAAAACCGCCCGAATATCCCTATCGCAAGGTTTTCGCTCGGATTCGCCGAAAAGTTCGAGAAATTCTGCGAGCGCATTAACCTTACCCACCGCGGCGAGCCGATAGACGACTCTCTTTTAGATGCCGTACAGCTATATTGTCCCATCTGCGGCCAGCCTTACCCCGACCCTAACCGCCCGGTCTGCCCCAGGTGTATCGACCGCCGCTCGATCTTAAACCGCCTCGTCGGCATGTTTACCGACTTTAAGCTCGAGATCGCGCTGATCTTCTTAACGATACTGATGACCAACATTCTCGCGGTAATCGCGCCGTGGTTCGGCTCTAAAATGCTCTATGACGACGTTTTAGCCCCGGACGGAAAATATTACGGCAGGGTTCTGTTCGTGATAATGCTGATGCTCTTCGTAAACCTTTTAAGAGTAGTCACCGGCGTTATCTCGGGGATCATAACCGCGAAGGTCGTCCCGATAGTCACCCACAAATTAAGGACCAAAATATACGCCTCGATGTCGCGCCTTTCGCTGTCTTTCTTTACAAGCAAGCAGACCGGCTCGTTGATGTCGAGAGTCGACCGCGACAGCCAGAACGTATACGACTTCTTCGTTGATATCGTCCCTTACGGTATCGCCAACATCATTAAAATGGTCGGCGTAGCTGCGATAATGTTCTGGCTAAGCCCGATTATCTCGATCGCGATAATCGCCATCATCGCCGTTATCCTTTGGGTCGACAATTATCTGTATCAATCCCAAAGAAAGCTTTATCGCAAGCTCGACGTAGCCATGCGAAGCCTAAACTCTGTTTTGTCCGACGTTATGAACGGCCAGCGCGTTGTAAAATCCTTCGCGAAGGAAGAAAAGGAGATCAAGCGCTATAAAAAGAAGAACGAGAACGCCTACGAGGTCAATACCCGCATCAACAACAAGGTGACCTCTACCGTCCCCTTTGTATGGAGCTTCTATCGCCTTGTTTCCATCGGGCTCTTCTGCTTGGGCTGCTATCTCGTCATAACCGGCCACTTTAAATACGGGACCCTTACCGCGCTGCTCTCCTATACCGATATGATCTACGAGCCGATGGACTTCTTTATGTGGATAGGCGACCGCTGGGCAAGGTGCATCGACGCCGCTTCGAGAATGTTCGAGATCCTCGACGCCAAACCCACCGTGGCAGAGCCCTACGGCGAACCGCAGGATTCCTCCGTCTTCGGGACGAAAGAATACGACCCTTCCCGCCCGGTTCACATCGAAAGCATGAAGGGCAACATCGAATTTAAAAACGTAAGCTTTGAATACGAGGCCGGAAGACCGATTCTTAAGAACTTAAGCTTTAAGGTCGAGGGCGGGCAGATGTTCGGCATAGTCGGAAAGACCGGCGCCGGAAAGTCCACCATAATAAACCTTATGGCGAGGCTGTACGACGTCACCGGCGGCGAAATTCTCATCGACGGCGTGCCGATCAAAAAGATACCTTCAAAAGACTTGAGGCGAAATATCGGCATCGTCTCGCAAGAGACTTACCTGTTTATGGGAACTGTCGCGGACAATATCCGCTACGCCAAGCCGGACGCCACGATAGAAGAGGTCATCGAGGCCGCGAAATCGGCGAACGCCCACGAGTTTATAACCAAGCTGCCAGAGGGGTATAACACCAAGATCGGCTCGGGCGGGGTTTCGCTTTCGGGAGGAGAGCGCCAGCGAATTTCCATCGCCCGCGCGATAATTCAAGACCCGAACATTCTCATCCTTGACGAAGCCACCGCTTCGATGGATACGAGGACCGAGCGAAAGATTCAGGTCGCGATTGACTCTTTAAAAGAGGGCAGAACCATAATCGCCATCGCGCACCGGCTTTCCACTCTTCGCGACGCCGATATGCTCTGCGTTATCGAGCACGGTGAGCTTAAAGAGCTCGGCACCCACGACGACCTTATCCGCCGCAAGGGCAAATACTTCGAGCTGTATAGGCTTCAGGCCGACGCCCTTAAGTTTATCGCCGAGGATTGAGTTTTTTAATAAAGGAGGCATACCTTATGGATAAACAGACCCTTGAAGAAGAGAGGTTCGAGATAGACCGTCTTACGATTCTCGACTGCTCTAAGCTTAAGTTTTATAAAGACGAAGGCAACTTCATCTCTTTAGACTACGACGGCGAAAGCTATTTCAACGTAAGACTTACAAGGCTTATCCCGTTTTTCTCGAAGACGACATATATAAGCGTCGCTTACGACAACGCCGAAAACGAATTCTGCGAAATCGGCGTTATAAAAGATATGGCCGAGCTTTCGGAAGACCAGTATAAGATGATCGACGAATATCTCGAATACAAATACTATATGCCCGAGATCACGAAGGTCTATTCGATAAAAGACAATTCGCGCGGGTTCATCTTCGTCGATATGATGACCCTTTCCGGAAGAAAGACGGTCTGCGTTCGCGACTGGTATTCAAACTTCAGAATGTTGACCGACAAGCTTTTGTACTGCACCGACGTCGACGGCAACAAATACTTCTGCCCGGACATTGAAAAGCTCGACAAAAAAAGCCTTCAGGTGCTCGAGATATTCGTATAACCGTTTTTTAACTGCCGAAAGGGGTGTGATTTAATTGAACCTTCTGCTTTCAGCGCCCAAGGGGCACGAGCTATCTGAATTTCTGTTCGCGCTGCCCTTTAACCTGTACGGCAAAGCGCAAAAGGTCGACGGCCATCTTTGCGTGACCCGTTCCGAGATACTCGTATATATCGACGGCGAGCTTAAAGACCGCTACGACTTCAACGACTACGAGGAATACGCCTGCGAACAGCTCGTCGGCTGCTCGATGATGGTCGGGCGGATAGACGACCGCAACCAGCGCTGCATCTGCGCCTTTACGAACGAAAACTTCATCGCATTCGCAGAGGTCTGCAAGATCATAAACCACTACATAACCACCGGCCTTTTGGTCGAGCAGTCGGATATCGACGAGCCCAAGTGCCCTAAGTGCGGCCTCCCGCTCGACGGCTATTCCGAGTGCCCCTACTGCGCCTCTAAAATCAAGACGTTTTCCAAGCTCTTCGGAAGATTAAAGCCCTATAAAGGCGTCTTCTCGATTGCGATTTTCTGCACCATTTTGAGCGAGCTTTTAAACGTCGTTTCGCCCTATATCAACCGCATACTCATCGACGACTACGTTCAGCCGCAGAACACCTCTCATTGGCTGGGCTTCGCCGCCCTCTGCGGGGCGATGCTTCTCGTCGTCGTGATAAACACCTTCCTCGATTGGGCGAATATGAAGGCGAGCCGCTACGTCTCGCTTAACCTCGGCCAAGACCTTAGACAGGACGTCTTTAACAAGACCCTCGACCTTTCGATGTCTTCGATATCCAAAAAGACTGCCGGGGACCTTATCAACCGCGTTTCAAACGACGCGAGCAAGCTTCAGAACTTTATGACCGACTACGGCAAAAACGCCATCGTAAGAATTTTCTCGCTCGTCATCGTCATAATAATCATCTTCGCGATGAACCCCAAGCTCGCGCTGCTCGCCGTTCTCCCTATCCCGCTCGTCCTTCTGATAGTAAAGCGCGCCTATAACACCGTTCATATGTATTTCGGCCGCGCATGGAGATTTTCAAACGCGCACTCGAAACTTTTGCACGACGCCCTAAACGGCATCCGCGTTATAAAAACCTGCGGGACCGAAGAGGCCGAGATAGAAAAATACCGCGTAGCTTCGGAAAAATGGGCCAAGGCCGCATCTAAGGCGGAAATAGTCTGGAACCTCGTCTGGCCGTTCGCGGATTTCACCCTTACGATAGGCAACTACTTCGTCCTCTATTTCGGCTCGCTGATGATCCTTCAAAAGATTCCCTCGTTCGGGACCCTCACCCTCGGAGAGCTTATACAGTTCACCTCATACGTCGGAATGTTATACAACCCGCTCCGCTGGCTTATGCAGCTTCCGAGGCAGCTTGCCGACGTTTCGATCTCCGCCTCCAAGGTATTCGAAATCCTCGAAGAGAGCACCGACGTTCGCGACGACGAAAACTGCGTGGACTTGGACATTCAGGGCGACATAACCTTCGACCACGTCTTCTTCGGATATAAGATCTACAACCCGGTATTGAAAGACGTCACCTGCAAGCTTGAAAAGGGGAAGATGTACGGAATCGTCGGCCACTCCGGGGTCGGAAAGTCGACGATGATAAACCTCATCTTAAGGCTTTACGACGTCACGCAGGGCTCCGTCTCGATCGACGGCGTGGATATAAGAAAGATTTCGCAAAAAAGCTTAAGATCGCAGGTCGGCGTGGTACTTCAAGAGACTTATCTGTTTGAGGGGACGGTTTTGGAAAACATCACCTACGCCAAGCCGGACGCCACTTTTGAAGAAATCGTAAGCGCCGCGAAGATCGCCCACGCCCACGAGTTCATAACCAAGCTGCCGGACGGCTACAACACCAAGGTCGGGAACAAGGGGCACACCCTTTCGGGCGGCGAAAGACAAAGGATCGCCATCGCCCGCGCGATTCTTCACAACCCGAAGATAATCATTCTTGACGAAGCCACCGCCTCGCTCGACACCGAGACCGAAAGGCAGATTCAAGAGGGCTTGAACGAGCTCTGCAAGGGCAGAACCACCATCGCCATCGCGCACAGACTTTCGACCCTCTCGAACGCCGACAGCCTTATAGTTTTAGACAAGGGCCGCCTTGCCGAAACCGGGACCCACGACGAGCTTATGCGCAAAAAGGGCGTATACTACGGCCTTGTTATGGCGCAGCGCAAGACCACAAAGATGAAAGCCGTCGCCCAGAGCCCGAGGCCGAACGCACTCCCCGCAAATTCATAATAACGAAATCCCTGCCTTCCGGCGGGGATTTTTATTCATTTAACCCCGCGGGCGGACATAGTATTTACCAAAATTTATGAAAAGGTGATACTGTGATAAAAAGAATTTTTCCCGCGATTTTCGCGATTTTTTCCCTCGTTTTCTTCGATTTTCCCGCCGCCGCGGAAGAAAAATTCCCTCCGCCCTATTCCTACGTTTTGATGGAGGGAACCACCTCGACCCTTTTATACGCCGAAAACGGCGAGGCTTCGGTCCCGGCGTTTCATTCCGCCAAACTGATGACCCTTCTTCTTGCGGCCGAGGCGATAGAGCGCGGCGAGCTCTCCTTCGACACCGTTTTAAAGACCTCGGCCTACGCCAATTCGATGCAGGGCGCGCAGATATGGCTTATGCCGAACGAAGAGATAACCGTCGACGAGCTTATAAAGGCGATAACCGTCGGCAATGCCAACGACGCCTGCGTAGTCCTTGCGGAGGCCTTGGGCAAAACCGAAGAGGGCTTCGTCGCGATGATGAACAAAAAGGCCGACGACTTGGGCATGGTCGGAACCTTTTACGCCGACTGCACCGGCCTTTCGCCGAACACCGTCACCACCGCCTGCGACGCCGCGATTCTGGCCTCTAAGCTCTCCGGGCTTGACTTTCTGCGGGAATATTTCACCACTTGGGTGACCTCGGTTCGCGGCGGAAAGACCGAGCTTGCCTCTACAAACCGCCTTATTCTTACATACGACGGAATCATCGGCCTAAAGGCGTATTATTCCGAGTCGGCCGGAAACTGCCTTATCGCCGCCGCCGAGCGGGACGGACTTGTTATGGTCTGCGTTATTTTCGGCGAGGAGGACGAATTTGCAAGATTTACCACCGCAAAAGAAAAGCTCAACGCCGGCTTTACCGCGTATACGCTATATACCCCCAAAAGAACCGACGTTATAACCGAGCCGGTTGCCGTCGGCGGGGGAGAGCTCACCGAAGTCGAGACCGAGCTCGGCTCGCTCTGCCCGTTCGTCATAAGAAAAAGCGCGAAAGAGGGGATAGAGATATCGGTAGAATACTTTGAAAACATCACCGCGCCGCTTAAAAAGGGCGAGAGCGTAGGCAGGGCGGTCTGGTCTTCGGGCGGGGAGGAAATTTATTCCTGCCCGATTGTCGCAAAAAGGCGGGTCGAAAAAATGAATATCTTTATCGCGATAAAGAGAGTTTTGCGCGGTATCTTAAAAATGTAAAATAATTTTTTCGTCTTTCACCATTTTTTCATAAAAATTCCTTGCAATATCTCGCGCGGCGTGTTAAAATAGAATCAACAAAAATTCGGAAAGAGGGATTTTTATGTCAATCAAACTGGTTACTAAATACTGCGACAGATTTGTTGCTCCTCATGAGCTCGAAGGCATGAGGGCCCAGGTTGCCGCCGCGCACGAAACCCTTATGAACCGCTCCGGCCTCGGAAACGACTTTTTGGGCTGGGTCGATCTCCCCGTCGACTACGACAAAGAAGAGTTCGCCCGAATCAAAGCCGCAGCAGAAAAGATCCGCGAAAAGGCCGATATTTTAATAGTCATCGGCATCGGCGGCTCATACCTCGGCGCCCGCGCCGCGATAGAGCTTTTAAAAAGCCCCTATTATAACAGCCTTAAAAAGCAGACGCCCGACATCTACTTCGTCGGCAACTCCATCAGCCCGACCTATCTTTCTGAGATTCTCTCGATCTGCGAAGGAAAAGACCTTTGCGTAAACGTAATCTCCAAATCCGGTACCACCACCGAGCCCGCGCTCGCATTTAGGATCTTCAAAAGGCTTCTTGAAGACAAATACGGCAAGGACGAGGCCAAAAACCGCATCTTCGCCACGACGGACAAGGCTAAGGGCACCCTTAAAGAGCTTTCGGATACCGAGGGATACGAGACTTTTGTCGTCCCGGACGACGTAGGCGGAAGATATTCGGTATTGACCGCCGTCGGCCTTTTGCCGATAGCCGCCGCGGGCTGCGATATAGACGCCATTATGGCCGGCGCGCAGGCCGCAAGAACCGCCTATTTGGACGACGACTTCAACGACTGCGAAAAATACGCCGCGATGAGAAATATCCTTTACAGAAAGGGCAAATCGGTCGAAATGCTCGTCTCATACGAGCCCTGCTTCAATATGATGGCAGAGTGGTTCAAACAGCTCTTCGGCGAGTCCGAGGGGAAAGACAACAAGGGTATCTACCCCTCGAGCGCAACCTTCTCGACCGACCTTCACTCCCTCGGCCAGTTCGTTCAAGACGGTTCGAGGATCATGTTCGAGACCGTGGTCGACGTTAAGCACCCCAAGCAGGACATCTTCTTGGAGAGCGACCCGGAAAACCTTGACGGTCTCAACTTCCTGACCAACCAGAATATGTCCGTCGTAAACCGCAAAGCCCTTGAAGGAACAATTCTCGCGCACACCGAGGGCGGGGTTCCGAACCTTATCATCGAGGTCGACAAGCTCGACGAATTTAACTTCGGAGAGATGGTATACTTCTTTGAAAAGGCCTGCGCTCTTTCGGGTTATATGCTCGGGGTAAACCCCTTCAACCAGCCCGGAGTTGAAAGCTATAAAAAGAATATGTTCGCCCTTTTGGGCAAGCCCGGGTATGAGGGCGAAAAGGCCGCGCTCGAGGCTAAGCTTTCCAAATAATTCGGCTCTGACGGCTTTTGCCGTTTGAATAAAAAAGTAAGCCCGAAAGGGCGGAAACGGAGTATCACATGATTAAGTTGATCACAGGTAAAAGAGGTTCGGGAAAGACCAAGATTCTTGTCGACCTCATCAAAGACGCCGCTAAAAACACCCGCGGCAACGTCGTCTGCATCGAAAAGGCAATGCAGCTAACCTATGACATCCCTTACAGCGTCCGTCTTGTTGACGTTGACAGCTACTGCATCGACAGCTACGAAAAGCTATACGGCTTCATCAGCGGCATGATCGCCGGTAACTACGACATTTCGGAGATTTTTGTTGACGGTATCCTTAAAATCGGCGGAAGAAACTATGAAAACCTCGGCGCGTTCTTCGATATGGTAGAAAAGATAACCTCGGAAATCGAAATAGTCTTCACCGTTTCCGAAGACGTAGAAAATCTGCCCGAAAGCGTCAAAAAGTTTATAAAATAATTTCCCCGATTTTCAAAAAGATGTTGACAAGTCGGCTTTCAGGCGCTATAATATAGGTTGATATTCTGAGGTGTAATGTGATTCTGCAACTTAAACGTCTCTTTGAACGGATCGGAGACCGGCAAGACCTCGACTGTATAATCCCTTTAGAGGAATTGAGGGAATACAGCGGCTGCAAATCAATAATAACGCCGATTTCGCTTAAGGGTCGGATTCAAAACCGCGCCGGAATGGTTTCACTCGACTATTCCTGTAAGCTTACGGTCCGCCACCTTTGCGACAGATGTCTTGACGAATTTGATCGCGAATACCGCCTTGAATTCGAACACATTCTCGTTAAAGACGAAAGCTCCGTCGAAGACGAAAACGCGTTCCTTTGCCCGGGCGGGTCTCTCGATTTAAACGAGTTGGCTGTATCGGACTTTTTGGCCGAGATGCCTACAAAGGTTTTATGCCGCGAAGATTGCAAGGGTCTCTGCCCGGTATGCGGTAAAAACCTTAATCTCGGCTGCTGCGATTGCGGCGCCGATACCATCGGCAAAGAATAATGATTTTCAATCGAATAGGAGGTGCTGAAAATGGCAGTACCTAAGAGAAAAGTCTCAAGGTCAAGAAGAGACAAAAGGCGTTCGGCCGTCTGGAAGCTCGACGCTCCCGCGCTTTCGAGATGCTCCAACTGCGGCGCGCTCACCTCTCCCCACAAGGTATGTTCCAACTGCGGATTCTACAAGGGCGTAGAGGTTATCCACAAAGAAGCTTGATTCTTCTTCAAAATACAGGGAAGGAGCTCCGGCCCTTCTCTGTTTTTTTGAATTTTAAATCACTTGAAAGGAAGGTAGACGAACATGGCGTTGCCGGTTGTAGCCGTAGTCGGAAGACCCAACGTCGGCAAATCCACCCTATTCAACAGGCTTATCGGCCAGCGGCTTTCGATAGTAGACGACGCCCCCGGCGTCACCCGCGACAGGATATATTCCAAATGCGAGTGGGCGGGAAGAGAGTTTATGCTCGTCGACACCGGCGGAATCGAGCCGAAGACCGACGACAAAATTCTTCTTCAGATGCGGCGGCAGGCGCAGATCGCGATAGACAGCGCCTCGGTCATCGTTTTGGTGACCGACCTTAAGTGCGGGGTCACCGCGAGCGACTACGACGTCGCCTCTATGCTTCAAAAATCCTCAAAACCGATAGTTTTGTGCGTTAATAAATGCGACCGCCCCGGCAACCCCGACCCGGACTTTTACGAATTTTATAACCTCGGCCTCGGCGACCCGATAGAAGTCAGCTCGGTCCACGGCTACGGCACCGGCGACCTTTTGGACAGGGTGGTCGAATATCTGCCAGAGCAGCAAGAGGGCGAAAGCGACGAGGGCGGCATCAAAGTCGCGGTGATCGGAAAGCCGAACGTCGGCAAATCCTCGCTTATAAATGCCGTCTCGGGCGAAGAAAGGGCGATAGTTACCGACATCGCCGGGACCACCCGCGACTCTACCGACACAATCGTTGAAAATTCCTTCGGAAGGTTTACCTTTATCGACACCGCGGGGATCCGCAGGAAATCTAAGGTCTACGAAGATCTTGAGCATTACAGCGTTCTGCGCTCGTATATGGCGGTCGACCGGGCAGACGTCGCGGTGATAGTCATCGACGCTTCGGTCGGCTTTACCGAGCAGGATTCAAAAGTCGCCGGATACGCCCACGAACAGGGCAAGGGCTGCGTTGTGGCGGTAAATAAATGGGATATAGTCGAAAAAGACAATAACACGATGAACGACTTCACCAAAGACCTTAAACAGAATCTGGGCTTTATGGATTACGTTCCCTTCGTTTTTATCTCGGCGAAGACCGGCCAGCGCCTTAACAAGCTGTTCGAGCTTATCAACGCCGTATACGAAAACAATTCCTTAAGAATCCCCACCGGCCGGCTCAACGATATTCTTTCCTATGCGACCGAGCGGGTTCAGCCGCCTTCGGACAAGGGCAAGAGGCTTAAGATCTACTATATGACCCAGCCATCCTCCAATCCGCCGACTTTTGTCGTCTTCGTCAATTCGGCCGACCTCTTCCACTTCAGCTACCGCCGATACCTCGAAAACCAGATTCGCGAGTTCTACGGCGGGCTCGAGGGCACCCCGATACGTTTCACCGTTCGCGAGCGCGACAGAACCGACACCAAGTAGCGAAAGGAAGTTTTCACCACGGTTATAACAGCTTTGGCGGCGATTTTCGTCGCCTCATACCTCATCGGAAGCTTAAATTCCGCAATTTTGGTAACATATCTTATAAAACATAAGGACATTCGCGACTACGGAAGCTTTAACGCCGGCCTTACCAACGTATACCGCTGCTTCGGCGTTTTCACCGCTGCGACGACCCTTTTGGCTGATCTTTTAAAGGGCGTTGTCGTTATCTTCGGAACGAAGCTCGCGCTTAGGCTTGAAATATTCTCCGGCCTTAAAATAGACGCGCTCTCGGTCTGTATGATTTCGGCGCTGTTCGCGGTAGTCGGCCATTGCTACCCGGTCTTTTATAAATTCAAAGGCGGAAAGGGTATACTCGTCGCCGCGGTGTGTATGCTTTTGACCGACCCGACGGTCTTTCTTTTCGAGCTGATTCTTTTCGTTCTGATGGTCGCGACGACAAAATATATCTCAATCGGCTCGATGGCCGCCTGCGTTGGGTACCCTGTGTTCACCCTTATCTGGCAATATGCCGCGAACGCTTTTTTCGGCGGAAACTACGAAAATATCGGGCTTCACGTTTTGATAACCCTGCCGATGTTTATGATATGCTTCTTCAGGCATTTCAGCAATATTCAACACCTTTGGAGCGGCGAAGAAAAGAAATTCTACCTTCATAAAAAGGGCGAGGACGAATAGGAGGCGCTAAGATGATAAAAATTACCATTCTCGGCTCGGGGGGCTGGGGGCTTGCGCTCGCCTGCACCTGCGACCGCCTCGGTCATAAGGTCACCGTATGGAGCGCCTTTTCTGACGAGATCGAGGCAATAAAGCGCACCGGCGAGCTTAAGGCGAAGCTCCCCGGGGTTCGGATACCGAAGACCGTCGACCTTACGACGGATATTTCCTGCGCGAGCGGCGCGGATATAGTTTTGGTCGGTATCCCTTCGGCGTTCGTCCGCTCGGTCTGCGAGCAGGCGAAGCCGTATGTCGACGAAAACACCGTTTTGGTGAGCACCGCCAAGGGTCTCGAAGGCGATTCTTTCAAGCGAATGAGCGAGATCATAAGCGAGGTCTTCCCTAAAAATAAAATCGTCGTGATGAGCGGCCCTTCCCATGCCGAAGAGCTTGGGCGGGGGATACCCACCGCAGTCGCGGTCGCCTCGTATGACCGAGAGGCGGCTGAATACGTTCAGCGCGCTTTTTCGGACAATACCCTGCGTCTTTATGTAAACGACGACGTTATCGGCTGCGAGATCGGCGGCGCGGTAAAAAACGTTATCGCGCTTTGCTGCGGGGTCACCGAGGGCCTCGGCCTCGGGGACAATACAAAGGCCGCCCTTATAACCCGCGGGCTTTCCGAAATAACCCGCCTCGGAACCGCTCTCGGCGGCA
This sequence comes from uncultured Clostridia bacterium, assembly GCA_947627005.1. Classification (GTDB taxonomy): domain Bacteria; phylum Bacillota; class Clostridia; order Oscillospirales; family Ruminococcaceae; genus Faeciplasma. Next base: position 47,662 of record CANQUJ010000003.1, read on the forward strand.
AGAAAGAGACTTTTTCCGGCCTCGCCGGCCTCGGCGACCTTGTGGTCACCTGCACGAGCATACATTCGCGCAACTACCGCGCCGGGGTTTTGATCGGCAAGGGGATCGACCCGGAGGAAGCGGTCAGGCAGGTGGGAACCGTCGAGGGCTACGCCTGCGCCAAGGCGACGCTTAGGCTCGCCAAAAGCCTCGGGGTGAGCATGCCGATAACCGAAGAGATCAACGAGATTCTCTTTTTGGGCCAGCCCGCCGCGCAGGGGATAACCGACCTTATGAGCCGCCCCGCCGGAGCGGAATGAAATTTCCGTCGAATTTTATTGATTTTTTTGCCCGGGCTTCGGTTCGGGCATAATTTTTTTTAATATCTCTTTACTTTTTTTAGTTTTTAGTGTATGATATTTGTATAAGAATTTTAAAAGAAAAGGGGCTTTTTTAATGACCAAGAAGGAAATCAACGCAATAGTCGAAGGAAAAGGCAACAAAAGCGCCAAAATGCGCGCTCTGTATAACGGCGGGGTAAGCGTTAAAGAAATCGCGAAGCTGCTCGGAGTTCACTACAGCTTTGCGTATAACGTTATAAACAAAGACCAGAAAAAGATCGGCAAAAAGGTCGCGACTTCCCGCGGGAGCAACTCTAAAAAGGCCAAGATAGCAGAGCTTGCCGCAAAGGGGTATACCAACCGCGAGATTGCGGACGAGATCGGCGCCTCTTATAACTATGTTTTTAAGATCAGAAAAGACGAGGGCCTCCCGAAGGCCGAAAGAAGATCAAAAAGGGTCGCCGAGGTTCCGGTATATAAAAGGGTGCTTTTAAAGCTCAGCGGCGAATCCCTTGCCGGGAATAAAGATTCCGGCCTTGATTTCGACGTCATAACCGATATCTGCCGCGGCATCAAAAAGGCTTACGACGCCGGGATCGAGATCGGCATCGTAGTCGGCGGGGGGAACTTCTGGCGCGGCCGCTCTTCGGGGACTATGGACAGGACCCGGGCCGACCATATCGGAATGCTCGCCACGGCGATGAACGCCCTTGCGGTGGCCGACGTTTTGGAGTCTATGGGAGTTGACGTCAGGGTCCAGACCTCTATCTTTATGCAGCAGGTCGCCGAGCCGTATATCCGCAACCGCGCGATAAGGCACCTTGAAAAGGGCAGGGTGGTCATCTTCGGCTGCGGGACCGGAAGCCCCTTCTTCTCGACCGACACCGCCTCAAGCCTTAGAGCGGCAGAGATTGAGGCCGACGTCATGCTTAAGGCGACTATGGTCGATGGCGTATACGACAAAGACCCGCATAAGCACGACGACGCCGTTAAGTATGACACTTTGAAGCTTGACGACGTATTGACCCAGCACCTCGGCGTTATGGATTCCACCGCCGCCGCGATGTGCGCCGACAATTCGATTCCGATAATCGTCTTCTCGATCGAGGACCCGGACAATATCTATAAAGCCTGCATGGGCGAAAGCGTAGGAACTCTTGTAAAAGTTTGACTTAAAATATTAACACACCGAAAGGAGCGCTTAAAATGAAAGACGTACTGAACAACGCAAAGGAAAGAATGGAGAAGACCATGAAGGTCTTAGGATCGGACTTTGCCGCGATCCGCGCCGGAAGGGCCAACCCCGCGGTATTGGACCGCATAACGGTCGACTACTACGGAACTCCGACCCCTATCCAACAGATGGCCGCCGTCTCGGTATCCGACGCACGAATTCTCGTTATCCAGCCGTGGGACAAGTCTTCGCTTAAATCCATCGAAAAGGCCATTCAGGCGAGCGACCTCGGAATCAACCCCGCCAACGACGGCTCGGTTATTAGGCTCACCTTCCCGCAGCTTACCGAAGAGCGCCGCAAAGAGCTTTCAAAAGACATCAAGAAGCTCGGCGAAGAGGCCAAAGTCGCCATTCGTTCGATAAGGCGCGACGCCAACGATAAGATCAAAACCATGAAGAAAAACGGCGATCTTACCGAAGACGACGTAAAGCTCTTTGATAAAGACATTCAAAAGCTTACCGACAAATACATCGAAAACGTAGACGGCGCCGTAGCTGCCAAAGAAAAAGAGATTATGACCGTTTGATTTTCTTCGGCGGCTGCCCGATATCAGCTTCGACAGCCCCTTTCCGGGGGCTGTTTGAAGTATCCGAACATATTTTTTTAAATAATAAGGAGCGTGCCGTATGGCAGCAGACAAAAACGGCGATATAAATTTGCCGCGCCATATCGCTTTTATAATGGACGGCAACGGAAGATGGGCCAAAAAGCGCGGACTTCCCCGAACCGCCGGCCATAAAGAGGGCGCGAAAACCCTAAGGCGGCTTATCCGGGATATAGACTCCGCCGGAATCGAATACGCAACCTTCTACGCGTTTTCAACCGAAAACTGGAAGCGCTCCGATGAGGAGGTCTCGGCGCTTATGAAGCTTTTGGAGGACAATCTCGACGACCTCGTAAACTATGAGAACGAGAACATTCGGCTTAGGTTTATCGGCGGAAGAGAGCGGCTCTCTAAGGTCTTGCAGGATAAAATGGCCGAGGCCGAGCGCCGATCGAAAGACAGAACCGGGCTTACCGTCACCCTCGCGATAAACTACGGCGGGCGGGACGATATTCTTCGCGCGGCAAAAAAGTCCGCCGAGCTTATAAATAAAGGCTTTCTCTCGCCCGATTCTTTGACCGAAGAGACCTTTGAATCCCTTTTGATGACCGAAGACATCCCGCCCGTAGACCTTATGGTAAGAACCGGCGGCGAGCTTAGGATATCAAACTTTTTGATATGGCAGTCGGCGTACGCCGAGCTTTATTTTACCGACGTCCTTTGGTGCGACTTCGGAAAAAAAGACCTTGATAAGGCGATAGGCGAGTTTTCAAAGAGAAACCGCAGATTCGGAGACGCAAAATGAAGACGAGAATAATTTCCGGCGCGGTCGCGCTCCTGCTTTTGGTGATAATCATTTTACTGCGCGAAACTGTTTTGTTCAACATCGGCTTCGGGCTTATCGCCGCGCTGATGGTTTACGAGCTCTTTAAGGCCGAAAAGCTTGAAAAAGAATATGTTTTGGCCGCAATAAGCGCGCTTTTCGCGCTTTTGTCCCCGCTGATACCTTATTTCGTTCCATTCCCGGAAGAGGGCGGGCTTTCGGGCTATGAAGCCCTTTCGCGCTTGGCCGTTCCGTATATTGCCGCCGCTTTTGCATATATTGTAATTGCAACCGCGCTGCTGCTTGTTCGTCACTCAAAAATCCCGGCAGGGGGGTTCTATACCTGCGCTTCCTATACCGTTTTGATCTCGGTCTGCATGTGCTCCCTCTGCGGGATAGTCAAAATTTTCGGCAAAGAGTCGGTCGTCTACCTCGCGTTCGCGTTTATGGGCGCTTGGATAGCCGATAGCGGCGCTTATTTCGCCGGGACTTTCTTCGGAAAGCACAAGCTCTGCCCGACTATATCCCCGAAAAAGACGGTAGAGGGACTTGTCGGCGGAATTTTGACAAACGCGCTCGCGTTCGCGCTTTTGGCCTTCTTTGCGAATAAGGGCCTCGTCTCTGCGCGGCTCGGGGTTATCGCCTTTGCGATAATCGGCTGCGTTTGCGCGCTTTTGGGCCTTTTGGGGGACCTTACCGCCTCGCTTATAAAGCGCGAGTGCGGTATCAAAGACTTCGGCAACATAATGCCGGGGCACGGCGGCGCGATGGACCGCTTCGACAGCGTGGTATATATCGCTCCGTTTATGCTCTTTATGCTTACAATCGGCGCGAAAGCGGTGATGGCGGTATGAAAAATATATCCGTTTTGGGCTCGACCGGCGCGATCGGCGTTCAGGCGCTCGACGTTATAAAAAAGCGCGGCTATAAGGTCTCGGCCCTCGCCGCAAAATCGAATGTCGAAAAGCTCGCCGAGCAGGCAAAGGAATTTCGCCCGAAATATCTTTGCATATACGACGAATCTAAGGCGGATTCCCTTAAAAATCTCGTCGGAAGCGAGTTTGAAATTCTCACCGGAATGGACGGACTCTGTAAAGTCGCAAGCCTTGACGAAGCCGATCTCGTCCTAAACGGCGTTGTCGGAACCATCGGCCTTAGGCCGACTTTGGCCGCGATAGAGGCCGGAAAAGACCTTGCTCTCGCTAATAAAGAGGCCCTCGTCGCCGGCGGCGATTTGGTCATGGGCGCGGTAAGGCGTAAAGGAATAAACCTTTACCCGGTCGACAGCGAACATTCCGCAATCTTTCAGTGTTTACAGGGCTCGCGGCGCAAGGATCTCAAAAAAATCCTGCTGACTGCCTCGGGCGGGCCTTTCTTCGGCAAAAGCCGCGAGGATATGCGCGGGGTGACTGTCGAACAGGCGCTCGCTCACCCGACATGGAAGATGGGCAAAAAGATCACCGTCGACTCGGCGACCCTTATGAATAAGGGCCTCGAATTTATCGAAGCTATGCGGCTTTTCGGCGTTTCGGCCGACGAGATCGAGATAGTTATCCACCGCGAAAGCGTTATCCATTCGGCCGTCGAATTTAAAGACGGCGCGGTCATCGCCCAGCTCGGCGTTCCGGATATGAGAATACCTATCCAATACGCGATAACCTATCCCGAGCGCTGCGAAAGCCCGACCAAGCCGCTTTCCCTCTTCGACTACGGCAGGCTTACCTTTTACAAGCCGGATTTTGAAGCGTTCGACTGCATTAAAACCGCGCTTCGGGCCGCCGCTCTCGGCGGGACCGCCCCAGCGACGGTAAGCGGCGCGGACGAAGTCGCGGTCGGCCTGTTTTTGGATAAAAAAATCGGATTTTTGGACATAGGCAGGCTTGTGAGCGGCGCGCTCGATTCCGCCGAAATCAAGCCGATATCGACCGTCGAAGACGTTGTCGGCGCGGTCGAGGCGGCGGGGAATTACGTTTTAAGCGCCTATAAAAGCGGCCTTTAAGCCGGAAAAGGGGTAGTAAATTGACTGCTGTTTATATCATCGTCGCGATTCTCGTCTTCGGGGTAATAATCATTATCCACGAGGCGGGGCACTTTGCCGCCGCGAAATCCTGCGGCGTTAAAGTCAACGAGTTTTCCATCGGCATGGGGCCGAGGCTTTTCGGCTGGGGAAAGGGAGAGACCAAATATTCCCTCCGCCTGCTGCCGATAGGCGGCTACGTTTCGATGGAGGGCGAGGACGAAGACTCTTTCGACCCGCGCGCGTTCGGAAAAAAGCCGGCCTGGCAGCGGCTTATAATAGTCTGCGCCGGCGCTTTTATGAACCTTGTTTTAGGGTTCGTGATCCTTATAATCGTAACCTCTTTAAGCGAAGCGGTCACCACCACCAAGGTCGCGGGGTTCTATTCCGAGGATTCTCCCTCCCACGTCAGCGGGCTCGAGGTCGGCGACGAGATCATAAGGGTGAACGGAATGAAGGTTTTTTGCGACACCGACATCTCCTATCAATTCCAGCTTGACGAAGACCGAACCTTTGAGATGACCGTCATCAGAAACGGCCAAAAGGTGACCCTTCCCGCAGTGAAGTTCGACGGCACCACCGCCGAAGACGGCTCATCCGGCCTTGTTATCGACTTCTACGTCCTCGGCGAAAAGGTAACCCCGCTTTCGGTGATAAGCTATTCTTCCCGCAAGTTCGTCTCTGTCGCAAGAACTATCTGGCTGACTCTTATCGACCTTCTGCGCGGCAGATACGGCATAAACGACCTCTCCGGCCCGGTCGGAATAGTCGGAGCGATAGGCGACGTCGTCGGCTCGACCGCCAAAGGCGTTGCGTTCGGCGAAATGCTCCTCGATCTGATGACCTTCGTCGTATTTATAACCGTAAACGTCGGAATCTTCAACCTTTTGCCTATCCCGGCCCTCGACGGCGCGAGAGCCCTGTTTATAGTGATAGAAATGATTCGCCGCAAACCCATAAGCCCCGAGCGCGAGGGGATCATACACTTCGTCGGCTTGATGCTTCTTTTCGGGCTGATGATAGTCGTCACCGTGCTCGACATCACCAAGCTGTTTAAATGACAAAATGAGAAAAGCTAAACCCGTTAAAATCAAAGACCTTACCCTCGGCGGGGGTAAAATCTACGTCCAGTCGATGCTGAATGTTCCCTCCTTCGATATAGAGGGCAACGTTCGCCAGGCCGAAGAATTAGAGCGCGCCGGCTGCGAGATAATCCGCGTTTCGATTCCCGACGAGCCCGCGCTTCGGCTTATCCCCGCGATAAAAGATAAAATCTCCGTCCCCCTTGTGGCGGATATTCACTTCGACTACCGCCTCGCTCTCGGCGCTGCAGAGCGGGGGATAGATAAAATACGAATCAACCCCGGGAATATCGGCTCGCCCGAAAGGGTTAAGTCGGTGGCGGAAGAATGTCGCCGCAGAAATATCCCGATACGTATCGGCGTAAATTCCGGCTCGCTCGAAAAGGGCCTGCTCGAAAAATACGGCTCGCCGACCGCCGAGGCCCTCTGCGAAAGCGCGATGAACGAGATCCGCGAGCTTGAGCGCTGGGATTTTGAAGACATAGTCGTCTCGCTCAAATCCTCCGACGTCGAGCGGACTATAAAGGCGTACCGCCTTATTTCGGAACAGACCTGCCACCCTCTCCACCTCGGGGTCACCGAAGCGGGTACATATAAAACCGGCTTGATCAAGTCCGCGATAGGCATAGGCTCGCTTCTTTGCGACGGCATAGGCGAGACTATTCGCGTATCGCTCACCGACGACCCGGTGCGCGAGGTCGAAGCCGGGTTCGATATTTTGCGCGCAATCGGAAAGATCGGCGGGGTAAGGCTTATTTCCTGCCCGACCTGCGGAAGAACCAAAATCGACCTCATCGGCCTTGCGAATAAAGTCGAAAAGGCCCTTTCGGGGGTGGATAAAAACATTACCGTCGCGGTTATGGGCTGCGTTGTAAACGGCCCGGGAGAGGCCAAAGAGGCCGACGTCGGCCTTGCGGGCGGCGACGGAAAGGCGGTCATCTTTAAAAAAGGCGAGATCGTAGGAACTTTTTCGGAGGAAGAAGCCCTTTCCGCGCTTTTAAAAGAGATAGACAAGCTTTGACATTTTAAGATAAAAAGGGGGAGCGGTATGGAAAAAACCGTATCCGAATTTTTTGCCGCATACGCCGCAAATATGCCAGAATCGGTCGGCGAAGGGGTTATTCGCCGCATGGCCTTTTCGAGGGACAAGACCTCGCTTGCGGTCGAGCTCGATTTTTCCCGCCTCGTCCCGTTTGCGGATATAAGAGCGTTTTCCGAGGCGTTAAAATCCGGCCTCGGATTAAAAGAGGTCTACGCCGTTCCCAAATATCCCTCTTCGCTTTTTTCAAAAGAAGCCCTGCCGAGCCTTATCGAAGAGCTTAAGCGGCGGGTGCCGGTCAACGGATTTTTAGACAACGCCGACTTTGAGGTTTCGGGCGATAACCTTAAAATAAACCTTAAAAACGGCGGCGAATCCCTTTTAAAAAGCGCCGGAATGGAAGAAGCCCTCGCAAAGATCATATACAGCCACTTCGCCGTAAGGGCGAAGATCGAGCTTTCGGGCAACCTTTCGGTCGACAACGGCGAGCGCTTTAAGCAGCGTGACGAGATTTTGGAAAAACTGACTCCGCCGCCACCGCCGCCCTCGTATTCAAGGCAGCAGTCTTCGCCGGAGCAGACCCCTTCGATAGAATACCCGGCGGACATCGCGGGGATAGAGCTCGAGCCCACCGCGACCTTGATCATGGGAAGAGAGATACATTCGCAAGAGCCCCCCGCGAAGCTCGACGAAGTCAACGAAAAAAGCGGCAGGGTGGTCATAGTCGGCGACGTTTTCTCGCTTGATTCGAGAATAACCCGCGACGAAAAAAGAATGATAATAACCGCGATGGTGACCGACTACCGCGGCTCGATAACCGTCAAGGTGATCGACCTCGTAAAAAAGGCCGAGGGGGTTCTGGATTCCCTTAAGATAGGGCAGACCCTTGCGATGAGCGGCGAGGTTCAGTTCGACTCTTACGACAACGATATAAACTTCAAGCCCCGCGACATAAGCGAGGTCAGACGAATCAAAAAGACCGACAACGCCGAGGTAAAAAGAGTAGAGCTTCATTGCCACACCAACATGTCGATGATGGACGGAATCACCCCGGTCGCGGATATAGTCAAAAGGGCCTACGAGTGGGGTATGCCCGCCCTCGCGATAACCGACCACGGCGTGGTACAGTCCTTCCCCGACGCTATGTACGAAGTCGACTCTATCCGCAAAAAGGGCGGGGAGTTTAAGGTCATCTACGGCCTCGAGGCTTATCAGGTAAATGACGACGTTTCGGTGACCGTCGGCCCCGATTCGCGAAAGCTCTCGGGCGAATTTACCGTCTTCGACCTTGAAACCACCGGCCTTTCGGCGGTGAACGAAAAGATAATAGAGATCGGCGCCGTAAAGGTTAAAGACTTTACAGTTGTTGATCGAATGGACATTTTCGTCGACCCTGAGCGGCCTATCCCCGGGCGGATAATCGACCTTACCGGCATACGCGACGATATGGTCAAGGGCGCGCCGAAAGAGCTTGAAGCCCTCGAGCAGTTTATGGCTTTCTGCGGCGAAAACCCGGTTTTGGTGGCGCACAACGCGTCGTTCGACACTTCGTTTATAAGGGCCGCCGCAAAAAGATGCGGCAAGGATTTTAACTTTACATATATCGACACCGTTCCCTTCTCCCGCGCGATGCTTCCGAACCACTCCAAACATACCCTCGACGCAGTCGCGAAGGCGCTTAATTTAGGGGACTTCAACCACCACCGCGCCTGCGACGACGCCGAAGTCAACGCGAACATCTTTATCGAGCTTTCTAAGCGACTCTTAGAGCGCGAACCCGAAGCAAACGTCTCTAATTTAAACGTCCTGCTCTCGAATACCGACGTAAACCACCTTCCTTCCTTCCACCAAATCATCATCGCGAAGGACAAGGTCGGGCTTAAAAACCTCTATAAGCTCGTATCCTACTCGAATCTGAAATACTACTACAAAAACCCGCGTATTCCGAAATCCGAGCTTATCAAGCACCGCGAGGGGCTTATAGTCGGCTCGGCCTGCGAAGCCGGGGAGCTTTTCCGCGCTGTTTTTCAGGGCAAGCCTTGGGACGAGCTTCTCGAGATCGCCCGATTCTACGACTATCTCGAGATTCAGCCGATCGGGAACAATATGTTTATGCTTAGAAACGGCAGCGTTTCATCGGTCGAGCAGCTTCAGGAATTTAACAAAACGATAGTCAAGATCGGCGACGAGCTGGGAATCCCGGTAGTCGCTACCGGCGACGTACACTTCTTGAACGAGAGCGACGGCATCTTCAGAAGCATTTTGACCTCGGTCATGTATTCCGACAGCGACACCCAGGCCCCGCTATACCTTAAAACCACCGACGAGATGCTCGAAGAGTTTTCCTATCTCGGAAAGGAAAAGGCATACGAGGTCGTCGTGACCAACTCGAATTTGATCGCCGATATGACCGACCCGGAGCTTCGCGCCTTCCCGAAGGGGACGTTTACCCCCCACATCGACGGCGCGGAGGAAGAGCTTACCGACATCTGCTGGGACACCGCAAAAAAGGTCTATGGCGATCCTCTTCCCGCGATTGTTCACGACAGGCTCGAAAAAGAGCTCAACTCCATAATCGAGCACGGCTTCGCGGTTTTGTATGTAATCGCAAAGCGCCTTGTCGCCGATTCGGTCGCCCACGGCTATCAGGTCGGATCGAGAGGCTCGGTCGGTTCAAGCTTCGTCGCATCTATGTGCGGGATCTCCGAGGTCAACCCGCTTGTGCCGCACTACGTCTGCCCCAACTGCCACGAGAGCGAATTTTTCACAAAGGGCGAATACGGCTCGGGGTTCGACCTTCCGCCGAAAAAATGCCCGAAGTGCGGAACCGAAATGAAGCGCGACGGCCACGACATTCCGTTCGAGACTTTCTTGGGCTTCCATGGCGACAAGTCGCCGGATATAGACCTTAACTTCTCGGGGGACTACCAGTCGAGCGCTCATAAATTCACCGAAGTTCTCTTCGGCGCGGAAAACGTCTTTAAGGCCGGAACCATTTCCACGGTAGCGGACAAGACCGCCTACGGCTATGTTAAAAAATACCTCGAAGAGCGCGGAAAAACCGTCAGCAACGCCGAAATCGAAAGGCTTTCAAAGGGCTGCACCGGAATCAAGCGCACCACCGGCCAGCACCCCGGCGGAATGGTCGTTATCCCGTCCGAGTACGAGGTATACGACTTTACCCCGGTTCAACACCCCGCCGAAAAGGTCGATTCCGACGTCATCACCACCCACTTCGACTTTAACTCGCTCCATGACACCATCTTGAAGTTAGACGAGCTCGGCCACGATGTTCCGACTATATATAAATACCTCGAGGATATGACCGGCCGAAAGATCACCGACACCCCGATGAGCGACGAAAAGGTCTATTCTTTGTTCACTTCGCCCGAGGCGCTCGGGGTTACCGAAGAAGAGCTCGGCTGGTCTAACGGAACCCTCGCTATACCCGAGATGGGAACCCCTAACACCCGCGATATGCTTCGCGAGACCAAGCCGAAGACCTTCGCCGACCTTTTGCAGATCTCCGGCCTTTCGCACGGAACCGACGTTTGGGCCGGCAACGCGCAGGAACTCATCAGAAACGGCACCTGCACCATCGACCAGGTCATCGGAACGCGCGACTCGATTATGACATATCTTATCTACCATGGGGTAGAGGAGAGCCTTTCCTTCAAAATCATGGAAATAGTCAGAAAGGGCAACGCGCCCAAGCTTCTTACCGACGAGATGAAGCAGACTATGCGCGACCACGACGTTCCCGAGTGGTATATCGAGAGCTGTATGAAGATAAAATACATGTTCCCCAAGGCCCACGCCGCCGCATACGTCACCGCAGCGATTCGCCTCGCTTGGTTTAAGGTTTACTATCCCCTTGAATTTTACGCCGCGATATTCACCGTCCGGGGCGAGGATTTCGACGCCGAAAGCGCGATACGCGGAAAATTGGCGACCCAGTATAAGATAGAAGAGCTCAAACAGATGGGCAAAGAGCGCTCGGCGAAAGACACCGGCGTTATGGAAACTCTTCTCATAATAAACGAAATGCTCTGCCGCGGATTCGAGTTTTTGCCGATAGACATCAAAAAGTCTCACTCCAAGATATATAAAATCGAAGACGGCAAGCTGCGGCTTCCGTTTATAGCCCTTTCGGGGGTCGGAGAAAAGGCCGCCGAATCGCTATACGCCGCCGCGCAGAAGGGCGACTATATCTCGGTCGAAGAATTTTCAAACGAATCGGGCGTATCCAAAACCGTCATCGAACAGCTTTCGTCGCTCGGCGCTTTCGGCGATATGCCCGAAACCTCGCAGATGACTCTTTGGTAATATTTTCCGAACTAAATCCTCTTTTGCTGAATACTATGTATTGAGCCCCCGTCCATGGGAACTTAATACTTATACAGGAGGATTTATATGGCAGAATTTGCTAACAATCCCTACGGCTTTAAAGAAGCCGTCACGGTTCAGGCAGAGCGCGTATTCGACAGCTGCTCTGACCGCGACTGCCTTGAAGACTTAGAGGTCGTGTTTTCCGATTTCGAGTCGAATCAGCTTGTAAACGAAGCCGCATACGCCAAGGCGCGCTGCTGCGAGGTTACAAGCGCCTACTTCTCGATCGAGCCCATACAATTTAACAAGGGCTTTTATTCGGTGGATATTACTTACACCTTCAACATCGAGGTAGAGCTTTCTTCTTCGGCCTCGGCAGCAGTGCCGACAAATGTGGTGAACGGCACCGCTTCGTTTACCAAAAAGGTGATACTCTTCGGCAGCGAGGGCGGAACCAAGCTTTTCAGCTCGCTCGATAACGGCGCCATCTCACAAAACGGTTGCTGCTATAACAACCCGCCCCGCGCGACCGTCGCAGTCGCAGACCCGATAGTTCTGGGCTTAAGGCTTGTGACTATTCCGGCCTTCAGCGCCTGCACCGACGCCACCTGCGAGACCGCCGTGACCGTCCCTTCAAGAAAGATGATCTGCGTAACCCTCGGAATGTTCTCGATCGTCTCTCTTTTAAGAAGCGTGCCGGTGATGCTGCCCGCGTTCGACTACGAGGTTCCTTCAAAAGAGTGCACCTCGTCGACCGAGAGCCCCTGCGAGTTGTTCGACAGAATCAACTTCCCCACGAGCGAATTTTACCCCAAAAGCCTTGAAGACATCGCCGACCAAGGCTGCGGCTGCGATAAACAGTCTTGAATTAAGGCAAAATAATTCGCCGCCCCCTGTCATATAATTTGACGGGGGTGATTTTTTATGCTTTGCACATTGTCCGAAATCAGAAAGAAAGAGATAGTAGACACCAAAACCGGCGAAATCCTCGGCCGGGCCGACGACGTTCAGTTCGACTCCGAAACCTCTAACATTCTATCGATGATAATCTACGGCCGACCGAAGTTCTTCGGCTTTTTGGGGCGGGACAGCGACCTTTCGGTTAAATTCGAGGATATCTCGCTCATCGGCAAAGACGCGATTCTCGTCAAAGATTCCCACCTTATAACCGGCGGAGAGGAAAAATAACCGAAAATTTTTGAGAAAAGCTATTGCAATTTTGAAAATTGTATGCTACAATATTTCGGTAATTCGCACGTTCGCTTTTTGCGGAGGTCGCCGTTTTCGCGGCGTGTACGCAAGCTAAGGCGGGCGGAGGGTTAAAAAATCTAAAACCAAAACAGGAGGGTACTGCACTATGTCAGTAGTATCAATGAAGCAGCTTCTCGAGGCCGGCGTACACTTCGGCCACCAGACGAGAAGATGGAACCCGAAGATGGCTCCGTACATCTTCACCGAAAGAAACGGCATCTACATCATCGACCTTCAAAAGACGGTCCGTAAGCTCGAAGAGGCTTATATGTTCGTCCGCGAGGTTTCGGCCGAGGGCGGGGAAGTCCTCTTTGTCGGAACCAAGAAGCAGGCCGGCGATTCTATCCGCGAAGAGGCTACAAGAGCTAACGCCCACTACGTCAACGCTCGCTGGCTCGGCGGAATGATGACCAACTTCAAGACCATTCAGACCAGAATCAAAAGGCTCGAGCAGCTCCACAAGATGGAGACCGACGGAACCTTCGACCTTCTGCCTAAAAAAGAAGTCGTAAAGCTTCAGCTCGAGATTGAAAAGCTCGAAAAATACCTCGGCGGTATCAAGAACATGCAGAAGCTTCCTTCCGCGCTCTTTATCGTCGACCCTAAGCGCGAGAAGATCGCCGTATCCGAGGCCAGAAAGCTCGGTATCCCCGTCGTCGCGATAGTCGACACCAACTGCGACCCGGACGAAGTCGACTACGTTATCCCCGGCAACGACGACGCCATTCGCGCGGTTAAGCTTATCTCCGGCGCGATCGCGGACGCTATCATCGAGGGCCGCCAGGGCGAAACTTCCGCCCCCGAGGCCGATGAGACCGCAGAGCCCGAGGCAGAGGCCGAGGAATAATCTTTAAGACGGCAAAGGGGCAGGGCAAAACCTGCCCCCGTATATGATATAATATTGAAAGGATGTAAATTTATGGCAAATATTACCGCTAAGGACGTATCCGCTCTTCGCGAAAGAACAGGCGTCGGCATGATGGACTGCAAAAAGGCGCTTGTAGAGGCCGAGGGCGATTTTGAAAAGGCAATAGTCATTCTTCGCGAAAAGGGCCTTGCGACCCAGGCCAAAAAGGCCGGAAGGATCGCCGCAGAGGGCCTTGTCATCGCGGCGGTAGAGGGCAACGTCGGCGCTATCGTAGAGGTAAACTCCGAGACCGACTTCGTCGCCAACACCGACGACTTCAAGAACTTCGTAACCCTTGTCTGCAAGACCGTTATCGAGGCGAACCCCGCAGACGTCGACGCGCTTAAAGCCGCGAAGACTTCTACCGGCAGAACCGTTGAAGAAGAGCTTCAAGAGCTCTTCCTCAAGATCAGAGAAAACATTCAGATCCGCAGATTCGCCCGACTCGAGGGGACTTTGGTCTCATATGTTCACGGCGGCGGAAGGATCGGCGTTCTCGTAAAGCTCGACACCGACCTCGGCGAAAAGGCTCTTGCCTGCGGAAAAGACGTAGCGCTTCAGGTCGCTTCGATGAACGCTCCCTATCTTGACAGAGAGCATGTTCCGGCCGACGTTCTTGAAGGCGAGAAGAAGATAATGCTCGCCCAGATGGCCGAAGACCCGAAGATGAAGAACAAGCCCGAGCAGGTTCTCGCGAAGATAGTCGAGGGCAAGATCGGCAAGTACTACACCGAAAACTGCCTTGTCGACCAAGAGTTCATCAAAGACGGCGACCTTACCGTCGGCAAGTATGTCGACAAGTGCGCCAAAGAGCTCGGCGGCTCGATCAAGATCGCCGATTACGTTCGCTACGAGCGCGGCGAGGGTATCGCCAAGCGCGAAGACAATTTCGCCGACGAAGTCGCTTCGATGATCAAGTAATCGCAAAAAATAAAGCGCTCCGATTGTTCGGGGCGCTTTTTTCATAGCTGCGGGCCGCTGTTCGCGGCTTTTTCGCGGATTTTGTGCTTTTTCCGGCAGAGCGGGTGCCGCGCCGCAAGATAATCTCTGATCTCCTCCGGGCTCAAAATCGCCGCGGCTTCTTGCGCGCAAAGCTCGCCGGCCTTTTCTTCGGTCATATTTCCACCGCCCTTCGGCGATATTGTTTGCGCCGGCGTGCGGTTTATTCGTTTCTCAAAATGCCCGCCAAGTCAACTTGACTCAAAAATTGCGGCGTGATATAATATTTCAAATATAAACAAGGAGCCCGATATGGACAATCTTTCCACTCCGGCCGTGATAAAAGACATTCTTTCCCGCCACGGCTTTACATTTTCAAAGCGGCTCGGGCAGAATTTTTTGATAAACCCCTCGGTCTGCCCGAAAATCGCCGAGCTCGGCCGCGCCGAAAGCGGCTTCGGGATAATAGAGATCGGCCCCGGGATAGGCGTTTTAACGAACGAGCTCTGCCTTCGCGCCGATAAAGTCGTCGCGATAGAGCTCGATCCGCGGCTTTTGCCGATTCTGGGCGAGACCCTTTCGGAGCACAAAAACCTTAAAATCGTCAACGCCGACGTTTTAGAGGTCGACCTTAAAAAGCTCATCGAAGACGAATTTTCGGGGCTGCGGGTCGCGATATGCGCAAATCTGCCATATTATATCACCTCGCCGATCGTGATGAAGCTTTTGGAAGACCGCCTGCCCATCGTCTCGATAACGACGATGGTCCAGCGCGAGGCCGCAGACCGCCTTTGCGCGCCCTTGGGAACAAGAGAGGCGGGCGCGGTGACCGTCGCGGTGGATTATTTCAGCGAGGCGGAGCGGCTTTTCAACGTCTCGCGGGGGAGCTTTATGCCGCAGCCGAACGTCGACAGCGCGGTCATAAGGCTTAATATCCGCGAAGAGCCTCCCAAAGTCGCCGACGAAAAGCTTTTCTTCAAAATCGTTCGGGGGATATTCACCCTTCGCCGCAAAACCGTTTTGAACGCGCTCTCCGGCTCGATGGGAATAGAAAAGCCCGAGGCTGCGAAAATTCTCGACTCGGCGGAAATTCCGCAAAATCTTCGCCCCGAGCAGCTTAAAATGCAAGAGCTTATCTCTCTCTGCGGGGCCTACGACAAATTTTTAAAGGAGTGAGCGACACGGAACCTCGCGATTTTTTGGATTTTTTGGAGACTGCCGGCCGGCTTAAGACCGCCTATCGACACAACTATATCGAAGACGGCCGAAAAGAAAGCGTGGCCGACCATTCTTGGCGGCTCGCGTTTATGCCGCTGCTTTTGAAAGACAGCTTCCCCGGGGTGGATATCGACAAGGTGATAAAAATGTGCCTTATCCACGACCTCGGCGAGGCAGTGACCGGGGACATACCTTGTTTTAAAAAGACGGCCGCCGACGAAGCGACCGAAAAATCGGCGATAAATTCGCTTTTGTCCGCTCTGCCGGAGGGGACGAGAGCCGAATTTTCCGCGCTGTACGACGAGATGGAAGCGCTTGAAACGAAAGAGGCGAGGCTCTATAAGGCGCTCGACTGTTTAGAGGCGGTGATATCGCACAACGAGGCGGATATTTCGACCTGGGAGCCGCACGAATACGAGCTTCAATTCAAACACGGCGCGGACAAGGTCGCGTGGAGCGATTGGCTCAGAGAGCTTAAGGCGGAGATTGATAAGGACACGAGAAGGAAAATTGAGGAAGCGGATAAGGCGGACGTACAAGGAGGAAAAAAGATGGATATAAGGCTGAAAAATGTTTGTGAGGACGACGCAGAGTTTTTGTACAGGTTCATGAACGACAAAAGTATTCTTGAAGCTTTAGATGAAATACCTACGCAGTTTAACGATTGGGTCGACGCAATATCAGCGTGGAATTGTGACTCGGACGAAGAGGATTATATTATTTTTGATGAAAACACGCCTATCGGTTGGTTGGGCGTAAACGGGCTGTTATCGGAAGATAAATCGGCGTTCATTAAAATGATAGGTCTGCTGCCCGAATATCAAAATAAGGGGATAGGCACTTATGTCCTCAATCAAACCTTGGAGATGCTGAAGTCGAGGGGATTTACGGCGGTGACACTGTATACAAATCAAAGCAATCGCCGCGCGCAGAAATGTTATTTGAAATGCGGCTTCAAGATTGCGGAGAAGCTCACGGAAAAAATGTCGAACGGAAATCTTGTTGAACGGTATAAAATGGAACTCGTATTCTGATAATCTGATTTCTAACCTCTGACTTCTGATTTTCGGCCTGTTTTACGGTGCGAAACGCATCGGGAAACAGGTCTTGACTTTTCCGCCTGTGGGTACTATAATATTTCCGGATATTTTGAAAGGAGCGTCTCAAATGAAATATTTGATCGACGAAATCTATAAAAGCGTTCGCGGGCTCGTCCCGAACGCCGAACTTTGCGACGGCGCCGAGGTTGAATTAGAGGGCTGGGTAAGAACGAACCGTTCTTCAAACAAGATCGGCTTTATCGCCCTCAACGACGGTTCATGCTTCCAAAACTGCCAGATAGTCTATGAAGAAGACAAGGTCGCGAACTACGCCGACGTCGCGAAATTTTTGACCGGCTGCTCTGTAAAAGTCAGCGGAAAGCTTATAATCACCGAGGGCGCGAAGCAGCCGTTCGAGGTAAACGCCGCAGAAATCGAGCTTTTGGGGGACTGCGACGCTTCCTACCCGCTTCAGAAAAAGCGCCACGGCCTCGAGTTTCTGCGCGAGATTCCTCATCTTCGCCCGCGGACCAACACCTTTATGGCGGTGTTTAAGATCCGCTCGGTGGTCTCGCAGTCGCTCCACGAATTTTTCCGCCAAAACGGCTTCGTATATATCCACACCCCGATAATCACCGGCAACGACGCCGAGGGCGCGGGGGAGTGCTTCACCGTTACGACGAGGGAGGACGGCAACTATCGCGAAGATTTCTTCGGAAAACACGCCTGCCTGACCGTTTCGGGGCAGCTTCATGTCGAGCCGTTCGCGCTTTCGTTCGGAAAGGTCTACACCTTCGGGCCTACCTTTAGGGCGGAAAATTCCAACACGCCGTATCACGCCTCGGAGTTCTGGATGATCGAGCCCGAGATGGCTTTCTGCGACCTCAAGGGCGATATGGCGGTCATGGAGGCTATGCTGAAATACGTTATAAACGACGTTATGAAAAGCTGCCCCGACGAGCTTGAGTTTTTGAACAACTTCGTCGCCGAAAAGCACGACCTCATTTCAAAGCTCGAAAGCGTCGTAAATTCCGACTTCAAGGTTATAACCTACACCGAAGCGGTCGACGAGCTGATCAAGAGCGGCGAAAAGTTTGAAAACCCGGTCTCTTGGGGAATGGACTTCAACAAGGAGCACGAGGTATATATCTGCGAAAAAATCGCGAAAGGGCCTGTATTCTTGATAGACTTCCCGAAGGACATCAAGGCGTTTTATATGAAGCTCAACCCCGACGGCAAGACCGTAGCGGCCTGCGACCTTTTGGTTCCGGGGGTCGGCGAACTCATCGGCGGCTCGCAGCGCGAAGAAAACTTCGAGCTTTTAGACAGGCGTATGGACGAGCTTAAGATGGAGAAGGAGACCCTCGACTGGTATCTCGATTTAAGAAGATACGGCGGCGTGATCCATTCCGGCTTCGGGCTCGGGCTCGAGCGGCTTTTGATGTACGTCACCGGCGTCGCGAATATCCGCGACGTACAGGCATATTCGAGGACGCCGAAAAATCTCAAATTCTGAGAACGCGGCATAAAATCGCCGTGAGGGGAGACATTATGGAAAAATCGCTTTCGGAGCTGCTCAAAAATCTTCCGAGCGATACTTGGCGCTCCGAGACCGTCGGTATCAGAAAAATCGAAAACGACGACGACCTCTGGTACGCCGTCGCGGAGTGCGGCCTCGCCCCGGAGCAGGAAGATTTTGTCAATCCCGCCGGTTTTTCGATCGGCAGGGCGTATCTCTCTCCGAGCGACAATGTTCCCTGCGTTATCTGCAAAGCCGACGGCGAGCGGATAGGGTTTATCGTCTTCAGAAAATGGAGCGGCGCCGCCCCGGCGTTCAACTGGAGCTATTTTATTGACAAAAAATTTCAGGGCATGGGCTACGGAAAGGCCGCCGCGAAGCTGGCGATAAAAATTTTGAGAGCCGCCGACCCGAAAACGCCGCTCAAACTTTCTACGGAAGTTCACAATTTCAAAGCTCAAAAGCTGTATCAAACCGTCGGATTTGTAAAAACAGACGAGCTTGACGGCGACGATTTGGTTTTTATTCTTAATTGAGAAACAGCGCTAAGCAAACCGCCGCGCGCATAAAAATGACCGCCCATACGCCGGTTTTTCCGGCAAAAGGCGGTTTTTTTACGTCGATAAGCCTCTCGGCTCAACTTATTTTCCTTTCCATCACCACGACTTTATACCCTCCTCCGTCGTATTCCGCGCCGGTCGGCGAAAAGCCGTTTTTTCGCCAAAATCCCTCGCTTTGGGGGTTGAGCTTTGAATACCCGAGCCGGACGTATTCAAACTCAAGGCGCCTAAGCTCACAAAAACACTCCGAAACTATCTCGCTCCCAAGCCCTTTGCCCTGCCTTTTTGCGGCAGCCATAAAAAACCCGACGAACGCAGTTTTTTCGTTCGGGTAGCTTAAAATCAAATCCATAACCGCGGCAAGCCCGTCGCCGTCGAAAAATCCGATATAATATTTGTCGTCATAGCTCTTCCTCGGCGGCAGCGCGCGCATATCCCTTAAAACGCTTTCTTTTGAGACGAAAGGCGGGCAGTGCCGGTAATACTGCGGGTTGCCCTTGCAAAGCGAAAGAATATCGCCGACATCGCTTTCGTCAAGCCGCCTCGCCGAAAAAGTTTTTGAAAGCGCGGATATGTCCATCTTTTCACCCTCTCAAAACCCGACGAAGCGCTTTTCGTCAGTCTTGAACAGTCTTATTTGAATAAACGACCTGCCGTCTTCCGCCCGAGATTCGCCGTGGCGAATAACGAGAACAGTCATCTTCTGTCCGCCCTTTCTTCGACGAAGCTTGACGCCTCGCAGTCCGCGATCATAAGCGCCATCGCGAGGGGATACATATGAAGCGCGTTCCCGACGAGCTTTTGGTCCTCCGTCCCCGAAAAGCCCATATGCCAGCGTATCGCCATAGCCTCCTCGCGGCTTAGCCTCATAAACCCCGAGATTATGTAGACGGATTTTTCGCCGTGGCCGTAGGGCAGAGAGTCGTTGTATTCATAGTAGGGGACCTTCGACCAAACGCCGGTCTTGTCGTCTTTGACGTTTCTCATCGAGGTTTTATATGTGTCGATCTTGCAAACGTCATGCAAAAGCGAGACCACCGCAACCGATTCTTCCGAAAATTCAAGCCCGAAGCCCTTGGCGCGGTCGGTCTCAAGATAAGACTTCAAACAGTCGTAGACGTTAAGGCTGTGCTCGCAAAGGCCGCCCTCGTACGAACAGTGAAACCTCGTCGAGGCGGGCGCGGTAAAGAAGTCGCAGCGATTCTGCAAATAGTCGAGCAGCTCGTCCGAGCCCTTTCTTTTTATGTTTTCGCGATAAACCGCCAAAAAGCGGTCTTTAATTTCGACTTGATTCATATTTCGCGTCCTTTCGGGTCATTTAAGGATATTTTAATGATTATATCACATTTTTGCGAAAGAGTAAAGGAAAACCGTCGGCGCTTTAAGGCTTATTTCTTCACTGCCTCGAACGCCTGCCGCAGGCTGTTTACCCCGACGACTTCTATCCCGTCGAAGCTTCGCAGATTTTTAAGCGAGTGGCGGGGGACTATGCACTTTTTAAACCCGAGCCGCCTCGCCTCTGCGATTCGCTGCTCGATATGCGATACCGCCCTGATCTCACCCCCGAGGCCGATCTCGCCGAAAGCGATAACGTCGTCGCCGAGCGGTCTGTCCGTAAGCGAAGAATAAAGCGCCATCGCGACCGGAAGGTCGGCCGCAGGCTCTTGAATTTTAAGCCCGCCGATTATGTTTATATAGACGTCGAGAGCGCCGTAGCTGAACCCGAGTCGCTTTTCCAAAACCGCGAGTATGACCCATACCCTGTTGAAGTCGAAGCCTGTCGTGACCCTTCTCGGAGAGGTGAGCCCGCTTTTCGTGACAAGCGCCTGAACCTCGGCGAGGATCGGCCTTGTGCCCTCCATCGCGCACAAAACGCAGCAGCCCGAAACCCCGGTCGGCCTGCCCGAAAGAAGCATCTGCGAAGGGTTCTCAACCTCTTCGAGGCCGCCGTCGGTCATATCGAACACGCCTATCTCGTTGGTCGAGCCGAAGCGGTTTTTCGCGGCTCTCAATATTCTGTAAGAAAGATTCCTGTCCCCCTCGAAATACAAAACCGCGTCGACGATGTGCTCCATAACCTTCGGCCCGGCGATAGCGCCGTCTTTATTTACATGGCCGACTATGAAAAAGGGTATCTCTTCGGATTTCGCGAGCTTCATAAAAAGGTTCGCACATTCTCTGACCTGCGTAACGCTTCCGGGCGCGGAATTTATCTCCGAGATCGACATAGTCTGTATCGAGTCGATGATAACTATGCTCGGCTTTTCCGCTGTGATTGTATCCGCGACCGTCTGCGCGTCCGATTCTGTAAGAATATAAAGATTCTCGCCCGAAACCCCGAGCCGATCGGCCCTAAGCTTAATCTGCCGGGCCGATTCCTCGCCCGAAACGTATAAAATGCTGTGCTCTTCGCCGAGATATTCGCATATCTGAAGCAAAAGGGTGGATTTTCCGATTCCCGGCTCGCCGCCCAAAAGAACCAGCGACCCTTTAACGAGACCTCCGCCCAAAACTCTGTCGAGCTCTTTAAGCCCGGTTTGATATCTAACCTCTTCGCTGCCCGAAAGGTCTATATCCCTAAGACCGATCGCTTTCGCGCTTCTTCTCGCTCCTCCGGCCTGCGCCGACGAGCTTTTTCTCGGGGCTATATCGGTCTCTTCAAAGGTGTTCCATTCCCCGCAGTTCGGGCATCTTCCGTTCCACTTCGGGCTTTCGTATCCGCATGACGAGCAGACGAACAGGCTTTTTTGTTTCGGCATATTTTAACTTCCTTTCAAAGGCGGTCAGACTCCGCTTTCTTCGTATATTTCAAAAATATAGTCGCAAAGGCTTTTGTATATCGTAAACGCGACCTTCGACTGATAGTCCTCGCTCTCAAGCTTCGCGGCCTCTTCCGGATTAGAGAGGAACCCACATTCCGCCATAACGGCGGGGCATTTCGCGTTGTGCAAAAGATATATCTCCGTCCCTACCGGCTTGATTTCCCGCGTGTTCTCGGGTTGTAAAAGCGAAACAAAGCTCTTTTGCATCATAAGCGCAAGGCGCTCGCTCTCTTCGCTCTCGGCGGGATAAAACATCTGCGCGCCGTAGTATTTCGGGTCGGTGAACTGGTTTTGGTGGATAGAAACAAATACGGCGTTTTCCTCGGAATTTATGATTGCAAGGCGGTTCGCCATATCCGACTTTTTCTGATTCCCCAGCCCGGTGACCCCGGTGTCGTGGATCGAGCGGTCGTCTTCTCTCGTGACTTTGACCTCGAACCCGGTAGCCCTAAGCATCTCTCTAAGCTTAAGAAGGATATTCAGATTTATGTCCTTTTCCTCCGCGCCGTCAACGCTAAGGCAGCCGCTGTCGGTTCCTCCGTGGCCCGCGTCGATGATTATAACCGGAAGAAGGCTCTCCGCCTCCGCCCCAACCGGCACCGCCTGTTCCGGCAGCTCCGCAGTTTTGATGAATCCGAACACCAAAAGATAGGTGCAAAGAAGAACGATAAGCGCGCCTACGCGGTTTACCCACAGTTTTTTAAGCATATAACTTGACCTCCGTAGTCTTTTTTAAATGACTATGAGGAAAAGCTTCGGTTTAGAAGTCCGAGCCCCGGGGGTTCATTCCGAATTTCTGCCGTAAAGAATTTTCTGCTTAAGGTCGATATGCTCGTGGCCGATATAATAGGCCGCCCAGCAGGTTATAACGAACAAAAGGGGAAGAAGTGTGACGAGTATCATCGCCCCGGCGGAAAGCTCCGTCGCCGGAACGTTTACCGAAATCGACCTTCCCGCCTCGTCGTATTCGAGAGTGTTCGGCGCGAAGATGTAGGTAAAGGGCATAAAATAAAGGGTGAGGGTCTTATAAAGCGGGAAGAAGTCAAACTTGATAACCCCGAATTTAGAGAGCCAAAGAAGAATCACAAAGATATAGTTTATCCCCGCGGGGACTGCGCCTATAACCGCGCCGAAGTGTTTGTCGTTCGGCTTGACAAGGTCGCGGTTCGAGCGGGTGTTCATCTTTGCGCCCGCCTTGTGGCAAAAGTCGGCGTATATGCAAAGCACCGCGCCGGTTGCGCATATGCCGTATATAAAACACATAACTATCCCGAACATCTGGTAGCACATCGCGAAGAAGAAGGATATCACGAACCCGACGAGCCAGCCGACGATAAGAAACAGAGCCGATTTTATCAGCAGCGAAGATTTTTTCATAAAAAAGCTCCTTTCAAAAAACCTCTTTTCAAAGATTATAACTCATATTCAAGCGAAAAACAAGATATTTATTTATTCAAAAGGTTGCAAATTTTTGCGAATAGTGATAAAATAGCTCTAATCGGTCTTCGCCGCTTTGGCGGCGTATATCTTATTTCGGAGGATTTTTATGAAGATAATCGTTGCCGGCTGCGGAAAAATCGGGACCTCTATCCTTGCAAACTTGGCGCAAGAGGGGCACGACGTAGTCGCGGTGGACAAGAAAAACGAAGTCATAGCCGAGCTTACCAACGTCTACGACGTAATGGGCGTTTGCGGCAACGCGGTGGACTGCGACACCCTTGAAGAAGCCGGCGCTTCTGATTGCGGAATGTTCGTCGCGATGACCGATTCGGACGAGCTGAATATGTTAAGCTGCTTTATCGCCAAGCGAATGGGCGCGCAAAACACCATCGCGAGGATAAGAAACCCCGAATACAACGATTCCAGCCTCGGGTTCATGAGGCAGCACCTCGAGCTTTCGATGGCGATAAACCCCGAACTTCGCACCGCCGCCGAGCTGTATAATATTTTAAAATTCCCCTCCGCGCTTAAAATCGAAAGATTTTCCCGCCGCAACCTTGAGATGATAGAATTTCGCCTCGACGACGACTCCGACTTCGCGGGGAAGACCCTTGTCGAAATAAGAAAGAAATTCGACGCCAAATTCCTCATCTGCTGCGTTCAGCGCGGCGAAGAGGTCTATATTCCCGGTGGTAACTTCACCCTTCAATCGGGCGACAAGATCGGCCTTACCGCCTCGATGCCCGAAATGCAGAAGCTTATGAAGATGCTCGGAACTTTGAAAAAACAGGCCAAGAACATCCTAATTCTGGGCGGAAGCAAAACCGCGTTCTATCTTGCGAAAATGCTGGAAGAGGGCGGCAACACCGTTAAAATAATCGAGCAGGACGAAAAGCGCTGCGCCGAGCTTACCGCAGAGCTTCCTTCTGCTACAATAATCCACGGCAACGGCGCCGAGCAGGAGCTTTTGATGGAAGAGGGGCTTTCAACCTGCGACGCTTTTGTCGCGCTTACCGGCATCGACGAAGAAAACATTCTGATCTCGATTTTCGCCTCGATGCAAAAAGTCCCTAAGACGATAGTAAAAATAAACCGCGACGAGCTCGTCTCGATGGCGCAAAAAATCGGAATAGAAAGCGTAGTCTCGCCAAAGATAATAACCTCAAACGTTTTGGTCCAGCTTGCCCGCGCTCTCGAAAATTCTTCCGGATCTTCGGTAGAGACCTTGTACAAGATCTTCGACGGCAAGGCCGAGGCGCTCGAATTTATAGTCGCGCAGGATTCAAAGCTTACCGGAAAGATGCTGAAAGAGATAAAGCTTAAGCCTAATATCCTTATCGGCGGAATTATGCGCGGCAGAAAGACCATAATCCCCTCCGGCGTGGATATGATCCTGCCCGGGGACAGAGTTATAGTGATATCCTCAAACAACCGCCTTAACGACATTTTGGATATTCTCAAATAAAAAGGAAAACGGTGAGCTTTGATGAATCGCAAATTTGTGTTTTATATGTGCGGTCAGATGCTTATTATCGAGGCGGTGCTGATGATACTTCCTCTTCTGACCTCAATCGTATATAAAGAAAGCTGCGCTTGGGCGTTTTTGCTCACCGGCGGGATAGAGCTTTTTCTCGGCGCTCTCGCTATGCTGTTTTTAAAGCCTAAAGACACCGTGATTTATTCCCGCGAGGGGTTCGTGATAACCGCGCTGACTTGGGTTTTGCTCTCGGCGGGCGGCGCTCTGCCCTTCGTCTTTTCGGGCGAGATTCCCTCTTTTGCCGACGCTTTTTTTGAAACCGTCAGCGGCTTCACCACCACCGGCGCCTCGATTCTGACCGACTTAGAGTCGATGAGCAGGGGGCTTATGATGTGGCGAAGCTTCACTCACTGGGTCGGCGGAATGGGGATACTCGTTATGGTCATGGCGGTCATGCCGATGACCACCGACCGCTCTATCCACATAATGCGCGCCGAAATGCCGGGGCCTATCGTCGGCAAGCTCGTGCCGAGAGTAAGGCAAACCGCCAAAATTTTATACATAATCTACATTGCGCTGACCCTTTTGCAGATAGTTCTTCTTTTGCTCGGCGGCATGCCGCTCTACGATTCGATGATACACGCCTTCGGAACGGCCGGAACCGGCGGTTTCGGAATAAAATCCGACAGTATCGCGAGTTACAGCCCCTATCTCCAGTGGGTCATAACGATTTTCATGTTCATCTTCGGAATAAACTTCAACCTCTACTATTTGGCGCTGATAAGGCGGTTCAAGTCTGTATTTTCGAGCGAAGAACTTTGGACTTATATCGCGATCGTTTTAATATCCGTCTTCGCCGTGACGGTAAACATAATGCCGCTTTATAGCAGCGTTTCCGAGTCGGTAAGAATGTCTGCGTTCCAGGTTATGTCGATAATGTCGACTACCGGCTACGCCACCGCCGACTTCGACCTTTGGCCGCAGTTCTCGCGAACAGTGCTTCTTCTACTGATGTTCGTCGGCGCGTGCGCGGGCTCTACCGCCGGCGGAATGAAGGTCTCGCGGGTGATAATTCTATTTAAATCCGCAAGGCGCGAGCTTAAAAAAATGCTCCACCCGCGCTCGGTCTCGGCGGTAAGATTCGAGGGCAAAAGCCTCGAATCCTCAACTTTATCCGGAATCGGCGTATATCTTTCCTTCTATATCGCGATAATCCTCGGCGTGCTTCTTCTGATAAGCTTCGAGCCGTTCGACTTCGAGACGAAGTTTTCCTCGGTCATCGCTTGCTTTAACAACGTCGGCCCGGGGCTCGGCGCGGTCGGCCCGTCGGGCAGCTATGCGGGCTATACCGCTTTTTCAAAGATAATCCTCTCGGTGTCGATGCTCCTCGGCAGGCTTGAAATCTACCCGATAATCTTCCTGCTAAGCCCGTCCGTCTGGAAGAAAAAGAGCTGAGGCGTCTATGATTATATTGATTCTGATTTTGGCGGCGCTGATTGCGCTCGGGGTGATCTTTCTTTTCGGAAAGGGAGCGTTTCTGATCTCCGGCTATAATACCTCATCAAAGGCCGAAAAAGAAAAGTTAGACGAGAAAAAGCTTTGCAGGTTCATGGCGAAGTTCATGTTTGCGCTTTCGGCCTGTTGGCTCGTCATGATAATCGGTTTCGCGATCAGCGTCAAACCGATAGTGTGGTGTGGGATGCTCCTCTTTCTTGCCGTCGCGATCGCGGGTTTTATCCTCGCGAACACCGGCGGCCGCTTTAAAAAATAATTTCTCGGAAGTGATTTTTTGGAAAGATTTTACCTTGAATACCCCTCGCTTTCCCGCAAGGCCGACGCCCTCGAATATATCGCCGAGTTTCACGAATACGGCTCGAATATCAACGGCTCCGGCGGGCTCAACCGCTTCACCGGCGACTATGAGGGCTGGCTTTTAAAGCTTGAAGCCGACCGCAACAGAGCTCCCGACGAAGAAAAGTCGCCGAGCGAGACATATTTTTTGGTGCGCCAAAGCGACCGAAAAATCGTCGGAATGATAAATATAAGGTATGTCCTCACCGAGCGGCTGAAAAAATACGGCGGCAACATCGGCTACTCAATCCGCCCGACCGAGCGGCGCAAGGGATACAACAAAATCAATCTCTACCTCGCCCTGCGGCTCTGCAAGCTTCACGGCCTGAAAAGCGTTCTTCTTGACGCCGACGCCGACAACCCCGCTTCTTGGCGAACCATCGAGGCCCTCGGCGGCGTTATGCTAAGGGAGTATTTCGACGCCGAGATAGACCACTGCATGGTCAGGGACTATGAGATCGACGTAGATTCAAGCCTCTCGCGGTATGCAAAATTTTACGAACCTATGACCGTAGAGATAAACGGTAAGCCCTTGAATTTCTCGGCGCGTTGAAATCAATAAATATAGCTGTTGAAATTTGTTAATAATGTCAATAGACGAATCCTCGTTTTTTGGTATAATAATTATAGAGATATATTAAATCACAATGAAAGGCGGGCTTTTAATGAAAAAAGTATTAAGACTTTTTTCTGCGGTTGTTTTGGCTGCGGCGCTTGCGGTCTCTGTTTTCTCGGTTGCACCCGCCGCCGCATATATTTCCGAAGACGGCGTTTGCTGCACAGTCTGCGGTTGGCGCGAAAGGCTTGAATTTGTCTGTACCGGCGAGTCTGCGCCGGGCGACAATATTCCCGATCGCGGTGTTATTTCCGCCTTGGGCGAAGCTTCACTAAGCTCGCGGCCTTCGCTTAATCGCGCGGTTTGCTTGGGCTCGGAAGTCAGACAAAGGCACCTCCGCCGAACATATTACGTCTGCGGGCGTTGCGGCAATCATCAAAGGCTTACATATAACCACATTTGCGACGATGACTGCGGGCTTATCCGTTGCTCGGTCGACGATATGGAGCTTTACAGTGCCGAAGTCGGCGCTCCTACGATAGCCGAGGCGATAAGGTTTACAAGCTGGGGCAGCGGAACCGCCGAACTTTTCAAAAGCGGTATGCTTCCGATTAAAAAGTTTTCCGACTGGCTCGCCGAAAGATATTCCGGCGCAGAAATCGCAGAATAAAACCGAAATAAAAAAGAGGGGATTAACCCCTCTTTTATTTTATATCAAACCATCAGCTCGCTTATCAGCCCGCTGAACTCCTCGGCGTTTTCGATTTCAAGCCCCGAGAGCAGCCTTGCCTGAGCGTATAGCAGCTTGCAGTATTTCGCGCACTTCTCCTTGTCGGTTTCAAACAGCGCCTTGATTTTTTCGGTTATCGGGTGTGCGCTGTTGATCTCCAAAACCAGCGAAGCCTTTAATCCCTCGCCGGCGTCCGGCATTTTCGAGAGCACCCTCGCCATTTCGATGGACATTCCGCCCTCGCTCGAAAGTGCCGCGGGGTGGTCGCCGACCGCGTTAGAGAACTTTACCGAGTTAAGCCCGCCGACCGATTCCTTGATGAAGTCCAAAAGCTCTTTGCCGCTCTTGTTCTCCTCCTCAAGCTTCTTGGTCTCCTCCTCCGTCGCAAGGTCGAGCTCGTCGGTCGAGACGTTTACAAACTTCTTGTCTTCAAAGCTCATAAGCGTTTGAAGAGTAAATTCGTCTACGTCCTCGGTCAGAAGAACCTCATACCCCTTCGCGATTACCGCCGCCGCCTGCGGAAGCTTAAGCGCCTTTTCTGCGGTGTCGCCGCAGGCGTAATAGATGCTCTTCTGCGACTCCGGCATCCTTGTGACGTATTCCTTTAGGGTGGTATATTTCATCTCGCTCGAAGAGACGAACATAATAAGGTCCTGAAGCTGCTCCTTGTGGGTTCCGTAGTCGGAATATACCCCGAACTTAAGCTGCGAGCCGAACGCCTTATAGAACTTCTCGTATTTCTCCCTGTCGGTCTCCAAAAGCTTCAAAAGCTCGTTCTTGATCTTCTTTTCGACCGCCTTCGCGATTGTCCTAAGCTGGTGATCCTGCTGCAAAGTCTCGCGAGAGATGTTAAGCGAAATGTCCGAGCTGTCGATAAGCCCCTTTACGAAGCTGAAATAGTCGGGCAGCATTTCGGCGCAGCGGTCCATAACCATAACCCCGCTCGAATAAAGCTGCAAGCCCTTTTCGTAGTTTTTAGAGTAGTAGTCGAACGGCGCGTGAGAGGGGACGTACAAAAGCGCGGTGTATTCTACGGTTCCCTCCTGCCGATAGTGCATAACCTTTATCGGCGGCTCGTAATCCATAAATTTAGAGGAATAAAAGTTGTTGTATTCTTCCTCCGTGACCTCCGCCGCAGGCTTTTTCCACAGCGGGGTGATCGAGTTTAAAGTCCTGCGCTCGGTGACCTTTTCGGTCTCGCCCTCTTTGCCCTCGACCGGCTTGTTGACCTCAAAATCCATTCTGATGGGGTAGTGGATATAGTCGGAATATTTCTTGACGAGCCGCTGGATCGAATAGGGCTCCAAAAATTCGCAGTAGTCCTCTTCCTCGCCGTCCGGCTTGATGTGAAGCGTGATCTCGGTTCCGACGCTGTCTTTCTCACATTCTTCGAGCGTATAGCCGTCGACTCCTTCCGACTCCCATTTATAAGCCTTATCCGCGCCGTATACTTTCGATACGACGGTGACCTTTTCGGCGACCATAAACGCCGAATAGAACCCGACGCCGAACTGCCCGATTATGTCGACGTTTTCCGCGGAATTTTCGCTCTTAAAGTCGAACGAGCCGCTCTTCGCAATAGTCCCGAGGTTGTTTTCAAGCTCGTCCTTGGTCATTCCGCAGCCGTTGTCGCTTATCTTCAAAACGCGGTTTTCCTCGTCCGCCGAAATAAAGATCTCGTATTCGTCGCGGTTAAGCCCGCTTTCCGGCTCGGTCAGCGACTTGAAATAGCGCTTGTCTATCGCGTCGCTCGCGTTTGAGATCAGCTCGCGAAGAAAAATCTCTTTGTGGGTATAGATCGAGTTGATCATCATATCGAGAAGCTTTTTTGATTCGGTCTGAAACTGTTTCTTTTCCATTTTATTATCTCCTTGTAATAATATCTGTCGGGGGGCTTTCCCCCTATCAAGAGATATTATAGCCCCGCTTTGTTTCCGATATATGTATAATTTGTTACGCGTTTGTAAATTTTAGCACTCACGGCAAATAAGTGCTAAATTTCGCGAATAAAAATTCTCGCCGTCTATTTACATTTAAAGAAAAATGT
The DNA here is from genome assembly GCA_947627005.1 of uncultured Clostridia bacterium. GTDB lineage: Bacteria > Bacillota > Clostridia > Oscillospirales > Ruminococcaceae > Faeciplasma. The sequence goes on from CANQUJ010000003.1 coordinate 77,408, forward strand.
GTTATAATTCTCACCGAAAATGCAAGAAAGAAGGTTTTTTCATGTCAATTTTAGTATCGGGCGGCGCCGGCTACATCGGCTCGCATACCGTTCTCTGCCTGCTCGAACAGGGCTACGACGTCATCGTGTTCGACAATCTTTCCAATTCGTTTGAAGAATCCCTTATCCGCGTTGAAAAAATAACCGGCAAAAAGCTTAAATTCTATAAGGCCGATATGTGCGACCCGGAGGCGATGGACAGGATCTTTACCGAAAACCCCGACATAACCTCGGTTATCCACTTTGCGGGGCTTAAAGCCGTCGCGGTATCGACTTCCGTCCCGATAGAATATTACAAAAACAACATCGGCGGGACATTGACCCTTCTCGAGACCATGAAAAACCACGGCGTTAAAAACATCATCTTCTCATCTTCGGCGACCGTTTACGGCGACCCGAAGGAACTTCCGATAACCGAAAATTCCCCGAAGGGGACCTGCACCAACCCCTACGGCTGGACCAAGTGGATGATCGAGCAGATCATGACCGACGTCCATACTTCCGACCCAGAGTGGAACGTTGTTCTTTTAAGATACTTCAACCCCGTCGGCGCGCACGAAAGCGGCCTTATCGGCGAAGACCCGCAGGGCGTTCCGAACAACCTTACCCCTTATATCGCGCAGGTCGCGGTCGGCCGCCGGCCCCATCTTAACGTAAACGGCAACGACTACAACACCCCCGACGGCACCGGCGTTCGCGATTATATCCATGTTGTCGACCTCGCCGAGGGCCACCTTAAAGCCCTCGAAAAGATAGAAACTCTTAAAGGCGAAGTAAAGATATATAACCTCGGGACCGGCAAGGGCTCTTCGGTCTTCGACGTTTTGCACGCCTTCGAGCGCGCCTGCGGAAGAGAGCTGCCCTACGTCATCGCGCCGAGGCGACCGGGGGATATAGACGCCTGCTGGGCCGACCCAACCCTCGCCGAAAAAGAGCTCTGCTGGAAGGCCAAGCGCAACCTCGACGACATGTGCAGAGACGCCTGGAACTGGCAGTCGAAGAACCCCTACGGCTTTAAGGGAGAAGAATAGGCTTTGCCGAACAAAAGCGATAAACCGTTGACTCAAAATATCTCGCAAAAGCCGCAAATTTAACATAAATTTAACAAATCCGCATGCAATATTTTATCTATTTTTGCAAAATTGCCTATTTTCTAAATATTCTGTAAAAAAATATTGTTGAAAATGGATATAGTAAAACTGCACCAAGTAATGTATAATAAATGTACAGAAAGCGGAACCCGCTTTAAAAAAAGGAGGTTTTCAATTATGAAGAAACTGCTTGCTATGCTTCTCGCGCTTATGATGGTTCTTTCCGTCATGACCGTTGCCGTCTTCGCAGAGCCTGCCGACGGCGCTGACGATCCCGACGCTGCCGGCGACGATATGAGCGCCGGCGAGACCGAGACTCCCGAGAAGAACCCCGAGACCGGCCTTGCTCTTGCCGCTCTTCCCGTTATCTTCTCCGCAGCCGCTGTCGCCGTATCCAAGAAGCACTGATTTGATTAGCAAATAATAAAAGCGCCTCGATCGGGGCGCTTTTGTTTTGCGCTTGAATACAGAGTTTTCGCCAAAATCGGCGAGGTTTATATTCAATTCGACGATATTGCGAAAATCGGTTGACATCGGTTTCGTTCGATGATAAAATTCGTTATAGAACGGCGATAAGTCCGCCGATTTTCAGAGAGGAGTTTTAAAATGGCATATCTTTCAGACATTGAAATCGCGCAGAAAACCCCGATGAAGCCTATAACCGAAATTGCCGAAAAGGCGGGGATCGACCCCGACTGCCTTGAGCAATACGGAAAATACAAGGCGAAGCTTGACAGCCGCCTTATCCTCAATTCCGGCCGCAAAAACGGCAAGCTCGTTCTTGTCACCGCGATAACCCCGACCCCTGCGGGCGAGGGGAAGACCACCACAACCATCGGCCTTGCCGACGGCCTTAGAAAGATCGGCAAAAATTCGATAGTCGCGCTTCGCGAACCCTCGCTCGGCCCGGTCTTCGGGATCAAGGGCGGCGCAGCGGGCGGCGGATACGCGCAGGTAGTCCCGATGGAGGACATCAACCTTCACTTCACCGGCGACTTTCACGCCATCGGCGCGGCGAACAACCTTCTTGCCGCGATGCTCGACAACCACATCTACCAGGGCAACGCCCTTAACATCGACCCTCGCAGAATCACCTGGAAGCGCTGCGTCGACATGAACGACCGCCAGCTTCGCTTCGTCACCGACGGCCTCGGCGGCAAGGCGAACGGCACCCCCCGCGAGGACGGCTACGATATAACCGTCGCGAGCGAGATTATGGCGGTTTTCTGCCTTGCGAGCGACATCGACGACCTTAAGGCCCGCCTTTCGAGGATAGTCGTCGGCTACACCTACGACGACAAGCCGGTCACCGCAGGAGAATTAAAGGCAGTCGGCGCGATGGCAGCTCTCCTTAAAGACGCCATCAAGCCCAACCTCGTCCAGACCCTCGAGGGCACCCCCGCGATAGTCCACGGCGGCCCGTTCGCGAATATCGCCCACGGTTGCAACTCGGTCATCGCGACCAAAACCGCGCTAAAGCTCGGCGACTACGCCATAACCGAGGCCGGCTTCGGAGCGGACCTCGGGGCAGAGAAATTCCTCGATATCAAGTGCCGAATGGCCGGCCTGACCCCAGACGCGGTGGTGGTCGTCGCAACGATTAGAGCCCTTAAGATGCACGGCGGCCTGCCGAAGACCGACCTCGGTACGGAAGACCTTTCCGCCCTCGAAAAGGGCCTGCCTAACCTTATGCGCCACGTCTCGAATATAAAGAACGTCTACGGCCTGCCCGCAGTCGTCGCGGTAAACCGCTTCCCGACCGACACCGACGCCGAAGTCGAGCTCGTCATCAAAAAGTGCGCCGAGCTCGGCGTAAAGGCGATCCTCTCCGACGTCTGGGCCAAGGGCGGCGAGGGCGGAAAAGATCTCGCGCAAGAGGTCGTCCGCCTTTGCGAGGAGGAAAAGCCCGACTTCAGATTCTCATACGAGCTCGACCTTCCCATCGGCAAGAAGATCGAAGCGGTCGTCAAAAAGGTCTACGGCGGCGACGGCGTAACCTTCCTTCCCGCAGCCGCGAAAGAGATTGCAAAGCTCGAATCCCTCGGCTTCGGCGACTGCCCGGTCTGCATCGCCAAGACCCAGTACAGCTTCTCCGACGACCCGACCAAGCTCGGCGCGCCGACCGGCTTTACCGTAACCGTCAAGAGTGTTAAAATTTCCGCCGGCGCGGGGTTTGTCGTCGCGCTCACCGGCGACATCTTGACGATGCCGGGGCTGCCTAAAGTCCCCGCCGCCGAAAAGATCGACGTCGACTCGAACGGAGTCATCAGCGGCCTGTTCTGATTTCAGAAAACAGAAAACAGAGAACAGAGAACAGAGAACAGAAAGACAGATAGTCGGAGATGTTTTTTCCGCGCTATCTGTCTTTTCTAATTTCTAACTTCTATCTTCTAAATTAGCACTTATTTTCGTAGACTGTTAGCACTCTTTTGAATAGACTGCTAAATTTCGCCGAAACATCACCGTTCTGTCACAAAAACAACATATAAGGGGTCTATATTGATAATCGTCGAGAGGAGATGACCCCTCAAGACAAATAAAAAGACCAAAACAACATACAATAGAAGTATCCTGAAGGAGGAACAAATTATGTTAGTACCTTATGTAAGAAGAAACCTTTCGGCATTCGATCCGTTCCGCGAGCTTGACGAAATCGAGCGTGCGTTCTTCGGAAACAACGACAGCAAGATGACTCCGTTCTCGACCGACATCAAAGACGCCGGCAGCGAGTTCGTTCTTGAAGCCGACCTTCCCGGCGTCAAGAAGGAGGACATCAAGCTCGACCTTTCGGACAATATTCTGACCATTTCGGCCGAGCGCCACTCCGAATACGAAGAGAAGGACAAGAAGGGCAATTACGTCCGCTGCGAGCGCTCCTACGGCTCTTATCAGCGCTCGTTCGACACTACCGGTATCGACGTAGACAAGATCGACGCAGAGTTCAAAGACGGCGTATTAAAGCTTACTATGCCGAAGCTCGTCGAGCAGAAGCCCGAGCCGAGAAGACTCGAAATCAAATAATCTTAAAATCAACCGCACAACTCCTTTCACGGCGCTCTTATCGGGGCGCCGCTTTTTTATTTTCCGAAATTTGCTATTGACTTTCGCCGCGCAAGCGTTTATAATGTTGTTACCTAAATACGAGCCGCAAGGCTCTGCACAGCATTTCCCATCCCGCGTCCGCTTAATACGAGTCTGCGAGATATTTTTATGTATAGGAGGAACATTTATGTCAAGAATTTTCCGCTTGATCGTTACCGCGCTGCTATGCGTTATAACGATTGCGGGCTGCTCGGCGTTGATCGCCTACGCCTCTTCGGGCGGGGCCGCGCCGATCGCCGCGACGACTACTTCTATGGTAGCGTATAACAAAAACGGCATAACCGTCACCGCCCACCTTGAAAGCGGACATTTCCATTCCGCGGTATATACCTGCGAGGCGCCGAGGCTTACGGTTGAATCTCGAAGCAACATCGTGTCGATAACCTGCGGAAACTACCAGTACGGAACCGACCCCAACGAGGTCGCGCTAACTCCGAAGGTATTGAACATCAACGGCAAGACTGCCGAGATCGAGTTTGAAGACGACACTAAAAACTACATAGTCGTAAGAATCACAACCGCTTCTTCTTCGGCAGAGATCAAGTTCGTCGTAGCCCACGGGATCGGCAAGCGCGACGTTTTCAACTACGACGCCACCTGCACCCGCCCCGCAAGGCACGAGCAGGTATATCATTGCGACATCTGCCCCGAGATCTCTCACACCGTCTCTTATGTAGACCCGGGCGCTGTTGCGAACGGCCACAAATTCGAGGAAAAGACCATAACCTCTTCCTGCGAGGGCGGCAAGGCCGTAACCGTAAAAATCTGCACCGAGTGCGGCCATGTAGAGTACAAGGGCGACGAAAAGTTCGACGAAGAATCTTCGACCCACGACTTTTCCGTTAAGGTAGAGACCGTCGCCACCTGCAAACACGACGGCACCGTTGTTTATAAGTGCTCCAAGTGCGAGGCGCTCAAAGTCGGAGGAGAGGTTCTTACCCCCGGCTGCTCTCACGAGCTTCCGGTATGGAACAGCGCCGAGATAATTCCCGCGACCTGCACCACAAACGGTAAGAGAGTGCGCGTCTGCTCTCTCTGCGGACTGGACTGCAGCGACACTATTTACGCAACCGGCCACAAATGGAAGGTCGAAGAAATCACCCAAAGCCCGACCTGCCAAGACCCGGGAGTTGCGACCGCTAAATGCACCGTCTGCGGCGAAGTCAACGAAAACTACCCGGTCGCCAAAACCACCCACAAATACGAATACAAGGTAGTAGAGCCCTCGACCTGCGTTAAAGCCGGCTATTCTGCCCACGTCTGCATTTATTGCGGCGACGAAGCCGAGGGGACCCGACAGGAGCTGCCCATCGCCGGCCACGTCAAAGAGGCCGACGACGGCGACTGCACCACCCCGATAAAATGCCAGGTCTGCGAGGCGATAATCGAAGAGGGCAAGGCCGCGCACACTTACAGCGTTACCTACGGCAGCGACGGCACCAACCACTGGCAGAGGTGCGTAAACAAGAACTGCACCCACACCACCGAGCCGGTCCCGCACGTTCGCCCGAGCGACAAGAAGGAATGTAACAAAGCGTTCCTCTGCACCGTCTGCGGAAAGATGGTTTCCGGCAAGCCGCACAACTTCCCCGAAACCTACGACTCTGCCAAGGCTAACGCTCTTTACCACTTTGCGGTATGCCAAGACTGCGGCTATGAGGTTGGATATATGCACACCTTCGTCAGCGACGACGACTGCACCACCCCGACCGTCTGCCAAATCTGCAACTACGTCAAGACCCAAGCGAAGGAGCATGTCTTCAGCAACTGGATAAACGAGGCAGACGAGGGCGTTCACGTCCGCGAATGTCTAAACGAAGGCTGCAACTACGAAGAGGAAGAGCCTCATAATTACGGCGAGCCGCAGCAGTATAACGTCACCCCGGCGACCTGCACCGAGCCCGGAAAATACGACAGCGTTCAAATCTGCGAGGGCTGCGGCCATATCGACATCATCGAAAAAGACGTCGTTATCCCGATGAAAGACCACGATTGGGGCGAATGGGAAGACAAACAGACCCCCGACTGCGACGATTCCGGAACCAAAGAGCGCAGGTGCAATACCTGCGGATACACCGAGACCGAAAGCCTTAACCCGACCGGCCACCAATACGACCCGAACGACTGGCAGGTTATACAGGCCCCCAGCTGCACCGAAAGCGGCAGCGCGGCGATAGTATGCAAGGTCTGCGGGGTTCACATCGAATCCAAAGTCCTCGACCCGACGGGGCATCAGTGGGGGAGCGAGAACGACGGCTGGAAGGTATCCACCCCGGCCACCTGCACCGAAGACCAAACCTCTACGAGAGAATGTACTGTTTGCCATGAGATTGAGGGCAGGGTTGACCTTGGGACCGCTCTCGGGCACAAGTACGGAGAGTATAAATACAACAACGACGCAAGCTGCAAAAAGCCCGGAACCAAAACCGCCGTTTGCGAGACCTGCGGATATCCCGACACCGTTTTAGACGACGAACACAAACAGCTCGACCACCTATTCGAGAACTATGTTTATCAGAACGACGCTAAGCTCGGGGTCGACGGCACCGAGGTAGCCGAGTGCGAATACGGCTGCGGAACCAAAGACACCAGAACCGCCGAGGGAACAAAGCTTCACGAGCACACCTTCCTTAAATACGAGATCGTGACCCCGGCAACCTGCACCGAAAACGAATACGCGCAGTCTCATTGCGAGATCTGCGGAACCGCTTCCGAAATATACGAGGTTGAGGGCACCGCTCTCGGTCACTCTGCCGGCGACCCGATAATACTCACCCCCGCGACATGCGAAGAAGACGCCGTATTGAAGACCGTCTGCCGCCGCTGCGAGGAAGAGCTTGAAGAATGGTCCGAAAAGGGGACCGCGACAGGTCACGACTATCAAAACTACGTCTATAACAACGACGCCGCCTGCGAAACCGACGGCACCGAGACTGCGGAATGTGAAAACGGCTGCGGCAAGACCGACACAAGAACCAAGCCCGGCACCGCTCTCGAGCATATTCCGGTCGGAACGGTAACCAAGTTCCCGAGCTATACCGAAGAGGGCGCTATCGAATATAAATGCGGAATTTGCGGCAAAGCCCTCGGGACCGCGCCTATCCCGGCGCTTAAAGACGAAAGCGTAGCTTCGGCAGAGGTCGTATCGAAGAACGGCGCCCCCGCCGTCAAGGCTGACAGCGAAGAGCTTATAACCCACGCGATCACCGAATCCGACTTTGAAGAGTTCAACAGCGGAATGACCATTAAGGTAAGCCTCGAGGTCGCGGATATAACCTCGAGCGTTCCGGCCGAAGATAAATCCCTTGCCGAAGAGCTTATCGCAAAGGATAAGCCCAAGAACCGCTACGAAGTCGGCATGTATCTCGACGTCTCGATCACCAAAACCATCGGCGGAGTTGACTCTAAGGTTGAAAAGACCGCCTCCGAGATCGGTATCACCGTCGACATTCCCGAGAGCTTGTACGACAAAAACAGGCAGTACGCCGTCATAAGAATACACGGCGGCAAGGCAGAGCTTCTTGCGGATCTCGACTCCGACCCCAACACCGTAACCTTTAAGACCGACAGCTTCTCTACCTACGCTTTGGTATACAGAACCAAGCCCGCTTCGTCCACACATACCCACACTCCCGTCTATCTGTTCGACTCCGAATACCACTGGATGCAGTGCGCGACCTGCGGCGCAAGGCTTATGACCGAGCAGCACAGGTTCGTGAACGGAACTTGCCCCGCCTGCGGATATACGATACCCGGCTTCAATTTCGCCGGAACCGTAGTTCCTCCGCAGAACGACGACAGCTTCGTCGAAGTAGAGGTTCCGACCGAGCCTCGCTCCTGCGAAGACGACTGACCGATACGGAATAATCACATCGCGCCGCCTTGTTTTGGGGCGGCGCGGTTTTGCGTCCGCGATTAAAAACATCAAAAAGATAACCGCCCCGACTTTTGCCGGAGCGGTTAAAATTATATAAGCGGGGGATTTTAGCGATTATTTGTCGCTCTTTTTGATTCCGAGAATCTGGTTTACGATGATTCCGAGGATAAGAGCGGTCGCGATAGAGGTGATGGTTACCGCGCCGAAGTTGAGCGAAAGGCCGCCGATTCCGCAGATCAATATGGTCGATACAACGAAGAGGTTGCGGTTTTGCTCAAGGTCGACCTTCTGAACCATCTTAAGGCCCGAGACCGCGATAAAGCCGTAGAGCGCGATGCAGACGCCGCCCATTACGCAGCTCGGGATAGAGTTTACAAGCGCTACGAAAGGCGCGAAGAACGAAACGATTATCGCCAAAACAGCGGTGGTGATTATGGTCGCGACCGAGGCGTTGCCGGTTATCGCGACGCAGGCGATGGATTCGCCGTAGGTGGTGTTAGGGCAGCCGCCGAAGAACGCGCCCGCCATCGAGCCCACGCCGTCGCCCAAAAGGGTTCTCGAAAGTCCGGGGTCGTCAAGAAGGTCTTTTTCGATGATCGAAGAGATGTTTTTGTGGTCGGCTACATGCTCCGCGAAAACAACGAACGCAACCGGAATATAAGCAAGCGCGATAGCGCCGATATACGAGCCCGAAAGCTCTCCGAATGAGCCGAAGGCCGAAAGGAAGGTAAAGTCGGGCAGGTGGATTATAGTGTGAAGCCCGAAGCCGCCCTCGACCAAGTCCGCGAAGGGCTGATAGCTTATAACCTTAAGCGCGTCGACCCCGGCCGCGTTGCCGATAACGGTGAACACGGTTCCCACCGCGTATCCCGCCAAAATGCCGATTATGAACGGAATAAGCTTAACCATCTTTTTGCCGAAGGTCGAGCATATCGTGGTTACGATAAGGGTTATAATGCCCACAAGAACGCAGATAAGGGTCGCCGCGACGGGAACGCCGTCGACTTTAACTCCGCCGGTCTGAAGGTCGCCGATGGCGTTTCCGGCGAGAGAAAGCCCGATTATCGCAACGGTCGGGCCGATGACCACGGCGGGCATAAGCTTGTTAAGCCAGTTTACGCCGACAGCCTTGACCAAGATCGAGATGACTACATAAACAAGGCCCGCCAAAATCGCGCCGATTATAAGGCCGAGATAGCCGAGAGCAACGGTGGTCGCCCCGGCGAAGGCCGCGGCCATCGAGCCGAGGAAGGCAAACGAAGAGCCGAGGAAGACCGGGCTTGAAGCTTTAGTGAACAAAACGTATACGAGCGTTCCTACGCCCGCGCCGAACAAAGCCGCCGCAGGGTCCATAGTCGGGTTGGTAACGCCGTCCGAAATGGTGGCGCCGTTGGTGATTACCGGGACTACCAGAGTGGCTGCCATAATGGCGAGAAGCTGCTGGATCGCGAAGACGATCATCTGACCGAACTTCGGCTTGTCCTTGATGCCGTAGATGAGTTTCATTTTGTATTCCTCCTATATAGTGGTTGAAGAACGAATCAGTCGTTCTCCGTAAGCTTAACCGCCGTTTCGTCGTCGAAAGGCGGAATATGCACGCATATAAGCTCGCTCCGCGAGGTGGGAATGTTTTTGCCGACGTAATCGGCCCTTATCGGAAGCTCGCGGTGGCCGCGGTCTATCAAAATCGCGAGCTGGATAGCCGCCGGCCTGCCGACTGTAAATATCGCCTCGATAGCCGCTCTGACGGTTCTTCCGGTGTATAAAACGTCGTCGACCAAGATGACCTTCTTCCCTTCGATAGAAAAGGGCAGCTCCGGCTTTTTGCGCTCAAAAAGAATGTGCTCGGCTTTGATGTCGTCGCGATAGTGGCCTACGTCGATGTCTGCGCAGGGGACGGCAACCTTCTCGAATCTCTCGATATTGTCCGCGATGATTCTTGCAAGGGCGGCGCCCCGGCTTTTAATTCCGATAAGGCATACGCCGTCGGTCCCTTTGTTGCGCTCGAGGATCTCATGAGATATCCTCGTAAGCGCGCGCACCACGGCGCTTTCTTCCATGATCACCGCCTTTTCGGTCATCGCTTTAAGCCCCCTAACAAAAGATAAAGCCCCGTCGCGCCGCAAGGTACGATAGGGCAAAAGGGAATATACTCGTATCTTGCGGCATCACAGTACCGCATTTAAGATTCTTTGTCTATATTACCACCATATATTGTGCTTGTCAAGAGAATTTTGACTTTTTTCGAGATTTTTTTATAACCGAATTTTCGCGGGGCCCGAACTTGTCCGAGACCCGCGAAAAGAAGCGCAAAACCTTATTTAAATCCGAATACTCCGGGGTATTCGTCTTCGCCGGCGGGCTCGAGCGCCCCGGTTTTGACCGCCGCGCCGCCGTACCAACCCATAAGATTCCACATAACGATGTGAGGGCAGTGATAGTCGATGACCTCGGCCGCGCAGTCGGGCGAGTGCTCTTTAAGCGTCTCGGTCGCAAGCTTCCCGATCTCTGTCATCATCTCTTTGAGGGCGGTGAACTCCTCGCCCAAAATTCCGTAGAGAAGATGGTTGCGCTGTTCCTCCGTAAAAATCGGGAATTTCGCGCCTTTAAGACGCTCGTCTCCGGAGCGGGCGAATCCGTCCGCGTAACTGACCGAATATGCCGCGTTGAACTCTATCCAAGTCGCTTTCCGTTCGCCGATCGTCCCCAAGCCCGCATAGGATATCGTGCCGTAATACCTGCTCGCTTCAAGGTTTTTGTCCTCGATCCCGTAGCATATCCCGGTGACGTCCTTGTCTCCGATTCGGTACATCGGGCGAAATTTCGCGCCGCCGTCGGTCTGCTGGGTCCCGCTCATAACCGCAAAGGCGAAGATGTCCCATAATAGAATATTGTCCGAAAATTCATACGCGCCTTCGAAGCCGATTTTTTTGATTTCGGGCAGCTTTTCGCGCGCCGCGTCGACAAAAGCCTTCACTCTGTCCGGGTATTTTTCGTTCAGCGCTTTGAGAATAGCTTCGTTGTAGGCGGTGGTGAGGATGGGAATGGCGGTCTGATATTTTTTGCCCTGCCGCTTGATGAAGTTATAGCCTAAAAGCGTGTTAAGCTCGTCCTCGAGATAAACCGAAGCGATGCCGAGCTCTACCGACAGCTGCTCGACCGTCATCGGCTCGTAGTATGCCGAGAGCAGAATCTGCCCGGGCAGCTGTCTTGTCATCAGATTGTCGAACGCGTTGTTATAGTTGCCGTTAAAAATATAGCGAAACTTAAACGGCTGGGGGTTAAAGCTTTTTTCACCGAACTGTCTTTCCATAGCGATACCTTCCTTTAAAATTTTTCGCGACTGAAACAGGTTGAACTTTACCGTCTGGGTCGTAAGGCCGAATTTTTCCGCGATGTCCTTTATCGACATTCGCTCGTAATAATACGCCACGGTGCAGATACGGTATTTTTCCGACAAAAACGCGAGCTCCCGCCGAAGAATATTTTCCCTCTCTTTTTCTTCAAGGTCGACTTTAAAGTCCGCATCGTCAGGCGTTTCTTCGTCAAGCTCAACAGTCTCGCTCTTCGAGGTCTTGCGAAGATACTGTTTATATGTATTCGCCGCGACCTTCCATACGAACCCGAAGAAAGCGTCGTCGCATTTCAGATTCGGAGCGCTCTTTAAAACCGCGAGAATGATATCCGAGCAAAGGTCCTCGGCCTTATAAGGATCGGAGGTCTTGTGCAGCGACCAAAGATATAGCGTTCTAAGGTTTTCGGAAACGAGCTCTCCCGCTTTTTGCGTTGTCATAAAGTTCACCTGCCGTTTTGAATGGTTGATGTTGAAAGCTTTCACTCATATAGTTCCCCGAACCAGAAAAAGGTTAGAAGAAATTTGAAAAAAATTATATATTTTTAATGCGGACCAAAAAAAATAAGAGCCCTTCGGGCTCAAAAAGGGGTCTCGAAACACGAAGCTTGTGACGCCGTGGTGCAATAGAAGCGTTATTTCTTGCCGTTCGCACTTCGCGGGCATAAATGCCAGCCCGCTCGTGCTCACGGAGAAATAATCGCGTCTATGGCACCAACTAAAAAATCCCGCTGCGCGGGATTTTTTAGTTGGTGCCGCTGGCCGGACTCGAACCGGCACGCTTTTAAGGGCGGGGGATTTTAAGTCCCATGTGTCTGCCAATTTCACCACAGCGGCGCGAAAACTATAATACCACGCAATTTTAAAAATGTCAACGGGATAGAAAATTTTTTTCGGCGCATACTATAAAAAACCGAAAGGAGCGCAGCTATGCCCGAAAAAGACAACACAAAAATATATAATCCCAAGAAAAGCCCTAAGACGAGCCCGCTTTATCAAACCAACCCGATTGTCGACAACGTTACCGACCCGAAAAACGAGCGAGTATACAACCGCTCGATCGAAAACGTTATTTTGGCGAAGGAAGAAGTCGACGCAAACAAAAAATAGCGCGAACGAAAGCTCCCACCGGGGGCTTTTGCTTTTTAATCTTTATTCGTATTGCAAAATCGGCGAGACTGTGGTAAAATAAAATATATCTGTGACCGCGCCTTTTATATCGGCATAATATGATATAAAAGGGGGCGGAATTTTGAGAGATATAATTATAACCGCCGCGGTGCTTGCGGCGATGGCGCTTTTGATCTATTCTTTAAAGCTTTTAACCGCCGGGGCGAACAAAGGCCGATGCGCTCGCCCGAAAGCCGAGTTTATCCTTTTTTACGAGGCCGACTGCGAATGTATCGAATACGACCTCAGCAGGGTGTTTTCTTCGCCGGCGCTCGGCGGGTTCGAGCTGACCGTAAAGATAGTCGACAAAATCAACACCGACGACAGCAGAAGATGGCTCGAAGCCCTTAAAGAGAAGACAAAGCGCGATTTTGAGATCATAACGGAGGAAGAACGCCACGGAACAGCAAACCAGAGTTACGATAAAAGGGACGGTTGACAGCGTTACATACCGCAACGACGACAACGGCTTCGGCGTCATAGTTCTCGATTACGGCGGCGAGCCGCTTAACGTCGTGGGCGAGCTCGGGAATATCGAAGAGGGCGAGGACCTCGAGCTTACCGGCTGTTTTACCACTCACCCGAAGTTCGGCGAACAGTTTAAGGCCGACGTCTGCATACGCTCCCTCCCGGTCGAGGCTTCGGCGATTCAGCGCTATCTCGCCGGCGGGGTGGTAAAGGGCATAGGCCCGGTTTTGGCGAAGAAGATAGTTGCTAAATTCGGGGACAAGGCCCTTGAGATTATGGAGACCGAGCCTCGAAGACTTGCCGAGATCGACGGCATAACATTGCAAAAAGCCGAGTCCTTCGGCGAGGAATTTGAAAAAGTTATCGGCTTTCGCACCCTTTTAAGATATTTCACCGACTGCGGCGTTCCCGCGCTCTACGGAATAAGAGCATGGAAGAAATACGCCGAAAACGCGCTGACCTTAATCGACAGAAACCCTTATATCCTCTGCTCTTACGGAATAGAGCTTCCGTTTTTAAAGGCCGAAGAGATCGCCCGCGAAAAGGGCGTCCCCGAAGACAGCGATTTTCGCCTCTCGGCCGGAATAAAATATATCTTGGAAGAAAACGCCGCCGCGGGGCACACCTGCCTCCCGAGGGACAGGCTTACCGACCTCGCCGCGCGGCTTTTAAGAGTAGAGCCGGCCACCGTTTTCTCCTCTATCGAGCGGGACGTCGAGGACAAGGTTCTTTACGTCTACGAAAAAAAGGGTCGGCCCTTCATTCTTCTGCGCGACTATTACGACGCCGAGGAATATATCGCCCGGCGGCTCGCGATAATGAATTCTCTTTCATACGACACCGGAATAAACTACGACGAGGTAATAAATATCGCCGAGCAGGAGAACGACATAGAATACGCCGACAAACAGCGCGAAGCGATAAACACCGCCCTATCTAAGGGCTTTATGGTTCTGACAGGCGGCCCCGGAACCGGCAAAACGACCACCCTTAACGCGATAATCTCTCTTTTCGAGCAGCAGGGTCTAAAGCCGCTGATCTGCGCGCCGACAGGCCGCGCCGCCAAAAGGGTCTCCGACCTCACCGGCTGCGAGGCGAAGACTATCCACCGGCTTTTGGGGGTAAGAGCGGGCGGCGAGCTCGCAGGATTCGAGCACAACGAGAACAATCTTTTAGACTGCGACGTAGTCATAGTCGACGAAATGTCGATGGTAGACGTTTTGCTGTTTAAGGCTTTGTTGCAGGCCCTGCCGATAGACTGCAAGCTTATCATGGTCGGCGACAGCGACCAGCTTCCCTCGGTCGGCGCGGGGAACGTTTTGCACGACATCATCGAGTCGAAGACCGTACCGGTCATCTCGCTGACCGAGATTTTCAGGCAGGCCCTCGAAAGCGCGATAGTCACAAACGCGCATAAAATCGTCAAGGGCGACATGCCGGAACTCGACAACTCGAAGGATTTCTTCTTTTTGCAGCGGCTCGACTTCGAGCCCGCCGCCGACCTGACCGTCGAGCTTTGCGAAACAAGGCTGCCGAAGGCCTACGGCCTCGACCCTATAGCCGATATACAGGTCCTTTCGCCGACGAGAAAGGGCCCGCTCGGAACGATAGAGCTTAACAAGCGGCTCCAGGCGGTATTGAACCCGCCCTCCCGCCAAAAATCCGAGATAAAGACCTTTTTGTATACCTTTAGGGCCGGCGATAAGGTCATGCAGACCAAAAACGACTACGAGATCGAATGGAAAAAGGGCGAAGAAAAGGGCGCGGGTATCTTCAACGGCGACATCGGCGTAATAACCCGCCTTAACCGCCTTTTGGGCGAGATCGAGATAGACTTCGACGGCAGAATCGCTTCATATAACCTCGAAATGCTCGAGAACTTAGAACTCGCCTACGCCGCTACCGTCCACAAAAGCCAGGGCAGCGAGTTCGACGCGGTTATCCTTCCTATCCTCGGCGGATACGACAAGCTTTATTTCAGAAATCTTTTATACACCGCCGTTACAAGGGCGAAAAAGCTTTTGGTCATAGTCGGCTCTAAAAAGCGGCTCGAATTTATGATCGAAAACAACAGAAGAATGAACAGATACACCTGTTTAAAACAGATGCTCTGCGAAGAGGCTTTTAACGGCGGCGAAAGCGGTGATTCTTTAAATGAGCGGGCTGATTGACTGGGCGGCAGACCTTATATATCCCAACCGCTGCCCTTCCTGCGACAGATTTATCCCCTGGGACAGGCTGTTTTGCGAAGAATGTGAGAGCGCGTTTGAAGAGCGAAGCTTTTGCCCGAAGTGCGGAATGAACGTCTGCGTTTGCGAAAGCCGCGAGCTTTATTACGACGGCTGCGCTGTCGCCGCGCCCTATTTGGGCGAGATAAGGCGCGGGGTTTTGGCGCTGAAATATCATCGCGGGTTCAACGCCGCAAAATACTTCGCCCCTCGCCTTTGCAGGCTGATAGATGAATACGGCTTCTCGGGCGGGGCGGATATAATAACCGCCGTGCCGATGAACCGAGCCCGCCGCGCGCAGACCGGCTATAACCAGGCAGAATATATCGCAAAGCTTATCTCTAAAAGAATTTCCGTCCCCTGCGATTTTAAGCTTTTAAAGAAAAAGCTCTCGTCGGCGATTCAGCACGAGCTTTCGGCGGAGGAGAGAATGAAGGCCGCGGCAGAGGCTTATTCGCCCTATAAAAACAAAAGCCTCGCCGGGAAGACTGTTATTTTGTGCGACGACATAATAACTACCGGAAGCACTCTTTCGGAGTGCGCGAAGATACTTAAAAGTCTCGGCGCGAAAAAGGTTTACTGCGCCGTTATAAGCGGCACGGTTTTGGACGGCGCCGATAAAAACAAGGGGAGTGGTAAGATTGTCGGTACTTGACATAGGAATAGACCTCGGCACCGCGAACATAATCATCTCGACCGGGCGGGACGGCGCGGTTCTTAACGAGCCGACCGTCATCGCGTTCGACAAAAACTCCGAGCGGGTCATCGCTTTCGGCGAAGAGGCTTATAAGATGATCGGCCGCGCGCCGGATCATATCGCGGTCATAAAGCCGCTTAAAGACGGCGTTATCTCGAATAACGACATGGCGCAGGAGCTTATCCGGCTCTGCATACTTAAAGTCATCGGCAAGCGGCTTATCAACCCGCGAATCGTAATGTGCGTCCCAAGCGGGATTACCGCGGTCGAGCGCAAGGCGGTGGTCGAAAGCGCGGTTTCCGCCGGCGCGAGAACCGTTTATCTTATAGAAGAGCCCGTCGCCGCGCTTTTGGGCGCGGGCGAGGATATTATGCGCCCGTTCGGAAGAATGGTCATAGATATCGGCGGCGGAACCTCCGACATCGCCGTGACCTCTCTCGGGGGGATAGTCGCGGCAAATTCGGTCAAAAAGGCGGGCAACGCCTTTAACGCCTCAATCCAGCGATATTTCGCCGAAAACAAAAAGATTTTGATAGGCGAGCGCACCGCCGAAGAGGCGAAAATCAAGTGCGGGAACCTTTTTTGGGCCTCGATGGAAAAATCCGGCGTGATCTCCGGCCGAAGCCTTGTAACCGGCCTGCCAGAAAAGCTTGAGATCTCCGAAGACGACATCTGCCGCGCCATAACCGAAGACGTAGACTCGATAATCGCGGCGGTAAGAACGGTCTTCGAGCAGACCCCGCCCGAGCTTGTAGGGGACATATACGAGCACGGCATAGTTCTTACGGGCGGCGGGGCGCTTTTGCGCGGGCTGGATATGTATATAACCCGCGAATTCGGCGTAAAATGCCACGTCGCGGAGGACCCTTTGGGCTGCGTAGCGAGGGGGACCCACCTTGCGTTCAAGGTCAGAGATCGGCTTAGAAACGGCTTTGAAAAGGCCGCAATTTGAATATTACAGGAAAAATATGTCAATAATCCTTCCGAAACTTTTTGGGAGGATTGATTTATGAAAAAACTGACCGCTTCGGTGCTGCTTTCGCTTTTGATTTTAACTTTCATAAGCTCATTTTCCGCCGCTAAAGAGGTCTCCGCCGCGACCGAAAAGGTGATAAGGCTTCACGTTATCGCGAATTCCGACTCCGACTTCGACCAAGCCCTTAAGTTTAAAGTCCGCGACGGAATTTTGGCAGAGGTCTCGAAGACCGCCTCCGGCTGCAAATCCAAGGACGAGGCCATGGCCGCCATTTCGCAAAATATTTCCTCGATAGCCGAGGCCGCCGAAAAAACTCTTCAAGAAAACGGCTGCGACTATGCGATAAATTGCAGCCTTTCGAGAGAGGTTTTCGACCGCAGAGTCTACGAAGATTTCACCCTTCCGGCCGGCGAATACGATTCCCTGTGCATAAGAATCGGCGAGGCTAAAGGAAAAAACTGGTGGTGCGTTTGCTATCCTTCTTTGTGCCTCGGCGCGGCGGTCTCGGTCGACGACTGCGGGGTGTTCACCGAAGACGAGCTCGTCATTATAAAAAGCCCCGAAAAGGTGAGATATAAGCTTTGGTGCTTTGAATTTTTCGGCAAAATCGAAAGATTTTTAAAAAAATCCCGCTCTGTTTGACAGGGCGCGAAAGCGATGGTAAAATATTAAAAAAGGGGGGGAGCTTAGTGCTTAAAATTTTTCTCGGCGAAAACAGCGACGCCAAGCTTGAAATTATCGCGGAAGAGATGAAAAAAACTATCTCCGATGGCCGAGAGGCCGCCGCGATAGTGCCCGACCAATTTTCCTTTGCGTTCGATAAAGCCCTTTATAATCAACTCGGGCCGCGCGACTTTAACAAGGTTACGGCGCTAAGCTTCCGTCGCCTTTCGGAATCCCTTATAAACCGCTTCGGAACGCTCGGCGGCTCGCTCGTCTCAAGAAGCGACAGAATGATAATCCTCTGGCTCGCGCTTAAAAAAGTCAAGGCCGAAAAAAGCCTTAAGATCCTCTCAAAATCCGCCGAAAGGCCGTCTTTTTGCGCCGATATGTCCTCTCTCTTCGATTCGTTCCGAAGGTCGGGCATAACCGCAGAGGCCCTAAAAGAGGCCGCAGCTTCTCTCGGCGGAACGCTTTCGGACAAGCTTTCGGATATCTCCGAAATCTACGGCGAATATGCCGAGCTTATGAAAGCCCGCTCATTAAGAGACGAAAGCTCGCTTATATCCGAGGGCGCGGCAATCGCGGAGAAAAACTCCGTTTTTAAGGGCTGCGACCTTTTCGTCTTTAGGTTCGACAGTTTTTCCCCCGACGAGCTTCTTCTTTTAAAGGCCGCTATCCGCGACGCCAAAAGCGTCACCGTCTCGATAGAATCCCCCGCGAAATACCGCCGAAGCGCGGTCTCGCCCTTCGCCCTATGCGAGGGGACGGTAAACTCGCTTATAAACCTCGCCGAAGAGGTCAATTCGCGGTTTGAATACATATATTGCGACTCTCCGAAGACCTTAAACCCCGCAGTCTCCGCGCTCGGGGGCGTTCTGTTTTACCATTCCCGCCCTGCGGTCGAAAGCAGCGAAGACGTCGCTTCGGTAAGGGTGGATACTGTCTACGAAGAGGCCGAATACGTCGCCGCGAAAATACGCGAGCTCGTTTTTAAAGAGGGTTTCAACTTCAACGATATCGCCGTCATAACCCACGACCTCGAATCCTACGCGCCCGCGCTCTCGGCCGCTTTTGAAAGATACGGGATAGAGTCGTTTATCGACCTTCCGCAGCCCGCCTCCGAAATGTCGCTCTCTCTTTTCGCGTTGGACGCGATTGAGGCCGCCGCGACGAGGGTTCCGAACACCGACAAGATTTTAAAATATATCCGCTCGCCGTTTTCCTATCTTACCCGCGACGAGGTCTCGCTTTTGTGGGATTATTGCGTTCGCTGGAACGTTGAGGGCGAGATGTGGCTTGAAGATTTCACCGCCTCCGAAAATTCCGACCTCGCTGCGGTCAACGCCGCCAGAAAAAAGGCGATAGAGCCGCTTGCAAAGCTTCACGAGGCTTCAAAATCCGCAAGCGCGGGGCAGATCGCCTCGGCTTTCTGCGACTTCTTGAAAGACGTCAAGGCCGCAGAGCAAGCGTTTGAGGTCATCGAAGACTGTGCCGAAGACGGCCTAAGGCTTGAGACCGCGCGGCTTTTCAAACAGCTCTGGAACGCGCTGATGTCGGCAGTCTCGTCGATATACCTCATCGCCGGGGAGGAAAAGACTACCCTGCGCTCCTTCGGCGAGCTTTTGAAGACCGTTTTGTCGCAGATTTCCCTCGCTTCTCCTCCCCAAAAGCTTGAAAGCGTAACCGTCGCCGACGTCGAGCGCTCGGTCATCGCCGCGCCGAGGGCGGCTTTCGTAGTCGGCCTTGCCGACGGGCTTTTCCCGGCGGACGTCAAAAAGGCCGGCTTGTTTTCCGGAAGAGATCTTGCCGCCCTCGAAGAGGTCGGGCTAAGCTTCGAGCTTACCCCAGAGGCAAGGCTTTGCGCCGAAAGGTTCGACTGCTACAAGGCGCTTACCGCCCCGAAAGAGCGGCTGTATCTTAGTTTTTCCGGCTCCGACCTTAAAGGAAGCGAGCTTCGGCCCTCTCGCTTTATAACCCGCGCGGAGGAATATCTCGGGATAAAGATTGTTCCCGCTTCTTCTTTCGGCGCGAAGTTTTATTGCTCGACCCCCGCGAGCGCGTTTTATAACTATGCCGTCGCGCGTGAGCTTAGTTCAAGCGAAAAGGCTTCGGTCGGCGAGGCTTTGAAAACGCTCCCCGAATACGCCGAAAAGCTTTCAAGACTTAAGAATATCGGCGGGGCGCACAGGCTTTCGCCGGATATTTCAAAGCGGCTTTTCGCGCCTAAGGATATAAACGTAACCGCCTCGAGAATAGACGTCTATAACCGCTGCGCGTTTGAATATTTCTGCAAATACGGCCTTAAAATTCAGCCGATAAAGCCCCTGACCGTAGACCCTGCGAATCGCGGCACGGTCATGCACTTTTTGTTCCAAAGCGTTCTGGAATACTTCGGCGCCGGGTTCTCCGAAGCCTCCGACGACGAAATAAAGCTTCTGATTCAAAAGCTTTTGGAAGAATACTCCGAAAGCTCCCTCGGGGGCGATTTCGGCAAAAGCGCCAAGTTCAAGGCCGACTATGCCCGGCTCGGCTCGGCGGCTTATGAGATAATCCTAAATATGCGCGAAGAGTTCAAGGTCTCGAAATTCCGCCCCGAGCGGTTTGAATACGACCTCTCTCAAAAAAGCGGCGAGAGCGTTCTTTCGATATCGGTCGGCAGGGGAGTTTCGGTGAATATCCGCGGGATAGTCGACAGGGTGGATACCTATACTTCTCCCGACGGCAAGCGCTATATTAGGGTCATCGACTATAAAACCGGCAGCAAAAAATTCAGCTTCGACGACATATACAACGGCGTAAATCTCCAGCTTTTGCTGTATATGCTCGCGCTGACCGAAGGCGGCGACCCGGATTTCAAAGACTGCGTTCCGAGCGGAGTATTATATATGCGCTCCGGATTTTTGGAGTGTAAAGACGACTTCGACCCATTGAGCGCAGACTCTAAGGCCCGCCTTAAAAGGCGCTCCGAGCAGCTTAAGCGCAACGGCCTTATAGTCGACATTCCCGAGGCGGTCTCGGCGATGGACGAAAGCTTCAGCGGGTTTTATGTGCCCGTCAAGAAAAAGGCGGACGGAAGTTACAGCGCGGGTTCCGAGATCATCGGTGAAAAAAGCTTCAAGCTTCTCGAAGAATTCGCAAAACAAAAGGTCGTCTCGTTCGGGCTGAATCTTCTTGCCGGAAGGATCGACGCCGTTCCGATAGGCGACGACCCCGAGCATCTTCACTGCGCTTACTGCGACTACGCCTCGGTCTGCGACAGGAAGAAATATATCTATAAGCTTATAAGCGCCGAAGACGGCGAGCGGCTTAAGGCGGAAATTTCTTTAAAGGGGGCCGAGGGCGATGTATGACTGGACCGACGAACAAAAAAAGGCGATAGAAACGATCGGCGCGCCTATAATCGTCTCTGCGGCCGCCGGAAGCGGCAAGACCGCCGTTTTGGTCGAAAGAACGATACGCCTTTTGTGCGACGAAAACCTTAAAATCCCAGCGGATTCGCTTTTGGCCGTAACTTTTACCAACGACGCCGCCGCGCAGATGTCATATAAGCTCGCGGAAGAAATCGACCGCAGGGCGGACTTAGAGCCGGACAATGCGTGGATACAGCGCCAGCAGGCGCTTTTGCGCCTTGCCGAGATAACCACCATCAACGCGTTTTGCTTCAACCTCGTAAGAGAAAATCTCTCGCTGACCGAATTTCGCAGCGGGGTAAGAATACTCGAAGAAAACGAAGCCGCAATGCTTACCGACCGCGCGCTGACCGAAGTCTTAGAGCTCGAATATCAAGAGCGGCCGGGGGATATGGAAAATCTCATCTCCCTGTTTTGCCGCGAAAACGACGCCGCGTTGAGAAGAATGATCCTGCAGCTATACCGCTTTTTGCGCTCTCTGCCGTTCAGAAGCCTTTGGGCCAAAAAGGTTCTCGCTTCGCTTAAAAACGGCGCCGCCGCAAAGGAAGTCTTCGCCGCCGCAGATAGATCCGCCGCAGAGCTGCGCTCGCTTATAGAGGGCGCGGCGATACGCCTCGGTCAGACCGCCGACGGCCTCGAATACCATTCCGCCGCAAAAGCGGTGCTATACGAAAACCGCGATATCGCCCTTTCGACGCTTTCCGCACTTAAAACATGTAAGAGAGAAGACGCCGCGAAGATCGCCTCCGAAATAAGCTGGCGGCCGCTTAAAGTAAGGCAGACCAAGGCCGAAAAGGAATCCGCTTCCGCGATAGAGGCCGAGATTTACGAATCCGCAAAGGGCTGCTACGCCCATCTTAAAGACCTTTTCGCGGAGTACGCTGAGATATCCGAATTTTCCGAAGAAGACGTTTTAAAAGACTCCGCTGCGGTCGCCGAAAGCCTTGAAAAGCTCTATAACCTCTGCGAAAAGCTCGATTCCCGGGTATACGAAATGAAGATCGAGCGCAACGCCCTTGATTTTGCCGACACCGAGCTTTTGTGCGTTTCTATGCTCGCCGACTGTTCGGAGGACGGCGTTTTATCGCGGACCCCTCTCGCCGAAGAAATAGTCGCTTCAAAGAGATATAAGGTCATTCTTATCGACGAGTTCCAGGACGTAAACAGCCTTCAGGACCTTATATTCAAGGCGGTTTCGGGCGGCGACGGGCTTAAAGAGCTCGGCGAAAACGTCTTCGTCGTCGGCGACGTTAAACAGGCGATTTACAGATTTCGCCAGGCCGACCCGACCATCTTCACCAAGACCCGCGAGCAGGGCAGGTCGCCCGAATCTTCGGTTCGCGAGCTTCTTTTAAGAAAGAATTTCCGCAGCCGCCCCGGGGTTTTAAGCTTTTGCAACTATATCTTCGGCGCGCTGATGTCGAAAGAGGTCGGAGAGACCGACTATAACGAAAGCGAAGCGCTCGTCGCGGGCGCGAAATTCGAGGGCGAAGACGAGCCGACCGAGCTTATTTTGGTCGGAGGAGAGAACGACGACGACCTTTTCGCGGCCGAGTTTACCGCCGTCGCAAGGCGCATCCGCGCCCTTTTGGACGAAGGCGCGACGGTCTATGAAAACGGCGTTTTGCGAAAATGCCGACCGTCCGACTTCTGTGTTTTGACGAGAAACAACGTCTCCGGCTCCGAGATTTCCGAGATTTTCGCAAAGTGCGGGCTTAAAATCCTCGCGACCGACACCTCGGGATATTTAAAATCCCGCGAAATTTCCGTC
Source organism: uncultured Clostridia bacterium (assembly GCA_947627005.1). Taxonomy (GTDB): domain Bacteria; phylum Bacillota; class Clostridia; order Oscillospirales; family Ruminococcaceae; genus Faeciplasma. The sequence continues at coordinate 100,252 of CANQUJ010000003.1, forward strand.
TTTTTGAATCTCCTCGCCGTGGTCTCCGACCCTATGCAGGACGTTCCTCTCGCCTCGGTCGCGCTCTCGCCGATAATGGGATTTTCGGACGACGACCTCGCCGCGATAAGGCTTTGTTCGAGAGAAAACAAGCTCTATAAGACGATGCTCTCGCTCTCTCTCGGCGAATACGAGGCCGAAGCGCCCCTCCGCGAAAAATGCAAAAATGCGGTCGCGCTTTTAAAAAAGCTCGGAGTTTTGGCCTCGGGGACTACGCTGACAAGACTTATACGCAAGTTCTACGATATGACCGACATTTTCGCGATAGCCTCGGCATATGAAGACGGCGAGCAAAAATGCGCGAATCTCTATCTTCTTCTCGAATACGCGCGCGCCTACGAACAGTCTTCCTCGAGCGGGATTGAGGGCTTTTTGAGGTATATCGAATACATATCCCGCAGCGGCGGCGACTTTGAGCAGGCGCTTACCGTGACCGAATCCTCCGACGCGGTGGTTTTAAAAACCGTTCACCGCTCAAAGGGGCTCGAATACCCGTTCGTCTTCCTTTGCCAAACCCACAAGCGCTTTAACCGAACCGACCTTAACGCCGCGCTTCAGCTTAATAAAGAAACCGGCGCGGGGCTCAGCTTTTACGATTATTCGACCCTTACGAAGCGCCGAACCGCCTTCTGGAAATTCGTCCGCGAAAAGAACGAATCGGAGCTTCTTTCGGAAGAGCTGCGGCTTTTATACGTCGCGGCGACAAGGGCGAAAGAGCGGCTGTTTTTGGTGCTCGACTTCGGCGAGTCCGCGATAAAACGCGCGGTCGAGCTTTCATACGAGATATCCGACTATAAGATCCCGCCGGCGGTCGCAAAAAAGGCCGTCTGCGCCGAAGATTGGCTTTTGTTGGCGCTTATGAAGCACCCCGGCTTTTCCGCCATGCGCCAAAAGCTCGACCCTTCCGCTTATTACGACGACGGCGAGCTTCCTAAGATAAAAGTCTCGTCCATGCCGCCAGAGCCGAAATCATATTCCGCCCCGAACGAAGAGGATATTCTTCCCGACCTTTCCCTTAAGGCAGAGCTTATAAAAAGCTTCTCCGAAGCGCCGGACGCCCGCCTTACCCAAAACGAGGCGAAGCTGACCGTCTCCGAAATCGTAAAAGACGACGCGCTTACCTTCTTCCCCAAGGTGCCGAGCCTCGACGAATCCCTTGAAGAGCTTACCGCCGCGCAGCGCGGAACGGTCACTCACAGATTTATGCAGTTTTGCGACTTTTCGGCCGCGAGCGCCGATTTGGAGGCAGAGATTAAACGCCTCGAGCGGGGGAGCGTTTTTACCCGCCGCGAGGTCGAGGCCATCGACCGAAAGAGCGTTTTAAACTTCTTTAAAAGCGATATATACCGCCGACTTTCAAAAAGCCCCCATGTTTTAAGAGAAAAGCGGTTTATCGTCAAGTTTGAAGACATCGAAGTCGACGAATCTTTAAAAGATATCTACCGCGGAACCGACGGAATGCTTCAGGGCGTGGCGGACTGTCTGTTTGAAGAGGAAGACGGCTACGTTCTGGTCGATTACAAGACGGACAGGGTGAAGTCGCTTACAGAGCTTACCGAGCGATACGCCGGCCAGCTTGAGCTTTACAAGGCCGCGTTCGACGTTTTGTTGGATAAGCCGGTAAAGTCGGGGTATATATATTCCTTCCGCCTCGGCGAGGGGATAGAGACCGCGAAATAAAATTTTAAAAAACGCTTGACAAATCCGAAAACAGGGTATATAATGTCCGATGTAAAGAAAGCAGAAGCGTTCGCGTTCTCGCCTCAAGCCTTGGCGAAGAGGTCAATATCTAAAGTCTTTTCGTGCGCGTTATCGCGCCTTTATAAAGATTTTCAGAGCGTGAACCGAACGGCTCGCGCTCTTTGTTTTAAACTTTATACGGAGGTGTTGCGCCATAGCTGGCATGGAGCATCAAATCAACGAAGAAATTCGCGACCCGCAGGTCAGAGTCATCGACTCGGACGGAACTCAACTCGGTATAATTTCTTCAAAAGAGGCACTTAACATCGCATACTCCAAGGAATTGGACCTTGTGAAGATCGCGCCGACGGCGAATCCGCCCGTCTGCAAAATCATGGACTACGCAAAGTATTGCTTCGAGCAGTCCAAGCGCGAAAAGGAAGCCCGCAAGAATCAAAAGACGGTCGACATCAAAGAGGTAAGAATGACCTCTAAAATCGACACTAACGACTTCAACACCAAGGTCAATCAGGCGATAAAATTCCTAAAAAGCGGCGACAAGGTCAAGGTCTCGATAAGATTGCAGTTCCGCAAGGGGGTTGCGCTTCATTCCGAGCTTAGCAACAAGCTTTTAGACCAGTTCAAAGAAGCCGTCGCCGAATACGGCGTATTCGACAAGCCCTGTAAAGTCGAAGGGAGAAACATCGTTTTATTCGTTTCCCCGAAAAAGCAGTAAATTATTTATTAGGAGGATACAAAAATGGCAAAGATCAAGGTCAAAACCCATTCCGGCTCCAAAAAGCGCTTTTCCTTCACCGGAACCGGCAAGGTAAAGTTCCAGCACGCCAACAAGAGGCACCGTCTCGTATCGAAAGACCACAAGGCAAAAAGGCTCGCAAGAGGAACCGCCTACGCTTCAAGCGCCAACATCGAAGCGCTTAGAAAAACCATCCCTTACAAATAATTATTCACGGGTTGTAAGGAATCTTAAAACATCAAATTAACGGAGGTATTAAATTATGGCTCGTGTTAAGGGAGCAATGATGACTCGCAAGAGAAGAAACAAAACCTTAAAGCTTGCAAAGGGCTATTGGGGTTCAAAATCCAAACACTTCAAGATGGCCAAACAGGCCGTCATGAAATCCGGCAACTACGCATACATCGGAAGAAAGCAGAAAAAGCGCGAATTCCGCCAGCTTTGGATCGCAAGGATTTCCGCAGCCGCAAAGATGAACGGAATCAACTATTCCACTCTCATGAACGGCCTTAAAAAGGCGGGGATCACCTTAAACAGAAAGATGCTTTCCGAAATCGCCATCAACGACCCTGCGGCCTTCACCGCGATCGTAGAAAAGGCCAAGGCGGCTCTTTAAAATATTAAAACACGCTCCTGCGCGGGCGTGTTTTCCATTATTTAAAGCCTTAGCCGATATATTTAAATCGAACGGAGGGGTAAAATGCTCATATCAAGCCGAGACAATGCGAAGATAAAGCTTTACATAAAGCTTCGGGATAAAAAATCCGCCCGCGAATCGGAAGGAATGTTCGTATTGGAGGGCTCTCGGATTATCTCCGACGCAATAAAAGAGGGCGCGCCGGTTTTGTCCGCGTTTTATACCTCTTCCGCCGAAGAGCATTTTCCCGAAACCGTTTCGGCGCTTAAATCCCTTCTCGGCGGCGAAGCGTATGAAATTTCGGAAGAAGTCTCTTTAAAGCTCGCCGAGACCTCTTCGCCCCAGGGCGTATACGCCGTCGCCCGAAGACTTGACAAAACTCTTCCTTTGGATAAAATAGTATACGGAGGAAAATTTCTTATTCTCGACTCTTTGCAGGACCCGGGAAATATCGGAACTATCCTTCGCGCGGCGGACGCCGTCGGGATAGACGGGGTCTATCTCTGCTCCTGCTGCGATTTATACAACCCAAAGCTCGTCCGCTCTACTATGGGCTCGCTGTTTCGCGTCCCGGTATGCGATAAATTCTCTTTTAAAGAGCTTATATCGGCCCTCGATTCCGCCAAAATTCCCTCTTTCGCGGCGGTGGTTGATAAAGACGCCGAGGATCTAAGGGGCTTCAAATTCCCCGAAAGCTGCGCGGTGGTTATCGGCAACGAGGGGAACGGTCTCTCAAAAGAAGACGCCGCCCTTTGCGGCAAAAGGCTTACAATACGAATGAAAGGCACGGTCGAATCGCTGAACGCGGCGTCGGCCGCTACCGTCTTTCTCTGGGAAATGACAAAATAAGGGGGCTTATATATGCCTTACAGCGACAGGGAATATTATATGTGGCTCACCTTGGCTTTCGGCCCGGCCAACCCCCGAAAGTGGGTCGCGCTGTCTCATTACGGCTCCATCGCCGAGGCATATGAGAAAATCTCCGGCGGGGATATGACCCACGTTTTGCCGAAAGACCTCGGCTCGGTGCGCTCGGCGAAGATGTCGCAGGCCCAAAAGCTTTTGGCCTTTTGCGAAGAAAAGAAGATATCCGTCTGCGCCTATTGCGACGAAAGCTTTCCGAATCGCCTTAAAGAGATATATAACCCGCCTTCGGTATTGTTCTATATAGGCGACATTTCGGGGATTGATACCGACATCGTGATTTCCGCCGTCGGGACCCGCAAGCCGAGCGAATATTCCGTCGCCGCGGCGCAAAGAATATGCGCCGACCTCGCCTCAAAAGGCGTTAAAATCGCAAGCGGTTTCGCGGTCGGGCTGGATTCGGTCGCGCACCGCGCGGCTCTTTTGGCAGGGGGAAAGACCTACGCCGTTCTTCCCTGCGGGATTTTATACGACTTCCCGAAGGAAAACGCCTCGAGAAAAAGAGTAGTCGCCAAGCGCGGCGCGGTAATAAGCGAATATTTCCCGTCGGACAAGCCGGATTCCTTAAGCTTTAGGGCGAGAAACAGGCTTCTTTCGGGCATCGGCCTCGGAACTCTCGTCTTGCAGGCCGGAAGAAAAAGCGGGGCGTTGAGCACGGCTTCCTTCGCGCTTTCGCAGGGCAGGGATATTTTCTGCATACCTCCGCACGATATCTTCGACGAAGCCTACGACGGCGTAGTCGGGCTTATCCGCGACGGCGCGATATCGGTTTTCGACGCCGAGGATATTCTCAACGAATACAACGGCCTGTATCCGCATAAGCTCAAATCGGAAAAGGCGGTCATAAAGCCCCTGCCCGAGGGCGGGGAAAGAAAGCCGATCGAAAAGCCTGCGGCAGATAAACAGCCTCGCCAATCGCAGACTAAAAAGCAGCAGCGCCGCGAGCATTTTGCCGAGCCTTATATCGAGGGGCTTTACGGCAGCAAAAAGCAGATCTACGACCTTATCCGCGAAAGCGGCGAAATACATCTCGACGGTTTGTCGGTCGGAACGGGCGACCCGAGCGAGCTTGAAGCGGTTTTGACCGAGCTCGAGCTCGACGGCCTCATCGTCTCGCTCCCCGGGAACAGATTCGGAATAAGGCACACATCGGATTAAAGAGGTTAGAAATGTCAGATTTAATCATTTTGGAGTCTCCTTCAAAAATTCACACCGTTCAACACACCCTCGGCAGGGGATATAAAGTAGTCGCCTGCATAGGGCATGTAAGAGATTTGCAGAAATCCAAGCTTTCGGTCGATATAGAACACGGCTTTGCGCCGACCTATGTCGAAATCAAGGGCAAGGAAAAGATAATAGAAGATATCCGCAAGCTGGCCGAAAAATCGGACCACGTCTATTTCGCGACCGACCCGGACCGCGAGGGCGAGGCCATCTCTTGGCACCTTGCGACTATTTTGGGCTTTGATATGAACGCTAAAAACCGCGTTACCTTCAACGAAATCACCAAAACCGGCGTAGAAGCGGGAATGAAATCCCCGAGAACGATAGATATGAACATCGTAAACGCCCAGCAGGCGCGAAGGATCCTCGACAGAATAGTCGGCTATAAGCTCTCTCCGTTTTTGTGGAAGAAAGTAAGGCGCGGGCTTTCGGCCGGAAGAGTTCAGTCCGCGGCGGTAAGAATGATAGTCGACCGAGAAAACGAGATACGCGCTTTCGTCCCGACCGAATATTGGAGCGTCGAGGCGAAGCTTCAGACCGCAGGACAAAGAAAGGCTTTCGGCGCAAAGCTTTCAACCGTCGACGGCAAAAAGGCCGACCTTAAGACGAAGGAAGATACCGACGCCGTTTTAAAGCGGCTTGAAAACGCAGAATTTAAGGTCGCATCGGTTAAAAACGGAACAAGGCTTCGCTCCCCGGCGGCTCCGTTTTCAACCTCTACTCTTTTACAGGACGCCGCGCAGCGCCTCGGCTGGCAGGCGAGAAGAACCATGAGCGTCGCGCAGGAGCTTTACGAGGGCGTAGATATCGAAGGGGTCGGCGCGATGGGCCTTATAACCTATATGAGAACCGACTCGCTTAGAATTTCGGACGAAGCCAAGGCGGCCGCGCGCTCGTTTATCGAGAACGCCTACGGCGCAGATTATCTCCCCAAAAACGAGAGAAACTACCGCGCGAGCGGCGGAAACGTCCAGGACGCGCACGAGGCCATAAGGCCGACTATGCCCGACCTTTTGCCCGACACCGCCAAGCCCTCGCTGACGACAGACCAATACAAGCTGTATAAGCTCATCTGGTCGCGCTTTTTGGCAAGCCAGATGGCCGACTGCGTATTAAACACCACCGCCGCCTCGATCGAGGCCGACGGCTGCGTATTCAGAACCTCGGGATATTCTGTAAAGTTCGACGGCTTTACGGTTCTTTACGAAGAGCAGAACGACGACGCCGAAGAAAACAGCGCTCTGCCGCCGCTTGAAAAGGGCGAGGTATTAAAAGTCAAATCGGTCGACGGTATTCAACACTTCACCCAGCCGCCGGCAAGATACACCGAGGCCACGCTTATAAAAGCCTTTAAAGAATACGGCATCGCCCGGCCGTCGACCTACGCCTCTACTATCACTACGATAATTTCAAGGGCATATGTCGAGCGCGAGGGCCGCCAGCTTAAGCCGACCTCTCTCGGCGAAGTCACGACAGAGCTTATGAAAGACTGTTTTGAAGATATCGTCGACCTCGGCTTTACCGCCGAGATGGAAAACGACCTCGACAAAATCGAGCTCGGCGAAAAGAATTGGGTCGACGTTCTGTCCGGGTTTTACAGCGGCTTTGAAAAAAGCCTCGCCAAGGCCGAGACCGATATGGAGGGCAAAAGGGTAAAGATCCCCGACGAGGCGACCGACATCGTCTGCGACCTTTGCGGCCGGCCGATGGTCATAAAAATCGGCAAATACGGCAAGTTTTTGGCCTGCACCGGCTTCCCGGAATGTAAAAACACCAAGCGGATAGTCCAGGAGACCCCCGGGAAATGCCCGATCTGCGGAAAGAAAATCGTTCAAAAGAAGACCAAAAAGGCGAAAAAATACTTCGGCTGCGAGGATAACCCGACCTGCAAATTCATGACTTGGGACACTCCGACCGCCGAAATCTGCCCGAACTGCGGATGCACCCTGTTCAACAAGGGCGGCGCAAAGGGCAAGCTTGTCTGCCACAAAGAGGGCTGCGGCTACGAAAGGGATATGAAGTGAACGCCGTAAAGGTCATTGGCGCGGGGCTTGCGGGCTGCGAGGCTGCAAACAGGCTCGCCCAAAGCGGCATACCGGTGGTTTTATGCGAGATGAAGCCGAAAAAGTTCACTCCCGCACACAAATACCCCGGATTTTCAGAGCTCGTCTGCTCGAATTCTTTAAAGGCAGAGCGGCTCGAATCGGCGGCGGGGCTTTTAAAAGAAGAAATGCGCCGCCTCGGCTCGATTTCAATGGCCGCAGCCGAAGTTTCAAAGGTTCCGGCGGGTGGCGCTCTCGCCGTAAACCGAGAGGAATTTTCCGACTACATCACCGAAAAGATTCGCTCCAACCCGCTTATCGAAATAATTGAGGGCGAGGTTGCCGATATCCCCGAAGAGGGATACGTTATCATCGCGACCGGGCCGCTGACTTCCGACGCTTTGTCGAAGAGCATTAACAGGCTCGTCGGCGCGGAATATCTTTATTTTCACGACGCCGCTGCGCCGATAGTTACCGCCGAAAGCCTCGACCGTTCGCTTATTTTCGGCGGGTCGAGATACGGCAGGGGCGGGGAGGACTACCTCAACTGCCCGATGAACAAAGAGGAATACCAAAGCTTCTATAACGAGATTATATCGGCCGAGACCGCGCCTTTGCACGACTTCGATTCCGCCGGCGACTATACCGTCTACGAGGGGTGTATGCCGATAGAAGCCCTTGCAAAGCGCGGGGAGGATTGTATGCGCTTCGGGCCGCTTAAGCCTGTCGGGCTTACCGACCCGAGAACCGGCAAACGCCCCTACGCCGTGGTTCAGCTTAGGCTTGAAAACAACGGCGGAACCCTTTACAACCTCGTCGGATTTCAGACCAACCTCAAATTCGGCGAGCAAAAGCGCGTTTTTTCTATGATCCCCGGGCTTAAAAACGCCGAGTTCGCTCGGTACGGCGTTATGCACAGAAACACCTATCTTAATTCGCCGGAGGTTTTGGACAAGCACTTTTGCCTTAAAAAAGACCCGCGAATATACTTCGCCGGCCAGATCACCGGAGTAGAGGGGTATATCGAATCCGCCGCGAGCGGAATCTACGCCGCGATAAATCTTTCGAGAAGGATAAAGGGCCTTGACGAAATAACCCTGCCGAGAGAGACTATGCTCGGCGCGCTTTCGGACTATGTAGAGACCGGCTCGCGCTCGGGGTTCCAGCCGTTGGGCGCGAATATGGGGATTCTGCCCGAGCTTTCGGAAAAAATCAGAGGAAAACAGGAAAAATACGCGGCGCTTTCAAAGCGTTCGCTCGAAGAACTTGAAAAGGCGATCGGAGGACGGTATTATGAGGATAATCGTTGACGGATTCGGGGGAGACAACGCCCCGATCGAGGTTTTAAAGGGCTGCGCCGAGGCTGTCGATAAACTCGGCGTCGATATAACCGTCGTGGGAGACGAGGCAAAGCTTAAATCCTGCGCCGAAGAAAACGGCATAGACATCTCCAAACTCGCACTTGCGCAAGCCGACGGCGTTATGGAAGTCTGCGCCGAGCCCGCGAAGATTTTAAAAGAGTATTCCGACACTTCGATGGCAGTCGGGCTTAAAATGCTCTCCGACGGCGATGGCGACGCTTTCGTCTCGGCCGGGTCTACCGGCGCTCTCGTTGTCGGGGCGACCTTTATCGTCAAGCGAATCAAAGGCATAAAAAGGGTCGCTCTGGCGACTCTGCTGCCCACCTTAAAGGGGAACGCCCTGCTTATGGATTGCGGCGCGAACGCCGACTGCCGGCCCGAAATGCTCGCGCAGTTCGGGGTTATGGGCTCGGCCTATATGACGAGATTTATGGGCGTGGCCAAGCCTACCGTAGCGCTCGCGAATATCGGGGCGGAGCCGACCAAGGGCCGCGAGCTCGAGCTTGAAAGCTATAAGCTTTTAGAGGCTGCGCCGATAGAGTTTATCGGAAATATCGAGGGGCGCGACGTTCCCCTCGGGGCGGCGGACGTGGTAGTCACCGACGGTTTTACCGGCAACCTTATCTTAAAAACAGTCGAGGGAATGGGAAAATTCTTCTCTAAAAGCCTTAAAGATATGTTTACCGACGGCCTCGGGGCAAAGTTGGGCGCGCTGCTTTTGATGAAAAAGATAAACGCCTTTAAGAAAAAGACGGATTATACCGAGCAGGGCGGGGCGCCGCTTTTGGGCGCAAGCAAGCCGGTAATAAAGGCCCACGGCTCTTCTAACGCCAAGGCGTTTTACAATGCCATTCGCCAGGCGAAAATATGCGTAGAAAGCGACCTTGTCGGGGAGACCGCGAAGGGCGTGGCCGCATTAAGAGAGATTAGCGACAACATGTAAAGTCTTTGAGCTTTACAATTCGGTGATTAAAAATGGAAAAACTTGAAGAATTTCAAAAAGTAATAGGGTATAAATTCAAAAGCCCCGAACTTTTATACGAGGCGCTCTCTCATTCATCCTTCGCGAACGAATCGAAGCGGAATATAAGCTCTAACGAACGGCTCGAGTTTTTGGGGGATTCCGTCCTTTCGATAGTCGTATCGGATTATATTTTCAAGCACTGCAAGGGGATACCCGAGGGCGAGCTTACCAAGACGAGGGCGACTCTCGTCTGCGAAAAGGCGCTTTACGGCTTCGGCGAGAAGATAAATCTCGGCGAATACATTATGCTCGGCAAGGGCGAAGAGGCCGCCGGCGGAAGGGACCGCCCCTCGATAGTCGCCGACGCCTTCGAGGCTGTTATCGCGGCGATATATCTTGACGGAGGGATCGAGCCCGCAAGAAAACACATCTTAAGGTTCTTGCCGGAGGATATTCAGGGCGCGGTCGCCGAGGCATATGACGACTACAAGACCATTCTTCAAGAGATAATCCAGAAAAACCCCGAAGAAAAGGTCGAATATAAGCTTGTCGGCGAATCGGGGCCGGACCACAACAAGCTCTTTACCGTAAGGGTAATGCTCAATTCAAACGTCATCGGCGAGGGGACGGCTCATTCAAAAAAATCCGCAGAGCAAAACGCCGCGCACGAGGCGCTTAGGCTTATGGGCTGGAGCAAAAAGTGAGCAGGGCCTCTGTCGCTATTTTCGTCCCGCATATCGGCTGCCCCCATAAATGCAGCTTTTGCGACCAGCGGGCGATCACCGGGAGCAAGAATATCCCCCGCGCGAAAGACGTTCAAGAGGCCTGCGACAGGGCGATAGCCTTTGGGGCGGACCCGAAGGAGACCGAGATTGCCTTTTTCGGCGGAAGTTTTACCGCGATCGAGCGCGGCTATATGACCGAGCTTTTAGAGGCCGCAAAGCCCTATGTTTTCGAAAAGGGCTTTCGAGGAATACGCCTTTCGACCCGCCCCGATGCTGTCGACGAAGAGCGGCTCGAACTTTTAAAATCCAACGGCGCTACCTCTGTCGAGCTCGGCGCGCAGTCGATGTCTGACAAGGTTTTGTCTTTAAACGAGCGTGGCCACACCGCTGAGGACGTCGAGAGGGCGGCAAAGCTTGTAAAGTCATACGGCTTTACTCTCGGGCTTCAGATGATGGTCGGGCTTTACGGCTCGACCCCGGAGCTTGACGTATATACCGCCGAGCGGCTTATCGCGCTTAAGCCCCAAGAGGCGAGGATATACCCGACCGTAATTCTTAAAAACACCCGACTCGGAGAGCTTTATCTTGCCGGGGAATACAAGCCCTATTCGTTTGAGTCCGCGATACCGCTCTGCGCCGACATTCTCTCGATGTTTGAGTCTGCGGGGATATCGGTGATAAAGCTGGGGCTTCACTCCTCGAAAGAGGTTGAAAAGGATATGCTCGGCGGGCTGTATCACCCCGCTTTTCGCGAGCTTTGCGAGTCGGAGCTGTACAGGCGAAAGATGGAAGAGCTTATCGGCGATGACAAGCGCGTTTGCTTTACAGTCCCTGCGGCGGGGCTTTCAAAGGCGATAGGTCAGAAAAAATCGAATATCGAATATTTTCGCGCAAAAGGGGTCGAAATCGTAGTAAAAGTCGGCGAAAATCAGCGCGAATACATCATAAAACAGACGACGGAGGTCGATTAAGTGTATTTAAAATCGCTCGAGCTTCACGGCTTCAAGTCCTTCCCGGATAAAGTAACCCTTGAATTCGGAAAGGGGCTTACTGCGGTAGTCGGGCCGAACGGAAGCGGAAAATCTAATATCGGCGACGCCGTTCGCTGGGTTTTGGGCGAACAATCCTCTAAAACCCTTCGCGGCGGAAAGATGGAAGACGTTATCTTCGGCGGAACGCAGCAGCGCAAGCCGGTCGGCTTCGCCGCCGTGACCCTTAACATAGTCAACGACGACAGAACCCTTTCGGTCGACTCCGACTTAGTCGCCGTCACCCGAAAGCTCTATCGCAACGGCGACAGCGAATATCTTATAAACGGCGCGCCGGTAAGGCTTCGCGACGTAGTCGAGCTTTTTATGGACACCGGCCTCGGCCGCGACGGCTATTCGATAATCGGCCAGGGCAGGGTCGCCGATATTGTCGGCAGCAAATCCGGCGAGAGAAGAGAGATCTTTGAAGAAGCCGCCGGGATATCGAAATTCCGCTATAAAAAGGCGGAATCGGAGCGCAGGCTCGCCGCCGCGGAGGACAATATCCTTAGGCTTAAAGACATTTTGTCCGAGCTTGAGGGCAGAATAGAGCCCCTAAGAATACAATCCGAAAAGGCGAAGAAATATCTCGTTCTGGCCGATTCCCGCCGCGCGCTCGAAATTGCGGTATGGACGAGGCGATTAAACGAGCTCGGCGGGGCCTTGGACGGCCTTGAAGACAGGCTTTTGGCCGCCAACGCCGAATACGAGCACCTTGTCAACGAGATCGACCGCTGCGACGACGAGATCAACGAGCTTTCTTTAAAGCGCCGCCAGTGCGCCGCCGCCGCAGAGGAGTATCGCGACAGAATTTCGGAGTTAGAGGCTTTAAGCTCTACCGCGGCCGCAGATATCGCGGTTTATAACAACAATATTCTCCACTATAACGAGCTCATCGCCGAAACCGAAAAGCGAAAAGAAGAGCTTTCGCTCGGAGACGTCAAGCTTCGCGAGAGGATCGCCGAAAAAGAGCGAGAGATCGAAGAAATCGAGGCTCGGCGGGAAGAGGCTTCAAAAGAAATATCAGCTCTGGAGGAAAAGCTTTCAAAGCTTTCGCTCGAGGCAGACGAATTCGAGCGCTCGCTTTCCGGCTCGAACGAGGCGCTTAACAAGCTGTACATCAAAAAATCCGAGCTTAGCTTTTCGATAGCCAATTCCGAGGCTTCAAGGGCAGAGCTCGAAAAGAACCTTGCGGACGAGCGCGCCGCGATAAAACAGGGCAGGGCGGCGATAGACGACGCCGCGAAAGAGCTTGAGCAGATAAATAAAGACGTCAAAGAGGCAGAGGACACCGCCAACGAACACCGCAACCGCCTTAACGGCTTTACCATGCTGTTCGACAAAAAAGACGCCCAACTTAAAAAGCTGAACGAGGAATACTCCGAGGCGGAGCTCAATATAAGAAACCTTACCCAGCGCCGGCAGATGCTTTTAGACCTCGAAAATTCGATGGAGGGCTTCGCAGGAAGCGTCAGACAGATAGTCAAGGCCGGAAGAACCGGCCAGCTTAGGGGCGTTCGCGGAACCGTCGCGCAGATAGTTTCGGTCGAGCAAAAATACAGCCTCGCGATCGAAACCGCTCTCGGCGCTGCGCTTCAAAATATAGTCGTAGACAATGAAGAGACCGCCAAGCGCGGCATCAGGATACTCAAAGAGACCAACGGCGGCCGCGCGACATTCCTTCCGATGACTTCTGTAAAGGGAAATACCTTGTCGGAAAAGAACCTCGATATGCAGGAGGGCTATATCGCCCTTGCGAGCGAGCTCGTGTCTTACGAGCCGGAATACAAGGGGATAGTCGATTCGCTTTTGGGCAGGATCGTTATCGCCGAGGACATCGACCTTGCAACCTCTATCGCTAAAAAATACGGCTACAAATTCAGAATAATAACCCTCGACGGCCAGGTAATAAACGCCGGCGGTTCGTTTACCGGCGGAAGCTCGCAGCGCTCGTCCGGCGTTCTTTCAAGAAAGAACGAGATAAAAGTCGTCTCCGATCAGCTTGAAAAGCTTTCGTCTTCTCACGAGGGCATGAAGCAGCGGCTTTCGGCCCTTTCCGCCGAAGTCGAAAAGCTCGGGTTCGACCTTGACGGCGAGCGGGATATAATCTCTCGGGCGGACACCGAAAGGATAAGGCTTGAGGCCGAGAAGAAGCGCGTCGAGCAGCTTACCGAGCAATACGGGCTTCGACTTTCGGAACTTGAAAAGAGCGCCGACGACGCCGAAAAGAGGATCGCCGCCGCGAAAGAGCTTAAAAAATCGAGCGAAGAGGGGCTTGAACGCTGCGAAAAGGATATCGCCGAGCTTGAAAGCCTCGTCGCCTCCGCGCAGGAAAAATCCGGCGAGGCGAGAAGCGTCAGAGAGGGCATTTCCGCCGCGATTTCGGACAAGCGCCTGAGCCTTGCCGAGCTCGCTAAAGATATACAGTCCCGCAAAGAGGCGATTTTGTCCATCGAGCAGAGCATAGAAAACTCCGCGGAGGAAGCGAAGAAATTCGAAGAGCGAATAAAAGAGCTCGATTCGGCCATCGAGGCCGAAAAAGAGGCCCTTAAAGACCGCGAGAGAGAGGCCGAAAAGGCCAAGGAAGATGCGGCCGCCCTTGCCGAGCGGATCAAAGAAGAGCTCGCAAGGGGAATGGAATACGAAAAATCCGAGCAGAGCCTTCGCGGAATCCAGCGCTCGAAGTCGGATGAAAAAGAGACCGTCTCGGCGGAGATCTCCCGCATAACCGAGCGGCGTGACAATGTTAAAAAAGAGAGCGACGGCATGGTTTCGCAGCTTTGGGAATCTTATTCGCTGACCGTCGCGGAGGCGGCGGAGCAGGCCGAGGATATAGAAGACATCGCCGAGGCGCAGAAGCGCCTAAACGAGATCAAAAACAAGATTCGCGCGCTCGGCTCGGTCAACACCGAAGCGGTCGACGAATACGAAGAGGTCAAGACCCGCTACGAATTTTTGTCCTCCCAACTCGGGGACGTTACCCGATCGAAAGAAGAGCTCGAAAAGCTCATCGCAAGCCTTACCAAGAGCATGAAAGAGATCTTCACCGAAAACTTCAACAAGATAAACGAAAACTTCAAGACCACCTTTGTAGAGCTGTTCGGCGGCGGCCGGGGCGAGCTTATTTTGACCGACCCGGAGAACGTTTTGGAATCCGGCATCGAGATAAACGTCGCCCCTCCCGGAAAGGTCATAAAAAACCTCTCGCTTCTCTCGGGGGGAGAGCAAGCATTCGTCGCGATAGCGATATACTTCGCGATATTAAAGCTTCGGCCGTCGCCCTTCTGTATTCTCGACGAGATCGAGGCCGCGCTCGACGACGTAAACGTGACGAGATACGCGCAGTATCTCAGAAACTTTACCGACACTACGCAGTTTATCCTTATAACCCACAGGCGCGGGACTATGGAAGAGGCCGACGTTTTGTACGGCGTGACTATGCAGGAAAAGGGCGTTTCTAAGCTTTTGAGAATGGATATAAGCGAGGTTTCTTCAGAACAAATCGAATAGAATCGAGGAATTATAAATGGGACTTTTTGAAAAACTTAAGCAGGGGCTTCAAAAAACCAAGACGAGCCTTTTCGGCGGGCTTAACGGGCTTTTTTCCGGAAGCGAGATAGACGACGACTTTTACGACGAGCTTGAAGAAACGCTTATTCTTTCGGATCTCGGCGCGAAGACGGCGGAGGATATAGTCGGCGGGCTTAAAGAGCGGGCAAAAGAAAAGCGCCTTGAAACCACCGACCAAGTCAGGGGCGAGCTCAAAGAGATGATAAAAGAAATGCTCGGCGAGGACAGCCCGCTCGACCTTTCAACCGTCCCCTCGGTCGTTTTGGTGATCGGTGTGAACGGAGTCGGAAAGACCACCGCCATCGGAAAGCTTTCGCACCAGCTTAAAGAGCAGGGCAAAAGGGTCATAGTCGCGGCGGCGGATACCTTCCGCGCGGCGGCGATAGACCAGCTTAACGTTTGGACCGACAGGGCGGGGGTTGAGATCGTCAAACACAACGAGGGGAGCGACCCCGCAGCGGTCGTATACGACGCACTTGACGCCGCAATCTCTCGCAAGGCGGATGTTGTTATTATAGACACCGCCGGAAGGCTTCACAATAAACAGAATCTTATGAACGAGCTTTCAAAGATATCGCGGATCGTTCGCCAAAAGGCTGAGGGCTGCGCGCTCGAGGTTTTGATAGCCCTTGACGCCACCACCGGCCAGAACGCCGTGAACCAAGCCCGCGCCTTTAACGACGCCGCCGATATCACCGGAATTATATTGACCAAGCTCGACAGTTCGGCCAAGGGCGGCATAGTCGTTTCAATAGCCAACGAGCTTAAAATCCCGGTAAAACTTATATCGGTCGGCGAAAAAATCGACGACCTCCAGCCTTTTTCGGCCGCGGACTTTGTCGAGGCGCTTTTCGAGGAGGACTCGGATGAGCAATAAAATCATTTTGGCGAGCTCGAATCAAAACAAGCTTCGCGAATTTAAAGAGATTTTGGAGCCGCTCGGATATGAGATTATTTCGCAGCGCGACGCGGGGATAGACATTGACCCGGAGGAGACCGGGACAACCTTCGCCGAAAATTCCGCGATTAAGGCCAAAGCCGTATACGAAGTCGCAAAATGCGCGGTTATCGCCGACGACAGCGGCCTCGAGGTGGATTATTTAAACGGCGAGCCGGGGGTTTATTCCGCAAGATACGGCGGCACCCGCGACGATAAAGTCCACAATAAGATTGTCTTGCAAAAGCTCGAAGGAGTGCCGGACGAAAAGCGCTCGGCGCGGTTCGTCGCGGCGATATCCTATATCGACGACGACGGAAGGCTTTCGCAGTTTATCGGGAAATTCGAGGGCAGAATAGGGTATGAAGAGCGCGGAAAAAACGGCTTCGGCTACGACCCGATCTTTATGGTCGGCGGCATAAGCTCGGCCGAAATGACCCCGGAGGAGAAAAACGCCGTAAGCCACAGGGGAAAGGCTTTAAGAGAGCTTGCGGGATATCTCTCTTCGACAAAAAATTAACGGAGGAACAAAATGCTCAATTCAAAACAGCGCGCAAAGCTTAAAGGCATAGCCTCGAAGCTCGAGCCGGTATTTCAGGTCGGCAAGGGCGGAGTCGGCCGGGAGCAGGCCGAGGGGATAGAAAAATACCTTAAGGCGCACGAAATCATAAAGATAAAAATTCTCGAAAATTCGCTCTGCTCGGCCGACGAGGCCGCAAGCGAGCTCGCAAAGCTTACCGGCGCGGAGGTCGTAACGGTCATCGGCTCGAAGGCGGTTTTATATAAGCCCAACCCCGAAAAGCCGGTCATAAGCGCGGAACTATGAAAAAGACGGTGATTTTCGGCGGAACGTTTAATCCCTTTCATTTGGGGCATCTTAAACTTACGGAAGAGGTTATAAAGCTCATCGGGCCGAACAGATTTATTTTGATGCCGACCCACATTCCGCCGCACAAGATCGCCCGCGAGCTTATGAGCGACGAAGACCGGCTTGAAATGTGCCGCCTCGCGGTCAAAGACCTGCCGGAGGTCGAAGTCAGCGACTATGAGATCAAGGCCGGCGGGAAGAGCTATACCGTCAGAACTCTCGAGCATTTTCACCGGCTTTTCCCGGATGAAGAGCTTTATTTCGCGATGGGAAGCGACATGCTCGAAACCTTTTTAAGCTGGTATATGCCGGAACGGATAATGCAGCTTGCGACGCTTGTCTGCAACTTCCGCGACGAGGTCGACAGGGCCGCCTGCGAAGAAGTAAGGGCAAAAATCGAAGCCCTCGGCGGACGCTGCGTTTTGACCGATTGCGAACCGCTCGTCTGCTCGTCGACCGATATAAGAGACAGGATCGACCGCGGCGAACCGATAGACGACCTCGTTCCGAAAGCGGTTGCGGAATACATCGAAAGAAAGGGGCTTTACCGTGACTGAACCATCCGCCGAAGAGATAATTTCGTATTTAAAAGAAAACCTTTCCGAAAAGAGATTTATACACAGCCTTAACGTCGCCAAGGCGGCGAAAAAGCTCGCCGAGCTTAACGGCGCCGACTCGCACAAATGCTATATCGCCGGTCTTTTGCATGATATCTGTAAAGAGCTTTCGCCCGAAGAGCAGCTTGCGCTTATCGAGCGCTCTAAATTCGAGATATCGCCGGTAGAGCGCTCCGCGAAAAAAACCCACCACGCGATAGCCGGCGCGCAGTTTATAGCCGAAAAATACGGTATCGAAGACGAAGACATTCTCTCCGCCGTAAGATGGCACACCGTCGGCAAGGGCGGAATGAACATATACGAGCAGATAATTTTTATGGCGGACATAATCTCTGACGAGCGAAGCTATAAAAACGTCGAGTTTTACAGGGAAACTACATACCGCGATCTTCTTCGCGGACTTTACGAGACGTTTAAGTGGATGATCGAGGAAAATCTCGAAAAGCGCAGACTTATCCCGCAGTCCACCTTCGACGCCTACAACGAATACACCGCGATAGAGATTGAAAGATTCCCCGACAAAAATTAGGAGATAAAGGATACGGCGCCCTTTTTTGATTGAAAATGATTAAGAAAAAGGGCCTTGCGCCGCGAATGTTCGCGGCATGTATTCTTTCCGCAATCGCGACCGTCTTTATTTTAAGTCTTTCGGCGAGGGCCGCAAAGGCGAGGGTCGGCGAACAATACGTTTCGCCGGATTATATCAGATATATTTCGCAGGGTTATTGGCTCGACACCGTGAGCTTAAAGAAAAACTATCTCGTGACCGTAACCGACGGCGATTTGCCTGTAAGGGTTCACATATTCACGGTCGACGGCGACAAAAACACCTTAGACGTCTTAGAGCTTCCGCCGAACGGCTATATCTCGGCCGACGGTTTTTGCGGGACCCTCTGCGAGGCTTATAAAACCTCGGTCTATAAAGAAATAGTCGCGGCGGCGTTTAGAATTAAAATCGACGGCTCGCTAAGCTTCAGCGCCGAAACCTTCGGCGACGGGGCAAAGCTTCTTAAAACCCGGGTCGGAAAAGAGGCCGCCGAAGAGGCCGCGAAAGATTGGCAGGCGTATATCCGCGGGGATATAAGGGCGGTTTTCGATTATCGAAGGGCTTTGGCGGATATTCTTAAAAATATCGGCGATTTGGGCGCGCAGCAAAGCTTCGCGGTTTTGATGAACCTTATTTTGAACCGCTTCGATACCGATATGACCGTCGAAGACATTATTTCGGCCGAAAATCTTTCAAAAGAGATTAAAACCGATAAAATTTATATAAGATTTCCCGCCGGAGGCGCGGCGACCGTCAACGGCGAACAGGTCTGGGCGTTCGACCGAGAAAAGACCGCCGAGCTTTTGAACAAGCATTTCAGAGTTAAGGGGAAGGAATATCCCGCCGAGGCGCTCGGATTACCCGATCTTTGCGCGGGGGAGTATTTATTCGGCGACATTCCGGAGAATATAGAAGACATTTTGAAGACATAAAGGAGGAAAAATCATGACTCAAAACGAAAAGCTTTCGGTAATCGTCAAAGCGCTCGACTCGAAGGGCGCGCAGGATATCAAGGTCATCAGAATAGGCGACCTTACCATCGTGGCGGACTACTTCGTCATCGCGAACGGAACCTCTACCACCCACACACGCGGCCTTGTTGACGAGGTCGACTTCAGAATGGGCGAAAAGGGGATTAACGTAGACCACATCGAAGGGGTCGACGGCGCAAGCTGGATCGCGATGGACTACGGCGATATCGTCGTACACGTCTTTTATCGCGACGTAAGAGAGCAATATAACCTTGAAAAGCTTTGGAGCGACGGCGAAACGGTTGACATTCAAACCCTGCTGTGATAAAATATTCGGGTGAAATTATCTTGAAAAGGATATGATAAATATGAAGTACGATTTTTCCGCCGTAGAAGCGAAATGGCAGAAATTCTGGGAGGATAACAAGACCTTTGAGGTTAAAATCGACCGCTCGAAGCCTAAGTTTTACTCTTTGGTAGAGTTCCCGTATCCTTCGGGCGCGGGGCTTCACGTCGGGCATATAAAGGCATATACCGGCCTTGAAGCTCTTTCAAGAAAAAAGAGGCTCGAGGGCTATAACGTTCTCTTCCCGATGGGGTTCGACGCTTTCGGTCTTCCGGCCGAAAACTATGCGATAAAGACCGGCGTTCACCCGAGGGTTTCGACCGACCACAACATCGCCCACTTCTCGGAGCAGATGAAAAAGGTCGGATACAGCTTCGACTGGTCGAGAGTTATCGACACCTCTTCGGAGGAATACTATAAATGGACCCAGTGGATATTCCTTAAAATGTTTGAAAACGGCCTCGCTTTCCGCGATACCGCGCTCGTAAACTATTGTCCGAGCTGCAAGGTCGTCCTCTCTAACGAAGATTCCCAGGGCGGCAAGTGCGACGTCTGCCACAGCGACATCGTTCAGCTTCCGAAAGAGGTTTGGTATTTAAGAATCACCGCCTACTGCGAAAAGCTTCTTGAGGGCATCGCGAGGGTGGACTATCCGCCCTACGTTAAGGCGCAGCAGGAAAACTGGATAGGAAAATCCACCGGCGCTTTCGTAAACTTCGAGCTTAAGGGTTCCGACGAAAAGCTTAGGATTTATACCACCCGCCCGGATACCCTTTACGGCGTTACCTTTATGGTTATCGCGCCCGAGCACCCCGTCATCGACCGCAGCGCGAAGGTCATCGAAAATATGCCGGAGGTCGAGGCTTATCGCGCGGAGTGCGCGAAAAAGACGGAATTTGAGCGCACCCAGCTTGTTAAAGACAAGACCGGCGTTAAGCTTTGCGGAATTTCGGCGATAAACCCGGTCAACGGAAAAGAGATCCCGATATACATATCGGACTATGTTATGATGGGCTACGGAACCGGCGCGATTATGGCCGTTCCGGCGCACGACCAGCGCGACTGGGAATTTGCGAAGAAATTCGGGATCGACATCATCGAGGTCATCAAGGGCGGAGACGTTGAAAAAGAAGCCTATACCGGCGACGGCGAGATGATAAATTCCGGCGTATTGAACGGCATGACCAACAAGAAAGATTCCATCGAAAAGATGCTCGGATTCTTGGAGGAAAAGGGGATAGGCGAGAAGGGCGTTCAGTACAGAATGAAGGACTGGGCCTTTAACCGCCAGCGCTATTGGGGCGAGCCGATCCCGATCGTATATTGCCCGCACTGCGGAATGGTCCCGGTTCCTTACGACGAGCTTCCTCTTAAGCTGCCAGAGGTTGAAAACTTCGAGCCCGGAACCGACGGCGAAAGCCCCCTCGCACGAATCGAAAGCTTCGTAAACTGCAAGTGCCCGAAGTGCGGGGCAGACGCCAAGCGCGAGACCGACACTATGCCCCAGTGGGCGGGCTCGAGCTGGTATTATCTGCGGTATGTAGACCCGCACAACGACAAGGAATTCGCCTCTAAAGAAGCGATGGAATATTGGCTGCCGGTCGACTGGTACAACGGCGGAAACGAACACGTCACCCGCCATATGATCTACTCCCAGTTCTGGCACCGCTTCCTCTACGATATCGGCGCGGTGAACACGCCCGAGCCTTATATGAAGCGCACCTGCATCGGCCTTGTTTTGGGCCCGGACGGCGAAAAGATGTCTAAATCAAAGGGCAACGTCGTCGACCCGCTCGACGTCATAAAAGTCTACGGAGCGGACACCTTAAGGACCTACGTTCTGTTTATGGGCGACTACGAAAAGGCCGCTCCTTGGTCGGAAAGCGGCGTTACCGGCTGCAAGCGGTTCTTAGACAGGGTCTGGGGGCTTCAGGACATTATGACCCAAGACGACAGCTATCGCCCCGAATTTGTCTCTAAAATGCATAAGGCGATCAAAAAGGTCACCTGCGACATCGACGCGATGAAGTATAACACCGCCATCGCCGCGCTGATGACCCTTATCAACGACTTTACTTCTTCCGGGAAGATCACCAAAGCCGAGCTTAAAGATTTTTGCATACTTCTTTACCCGTTCGCCCCGCATATCGCCGAAGAGATCTTCGAGCAGCAGGGCTTCGGCGGATATGTTCACGACGCGAAATGGCCGGCCTATGACGAAGCTCTCTGCAAAGACGACACCGTCGAAGTAGCGGTTCAGATCAACGGCAAGATAAAAGACAAAATAACTGTCGGCGCAGAGGATTCGGAGGAAGAAGTTATCGAGGCCGTAAAGCGCCTTGACAGGATCTCTTCCGAGCTTAGCGGAAAAAATATAGTTAAGGCGATTTACGTCAAAGGCCGCCTCGTAAACATAGTCGCGAAATAAAATCCTCAATTTTTGGATTTAGGGTATTGACTTATCGGTCGTAAAGAGTTATAATTAAAATATACATTGTGGTGTAATGTAAAATACCTTCGCCCCATGGCGGCTAAGGGAGGGAACAGTAAATGGCAGAAGTTCGTGTCGGCAAAAACGAATCTTTGGATACAGCTCTCAAACGCTTTAAGAGATCCTGCGCCAGAGACGGCGTTATTGCCGAAGTTCGCAAGCGCGAGCATTACGAAAAGCCTTCGGTTAAGCGCAAGAAAAAGTCTGAAGCTGCTCGTAAGCGCAAATATTAAATGATATAAAAAACGAAGCGGCCGGTTCTTCCGATCGCTTCGGTTTTTTCCGTGAGGAGGTTTTTTGTTGCTCTTCCGCCCAGACTACGTTTTCGGCTCGATCGCCGATATCCCCCTCGATTTTTTTGAAAAAGAGGGGATAGACGCCCTTATTTTAGACCTTGACAACACTCTTACCACTCACAACAACCCGATTCCCGACCCTTTGAGGTTAGACTGGTTTAACCGCGCCAAATCCTCCGGCCTTAAGATGATCATCGTATCAAACAACCACCCGGAGAGAGTTAGGCCATTCGCCGAATTTTTGGGGCTCGATTTCGTTCCGGATGGGAAGAAGCCCCGCCCGAAGGGGTATAACGAGGCTTGCGGGCGGCTTGGGATTGAAAAATCGCGGATCGCAGCAGTCGGCGACCAGATTTTCACCGACGTTTTGGGCTGCAAGGCCGCGGGAATACGCTCGATTTTCGTGTTCCCGATAGAACCCGAGACCGGCTTTTGGTTCAGAGTCAAGCGGTTTATTGAGAAGCCGCTTCTGCCGAAAAGGCCGACTGAAGGAGGAAAAAGATGACCGCTATTTTCGGCCCCGCCGGAAGCTCGGAGGGCTTTTGGAAAAAATACAAGGCTTCGGTCGATATGCCGAAATACCTTCACGAGCTTGGGCTCGACGCCTTTGAATATCAGTGCGGCCAAGGGGTAAGGATTTCCGATTCCGCCGGGGAGGCCCTTAAAAATGCCGCGGAGGAGCACGGAATCACCCTTTCACTTCACGCTCCCTATTTTATCTCGCTCTCGAGCGTTGAGCCCGAAAAGCGCGACAAATCGGTCGATTACATACTTCAAAGCGCCGCCGCCGCAAGAAAGATCGGCGCAAAAAGAATTGTTATCCACTCCGGCTCATGCTCGAAAATATCGCGGGAAGAGGCGCTTATCTTGGCGAAAGAGACCCTTTTGAATGCCCGCAAAGCCGCAGTCGAGGCCGGATTTGAAGACATCGTCTTCTGCCCCGAGACTATGGGAAAGTTCAACCAGCTCGGAAACATCGACGAGGTTATAGAGCTCTGCGCGCTTGACGACAGTTTTTTGCCGACGGTAGATTTCGGGCACCTTAACGCCAGGACCCTCGGCGGGGTGAACTCGAAAGAGGCTTATGAAGAGATTTTGGATAAAATCGAAAACCGCCTCGGAGCAGACCGGCTTAAGGTCTTTCACAGCCACTTCTCGAAGATAGAATACACCCAAAACGGCGGAGAAAAGCGGCATCTGACCTTTGAAGACGAGCTTTACGGCCCGCGATTCGAGCCGCTTATGGAGCTTATAGCGAAGAAAAACCTTTGCCCGACCTTTATCTGCGAAAGCGCAGGAACGCAGGATCTTGACGCCCTCGCGATGAAAAAATATTATCTCGAAAAACTTAACGACCAAGGAGGATAAATCTATGACCAAATACGAAAGGCTTATGGCCGCGCTACCCGAAGATATCGACGCCGCGCTTATAACCGAAGACGTCAACCGCCGCTATTTTACCGGAATGAAATCTTCTGCCGGTACCGTTTTGGTGACCCGCGAAAAGGCATATCTTATCATCGACTTTAGGTACATCGAAAAGGCGAGGAAGACCGTTCATGACGCCGAAGTTATCATGCAGGAAAAGCTCTTTGAGCAGATTAACGAGCTTTTTGCAAAGCACGGCGTTAAAACCGTCGCGATCGAAAGCCAAAGCGTCACCGTCGCGCAGCTTAACGCGATGAGAAGCCGGCTTAACGCCGAGATCAACGACACCGACGCTTTGAGCGAAGCGGTCGACAAGCTAAGGATCGTCAAGACCCAGGACGAGATCGACAAGATAATCAAAGCTCAAAGGATCGCCGAGGCCGCTTTTGAAGACGTTTTGAACTTTATCCGCCCCGGGGTCACCGAGATTGAGGTCGGGCTTCATCTCGACTACTATATGCTCTCTCACGGCGCCGAGGGCCTTTCGTTCGAGACTATCGCGGTCTCTGGGCCGAACACCTCGCTCTGCCACGGCGTTCCGACCGACAGGAAGGTCAAAGAGGGCGAATTTGTTCTTATGGACTACGGCGCGACCTACGACGGTTACCACAGCGATATGACGAGAACGGTTTGCGTCGGCAAGCCGACCGAAAAGATGGAGAGCGTTTATTCGATAGTATTAGAGGCCCAGACCAAGGCGATGAGCGCGATTAAGGCCGGGGTCTGCGGCGCGGATATCGACAAAATTGCGAGAGACGTTATCACCGAGGCCGGCTACGGCGAGGCTTTCGGCCATTCTTTGGGCCACGGCGTGGGAATGAACATTCACGAGACCCCGAACGCTTCGCCTTCTTCTAAACATATCTTTGAAGAGAATATGATCGTAACCGTCGAGCCGGGAATTTATCTTCCCGACGAATTCGGCGTTCGCATCGAAGACTTCGTTATCGTCAAGAATGACGGCTGCGTTGATATGACCCTGGCAAAGAAAAATTTGATTTCTTTGTAAAAACACTTGCATTATTTGAAAAGATAGGTTACAATATACTGTAACCCAAATGCAGATTAAAAACGACAGAAATCGCGGGCAGCCCCCGCAAGAAAGTGAGGAAACACCCATGATAACAGCAGGTGATTTCAGAAACGGCGTAACATTCGAGGAAGACGGCAACGTAATGCAGGTCATCGAATTCCAGCACGTTAAGCCCGGAAAGGGCGCCGCGTTCGTCAGAACCAAGACCAAAAACGTTCTTACCGGCGCGGTAGTCGAAAAGTCTTACAACCCCACCGCGAAGTTCCCGACCGCCTTTATCGAAAGAAAGGATATGGAATACTCTTATTCCGACGGCGAGCTTTACTACTTTATGGATCAAGAGACCTACGAGCAGGTTCCCGTAAGCCCCAACGACGTAGGCGACAACTTCAAGTTCGTCAAAGAAAACATGGTTTGCACCGTTCTTTCTTATAAAGGAAAGGTATTCGGAGTAGAGCCGCCCTTCTTTGTCGACCTTGTAGTCACCCAGACCGACCCGGGCTTTGCCGGCAACACCGCCACCAACGCGACCAAGCCCGCAACCCTTGAAACCGGCGCCGAGATCAAGGTCCCGCTTTTCATCAACGAGGGCGACGTTATCCGCATTGATACCAGAACTGGCGAGTATATGCAAAGAGCATAACCGCCGCGATTGAAAGGAATTTATACTATGCTTTCGGAAAAGGCTGCATACCTTAAGGGCCTTATGGACGGCCTTCAGATCGACGACTCTACCAAAGAAGGAAAGATCCTTCTTGCGCTTTACGACGTTATCAACGAGATTTGCGAGACTGTCGACACCATCGACGCCGACGTCGACGACATCGTAGAGTTTTGCGACACCGTAGACCAAGACTTGTCAGAAGTCGAAGACGCCGTATTCGGCGACGACGGCGAGTGCGACTGCTGCGACTGCGACGAGGATTGCGACTGCGATTGCTGCGACGATGACGACGAATGTGAATACGAAGTCGTCTGCCCGACCTGCGGAGACACTATCGAGCTCAACGACCTTATGCTTGAAGACGGCTCGGTCGAGTGCCCCAACTGCGGCGAGCTTTTGGAATTTGACTTCGACGAAGACGAAGAGGATTCCGACGAAGAGGACAAAAAAGACTGATTCCTCATAAAACTGAATACAGTTCTTCGGGGCGGGGTGAAATTCCCCACCGGCGGTATAGCCCGCGACCGGTCGGATTCCGACCGCTGATTCGGTGAAATTCCGAAGCCGACGGTTAAAGTCCGGACGGAAGAAGACAGGTTCATTATGACCTAAAGCCCGTGGTTTCCGCGGGCTAATTTTTTTACGGAGATGTTATCTATGCAGACAAAAACCACTTCAAAAACCGTTACTCTCGTTCTTACGGCGCTCTTTTCGGCGCTCGCTTATCTGACCGTTTTTATTTTAAGGATTCCCTTCGTTCCGGCGGTAGGATTCTTAAAATACGAGGCGAAAGACGCCGTTTTGGCGCTCGAGGCGCTTATTTTGGGGCCTGTCCCCGCGGCGCTAAGCTCGCTCGTGATCTCTCTTATCGAGATGGTGACTATAAGCGACACCGGCATTATAGGCGCGGTTATGAACTTTTTGTCCTCGATGGCGTTCGTTTTGCCGGTCGGGATAATGTATAAATACAAGCGAAGCCTAAGCGGCGCGGTTTTGGGGCTTTCTTTATCGGTCGTATGCGAGACCACCGTTATGCTTTTGTGGAACTATCTCATCTCTCCGCTTTATATGGGAATCTCCCGCGAGGCGATAACCGAGCTTCTTCTGCCCGGGTTTTTGCCCTTTAACCTTGTAAAATCGCTTATAAACGCGTGCATAACCTTCCTGCTCTATAAGCCGATCATGACGGTTTTAAGAAAGGCGAAGCTGCTTCCCAAAAACGAGGGGAGCGCCGCAAAGGGCGGTGTCCTGCCGATAGTAATAAATATAATCTGCGTGGTTTTGCTCGCGGGGGCGATAATCGCCTTGCTTGTTTCAAAAGTCAAGGGCTGATTTCGCCGAAATCCGCAAATTTCTATTGACATTTTCTCTTAGACGAAGTATAATACATACAACCGAATATGCCTTATCAAGAGCGGCGGAGGGAACAGGCCCTTTGAAGCCCGGCAACCTTATTAAAGAAAGGTGCTAAATCCTGCGGTTTAACCGAAAGATGAGGACGAAGATTTTCGCGCGCTCACTTCGGGCGCGCTTTTTGTTTTATACGGAGGAATTTCAATGAAAAAGCTGTTTACATCAGAATCTGTGACGGAAGGTCACCCCGACAAGCTTTGCGACCGCGTATCCGAGGCGATTTTGGACGAATGTTTAAGACAGGACGAAATGTCGCGGGTCGCATGCGAGGCTTTCGCGGCCACCGGTATGATAATGGTCTGCGGCGAGATAACCTCAAACGCTCGGCTCGACATTCCCGAGACTGTCAGAAAAGCGGTCAAAGATATCGGCTACGACCGCGCAAAATACGGCTTCGACTGCGACACCTGCTCGGTTTTAAGCTCGATACACCGCCAGTCGCCCGACATTGCGCAGGGCGTTGACGACGCCTATGAAAGCCGCGGCTCCGGGAAGTTCGACATCGGCGCCGGGGACCAGGGAATGATGTTCGGCTTTGCATGCGACGAGACCCCCGAGCTTATGCCGATGCCTATCTCATACGCCCACAAGCTTGCGAAGCGGCTCGCAGAGCTTAGAAAGAGCGGCGAGCTTGATTATCTTCGACCCGACGGCAAAAGCCAGGTCACCGTCGAATACGACAACGGCAGGCCCGCAAGGATTGACAGCGTAGTCATCTCTACCCAGCACGACCCGGAAGTTTCGCAGAAAAAAATCAGAGAAGACATTATCGAAAGGGTAATTCGCGGGGTTATCCCGGCCGAACTTTTAGATAACGGCACCGTGTTCTACGTCAACCCGACCGGGCGGTTCGTGATCGGCGGCCCGCAGGGGGACTGCGGACTTACCGGCAGAAAGATAATCGTCGATACATACGGCGGGTATTCACGCCACGGCGGCGGGGCTTTCAGCGGAAAAGACCCTACCAAGGTCGATCGCTCGGCCGCCTACGCCGCAAGATACGCCGCCAAAAACATAGTCGCGGCGGGGCTCGCGAAAAAGTGCGAGCTTCAGCTTGCATACGCCATCGGGGTCGCGAAGCCGGTCTCGCTGATGGTAGACACCTTCGGAACGGGAAAAGTCGACGACGAAAAGCTTGCGGAAGCTGTCGGAAGGGTCTTCGACCTTAGGCCCGCGGCGATAATCGAAGAGTTGGGCCTTAGAAAAACCGTCTATCTTCCGCTTTCGGCCTACGGCCATATGGGCCGCGAAGACCTCGGCGTTTCTTGGGAGCGCACCGACAAGGTCGAGACCCTTAAAGAAGCCGTAAAATGAAGCTTAAGCCATCCGAAATCGCTTTCGTCGCGGTCTGCCTTATCGCCGCTGCGGTCTCGATAGCTGCGGTGTATATTTCCCGCGAGCGCGCAGTCGGCGGAGAAATCGTCATAGATCAAGCCGATTCTTCCGGCGATGAGGAATACGACGTCTCGGTTATAAACTCCGCTTCGCTTGAAGATTTTATGAATATAAGCGGGATAGGCGAGGTCAAGGCAGGGGATATAATCTCCTTTCGCGAGGCGCTCGGCGGATTTACTCGCGTAAGCCAGATCAAGGCGATAAGCGGCATAAGCGACTCGCTCTATCAAAAAATCATTGAATATTTCTATCTTTCGCCGAAAAGCGGCGAAAGCGAGACTGCGGCGAGTCCGCCGAACGAGCAAGAAGAAAAAACCGCCGACTATACCTTGCCGCCCGAGCCGGAAGAGACTTCGCCGCCCGAGACTTCTGCGACCGAAAAGCCGACCGAAACAGAGAAGACCGAAAAGACCGAAAAATCCGCTAAAACAGAGCTCCCGACCGAGCCGGAGAAGGTTATGAAGAGCGTGGATATCAACGCCGCGAGCGCGGAAGAGATCGCGGAGGCGCTTATGATCGAGCCGGAGCTCGCCGAGGAAATCGTATCGCTTAGAGAGCTTATACACGGCTTTTCGGCGGTCCAGGAGCTCGACCTTTGCGAGGGAATGACCGATACGATCTATTCGAGGATCAAGGATTACGTCCTGATCGGCTGATTTCGGGCTTATGATAAAATTTCGCAAAATTTTTTGAAAAAACGCTTGACAAATCCCTTGCGGTAGTTTATAATATCAAATTGTTGGCGCGGTAATCGTGTCGAGGCGCTGATATAGCTCAGCCGGTAGAGCGCATCCTTGGTAAGGATGAGGTCCCCGGTCCGAATCCGGGTATCAGCTCCACTCAAAAAGTGCTCAAAAACACCCGTTTTTGGGCATTTTTATTGCTTTTTGTTCAATGCATTTACATTCACCTGTGGTAGGAATATACCTCATTGACTAAAAATACACTGTTTTGCAAATGATTCTGCAAATTTTCTGAAATTTCACACCCCTCAAACCTACATCAATAGGACGTTTGAAAGGGATTGATGTTTGCAAATATTTTGCAAATTTACCCCACTGCCGGTTGGCAGTATACACTTTCTATAATGCTTGCAGATTCCGAACTCGACGCTCTGCCCTTCACATAATACTTCAATGTCATCGCCGAAGTCGTATGTCCCGCAGCTGCTTGAGCTTGCTTGATGTCACGAGTTTGGTCATAGATATCTGTGAGCACCGTAGTCCTGAATCTGATAGGAGTAACATTGTCTTCAAACCCAGTGTCCTTCTTAATACGCTCACACATCTTGCGCACCTGTGTATAAGATAGTGGCTTGTCTCCGCCGAAAACAAATTTGTCTCCGTCTCCGGGTGTCAGATACTTAACGGCAATCTTCGACAATCCAATGTCTCTGACGCTTGCTTCGGTCTTCGTGGCTTTAATTTCCGGTTGATTCCTCGTCGGGTGTGTAACGGCACGCCTGATATGCAGAATCATATTGTCTAAATCGACATCTTCCCATTTCAGCCCGAGAACCTCTTCAAGCCTCAGAGGGTGTAATGCCTGAAGCGCCAGATAAGCCCTATCAGATTCAAGCTTAATCTTGTCAAGATTCTGAATCAAGAATCGCATTTGTTCAACACTGTATTCCTTCGTTGACTGGCTCGCCCTACCTGTGATTTTAAGACGTTTGGAGTTAAGAGGGTTCCTGCTTATAATCCCGTCTTCGAGAGCCGTGTTGAATATCATATTCAGCACTTGCCTCGTCTTCATCTTCGACGGCTTAGCGACAGCCATATTGTTAAACATTGTCTGCACGTCTTCCGTTGCAACATCTTCGACAGCCATATCTCCAAATGCAGGAATAATATACGACGTGAGCTGTCTCATATATGTCTCCGATGTAACAGTCTCAATATTCGGCTTGGCATACACGTTGAACCACATGAGAGCATACTCTTTGAAATTATGCTTTTCTTTTGTACTTGAGGCCGTCTCTTCATCATAAAGTTTGATAAGCTTCTCAGCATACTCCTGTTCGGTATTCGCGTGAATCCAAATGCGTCTTCCGTTCAGCATTATAGTTCTGTTAATTTTAGGCATTGTATCATCTCCTTGAGAGTCAGCAATACCTGAATGACTTATGCAATTATCAAGGTGCTTCAAAGAGTCACATAATGACTGCCTTAATAATAACATATTTTCATCTATTTTGCAACTATTATTTACATTTTCCGTATACATACAACCTCTATTCTTGTTTTACTCATAAAAATACCCCACGCGATGCGTGAGGTGATAAGGTACAATATCTTTCGCAAAAAGAAAATCGGGACAAAAATATAGACATGTCCCCGCACTTCTGGTAGAATGAAGTAACCGTAACATCATTCGAAAGGAGTAGGAAACATGTCCGAAAAGATTATAACATTAAACGAGGATGCCGTCAAGACCGAACTGAAAGATCTGGTACGCAAAAGCGTGGAGGAGACCCTGAACGAGCTTCTCGACAATGAAGCAGAAGAACTGACCGGAGCGAGCAAATACGAGCGCTCGGAATCCCGAAAAGGCTACCGCAGCGGGCATTATACCCGAAACCTTACCACCACGTCAGGAAATGTAAAACTATCGGTTCCCAAGCTCAAGGGCGTACCGTTTGAAACGGCAATCATCGAGCGTTATCGTCGCCGCGAGAGCTCTGTGGAGGAAGCATTGATCGAGATGTATCTTGCGGGCGTATCTGTACGCCGCGTAGAGGACATCAGCGAGGCACTGTGGGGCAGTCGAGTTTCAGCTTCTACCATCAGTGACCTGAATCAGAAAGCCTATGTGCATATTGAGGAATGGCGACAAAGACCGCTTCATGGCGAGTATCCGTACATCTACATCGACGGGATTTACCTCAAGCGGAATTGGGGCGGCGAGTTTGAAAATGTGAGCATTTTAGTGGCAATCGGCGTTGATGAAGACGGTTATCGCGAAGTTATAGGTGCTGCTGAGGGCATGAAAGAAGATAAAGAAAGCTGGAGAAGCTTTCTGGTATGGCTCAAATCACGCGGACTCGACGGCGTTAAGCTCGTAGTCGGAGATAAGAACCTCGGAATGTGTGAATCAGTTCACGAAGTCTTTCCCGATGCAAAATACCAACGCTGCACAGTGCATTTCTATAGGAATATTATGTCAAGCGTGCCGAGAAACAGGATTCGTGAAGTCACGATGATGCTAAAGGCTATCCATGCCCAGGAGAGTAAGGAGGCTGCGAGAAAGAAGGCGAGAGAGGTCGTCGAAAAGTTGAGGGAAATGAAGCTGAATGCAGCTGCCAAAAAGCTTGAGGACGGGATCGAAGAAACGCTTACATATATGGAATTCCCGTCGCAACACTGGCTTAAAATTCGCACGAACAACGTAATTGAGCGGCTGAACCGCGAGATCAGACGCAGGACGAGAGTGGTCGGTGCGTTTCCCGACGGGAACTCGGCTCTGATGCTTGTTTGTGCGAGACTTCGCTATGTTGCCGGCAAGGATTGGGAGTGCAAGAGATATTTGTGCATGAAATATCTTGAAGAAGCTACGGAATAATTCCAAGGTAGTGCGACTCCCTCCCAAATCTTGTGTAAACCTCCAAAGTGATGTAAAATAGAGACATCACAATGGAGGATTAAATATGAG
>CANQUJ010000004.1 GCA_947627005.1 uncultured Clostridia bacterium
GCAAGGTCGTCGGGGAAATGATTCTTGACCTCCGCCTTTTCGCTCCCGCCGTAAGGGGGATTCATCAGAATGACCTCGAACTTGTCCTTTTCGGTGTAGTCTAAAACGTCGCGCAGCAGCGAGTTGTCGTGATAAATTTTTGGCACGTCGAGGTCGTGCAGCAGCATATTCGTTATGCAAAGCATATACGGAAACTGCTTCTTCTCAACGCCGTAGACCGATTCGCTTCGAGCGGAGTTGTCGCCCGTCGTGACGATTTGTTTGTCAAGCTCTTTGAGCCAGCTCGTGATGAAGCCGCCCGTTCCGCAGGCGAAGTCAGCCATATGCTCGCCGATTTTCGGTTTTATCATCTTCGCCATAAAATCGGTGACGGCTCTCGGGGTGTAAAATTCGCCCGCCGAGCCTGCGCTTTGAAGCTCTTTGAGGATAGATTCATAGATCTCCCCGAAAGCGTGACTTTCCTCATAATCCGAAAGGTCGAGCTCGTCGATTATGTTTATTACCTGCCGAAGCAGTACGCCGTCTTTCATATAGTTATTCGCGTCGGCGAAAGTCGTCTGAACAATAGCTTTTTTGATAGGCGTGTTTGCGTCGACGTTAAGACCGCGAAGAGTCGGAAAAAGGGTGTTGTTTACAAAATCAAGGAGCTTGTCGCCTGTCATCGCGCTGCCCGATTTATCGTCGTGCGCCCAGTTCGCCCAGCGGCAGTTGTCGGGGATAATCGAGGTATAGCCGTCGTCCGACCATTCCCAGTCCTGCTCCTTGGCGTCGTAAACTTTAAGGAACAGAAGCCAAGCTATCTGCTCGATTCTCTGCGCGTCGCCGTTGATTCCCGCGTCGTTTCTCATAATATCCCGAAGTCTTTTTACAAATCCCGAAAGGTTGCTCATAATTTAACCTGCCTTATAAATTTCTTCTTCAAGCTCTTTTACCGCCCTGAGATAGCCGTCCTTGCCTCCGAAGTACGACGCGATTTTAGCGGGCTTGCCGTATTTTACAAACGGGTCGAGCTGTAAAATTTCCGTCTTTTCGATTTCATATACCCCGAGGTTCATATACTTGTCGAGCAAAGCCTCCAAGACCTCTTTTGCAACTCCGCTGTATCTGCTCAAGAAATCGCGCTTTTTAACGCCGTTTGCGCGCTCTCGCCTTGTAAGCGGCTTTCGGTCGTATGCGACATGGCAGATAAAATCAAAGTCGTCAACGTCGGACATACCTTGCTCCGCTTTCATCGCTTCAAGGTCGATTCCCTGCTCCTTCAAAAGGTCGCGGACAGCCTCTTTCTTCTCCTCCGCACTCCACTTCTGAATGAAATTGTCAAGCGAGGCATACTGCCCCAAAATGTTTGATTTTGTGTAATCGACGATGCTTTCCTGCCGCAGCAGCTTGCCGCCCGCGTCATAAACCGATACCGATTTTCCGAGGATTTCAACCCTGCAACCGTTTCTGTCAACGATAGGCTTCGGGTTATCTTCGGTAGGAGCAGGCGGAAGGTCGGGGTCGCCGCCGTCCTGATTTGGCAAGCGGTTGGGGTCATAACCGTCGTCCTGAATGATGTCGCCGTCCCAAGCGGGATCGGCAAACAGCCTTGTCACATTGCGAAAATCCATCACCGTAAAGGACATTTTGCCCTCATTTTCGCGGATTCTGGTGCCGCGACCGATTATCTGCTTAAACTCGGTCATCGAATTTATCATCTCATCAAGTACGATGAGCTTCGTCATCTTGCAGTCCGCACCCGTTGAAAGCAGCTTCGAGGTGGTGGCGATTACAGGATATTTCGCTCCGACGGAGATAAAATAGCTCAGCTTGCTTTTGCCGTATGTATCCGAGCCCGTGATGCGGACAACATAATCGGGATTTTCTTTTGTAATATCTGAATTTAGGTTATTGAGCGCAATCTTCATTCGATCAGCGTGGTCTTCATTTGCGCAGAACACGATGGTTTTCTGCATTCTGTCGGTGCTTTTCAGATAATTTGTTATCTCCCTCGCAACCTGATATGTGCGGTCCTCAAGGACGATGTTATAATCGTAATCGCTGTTTGTATATATCCTGTCCTCGATCTCGTTGCCGTATTTGTCTACCTGACCTTTTAAAGGTCGCCAACCCTCGCCGATGTCCGTCTTGATATTGACTACCCGAAAAGGCGCAAGAAAGCCGTCCTCGATTCCCTCGCGAAGACTGTATGTGTAAACAGGCTCGCCGAAGTAGTCGATGTTTGAAATATACTTTGTTTCCTTTGGTGTTGCTGTCATTCCGATTTGCGCTGCTGATGAGAAATATTCCAAGATCTTTCTCCAGTTGCTGTCCTTTTTGGCAGAACCGCGGTGACATTCGTCTACGATGATAAGGTCAAAGAAATCTTTCTGAAACAGCTTAGCAAAGCGAGCGACCGCTTCATCGCCGTTCTCATCGTCGTCCGATTCCTCATTTCCAGAAAGCTGCTGATATAAAGAAAAATAGACCTCGTGCGACGTGACGGTTACGGGGTCGTCCTTGGAAAAATTGATTTTATGGATCGTCTTTTCAAGCGGCTTGAAGTCCTGCTGAATAGACTGGTCTATCAGAATATTTCTGTCCGCAAGATACAGAACTTTCTTTTTTAGTCCGCTCTTTAAAAGCCGATAAACTATCTGAAAAGCGGTATATGTTTTTCCGGTGCCTGTTGCCATTACAAGCAAAAGACGGTTCTGACCCTTCGCAATCGCCTCAACGGTGCGGTTTATTGCTTTTTGCTGATAATATCTCGGCGCGTATGTAGTCTGGCTTGTATAATACGGCTGACCTATCACGGTTTTCTCGGCGTCAGATATTCCCTGGCCCTCGTTAGCACCGACTTCCCAACGGGAGTTAAGCTCGTCCATAGACGGAAACTCGTCCAAAGAAAGCTCCCGCTCATTGCCTGTTAAAAAATCATGCTCATAAAAACCGTCGCCATTCGAGCTGTATGCAAAAGGAATATCCATCATCACGGCGTAGGTCATAGCCTGTTGAAGTCCGAACGAAACAGTGTGGTTGTTGTCCTTTGCCTCGACGATGGCAATAGGTTTGTTATTACTGATATAGAGGACATAATCAGCCTTTTTCGGCTTTTCCCTGACCGTGATATTACCGCGAAGATTTATCTGCCCGTCGGTGATTTTTGTTTCCATCGTAACGAGCCCGAGATTCCACTTCGCGGCGATTGCAGGAGTGATGTATTGGAGCTTTATATCTTCTTCTGACATCTCTTTTTTGGATAAAACAGTGCTCACAAACAAACCTCCTAAAATTTAATAAATAATGAGATGCTTTTTTGTAATTATAGCACAGTTATTGTCGCATTTCAAGAGGGAAAAGTGTTATATATAGCAGCTGTAATTTAGTGAAGTTAAACGAAAAACGATGATTAACAGTTAATGCGAGCATAAATAATGAGAAAATTTGAAGAACGGAATGGCTTTGGATAGGAAGAGATAAGAAAAAACAGAAGTTGCAAAAGTCTTAGAGCAAGATTCTACCGCGGGAGCAAATTTTGCTGCGCGGAATCTTGTTGGAGTTTACTTTCAAAAAAGAAACTAAAATCTGCGCCCATGTTAATTCCAAGAATAAGCCTTTCAGAAAACGCTGAAAGGCTTATTTTATGGGTATCTATACATTATAAATACTTAACTTTTCCGCTCATTGCAGTATGCAAAATATGAGCGGTATTTTTATTTAGGAGGATAATTATGTCAATATTCAGAGTAGAACACACCACAGGATTCACCGTCATGAGCAACTATCATCTTAGGGATAAGAACCTGTCACTTAAGGCAAAAGGACTTCTTTCTCAAATGCTGTCCCTCCCGGAAGAGTGGGATTACACCCTCGCGGGACTGTCTTTTATCAATCGCGAGAAGATTGACGCCGTTCGTGAAGCGATCAAAGAGCTTGAAAACGCTGGGTACATCGTCCGCACTCGTGAGCGCGATGAGAAGGGACGTTTGAAAGGCACAGAGTATGTAATCTATGAGCAGCCGCAACAGGATAATCCTGCGTCGGAAAACCCAACGTTGGATAATCCAACATTGGAAAAACCTACGTTGGGAAATCCAACGCAATTAAATACTTATAAAAGAAATAAAGAAATATTAAATACTGATTCAATCAATCATCTATCAATCAAAGATGAGGCTGATGAGATGTCGCGCGCAGAATTGGAAGATGAAATCAAATCCAACATTGACTACGACATCATCGTTGAAAACAAGCAGAACGACAAGCGGCAGATCGACGAGATAGTAACTCTCATGCTTGATGCTATATGCTCGCCGTCTGCCACTATTCGTATCAACGGCACAGATATTTCAAGTGTGGCAGTTAGGGAACGGTTCTTACAACTTGACAGTGAGCATATCGATTATGTATTGTTCGCGATGGAGCGCTCAAAACCCGAAATCAGGAACATTAGGACATATCTGTTGACCGCGCTATACAACGCTCCCGCGACGATGGACAGCTACTATTCCGCACTTGTCAGCCGTGATCTGAATTTGTAGTCGAGAGCCGAAGAAGGGGAGATGATTTGCTGTATCAAAAAGTGTCCGAAATCGCCTAAAAAATGCTTTGCAGCGCGTTCTGTCACGCTTGGCATGCTCTCCCGCTTTGCCGTTTCCCGAACCGCTCTCGTTGACATTACTCCGAAAAAAGTATATAATAACATAAGATTACACTTTTCGGAGGTCAAAGATGATAAAAATCGGCGCGATCGGCTACAACTACTGTCATAAAGACAACTTCTGCGCGGATAACCCGAACGGTCCGGGGGCGTGGCTTTTTCTCCTGATAAAATCCGACGCGCTCCTCACAATTCGCGGCAGGGAATACGCCGTCAAGCCCGGGACGGTTTGTTTCATCTCGCCGAGCACGCCCTGCGGCTATCGCGCCAAGGACGGCGAATATACCGACGACTGGTTTTATTTCGACGGAATGGACGAAGCGGAGTCGCAGCGGTTTAAAGATATGAAAATTTCGGTCGACGAGCCGATTTATATCGGAAATTTCGCCGCCGTCTCGGGGATAATTTATACCCTTACGACGGAGTTTTATTCCGCAAATATTTATCATGACGAAAATGTTGAGCTTTACACTCGGATATTGCTCAACATGATCTCCCGGAGCATAATTGAGGGGACGTTTTCGGAGCGGGGTATTTCGACAGCGCAAAAGGAACATCTCCACTATATCAGGACGTGGATATATCACGAGCCGAAGGACGTGCCGACGGTTGCGATTCTTGCAAGGTCGTTCGGAATGAGCCTTTCAAGCCTTGAGCATTTATATACCAAGATTTTCGGAATATCCATCAAGCAGGATATTATCAACAGCAGAATGACCTGCGCGAAAAGGCTGCTGCTGTCGACGAACCTAAGTGTTGCGGAAGTCGGCGAAAAATGCGGCTACCAGAGCAGCTACGGCTTTATGCGGCAGTTCAAGCAATATGTCGGGGCGACTCCGACCGAGTACCGAAAGACCCAATTCGTGGGCAAATGAGTCAGAGGATAGATGATTAGAGGATAGAAGATAGAAAACGCACCTAAGATTTATGAACTTTGCGCATTTTGCGCACGCTGAAGGACAAAATGTGCAAAATGTGCAAAATCCACGAAACCGAAAAGTAAAAAATAATAGTTTGATTCTACGATTTAAATTATTAAAGCAGATTTTGCTATTTATATTCTTATGAACTTTGCACATTTTGCGCACGTTGAGGGATAAAATGTTCAAAATGCGCAAAATCCACAAAAGTCCGTCCGAGCGTTTCTATCTTCTATCCTCTAACTCTCTATCCTCTAATTTGCGCGTTTCGTTATCTCATCTCTGAATTTATGCTATTTACAAAAGCTCATTTTTATGTTATCATATAGACAGCCTTTATGAAAGGAGTTTTATTTGTGAAAAGATTATTTGCTGTTTTCGCGGTGATTTTGCTGATCCTCTCGCTTGTCGGCTGCGGAAGCTCGAGAAGAAAGATCATCGAGATTACCCTTGCGAGCGAGGATTCCGAGGCTATCCTCAACGCCGCGGGAATTAGGCTGCCGACCGTGGAGGAAACACCCGCCGCGGGCACGACTATCAAGTGGTTCTCGTTCTATGACGGCTTCCACAATTACAGCGAGGGGCAGACCGTCAACACCGGCTACTTCACCTTCCACGAAAGATACGGCTGCGAGATCGAATATGTAGAGACCACCTGGGCGGATTCTATGAGCGACCTTGCGGCGAAGGTCTTGTCTAACGACTCGCCCGACTTCTATCCCTGCGGAACCGGCATTTTCCCGAGCGGCGCGATAAAAGGCGTGTTCCAGCCGGTCGACCCTTATGTCGACTACGACGACAAGCTTTGGGCGGATATGAAGGACTATGCCTATAACTACTTCAGCCTTAACGGCCACCCCTATTTTATAGTCACCGACACCTCCTACGGCACCGTTATGTGCTATAACCGCCGCATAATCGAGGAATACGGATATGAAGACCCCGCCGAGCTGTTCTATGACGACGAGTGGACTTGGGACGAGTTCTACGAGATGTGCGTGGACTTTTCGGACGGCGATTCGGACAGATTCGCCCTCGACGGCTGGTACTATCCCGCCGGCATTCTCCATTCCTGCGGCACCTCGGTAGTCGAATACGACACCGAGCAGAGGGCGTTCGTCAGCAACGTCGACGCTCCGGAGCTCGAGCGGGCGAATCAGCTTCTTTATAACCTCATCAAGAACGACTGCTCTTATCTTGCCCACTATCAAAGTTGGGTTCAGAGAAACGACACCAACGGCGGCGGAATGAAGGACGGACTGCTTTTGTTCTATATCTCGGGCGACTGGGCGTTTACCGGCGAGGTTGACCTTATCACCCCGGTCTTCGGCGACGTCACTAAAAACGAGCTTATGTT
This sequence comes from uncultured Clostridia bacterium, assembly GCA_947627005.1. GTDB lineage: Bacteria > Bacillota > Clostridia > Oscillospirales > Ruminococcaceae > Faeciplasma. The sequence goes on from CANQUJ010000004.1 coordinate 6,920, forward strand.
CGTCCCGGTACCGAGAGACCCCAACGGCGACGGCAACTACTACATAGAAAGCTCCCCGGCGGGATACTGCATAGTCAAGGGCGCGCCCAACCCCGAGGGAGTGGGATTGTTCGCCTCTTGCGAAAGATTTAAAGTAGTCGACCCGACCGTCGTGAACATCGACAAGAAACAGAAGCAGGAGAAATATCTTTGGACCGACGAGATGCTCGATATGTGGGATTCCTGCTACAATCTTGCAAACGACAAAGACACCTCGCTCGTAATCTACGGCGACGGGCTTACCGAAACTGTAGCCTCATTCTACAACAGCTTCGAGACCCAAGGGTTCATTCAGGACATCTCCTCTTGGGCGCAGCTTAAAGAGGCTAACGCCGACGGGCTTCAGCTCGCCCTCGACGACCTTAACGCGAGAATAGCGGAGTTTGAAGAAAGCTAAAGGATTGAATATTTCACAAAATATCGGCTGTTGACCTTCAAGGCGCTGCTCGGCGGCAAACCCGGCAGCGCCGAAATTATATCCGCTCAACGAAGAAAGGAACTTAATATGAAGCTTATAAGAAGAATCACCGCCATCGCGGTCGGGTTGTCGCTTCTGAACATCACGGCCTGCGGGGCGAAAAAGGGCGCTGCGGTCGACGAAATTTCTCTTTCCGCCGGCTCGATTGTAAAGTCGCAGGGCGCGGCCGAGGCGATATCGGGGTATTCCCCGAAAGCGCTTTTTAAGGCGAAGCAGGGCCTTGAAAGCCCGATTCTGACCAACATTTTCTGCGCCGACCCGACCGCCGTCGAATATAACGGCAGGCTCTACGTTTACGGCACGAACGACAATCAGCAGTACCTCGAAAAGAGCGATTCGGACAACACCTATGAGTGCATAAAATCCTTTGTAATCATCTCGACCGACGATATGGTGAACTGGCGGTTTGAGGGCATTATCGACACCGCGACAATCGCTCCGTGGATAATGGCGAGCTGGGCGCCGTCGGTGACATCGAGGGTGGAGGAAGACGGTCTTACCCACTTCTATCTTTACTTCTCAAACAGCGGCGCGGGGGTAGGCGTTCTGACCGCGACCGACCCCGCAGGACCTTGGAGCGACCCGCTCGGCAAGCCGCTTATCTACGCTGGAATGCCGGGACTTGCCGACTGCCCGAACCCGTTTGACCCGGGCGTTTGTATCGACGACGACGGAGTCGGCTGGCTTGCTTTCGGCGGCGGCAGGGCGAGCGACGGCACCGACTATCTCCCCGGCTCGATGAGAATATGCCGCTTGGGCAGCGATATGATCTCGGTCGACAGCGATTTTGTGAAGATAAAAGCGCCCTACTCCTTCGAGGCGAGCGAGCTTAATTACATCGGCGGTACGTTTGTCTACACCTATAATTCCTCGTGGGATCCTCGCGACAGGTGGGATATTGACGGCACCGAAGCGCCGTCCGCGTGTTCGATGTGCTACATGACCACCAAAACCCCGCTCGATTCCGACAGCTGGGAGTATAAGGGGCAGTATCTCAAAAATCCCGGCGATCTGGGGCTCGGATACAGCAACAATCACACCCACCTGCAAAAGTTCGACGGCGACTATTATCTTTTGTATCACACCCTCACCCTTGACAAGGAACTAAACACCGGTCACGGCTTCAGAAGCCTTTGCGTTGCGCCTTGTGAAGTCGACGAGAAAAAGGCGGTCATCTCCGAGTGCGAGGCCGACCTCAAGGGAGATATGCAGATAAAGCGGTTTGACCCATATTCGGTATGCCGAGCAGAAACGGCGTATCTTTCAGACTGCGAGTATGTAGAGGACGGCGGCGAGATATATGTAAAATGCGCTGAAAACGGCGTTATCGCGCTTAAAAACGTCGATTTCAAGGGCGGAAGCGGGATTTTTGCCGCCGGCGTCAGGGGCAAGGGCAGCATAGAGATCCGCCTTGACAGCTTCGACAGCGAGCCCGCCGCCGTCATATCCTTTGACTGTGACGAATTTACGGCGGTTTATGACGAGGTCGAAATTAAAAAGGTTCACGACGTTTACTTTGTCATGTCGGGGGATTTCGAGTTTGACGAGTGGCAGTTTATCAAAGGTTAAGGTGAGCTGATTTGAATAAGGGCGCAAAATGGATCTGGAAAAAGAATGAGGACAAAAATACATGGCTGGATTTTATTAAAAAATTCAGCTTAAAGGACGTTCCCGAAAAGGCAGTTGCCCGCATAGCCGCCGATTCAAAGTATCGGCTTTACATAAACGGCGCGGTTGCGGTTTTCGAGGGCGGCTTAAAGCGGGGTCCGTCCGAAAAAGGCACATATTATGACGAGGTGGAAATATCGCGGTATCTGCGAGAGGGAGAGAACACCCTTGCGGTGCTTGTCGAATACTTCGGAAAGAGCGGCTTTTCGCATATTTCAAGCGGCATCGGCGGGCTATGCTTTGAAACCGATATATGCGGGAAAATAATTTCCTCCGATTCAAGTTGGCGGGTTAGGCACGACCCCGCGTATATCGCCCCGGACGAGCTTGACATTCCCCCGAATTTTCGGCTTTCGGAAACGAATATTTACTATGACGCAGAAAAAGCCGATGATTGGTTTGCGCCCGACTTTGACCCAAAGGACTGGGATTTTGCCGATGAAATATGCGGCGCGGGCGAGGGCGGTTACGGCACTCTTGAAAAGCGGGAGATACCGATGTTTCGGGACTATGGGCTGAAAGACTATCTGAACAGCTCGGATTTTGAGGGATTTACCGCAAGCGAGGACACCGAAATCAAGCTGCGCCTGCCCTATAACGCGCAGCTCACGCCGTATCTCAAAATAACCGCCCCGAAGGGCAAGAGGATCGCGATAAGGTCGGAAAACAAGTTTGTGTCCCAGAGCGTGATGGCGGTCTATTACACCAAGGACGGCGAGCAGGAATATGAATCCTTCGGCTGGATAAACGGAGAGAGGATATACTATACCGTTCCCGCAGGTGTGACGGTTCATGCGCTAAAATACCGAGAAACGGGGTATGACGCCGACTTTGCTGGCAGCTTTGAGTGCAGCGACGAATTTTTGAACACCCTTTGGAGTAAATCCCTGCGGACGCTTTATGTCACGATGCATGACAGTTTCATGGACTGCCCCGACAGGGAGCGCGCGCAGTGGTGGGGCGACGTAAATATCGATATGCAGATGCTTTTTTACTGCCTGGACGAAAGGTCGCTGCTGCTATATAAAAAGGGCGCAAAGGAGATGGCTCGATGGTCGGAGGACAAGGGGCGTATGCTGACGGTCGTCCCGACGGGCACGGAGGAATTTGAGCTGCCGCTTCAAAACCTTGCGGGGATTTGGGGATTTTGGCAGTATTATCTGTATTCGGGAGATGAGAGCGTACCGAAATGCGTTTACGAAATGTCGAAAAAATATGTGCAAAGCTTTGACTTTTCGGACAGCGGGTTGATCATACATAAGCCGGGCAGTTGGGATTGGGTAGACTGGGGCGAAAACGCAGATACCGCGCCTATGGAAAACGCTTGGTATTATATGGCTGTAAGCTCTCTGAAAAATATGGCGGCACTTCTTAAAAAAGACGGCGATATACCGCTATATGACAGGCTTTTAAAATCGGTGAGGGATAATTTCCTGTCCGCGTTTTCAAAGGGCTATTGCATTTATAACCGCACCGAAAACAAAATCCCCGACGACCGCGCAAACGCTCTTGCGGTATTATCGGGGCTTGCGGGCAAAGAGAGCTATAAGGGCATAACGAGGGTTTTATCCGATACGGAAAACGCAAGCCCCTATATGGAGAAATATGTTCTGGACGCGCTCTGCGAGATGGGTGAAGTCGAAAATGCGGTGGAGCGCATGAAAAAGCGTTATCGGCAGATGGTGGAATACGACTGCTCAACGCTTTGGGAATACTGGAGCATGGAGGGGACGTTTAATCACGCTTGGTCTGGCGGGCCGCTCATCACAATGTCAAAATATATCGCGGGGATACGTCCGACCGATACGGCTTACAGTGAATTTGAAATCAAGCCGAGGCTCTGCGGACTTTCCTATGTAAAATGCCGCGTTCCGTCAGCAAAGGGAGAAATTTCTTTGGACCTGAATAAGCTTGACGGCGGCGTGGAAATGACCGTCACGGTGCCGAAAAACTCCGTTGCAAGCGTTTATCTTCCGCTTATAGGCGAAAATCTCCCGAAAGAAAATAAATACAGCTATACCGTCGAGAACGGCTACGCGCATTATGTGCTTGCATCGGGCATTTATCATCTTAGATAGACAGGAGAATTGTTATGAAAGAAATTTTGAAATCGGCAAATCCTTATCTTCCGCTCTGGGAACACGTCCCCGACGGCGAACCGAGAGTTTTTGAGCATAACGGCGAAAAGCGGCTTTATGTCTACGGCTCGCACGACACCGAGCGCAGCTCGTTCTGCGGCAGGGATTATGTCGTCTGGAGCGCGCCCTTGGGCGATCTGACCGACTGGACATATCACGGCGTATGCTACACCGCGACCGACGGCTCGATTTTATACGCCCCCGACGTCGTTCAAAAGGGCGATAAGTTTTATCTCTATGCCGCAGAGCAGTATGGCGGCAGGATATTCGTCGCGTCCTCCGAAAACCCCGCAGGACCTTTTGAAAATCCTGTTTTAACAAAGCTCGGCTTTGACCCGGGAGTTTTGGTCGATGACGACGGCAGAGTTTACGCCTATTGGGGATTCTGCGGCTGCTACTGCGCCGAGCTTGAGGACGATATGGCGACAATCAAAGAGGAAACATTCAGGGCTCACCCGATGGGTCATGTCCCCGACCCTTGGAACAAAAACGCCGACACCGAGCATATAGATCTTCGCGACGCATTCTTCGAGGCTTCAAGCCCGAGAAAAATAGGCGGGAAATACGTCTATTTATATTCAAAAAGATACGTCACTCCCGTGCCGGAGCTCGGCGTTTATGATGACAATAACGGCTTTCTCTCCTACAAGTGGTCGGACAGCCCGCTTGACGGTTATCAGGACGGCGGGGATATATCCTTTAACGGCGGCGAGATACTTAAAATGCCCGACGGCACGGGACAGCAGACATACCGCTGGGGCAATAACCACGGCGGCTTGGTCGAAATAAACGGTCAGTGGTACATCTTCTACCACCGCCAGACCGGCACTGACGAGTTCGCCCGCCAGGGTATGATAGAGCCTGTCGATATTGCCCTCGGCAAGGACGGGAAAATCTATATCGGAGACATCACCTACATAAACGGCGAGCCGGTCAGCTCAAAGCCTGTCGAGATGACTTCTTCGGGCGCGAGCGTGAACGGAATCGACGCATATAAGCTGATTTCCGCGGGGTATGCCTGCCATATAAGCCCGCTTTGGCAAGCTTATGTAAAGCCTGTCTATGAGCATACCGACGGCATTTCCGCGCCTGTTGTGAACATCAAAAACGGCACGACGGTCGGTTTCAGATATTTGCAGTTCGGCACAAATTCACCTAAGAGCGTTACGGTTTTGGGAACGGTCAAGGGGCAGATGAGCGTCAGAGTTCGCGTTGACAGCTGGCGCGGGAAAATCGTTGCCGAGTTGGATATGAATTCGGGCGAAAATACCGCTCCTCTCACGTCGGGTATCATCGGCAAGCGCGCTGTTTACTTTGAATTTATAGGCGACGGCGAAGCGGAGTTTGACAGGTAAAACCGAACGGCTGTTTTTGTTGAATACATTATCAAATGGGAGGCAATATTATGAGAACCGAAAATCTGCTTGATAATTGGAAGTTTATGCTAAACCGTGCCGACTGGCAGGCGTTTGATGGCGAGGACATCGCCCTGCCGCACGACTTTATGATCAAAACTTCGCGCACTCCCGATTCGCCGACGGGCGCGGATTACGGCTATTTTCAGCCTTGTAAGGGTACCTATGTCCGCAAGATTATGAAACCCGAAGCGGAGAATGTTCTTCTCAGATTCGACGGCGTGATGGGGCTTTGCGAGGTTTTTGTGAACGGCGAGCGGGCGGGATTCCACCCCTACGGCTACACTGCTTTTACGGTTGACATCACTAAATTTTTGCATGATGGCGAGAACGAAATTCGTGTAGAAGTTGATGCGACATACCAACCCGCCTCGCGCTGGTATACCGGCGCGGGAATTTACCGCGAGGTCGGGCTTCTGACTTCGGGCGCAGATTACTTTGAGCCTTGGACAACGGCTGTCAAAACTCTCGGAATTTTCGGAGATTCGGTGCAAATCGAAATTTCAACAGAGATAATCTCAACTCGCAAGCAGGTCGCAAAGATCGACTTTTCCGTTCCCGAGATCGGCTTTTCCATGACCCGCTCGGTTCAGCTTGAAACCGGGAAAAACAGTTTTTCGGTAAAGACAATGCTTCACGGAGTTAAGCTTTGGTCGCCCGATTCGCCGACGGTTTACTCCTGCGATCTTGTGCTTCACACCGATAATTGCGATGACTGCGAAAGCGTTAATTTCGGGATTCGGACTGTTGCCTGCGATCCCGAGCGCGGATTTTTGCTGAACGGTCAGCCAATAAAACTGTATGGTGCCTGCGTCCACCACGACAACGGCATCGTCGGCGCAGCCTCGTTCAGAAGCGCAGAGGAACGGCGCGTAAGGATTCTCAAGGAAAGCGGATTTAACGCCATTCGCACGTCTCATAACCCGCCGTCGAACGTGCTACTTGACGTCTGCGATCGGCTCGGAATGCTCGTTATCGACGAGATTTTCGACTGCTGGACGACCGGCAAAAGGCAATATGACTACCACCTTTGGTTCGATAAATACGCCGCCAAGGACACCACCGCGATGGCCCTGCGCGACAGAAATCACCCTTCGGTCATTATGTGGTCAACAGGAAACGAGATCTTCGAAAGAGGAGGCAAGTGCGACGGCTACGCGGTCGGAAAAATGATAGCGGACACAATAAAAGAAAACGACCCGACAAGACCGCTGACCCACGCTTTTTGCGGTTTCTGGGACGACCCGGAATTCAATAATCCCGACTTCTGGTGCAAAAAAATCGCTCCGCAGGCGGGGAATCTCGGCGTTCTTGGTTATAACTATCTCACCGACCGCATTCCTGCTGATGAGCAGGCGTTTTCCTCTCACCTCTTTGTTGTTACCGAGAGCTACCCGATGGACGCGCTCACGGTCAAGCGGACGATGGACAGCCACCCGAAGCTCATCGGAGAATTCGTCTGGACAGGGTGGGACTACTTTGGAGAAACCGGCGTCGGCAGAGTGATCTACGACAACCCGAACCCGCCCGGCTGGGGTCTTGAGCCTTATCCGAACCACATCTCAAACTGCGGAGATTTTTCGATCTGCGGATTCAAAAAGCCGCAGTCCTACTACCGCGATATTGCTTGGAGTCGGGAAACGATAAAGATTTTGACGGTCGATCCGGATAACTCTTGCCGTGTGAAATCATACTCGGGCTGGGGATTCTATGACGCCGAGCGTACATGGACATATCCCGAAAAAGAGGGCAGAATTTCGGAGGTCTATGTGTTCACGCTTGCCGACGAGTGCGAGCTTAGCCTGAACGGCAAATCCCTCGGCAGAAAGTCGCCGAATGAAAAAGGCTTTGCGATTTTCGAGGTGCCCTATGCCCTTGGAAAGTTAGAGGCGGTCGCGTACAGCAGCGGCAAAATTATAGGCAAAGATGAACTTGTGACAGTCGGCGAGGCTGCTGCTATAAAAATCGTTTCCGATACGACAGGCAAAACCGGCGCGGCTGACCTTATTTTCGTCGAGATAGACCTTGTTGATGAAAGTGGCAGCGTCGCTTGGGCCGCAAGCGAAGAAGTAACCGTTACCGCCATCGGCGGCAAGGTCTTGGGCACCGGCTCCGGCAAGGTCGACGATGAGCATGACTACACGAAGAATGTTTGCAAGGCTTATCACGGCAGGCTTTTGGCAGCGATTTTGCCCGAAAGCCAGGAGGTCACCGTGACGGCGAAAACCGCGAAATTTGAAACAAAAGCTGTTATAAAATGACCGAAAGCCCTGCCAAAGCTCGGCGGGGCTTAAATTAACAAAGGAGGTATATCTTTGAGCAAAATTTCTATAAAGGGCAAGGGAATTTTATTTGAGACCCGCGACGAGCTTTTATATGTCGAGCCGTATGGAGAAAACTGCGCGAGGGTGCGCTCGACCAGAAATTCAAGGCTTTCCGACGAGCGTTGGACGCTTATGGAGCCCGAGCCCGACAGCTCGACGGTCGAATATGACGGGGAAGTCGCGACGCTCAAAAACGGCAAGCTGACGGTAAAGGTCAGCTATGTATGGGGCTACAGCAGGGTGGAATTTCTAAGAAACGGCGAAACCGTTCTGGCAAGCCGAGAGGAAAGCGACCCCGCGACGAAGTATGCCCATGTCGAGGGCGACCACTACCGCATACGCGCTTCGTTTCAGGGAAAGGACGAACACATATACGGCCTTGGGCAGGAGCAGCAGAGCTATTTTGACCGCAAGGGCTGCACCTATGACATTCTGCACCGAAACACAAAATCGACCGTTCCCGTTATTTACTCCTCTCTCGGCTACGGATTTTTGTGGAACAATCCCGCGACGGGTCAGGTTGAATTCGGGCTTAACCGCACCGTCTGGACGGCTGACAGCGCATATCAAGCAGACTATCTTGTTTTTGTCGGAGATACGCCTGCCGAAGTCATGAACCGCTATGCAAGGCTAACGGGATTTGCGCCGAAAATGCCCGAGTGGGCGGCGGGATTCTGGCAGTCTAAATGCCGCTATGAATCGCAGGAGGAGATCCTTGAAGTCACAAGAAAATATCATGAAATGGGAGTGCCTGTCGACGCCATCGTCATAGACTATTTCCACTGGACCGAGCAGGGCAACTGCGACTTCGACCCGAAATACTGGCCCGACCCCGCGGCTATGGTCAGGGAGCTTGACGAGATGGGAACGAGGGCGGTCGTGTCGTATTGGCCTACCGTCAACCCGAAAAGCCGGAATTGGCAGGAGATGGACGACCGAAAAATGCTTGTCAGGACCGAAAACGGACAGTACAGCCTGTTCGACTATTGGGGTCAGCAGTCCTATGTCGATATGACGAATCCCGAAGCGCGAAGCTATGTCTGGGAGCAGATAAAAAAGACGTATCTTAAATACGGCATAAACACGTTCTGGCTCGACGAGGCTGAACCCGACGTTCACCCGCAACAGTTTGACAATATGAAACAGTACGCGGGAAACATGGCGCAGACCGCGCTTTTATATCCGTATTATTATGCAAAATGTTTCTATGACGGTCTGAAGTCCGAGGGCGAGGACGACGTGATACTTCTCACGAGGGCGGCATACATAGGCTCGCAGAAATTCGGCGCGCTCGTCTGGAACGGAGATATTCCCTCCGACTGGAACGCGCTCAGGCAAAGCGTCGTTTCGGGTCTGTCGATGGCGATGTGCGGAATACCTTGGTGGAACTCGGACATCGGCGGCTTTTACGACGGCGACACCGAGAGCGAAGAATACCGCGAGCTTTTATTGAGATGGTTCCAGTTCGGGCTGTTCTGCCCTGTCATGCGGCTTCACGGCACAAGAAAATGGCAGTCGGATTATAAGGCGAGATACCCCGGGATAATCTGCGAGGGCGGCGGTTACAATGAGATATGGCACTTCGGAAAAGAGTGCTGCGACGCGATAAAAGAATTGATACTTTTGCGCCAAAGGCTCAAGCCGTATATCTTAAGCTGCGCCGAGAAAACCTCAAAGACAGGCGAGCCGATAATGCGCCCGATGTTCTTCGATTTCCCTGATGACGAGCGCTGCTATCGCTTAGACGATCAGTATATGTTCGGTCGCGACATTCTCTTTGCCCCGATACTTAATCCGGGTCAGACCGAGCGCGAGGTCTATCTTCCCAAAGGCAAGTGGGTCAGAACGACCGATAAAACCACCCATAACGGCGGCAGGACCGTAACCGTTAAAGCCGCTCCGACAGAATTTGTCGCGTTCGCCCGCGCAGGGGCAGAGGTCATAAACGCGTTTTGATTGAATTTAAATTTTGAAGAAAGGCTCCGTCCGCTCTTGCGGGCGGGGTCGTTTTTAATATTTTGGAGTTTCCACTGCTTTGCGAAGCAGCCCCCACACCTCGTCCATTCTCTTTCGCAGCTCTGCAACATCTTCGGAATAAACGCGGTCGGTGGTGTTGATTCGCTTGCAAATCTGATTGATGTTGACCCCAATTTTGTTGACTTCGGCAGCTGCACTAGTCAACAAAAATCGTACACAAATTTCAAAAAATCATAACAAGAAAATTGTGAATTACACACCACCTCCTGCATAATTGGTTTCCCTAAACTGCTTCGGCGTTAGATAACCCAGCGAATACGCCGGTCGCTGTTCGTTGAAGAATGTAATGTACTCATCAATTTCATTCTTCACGGGCCTTTCACCGGTGATATGCAAATCTGTAAACAGCTCAGCTTTAATCCAACCGTTTATAGCTTCCATAGCCGCGTTATCTGTCGGCGTCCCTGCGCGTGACATCGAGCGGGTTATGCCGTACATCGGCAGCAGTTCATTGAAAGCCTTGGACGAATACACAGAGCCTTGGTCTGAATGAAGAATCATTTTGTATTCCGGGTGCTGCTTTTTGAGTTCAATCAGATCCTCCAATCCGCTTATGTAGGTCATGCGATCACCGCGCTTTGACGACAGAGAATGACTGACTATCTCGTTGTTCCACAAGTCCATATAGAGCGTGAGTTCATAATATACGCCCTTCACGTAGAAAGCAGTCATGTCGCTCACTATGCATTGCAACGGTTTATCAATCTGCATCTCAGACAGCAAAAGATTCGGAAACACTCGGCACGGCTCGCCCGGTTTTTTGTACTTATAATGCTTTGCCGTGCTCTTGATTCCTGCCGTTTTACAGCATTTATAAGCGTATGGATTGGAAAGGGCAATCCCGGTATCAAGCCGTATTTTAGCGTTCAGCCAACGATATCCGTGTGACGGATATTTAAGATGATACTCCTCAAACAGCATGACGTTGTTAATAAATGCTCTTGTCCTGTCCGATGGATTGGAAAGACGTTTTTTCCAACTGTAGAAGCTGCTGCGGCATATTCCCGCGGTTTCGCAAAGCAGCTTTACCGGGAAATCTCCCGACAGTTCCATGATCACTTGGTATTCTTGCTGCCGTACAGAATTACCGTACCATCCCCCTTCACCTCGTAGCCTTTTTTTAGCCGAGCTTCCGTGATTCGAGCTTTTACAATCTCTTGAATGAGTTGCTCTTTTGTCATGGATTCAAGTTCTTCTATTCCTGCTGGCGGAGTCTGAAAGGACGGCGCAGAGATTGAATGCTTTGCCGCCTGTTTCGGTGGAAGCTGTTCGGAATCGCGGTACAGTCTCATATAGTCTCGTGCCGACTGTTCGCTGATTCCATAGATTTCGGCTGCCTGACGGCGAGTGAGTTCACCGGAATAGAGTTTACGTCCGATGTCTAATCGTTGTTCTTTGGTGTACTTCATTTTAAACCTCCTGTTCACACTTGGGGATTGCTTGTGCGGAAGATGAGTCTTTCTTGTCTTGTATTATACTATCTTCTGTGCAGTTTCTACCCCCTACGTGTACGATTTTAGGATAGCACTACAATCGTATGAGCGAAGCGAATACCTTTTAACAAAGGGCGCCGTCGTGCTGGCATAATTTTATCAACAATTGCTAACTTTGATGGTGCTTTAATTATATCCGGCAGCGAATACCTTTTTACAAGGAACAGCGTACACAGCCAATCGCTCATCACCCTTCCTCGCTCTCCCCTCAAAAATCGCTCCCCCTCTGAAACGCCAGGCGCTCGGTGCCGTCGTCGGTGATAATCCGCCCGCAATACCTAAACCCCGCTTTTTCAAGGCAGCGCAGCATCGGGCGGTTGTTTTCATGGGTGTCGATCCGTATGTTTTCACACTTTTTTAGGCAAAATTCGAGCGCGGCCGAGAAAATTCCGCGCGCTTCGCCGCTGCTCGCGATTCGGTGGATGGTTCCATAGGGGCGGTCGTTAAGCCAGCGGCCGTCTATCTCGCGATAGGTCGGATCGCCGCCCAAAATAAAAGCAAAAACGCCGACGGTTCTGCCGCCGTCGGTGATTTTATAAAGCCTGCGCTCTAAGATGTCTCTTTCGGTGACCTCGCGCGCGGGGCGGCAGTCGCCCCATTGGGTGGGGTTGCCGCTGTTTTTCATAAACTCCCTCGCGATCGAATAGATCCGCAAAATGTCGCCGAGGTCGCCTGTTTCGGCGGGAATTACCGTCATTTCCTGCCCTCTAAAAAAGCCTTGGCGCGAAGTATCGCAAGCTGGGTTTTGGCGTCGGGGATCTCGTCGTTCAGCGCCATTTTATACGCGTCTTCAAACTTAAGCTTGACTACGTCTACAAATTCTTCGTCGTCAAGATGCTGCCCGCCCGAAAATTCAAGCTCTTCGGCGAGATACATCCAAATCGTCTCGGTGTCGTATGCCACCGTCGGGTAGAGCTTCCCGAGATAGGTTATCTTTTGCGCCTTGGCGCCTATTTCTTCCGAAAGCTCGCGGACTCCGCAATCCAGCGGCTCTTCGCCTATTTCCTTCTTTCCGGCCGGAATTTCGAGTAAAACCGAGCGGAAGGGATATCTGAACTGCTTGACCATATATATGCTTCCGTCTTTGTCGAGCGGGAGAACGCAGACCCCTCCGGGGTGCTTTATAACCTCGCGTATCGCCCTCTCGCCGTTTTCAAGAACGGCCTCGTCGCGAAAAAGCTTGACCACCTTGCCGTCGTAAATCTGCTCGCTCGAAACGGTTTCTTCGTATAAATGCCTGTCGTCCATATTTTTCACCTTTTATATGTATCTTAATACCGCGACTACCCGCCCGAGGACCGAAACCTCGTCGAGGATTATCGGCTCCATCTCGTCGTTTTCGGGCTGAAGGCGATATCTTCCGTTTTCGCGGAAGAACCGCTTTACGGTCGCCTCGCCCTCCGGGGTCATCGCGACTACGATCTCTCCGTTTTCCGCGACCGGCGTTTGTTCGACTATAACCGTGTCGCCATCTAAAATCGCGGCGTTTATCATCGACTCGCCCCTGACGTTAAGGGCAAAAAGCTCGCCGTCGTAGTGTTTTTTCGGCTTAAAGCCGATGTAGCCGTCTATATGCTCTACCGCAGTGATCGGCTGCCCGGCCGTAACCACCCCCACGAGCGGGACCTGAACCCCCTCGCCGCCGCGAAGCTTTATCGCGCGGTTAAGGTTTTCGCCCTGCTGCTCTAAAAGTCCGGCCGAAATAAGCCTTTTTATCGAGCTGTGCGCGGTAGAGGTCGAGGCGATGCCGCACTCCGCGCAGATCTCGCGGACCGAGGGGGCGTATCCATCCCCGAGCCGCGCTCTTATGTATTCGTAGACCTTTCTGTCTCTTTCGGTTAGCTCCATTTTTCGGCCTCCTTAAAGTCAAACATTCGTTTTTTCAATTGTATCACACTTTCCGCGCTTTTGCAAGGGGCGCTCGGGCTCTTCGGGCAAAAAAATCGGCCGGCGGGGGACCGCGCGGCCCCGCCCGTTCGCTTCGCGAACAGGCTCCCTGCCCCTGCGGGGGCAGGGGAGCCGCCGCGCCTGCGCGGCGGCAAGGCCGCGCCCGGCCGCAAGCCCGACTTTGTTTTAAATCTTTGCGCCGAGCGCCCGCGCAAGCCCCTTCGCTACCTTATATATATCCCCGCAGCCGAGGGTTATAACGAGGTCCCCGGGGCGGATATGCCCCTTAAGATAGTCGATACACTCCTCAAAGGTCGGGGTTAAAACGCAGTTCGGGGTTATCGCGCAGAGGTCGCTCGAATGAATGTCATAGGTGTTCTTCTCACGCGAGCCCATTATTTCGGTTAAAACGACCTCGTCGGCCAAAGAAAGCGCCTCGGCGAAGTCTTTTAAAAGCCGCGCCGTTCTCGAATAGGTAAACGGCTGGTGGACGGCGATTATCCGCTTAAAGCCGAGCTCTTTCGCGGCGCTAAGGGTCGCCGCGATCTCGGTCGGGTGGTGGCCGTAGTCGTCGCAGATGGTCGCCCCGCCTATCTCGGCGATCTTTTCAAACCGCCTAAGCGCCCCGCGAAAAGCGGCTATCCCCCTTGCGCAGACTTCGCTCGGCACGCCGACGAACCTTGCCGCGGCGGTCGCCGCAAGGGCGTTCAGAATATTGTGCTTCCCCGCGATGTGAAGCTCGGTTTTAAAAAGCTTTTCGCCCCTAAAATATACCTCGAACTCGGTAAGAAGCCCCTCGCGCTTTAAAATTTCGGGGTAATAGTCGTTGGTCTTTTCCCACCCGAAGGTTATCTTTTCTTTTCCGGAAATCGGCTCGGCGGCGTCGCGGGTGTTTTGGTCCCCGCCGTTGTAGATAACGCATTTTGTGGCGTTCGAGGCGAATTTATTAAAGGAATTTTTGAGATTTTCGAGGGTCTTGAAGTATTCCATATGGTCGGAATCTATGTTTAAAATGACCGCTATATCCGGCGAGAGCTTTAAAAACGTGTCGACGTATTCGTCCGCCTCGCAGACCATGATATCCGAGCTCCCGACTCTTCCCGAGCCGCCGATAATCGGCAGCTTTCCGCCGATAACGCAGCCGAAGTCGTTACCCCATTCGTGAAGTATCTGCGCGGCCAACGAGGTCGCGGTGGTCTTTCCGTGGGTGCCGCAGAAGCATATCGCGCTGTTATACCAAGTCGTCACAAGGCCCAAAAGGTCTTTTCTTTCGAGGACGGGCGCGCCGGAGCTTCTTGCCGCCGTAAGTTCGGGGTTATCCGCCATTATCGCCGAGGAATATACGATAAGGTCCGCGTCGCCGATATTTTCCGCCCGCTGGCCCATATATACCGGTATCCCCATCTTTCGGACGAGCTCTAAGGTTTCGGTCTCGTTATTGTCCGACCCGGTGAGCTTAAACCCCTTTTGATGAAGAATCTGCGCGAGCGGGAACATTCCGCTTCCGCCTATACCTATAAAGTGAATATGCTTTTTTCCGTCCAAAATATTTCTATCAGCCATAAAAACCAACCTTTCTTGCCCTGCTATCGGTATTATATTGCGAATCGGAAATTTTTAAGCCGCGCTTTGCATATTATTTGCCTTAAAAGCCAAAAATAACATCGCAAGGCAAAGCCGGAACATAAATCAACACAAAAGAAAGGAACCTGAAGATGACGATAACAAACATCAAAGTCAGAAAAATAATCCCCGAGGGCAGACTTAAGGGGATAGTGAGCGTAACCTTCGACGATTCGTTCGCCGTACACGACATTAAGGTCGTTCAGGGCGACGACAGGCTTTTCGTCGCGATGCCTTCGCGGCGGGACGATTCGGGGGCTTTTCGCGATATAGTCCACCCGATCTCAAGCGAAGTCCGCGACAGGATGGAGGGCGAGATTCTTTCGGCATACTACCGCGCTCTTTCCGAGGTCGCGCCGTCATAAAAAATCAGAGAAAAGAGGCCGGAAAACCAAAATCCGACCTCTTGCGATTTTAAGCGATGACCGCCCTCGCCTTGCTGACGATGCTCTTGTCGTTGTCGTAGGTCAATACCGTCTGCGCTCTGTCAATCTCTATCCACCTAATCTCGGCGATCTCGTCTTCTTGGGGAACGTAGTCGGTATTTTTGGCCTTGGCCAGAAAATATACGACCACCTTCTGTGTCCCCCTTTTTGGGGAATATGAGACGGTCTCGCGAAAGCTCGAGTCGATGATAACGTCGATACCCGTTTCTTCGAGAATCTCGCGGTGAGCGGTTTCAACTTCGGTCTCCCCGGCCTCTACATGCCCTTTCGGGAAGGACCAGTGACCGCTGTTAATATGTTTGATGAGCAGAATCTCGGTATTGCCGTGAAACTTGCGGTAGACGATCGCCCCGCAGGATTTTTCATGCAACATCTTTTCGCCTTTCTTGCGGAGACATTCGCCGCTCCGCTGTGATAATATTCGACTATATTATAACACGTTTGTCCCGCTTTTGCAACCCAC
The DNA here is from genome assembly GCA_947627005.1 of uncultured Clostridia bacterium. Classification (GTDB taxonomy): domain Bacteria; phylum Bacillota; class Clostridia; order Oscillospirales; family Ruminococcaceae; genus Faeciplasma. The sequence continues at coordinate 22,931 of CANQUJ010000004.1, forward strand.
TTTTTAAAAGAAATACCCGGAAATTGAAAAAAGAGGAAATCGTGGGGGGAGATAAATCCCTTAGTGGAAGGCAGAGTAAAGCGCCAAATGGAACGCGCGAGAGGGCGAAGCCCTAAAAAAGCTATAAAAAAAGCGAGGCCGTAAAGACTCGCAGAAAATATTTTCGGCGAAGCCGAAAACCGCGAAAAGGTGGTAGCGCCGCGGAGCCGTCGCGAGCGCGCTTGCAAGCGAGCAGGCGAAGCAAGCGTGCCTTTTCGCGGAGAAGGCGGAGCAGCGGAATGAGTGAAGCGGCGATTTCAAATGCGAAGCATGAAGAAAGCGCCGCAAGCGATATGCAGCTTGCGACGGATAGGGGTCCCCAAAACGCCCGCGTTTTGGGGAGAAGGAGCGGCAGCCCGTAAAGCGAAGCCGTGATTTGCAAAGCAAATCGCGGCGAGCCAAAAGGGCTCGCCGCGACGTGGTGCCGGAAGCGGGGGTCGAACCCGCACGGTATCTCTACCACCGGATTTTGAGTCCGGCACGTCTGCCAATTCCATCATTCCGGCGCACCGTTGAATTATAACAGATTTTCTTTGTTCTGTCAAGCCCTATTTTCTTCCGTATTTTCCCTGATAGGTCGAGCCGAAGCACTGCCCGATAAAGCTGCAAAGGGCGGTTAGCGGGATAAATATCCATGCCGAGGAATTAAAGAACGTGAACATGCATATCAAAAACAAAATCGCGGCGGCAAGCGGCATTATCGGGTCGCGCTTGGCGACTCTGCCGTAAAAATACCCGACCCCGAGCGAAACGCAGCAGTCCAAAAGCGGCGCGCCGTAGTAATACGGGCTCTTCGCGGCGGCCATTATAAAGGGTATCGCAAGATACAAAACCGCCGTTACGATTATATACGGGACCGCGATTTTAAGCCGCGGAACAAGATTCGATTTCATCCAAAGCCCTCCTTCGGGTCATTTGATTTTAAGCTTTTCGCAAAGCTCGCCGTCCGGCGTGACGTAGGCCGTCTTCTGGTTGGTATATATAACCATTCCCGGCTTCGCGCCGGAGGGCTTTTTGACGTATCTCACCCTCGTATAGTCGACCGGGACGCTCGAGCCCGCCCTCGCCGAAGAGCAATAGGCGGCTATGTTCGCGGCCTCGAAGAGATCGCGCTCGTCGGGCTCGCCCCCGCCGCAGAAGAGGACGACATGGGAGCCGGTCATGTTTTTTACATGAAGCCAAAGCTCGTCTTTTCCGGCGACCTTAAGGGTCAAAAGATCGTTCTGGCGGTTGTTTCTTCCGGCGAGGATCTTAAGCCCGCACGTAGTTTTATATTCGGCCGGGGGGAGCGCCTTGGGCTGTTTTTGCTTCTGCCCCCTGGATTTTATATAGCCCTCTTGAACAAGCTCGGCCCGAATCTCGGCGAGCTCGGCCTCGGTCGAGGCGCGCGAAAGCGAATCGAAGACGGAATCTATATATTTCTCCTCCTCTTCGCCCTTTTCTATAAGCCCGCGAAGCATTTTTTCGGCGGTGTCGGCCTTGCGGTATTCCGAATAGTATTTCTGCGCGTTCTGCGAGGGGGTAAGCCTTAAATCCAGCTCTATCTCGATCTCTCCGCCCTTTTCGTCGTAGAAATTCTCCAATTTAACCGAGCTCATTCCCTTTTCGATGCGATAGAGGTTGGCCATAATAAGGTCGCCTTTAAGGCGGAATTCGCCGCGGTTTTTACATTCTTCAAGCTCTAATTTCTGCGCCGCGACCCGCCTTCTAATCCTCTCGCTCAAGCTTACCAAAAGCTTAAAAAGGTCGTCCGCGCGCTGTTTTGTCTGCGCCAAAACGTCCCGCTCGGAATAGAAGAAATCCAAAAGCGCCGAGGGCGAATCGAACTCGCGGTCGAACATAAGGCTTCCGTATTGATTTATCTTTACGAAGCAGAAGTCCTTCATAAGTCCGTCGCGGTCGCGAAGAATATAATACTTGTTCTCTTTGTTCTCGATTTTTTTCGCGACGTCTCTAAGATAATAACAAAGCCGGGTCTTAGCCTCTTCCGAAAGCGAATCGGATACGCCGTCCTCGCCCTTAAGAGCGAAAAACGCCGCCTCTCTCGCGAAAATGGGGGATATCCCCTCGAAGCAGGAGACGAGCGCCTTTGAAAGCTCCTGCGGGCGGGCCTTGAGCCGCGTGAAAAGCTCTTCCTCCGAAAAGTCGAGCGGGTTTAACCTCGCCTCTCTCGGCGGAAGGGTATAGCTTACCCCCGGGAAGACGCTTCTTACCCGAGACATATCCTCGCTGACCCGCTTTATCGCGTCGATTACCCGGCCGTCCGGGCCTATGAGCAGAATATTCGAGCAGCGACCCATTATCTCCGTCGCAAGGGTTAAAACCACCCTGTCGCCGAACTCGTCTGTCGCCTCAAAGTCGAAGAAAAGTATACGTTCAAAGCCGTCCTGCCGGATCGAGATAAGCTTTCCCGCGCCGATATGCTTTCTTAAAAGCATACAGAACATCGGCGGAGTCTGCGGGTTTTCGGGTTCGCGCTCGGTAAGGTGAACCCTCGCGGTCCCGGCCGACGACGAAAGCATAAGCTTGCGGTTCCCGAAGCCCCGGGTTCGCAGAGTTATAACAACGCTTTCGCGCGAGGGCTGGTGGATTTTATCCACCCGTGAATCTATCAAAACAGATTCGAGCTCGGCCTTAACCAAGCTTAAATATACGCCGTCGAGAGCCATAAATACCCCTTAATTCAAAAAATCATACCCCTCTGACGATTCCGTCCGCCGAAGAGACAACACATTCGAGCCCGAATTTTTCTTCGAGCTTTTTCTTCAAATATCCGAGGCAGATGACCTCGGTCTCGTAATGCCCCGCGTCGATAAGGGTCATTCCTATCCGCTCGGCCTCTAAAAATACGTCCAGCTTGACGTCTGCGGTTATGACCGCCTCGGCGCCATTTTCTTTGGCGTCATGTAAAATATCCGAGCAGGCGCCCGAGCCGCACGCGACCTTTTCGATATCCCTTCCGCCGTCGACCCATCTAAGCCCCGCAGAGTTAAAAGTCTTCTTGACAAGCCTTGCAAGCCCCTCGGGCGAGATCTTTTCACAGCTCGCCATCGCGCCGTAGCCGACCGGCCGGCCGGTCTTCGGGCTTGTGCGGTTTATCATCGGCACCACCCCGAGGTTTTTGAACCCGAGGGCGTCGACCATCATATCGCTTACGCCGTATTCCGCCGAATCGAGGCTTGTGTGGCAGCCTATGCAGGCGATCCCGTATCTCATCGCGCGGGCGAAGGGATAGGAGAGGTCGAGGTGTTTCGTTGCGTGAAATATCACCGGGTGGTGGGTCAGAATAAGCTCGCAGCCGAGGTTTTTCGCCTCGTCGACTACTTTATCGGTGGCGTCGAGCGCCAAAAGAACGCGGTTTACCGGCTGTTCCCTCTCGCCGACGCAAAGCCCCGAATTGTCGAACCCGTCTTGGTCGCAAAACGGCGCGAAGCTGTCGATATAGTCGTAAATCTGCCCGACGGTAGTCATAAAAAATCACCCTTTTCGAGATATGTATTCTTCGATTTCGTCGGCGGTCTTATAAATTTCCGCCGCCCTTTTCCTTTCGGCTTCGCTTTCGGAGGAGGCGATTCCCCTTGCAGCCGCCCTAAGCCGCTTTATTTCGTTTAAAAGATATTCCCGCGAGGGGCCGTCCGCCGGGTCGAGCGCGCCGACTTCGGCGGCCAAGCGATCGAGTTTTTTCGGCTCTCCTCCGCCTCTGGCGTTTATCACGGTGTAGATAAACTTTCCGTCCCGGGCCGCCCGCTCGGCGACCGTTTCATACCCGCTCTCGGCGAGAAATTCCCTAAGCGCCCGGGCGCGGGTGTTCGGCTGCAAGACAAAATTCACGCCGCTTTTAAGCCCTTTCGCGAAAGAGAGTATCTCCGCGATAAGCTCGCCGCCCATTCCGGCGATGACGATATCGGTCGCCTGCGATAAAACCTCTGCCGGGATGTCTTTTAAGCCGTCCGAAAGTATCGGGAAGACTTTGTCTTCGAGGCCGCGCTTTTTTATGTTCTTTCTTGCGGCGCAAAGCGGCCCCTCGGCGATGTCCGAGGCATAGGCAAGCCTTGCAGCCCCGCTTTCTATCAAAAAGCAGGGCAGCGAAGCGTGGTCGGTTCCGACGTCGAGCAGAACGCCGCCTTTGGTTATAAATTCGGCGCAGAGCGAAAGCCTTGGGTCGAGCTTAGCCGACATTCTGGCCGAAATATTCGCGAAGCTTTTTAACAAGCTCGTCCGGGTCGTTTCCGTGGACTGCGCAAGCTTCCTCTATGCTCTCGCCTCTTGAAGAGGGGCAGCCGAGGCAGTGCATTCCCATCTCTAAAAACAGGGGCGCGCAGCCGAAGTCTACGTCCAAAATATCCCCTATAACCGTTTCTTTTGTGATAATATCCATAATTAAACCTCCGCGATATCTTTGTATGATTCCATTATACACCTTTTTCGGCTTTTTTGCAACTCTAATTTCTATCCTCTATCTTCTGACTTCTGACTTCTGATTTCTGTCTTCTAAAAGAAGCAGCCGCCAACTTTAATTTGGCGGCTTTGAGGCTGATTATGCGGCTAAAAAAGAAAGAATCAGTTTTCCTCTTTCATCTTGGCGAAGCACTCGCTGCAATAAACGGGGCGGTCGTCGTGCGGCTTAAAGGGAACTTTGGCTTCCCCGCCGCAATTGGCGCAAACCGCGGTGTAGAACTGCTTGCCTTCTTCTTTTTTCTTCTTGCGGCAATCCTTGCAGTCTTTAGGCTCGTTCTCGAAGCCTTTTTCCGCATAAAATTCCTGCTCGCCCGCGGTAAAAACAAATTCCTTTCCGCAGGTACGGCATACCAGTGTTTTGTCTTCGTACATAGGGAGTCCCTCACTTATATAATTTTGCCAAGCCGGCCTTTATCCGACATATTTTTAAAACATCGGCAAGCTGAACGGCATTGTATAAAAACCCTTTCGGGCTTCTATCTGAATTTGCGGCGAAGCTTTCGCCTTACTCTTGAAAGGGCGTTGTCTATCGCCTTGCGGTCGACCCCGAGGGCCTCGGCCGCGGAGGAATACGAAGCGCCGCTTAGATATTCGGCGAAGACCGACCTTTCAAAATCGGTAAGATTTTCTTCTATTTCGGAAAATATCTCGCCCAAGGCTTCGCGGTCTATGACTATCTTTTCCGGCGAAGTCCCGCCCGATTCGCCCATATCTTCGATGGGCTCTTCGCGGTCGCGGATCCTTGCGGATTTTTTTAGTGCGGAAAGCATCCGGCGGTTGGCGCAGACGCCGGCGTAGGTTGAAAAAGCGGCGCCGCGTTTTTCGTCGTAGGTTTTGATCGCGCTCATAACGCCCAATATGCCTTCCGAGACGAGGTCGTCGCGGTCGGCTTCCGTCTTGGCGTAGATCCGCGCAAGCCTTCTTACGGAGGGAAGGCAGCGAGAGATAAGCTCGCCGTAAGCCCCGGGGTCGTCGCCTTTCGCAAGATCGGCGAGATGTTCGTCCGAGACGGATTCGCAGCCGATACCACGCATATACGCCACCTCACAATTATCCGCTGTTTAATCATATCATTATAACATTGTCATGTCAAGCAAAAATTGAATATTTTAACAGTTTTCGTCGAAACACACAATTATAACTATGTTAATTGAAGCAAAAAGCTCGTCTGCGCTTTAAAAGGCCACACCGGAGAATCGCGAAAACAAAAACTTTAAAAAAGGGCCGAAAAGGGCTTGCTTTTTGGGCGAAAGTGTGAGATACTCTATCTTATAAAAGCATTTTTTTAACTTCGGAGGGAATTTCTGATGATAGACAAAACAGCGATAAAAAGCCTTGTGGCGGAGCTTACTCTTGAAGAAAAGGCCGGGTTGACTTCGGGCAAGGACTGTTGGCTTACCAAAGCCGTAGAGCGGCTCAATATCCCCGCGGCAAGGACTTCGGACGGCCCTCACGGCCTTAGGGCGGACGACTACTCCCGCCCCGACCACGCGACTATGCCGGCCGTATGCTTCCCGACCGCCGTTACCACCGCCTCTTCGTTCGACCGCGAGATGCTCTACGACCTGGGGCAGGAGCTCGGGAAGGAATGTCAGGCCTACGGGGTCAACGTTCTTCTCGGCCCGGGAATAAATATGAAGCGCTCGCCCCTTTGCGGAAGAAACTTCGAGTATTTTTCCGAAGACCCATATCTTGCCGGCCAGCTTGGCGAGGCGTTCGTAAAGGGCGTACAGTCGCAGGGCGTAGGCACCAGCCTTAAGCACTATTTCGCCAACAACCAAGAGACTAACCGTTTCACCTCTTCCTCCGAGATCGACGAGCGGACTATCCGCGAGATATATCTTTCGGCATTTGAAAACGTTGTCAAAAAGGCCCAACCCTGGACTATAATGGCCTCGTACAACAAGATAAACGGAACATATTCGACCGCGAACCGCAAATATATCGACGAGGTTTTAAGAAAAGAGTGGGGCTTCGAGGGGCTTGTTATGAGCGACTGGGGCGCCACGCACGACAGAGTCGGCGCGGTTTTGGCCGGAACCGACCTTACCATGCCGGCGGAAGACACCGACGGGCTTATTGTCGAGGCGGTAAAAAACGGCTCTCTGCCCGAAGAGGCCCTCGATCTTTGCTGCGAGCGGGTCTTGGAGCTTGCATTTAAAGCGGCCGAGGGAAGAAAAGAGGGCGCGGTGTGCGACCTTGAGGCGGCGCACCTTCTTGCCGAAAAATTCGCCGCAAATTCGATAGTTCTTCTTAAAAACGAGAGCGGGCTGCTCCCCCTTAAAAAGACCGACAAGGTTGCGTTTATCGGCGCTTTTGCCGACAAACCGAGGGTTCAGGGCGGCGGCTCGAGCCACATCAGAGAAACGAAAGTCACCGGCGCGTTAGAGGCCGCCAAAAACGACGGAATAGAGGTTATCTACGCCGAGGCCTACGATCGCGAGACCGGCGAGACCACAGACGAGCTGTTCACCGAGGCGGTTAAAGCCGCGAAAAAGGCCGAGAAGGTAGTTTTGTTCATCGGCCTGCCGGACAGTATGGAATACGAGGGCGGGGACCGTCCGCATATGAGTCTGCCCCTTTCGCACGACCTTTTAGTCCGCGAAATTTGCGCCGTAAACCCTAACGTCGCGGTGGTTCTTCACAACGGCAGCCCGGTCGAGATGCCCTGGATAGATCAGCCCAAAGCGGTTATCGAAGCCTATCTCGGCGGCCAGGCGATCGGCGCAGCGGTAAAAGATATCATCTTCGGCGACGTGAACCCCTCGGGCAGATTGGCGGAAAGCTTCCCGAAGCACCTTGAAGCGAACCCCTCTTACCTCTACTATCTCGGCGAGGGGGACAGGGTGACCTATAACGAGGGCGTGTTTATCGGCTATCGCTACTATGAGGCCAAAAAGCAGGAAGCGCTCTTCCCCTTCGGCTGGGGGCTTAGCTACACCCGCTTTGAATACACGAACCTTAAGCTCGACAAAACCGAGATGACCGATTCCGACTCGCTGACCGTTTCGGTAGACGTCAAGAACGTCGGCGACGTCGTCGGAAAAGAGGTCGTACAGCTTTACGTCGCGCCCGAAAGGGTCAAGATCATAAGGCCGATCCGCGAGCTTAAAGGCTTTGACAAGATCTCGCTCGAACCGGGCGAGAAGAAGACGGTAACCTTTGTCCTTTCAAAGCGCGCCTTCGCCTATTGGGATATCGACATTCACGACTGGGCGGTAGAGACCGGCAGCTTCGGGATAGAGATTTGCAGAAACTCGCACGAAGTGATCCTGCGGGGAGACGTGAAGATTAAGGGGAAAGAGTGAACAGAAAACAGAAGATAGAAGACAGAAATCGGAGGTTAAAAGGACAGAAAGGCCGAAATCGCAGAAAGCCCCAAAAACAAATTCTGTTCTCTGATATCCGATATCTGTTTTCTAATATTGACAACCCTCGTCAAAAATGTTAAAATATTCTTATCTTTTACCGAAAGAAGGGTATATAAATGAATTGTCAGAATTGCGGAGCGAACATAGAAGCCGGCGCGAAGTTCTGCCCGTCTTGCGGGGCCCCGGTCCAACAGCCCGAGCCTGCCGCGCAGCAGCCTCAAATAACCGGCTATTGCCCCAGATGCGGCCAGCCCTACTACGGCTACCCCGCCGTATGCCCGAGCTGCGGAGCGCAGCTTGCGCAGCAGCAATACCAGGGCGCGCCCAACGGCCGGACCGGCGACATCGGAAGCTACTTCCCCAGCTCGGACGGAGTCAAAGTCCCCCGCCGCAGCATCGCTCTCTATGTTATTTTAAGTATCTTAACCTGCGGGATCTTCAACATCTATTGGCTGATCTGCCTTGTAAACGACCTTAACCTTGCAAGCCGCCAGACCGAAGACACCAACGGCGTGACCGTCTGGCTTTTATCCATAGTGACTTGCGGTATCTACGGCGTTTATTGGATGTATAAGGCCGGGGATAAGGTCTCGGCCATTAAGCGCGAACTCGGAGAGACCGATTCCGGCAACTACGGTATCCTCTATCTTCTGCTCCAGCTCTTCGGCTTCGGACTTATCAACTTCTGCCTCATTCAGAACGAGATCAACAAGATCTCGGACAAAAGACAGTGACCGATATCGGCGCGCGGGCGAGATTTAAAAAGCTCGCCCTTTCCGCCGCGGCGGTTTTGGCGATAGGGCTTTGCTATGCCGCGTTCGTCGGCATAACCGGGCTTTCCGTCCCCTGTGTATTTAGGCTTATAACAAAGCTTAAATGCCCCGGCTGCGGAATGACCACCGTCTGCCTTTCGCTTTTAAGGCTCGATTTTTCCGCCGCTTGGCGCGCAAACCCCGCGATAGTCGCGCTTTCGCCGCTCGGGGCGGTCGTCGCCGCGGATATGGCGGCAAGATACGTCAAAACCGGAACTCGCCGGCCGGACGGCTTTTGCAACGCTGCGATGATCTTTATGTCTGCGGTTTTGCTTATTTTCGGAGCGATAAGAAACTTTATCTGACCGGCGGGGCTCTTCCGCCGGCCCGTTTTTTAAAAATCGCGGTTAAAAGCCGCAAATTTGCGATAAAATATTAAAAAGATTTTAACCGAGGTGTTTGGTTTGGAAAATCGCGATGGGTTTATCCCGAAGGAAGACGAAGAGTTTGAGCGCGAGCTTAGAAATCAAGAGCGCGAGGAGGAGCGGCTTAACGAGCAGCTTGAGGCCGAGCGCCGCGAAGCCGAGGAAAAGCAGCGCGCCGAATATGAAAAGACCCTTCAGGAGCGGAAAATCGAGCTCGTGAAGCTTAAACAGGGGGTCATCGAGAGCTCGGACGTTATAAAAGAGGTTCACGAAGAGCCCCAAAAGCTAAGTTTAGGCCAAAAGATCTCGGGCGCGTGGTACCGCTCGAAGTGGCTTATTATCTTCGTAGTGTTTATGGTCGCGGCGATAGGGTATATAACCTACGATATGCTCACCGCAGAAAAGCCGGATATCACCGTTTTGGCGGTATCGGGCGACAGCGCGCTTTATTACCGGACGGTGGAGCTCGAGGAATTTTTGGAGAGCTATTGCGACGACCTTAACGGCGACGGCGAGGTGAACGTTATGATATACAACATCTCGCTCGACTACCAATCCGACCCGACTATGGCGACTTCTTCGCAGGCGCAGCTTATGAGTCAGCTTCAAAGCGGAGAGAATGTTCTTATAATCTCTGACCGGCCGACCGATTTTATTCTGACCGACCTTAGAGAGCGCTACCCCGGCGACGAGCGGATCACCGAGCTCGGGCTGCTTTTAAACTGCAGGTTGACCCGCGACGCTCTTAAGTGGGAGGCCATGCCGGAGGAGCTCTACCTCGGAGTCCGCGAGCCGGCAAAGCTTTTATCTTCTTCGGAAGAGGCGATGAAAGAAAAAGTCGACGAAGCGATGCCGATGTTCGAGAGGATAAAAGAGGCGGTTGAGGGCAGCGAAAAATAGCGCGAGGCCGGGAAATCGCAAAAAATCATAAAAAATTTTTAAAAACACTTGACAATCGCCTTAAGTTGCGATATAATATGCAAGTCGCCTCGGATAAAAAGGCTTAGGAAGCATAGCTCAGCTGGGAGAGCACTTGCCTTACAAGCAAGGGGTCATAGGTTCGAGCCCTATTGTTTCCACCAATCCGGCCCGGTAGTTCAGTTGGTTAGAACGCCAGCCTGTCACGCTGGAGGTCGTCGGTTCGAGACCGATCCGGGTCGCCAAGCCTTTATAAATTATTCGAGGGCACGCCTCTGTAGCTCAGTTGGTAGAGCAGGGGACTGAAAATCCCCGTGTCATTGGTTCGATTCCGATCGGAGGCACCATTGCGGATTTAGCTCATCCGGTAGAGCGCCACCTTGCCAAGGTGGAGGTAGCGAGTTCGAGCCTCGTAATCCGCTCCAGCAATTTCGTCGCGGGAATACCTGCGGCGTTTTTGTTTTGGGGGGATTGGAGGAGAGGGGAGCGACAAGGCTGCTTTATAGGGCGACAGGGACTGAGGCGAGGAGTTCCGGACCACTGTCCCATTGCTAAAAGGAATACCCGCGTGACCGCGGGTATGCTATTTTAGGCGTTTAGGCGCATCCGCCATGTTTAGATAGAAGTCAAGAGCAGGTTCCCACCCCAAAGCCGCAGACGCCCTGTAAAAAGGAATTCGCTTCGCTCATGCTATTTTAGACGCCCACCCCCTACCCCCTCCCGCGGGGAGGGGGATTTTTGTCAAACGCTGGGGAATGTTAAAAACAAGGAGTTTCCCGCCCGCTGTCCCATTGCTAAAAGGTATACCCGCGTAACCGCGGGTATGCTATTTTAGGCGCCGCTTTTACTGCGGGCGAATTAAAAAGGAGTATTTTCCCGCCCAAACCGCCGAAGCCCTTATAAAAAGGTATTCGCTGCGCTCATGCTATTTTAGACGCCCACCCCCTACCCCCTCCCGCGGGGAGGGGGATTTTCTATCAAACACCGTGGTATATAAAAACAAGGGGTTTCCCCACCCGCGGCCCATTGCTAAAAGGTATACCCGCGTAACCGCGGGTATTCTATTTTTAGCTGCGGCTTCTCTTGCCGGAAAAACTTAAAAAGGGGCGTTTCCCCTGCCCAAACCGCCGAAGCCCTTATAAAAGGAACTCGGCTTCGCCGAGTGCTTTTTCATATGATTTGCCCACAACGAAAGAATAGAAATAAGGGGGATTTGTCCCGCCCACGGCCTCCCGCTGTTAAAAGGTATTCGCTTTGCTCATACTATTTTTAGACGCCCACCCCCTGCCCCCTCCCGCGGGGAGGGGGATTTTTGTCAAACGCTGGGGAATGTTAAAAACAAGGAGTTTCCCGCCCGCTGTCCCATTGCTAAAAGGTATACCCTCGAACTCGCTCCCGCTCGTTCGGGGGTATGTTATTTTTAGCCACCTCTCCCCCTACCCCCCTCCCCTCGAGGGGAGGGGGTAGCGCTTTTTTATACTTTCGCTCAAAGCTTCGTGAGGGTGGGGTGCAAGCGACGCCCGCGACAAAGAAATAAAGGTCTTTTTTTGTCAGCGTCGCTGTGAGCCCGCCTTTCGGCGGTCTCCCAACTCGTGCGGAGCGGTTCAAATAGTATGAGCGAAGCGAATTCCTTTTAGCAGGGGTGGCTGCGGGTGGGAGTATATCTCATTGTTGAGTATGAGCCCGTTGAGTCTGCGACAGAAACACCGCTCACCTTCGCCCGACTTTGTGACCGTGGTTCGTTGCGGCTTCTCAACCTATCCCTAACCCAAAAACAAAAAGGGCGCCTTGCGGCACCCTTTTTTGTTTTTGGAGCAAGCGACGGGAATAAGGCATCGCCGCACTTTGTTCAAAAGGTCGCTTTCGCGACGATGCCTACGCGAAGCCTACGGCTTCGCCCAACCTTGCCGGCGTGGTTCGTAGCAGCTTTTCATCCTATCCCTCATTCCAAAGAAAAAGCCCTCGCTTTGCGAGAGCTTTTTCTTTGGAGCAAGCGACGGGAATCGAACCCGCACGGTCAGCTTGGGAAGCTGAAGTTCTACCACTAAACTACGCCTGCGATTTATGCTGGAGCCGGAAACGTGACTCGAACACGCGACCTGCGCATTACGAATGCGCTGCTCTGCCAACTGAGCTATTCCGGCGGCACTATTCATTATATACGTTTGAAAAAACTTTGTCAACAAAAAATTCATAAAAATTTTTTGCCGAAATCGACAAAAACATTTGCTTTATTGAAAACTATGTGTTATAATAAGCGTGATATGTTTTTAAAACGTGTTTTTCACGAATAGAAACGGGTTTATACCGATGCTTTCCAAAGATATTTTGAAAGGATTGTTTTTATGTTTCAAGAGACTAAAGCCAAGCGCGGCCCGATGCAGATAATCGGGATCGTAGTCATCTTTATTCTGGCCGTGCTGATAATTCTTACCTTTGTCATTTTCGGTATGTTCCGCGACTCCGGGACTGCCCCGAAGCTCTTCGGATACAGAGTATACGTCGTACCGAACGACCGTATGGAGCCGAGGATACCCAAGGGCTCGGCGGTATTCGTCGAAGAAGGGGCGACCCCTAACCCTCAGAGCGTTATTCTTTGCAGCATTTCGGACGAGCTTTACGTCATCGGCTTCGTCGGGACCGAGACCGCCGAGAACGGCGAGGTCAGCTATATCGTCAAATACGACAATGCGACCGACGACCGCACTTGGGGGATCTCGGAAAGCGACATTATCGGCGTAGCGCAGACCTACGACAGCTTCCTCGGCTGGGTGATCCGCTTCGCCTCGTCTAAAGCCGGAATTATGACCATAGTCATCGTGCCCTGCCTGCTCGTCATAATCTACGAAGTTTTGATGCTCGTTTTATCGAGAAAGAACGCCGACAGCGACATCAAATGGCGCGAAGATTCGGCCGAAACCTCTAAATCAAAGCCCGCCCGCAAAATCGAGCCGGTTCGCAGGGCGGCCGAAGAAAAGCCCGCTTTGGGCGGAATCGAAAAGCCGATAAGAAAGGCCGAAGAGCCTATCCGCCGGGCGGAGGACGACCTTAGCGCCGCAGCCGAGGCCGCAGAAAAGGCCGCCGAAGCCGCCAAGGAGGACCGCTTCTTTGAAAAACAGCTTCGCAAGGCGAACGACAAGCTCAACTCCACCGTTCTCGAATCAACCGGGGTCATCGAGGCCGCGGAGATCGACCTCGGCCCGCTCGAAGTCAAGCCGGACGAAAAGCCGATAGCGCCGGTAGGATTTACCCCCCGCGAGGAAAAGCCCGCAGAAAAGCCGGCCGAAAGCTCGGCCACGTCGGTGATCGGCGACCTTTCCGCCTCTCGAATCGACGAGCTCATCAAGCTTTTGGAAGAAGAAAAGAAGCGCCTCGAAGATCAAAGCAAGTAAAAATATCAAAAATTCAAGCCCGACTTTGCAAAAGTCGGGCTTTTTGTTATAATCTTCGATATCTCGGCGGCGCGGACCCGCCCGGGGTTTTCCGTCAATTGTCGCCGTCTTTTCCGATAACCAGCGCGACTATCGCGCAGAGTATCCCGCCGATCGGGAAGACCGCCCAAGAAGGGTCCCAGCAGCCCCAGATAAACCCGCAGAGAAGGTATATCGCCGTCGCGGTAAGCATTATCGCCCCGCAGAGCTTTCCGACGAGTCCGCGGCGCTTTTTTCTTGCGACCACCTCGGGCGAGTCGGTATCTTTTATGCCCTGCTCGTAGTCGCGGTCGCGGTTATATTGCCGAACGTCGAATTTAGAGTGCATTATCCCGCCGTAGACGAAAAGCCCGACCGCCGCCGCGATAAAGAACAGCATCAGAGAATTGCTTCCCGCAAAGTTAAAGAGGACGGTGAATATCACCCCGACAAAGATAAGCGCAAGGCCGCCCGCGATGAAATAGGGGAAGACCTTTGAGTTGAACCGCCGGCGCTCGTCGGGGGAGTAGATGTCGGGGATAAAGGGGTGTTCGCGCTCGAAGCCGCCGTTTTTTATCCCGAAGATGGCTAAAATCGCGATACCCGCCGCCAAAAAAGCGAAAAGCGCGGCGGTCGAAAGGCTTCCGAGGACGCCCTCGTTAAACACCTCGGCCAAAAGCGACGACATTCCCACCCCGGCGATTATCAGGAACACGCCGACCGCGACTCCCTTCGCGAAGGAGTTGTAGTGGCCGTCGTATTTTTCGCGGATATCCGCCTTGTCGACCTTTCCCTTTAAAAGCTCGTCCATAGTGACCCCGAAAATGTCGCAAAGCTGCATTATTTTTTCGATCTCGGGGTAGCCGCCGTCGGTCTCCCACTTAGAGACCGCCTGCCGCGAAACGTCGAGCCGCTCGGCGAGCTGCTCTTGGGAAATCCCCTTGGATTTTCTTAATGTCTGAAGATTTTCGCTGAAATTCATTTTAATACCTCCGCAGAGTAAAATTTTCGGCTAACCGATGAGAAAATCATACTCTTGAACCGATTATAGCACCACCAACCGGCGTTTGCAACTTTGATTTTCTTTGCAAACTTTCGGTTGCGAAGGGGGAAAATCGAGGGAAAATCGGCGAAAAACCATAAAAAAGCCCCCGACTTTAAATAGTTAGGGACAAATTTATATCGAGGAACCGGAGCCCCTTTGACGGAAGAAAACAAAGGTGCCCGGTGGGCACCGCGAAGCGCCGCATAATCGCGCAGAGCCGCCAAATTCAAGGCGGCGGCTCGCACGCACTCCTTTGTGGAATGCAAGAGCCGCCAACAAAGAAGTTGGCGGCTCTGAGTTAGATTATGCGGATTTGTTTTCTTGCGGAGAAGGGGCTTAGTCCTTAGCTCTCTCGACGAGCTGCTCGTAGGTTTCCTTCGCGTTCTCGACGGCGCTGGCGAAGAGCTTTTCGGCCCTTTCGGGGTTAGAGCGCGCGAGCGAGTTGTATCTGACTTCGCCCATGATGAAGTCTTTATAATCGGCGGTAGGAGCCTTAGAGTCGAGCTGGAAGGGGTTCTTGCCCTCGGCCGCAAGCCTCGGGTCATACCTGTAGAGGTGCCAGTAGCCTGCCTCGACAGCCTTCTTCTCCTCGGTCTGGGCGATGGACATTCCGCCCTTGATGCCGTGGTTGATGCAGGGCGCGTAGCCGATGATGAGCGACGGGCCGTGATAGCTTTCGGCCTCGGCGATCGCCTTGATGCACTGGTTATAGTCCGCGCCCATCGCGACGTGGGCGACGTAGACGTAGCCGTAGGTCATCGCGATTCCGGCGAGATCCTTCTTCTTGGTGACCTTGCCGGCGGCGGCAAACTGCGCGATAGCGCCGGTCGGGGTCGCCTTAGAGGACTGTCCGCCGGTGTTGGAGTAGACCTCGGTGTCGAATACAAAGATGTTTACGTCCTCATTCTGGGCGATGACGTGATCTAATCCGCCGAAGCCGATATCATAGGCCCAACCGTCGCCGCCGAAGATCCAGACGGACTTCTTGCGGAGGTAATCCTTATCCTTGAGGATCGCCTTTGCCTCGGGCTTGTCGATTCCCTCAAGGACTTCGATGAGCTCGTCGGTGGCCTTGGAATTCTCCGCACCGTTGTCAACGGTCTCAAGATAGTGCTCCATAACGCCCTTGCAGTGCTCGCACCCGGTGTTCTTTGCAAGCTCGAGGACCTTGGCGATGGTGCGGGTTCTGATGGTGTTCTGGGCGAGGAACATTCCGTAGCCGTACTCGGCGTTGTCCTCAAAGAGGGAGTTGGCCCAAGCGGGGCCCTTGCCGAGCTTGTTGGTGGTGTAAGGAGTGGACGGTGCCGAGCCGCCCCAGATCGACGAGCAGCCGGTAGCGTTGGCGATGTACATTCTGTCGCCGAAGAGCTGGGTGATGAGCTTTGCATAAGGAGTCTCGCCGCAGCCCGCGCATGCGCCGGAGAATTCAAGCAGAGGCTGTTTGAACTGAGAGCCTTTGACGGAAGTCTCTTTGAATTTCTCGTGGACTTCGGGCTTGTCGGCAAGGGTGAGGCCGTAGTTGAAGACCTCCTGCTCGGCGAGCTGTTCGTCGAGTGGCCTCATCGAGAGGGCCTTTTCGCCCTTCTTACCCGGGCAGACGTTTACGCAGCTTCCGCAGCCGGTGCAGTCGAGCGCCGACATAGTCATGACGAAGTTGTAGCCCGGCATGCCGATGACCGGCTTTGCCTTTTGCTTTGCAAGCTCGGGCGCAGCGGCAAGCTCGGCGTCGGTCATGATGACCGGTCTGATTACCGCGTGCGGGCAGACGTATGAGCAGAAGTTGCACTGGATGCAGTTGTCGGAATTCCAAGCGGGGACGTCGATGGCGATACCGCGCTTTTCATATGCGGCAGAACCCTGCGGGAAGGTGCCGTCGGCGGTTTCGACAAAGGTCGATACCGGGAGTTTGTCGCCTTGCTGGGCGTTGCAGGGGATCAAAACGTCGTTGATGAAGTTGACGAGGGTCTTGTTCTCGCCGGTGACCTTGGGCTGGCCCATCGCGGAATCGGGGGCGTTCTTCCAGGAGTCGGGGACCTTGACCTCGACGACCTCTTTATATCCGGCGTCGATGGCGTCATAGTTCATCTTTACGACTGCCTCGCCCTTCTTGCCGTATGAAGCGAGGGCGGCGTCTTTCATATACTTGACCGCGTCGTCGATCGGAATGATCTTTGCAAGGCTGAAGAAGGCGGACTGTAAAACGGTGTTGATACGAGAGCCGAGGCCGATCTTGCGGCCGATCTCAACTCCGTTGATGATGTAGAACTTGACGTTGTTCTGAGCGATATATCTCTTTACCTGGCCGGGGAGTCTCTCCTCGAGCTCCTCCGGCGTCCACTGGCAGTTGAGAAGGAAGGTTCCGCCCGGCTTGACGTCCTGAACCATGTCATACTTGGTGATGTACGACTCGTTGTGGCAGGCGACGAAGTCGGCCCTGTTTATAAGATAGGTCGACTTGATCGGGGTGTCGCCGAATCTAAGGTGAGATACGGTTACGCCGCCCGACTTCTTGGAGTCGTAGCTGAAGTAGGCCTGAACATACTTGTCGGTGTGGTCGCCGATGATCTTGATGGAGTTTTTGTTTGCGCCGACGGTGCCGTCAGACCCGAGGCCCCAGAACTTGCAGGAGACGGTTCCTGCCGGGGCGGAATCGAGCGCGCCCTCGGTGGGAAGGGAGAGGTTGGTGACGTCGTCGTTGATGCCGATGGTGAAGCGGGGCTTGTAACCCTCTTTGCAGTGGCAATTGTCGAACACGGCCTTGATCTGGTCGGGGGTGGTGTCTTTGGATCCGAGGCCGTAGCGGCCGCTTGAAACCGGAACGCTCTCGAGCTCGGTGCCTTTAAGCGCGGCGACAACGTCGAGATAAAGGGGCTCGCCCAAAGAGCCGGGCTCTTTGGTCCTGTCAAGAACAGAGATGTGTTTTACGGTCTTCGGAATAGCGGCAAGAAGCTTGTCGGCGCGGAAAGGTCTGTAAAGTCTTACCTTTACGAGGCCGAACTTACCGCCCTTGGCGTTGAGGTAGTCGACAGTCTCTTCGATAGTGTCGCAAACCGAGCCCATCGCGACGATGATATGCTCGGCGTCGGGAGCGCCGTAGTAGTTGAAGAGCTGATAGTTGGTGCCGATTCTCTTGTTGACGACGTCCATATAATGCTCGACTACTTCGGGGACGGCGTCGTAGTAGGTGTTGCAGGCTTCGCGAGCCTGGAAGAAGATGTCGGGGTTCTGGGCAGAGCCGCGAAGAACCGGGTGCTCGGGGTTGATGGAGCGGTCGCGGAATGCCTGTACGGCGTCCCAGTCGATCATTTCCTCAATGTCCTTCTTGTCCCAAGTCTCGATCTTCTGAATCTCGTGAGAGGTTCTGAATCCGTCGAAGAAGTGGAGGAAAGGAACCCTCGATTTAATGGTCGCAAGGTGGGCGACGGTGCCGAGGTCCATAACCTCTTGCGGGTCGGTCGAGCAGAGCATCGCATAGCCGGTCTGGCGGCAGGCGTAAATGTCGGAATGGTCGCCGAAAATGTTAAGAGCGTGGGAGGCTACGCATCTTGCCGAAACGTGGATAACGTTGGGCAAAAGCTCGCCCGCGATCTTGTACATATTCGGGATCATCAGAAGAAGACCCTGCGAAGCGGTAAAGGTCGTGGTCAGTGCGCCCGCGGAAAGCGAACCGTGGACCGCGCCGGCGGCGCCGGCTTCGGACTGCATTTCCGCAATCTTAACCGGGGTTCCGAAGAGGTTGGTCTGCCCCTTGGCCGACCAAGCGTCGGTAACTTCCGCCATTACGGAAGAAGGGGTGATGGGATAGATGGCGGCAACTTCGGTAAACGGGTAGGATGCCCACGCCGCGGCGTTGTTGCCGTCCATGGTTTTCATTTTTCTTGCCATGAATCAAACGTCCTCCTTATAAATATTGGTTAGCAGAAATCGTTATGGTATCCCGCATAACTTTGCACCCTATATATTAACACGCTTTTCGCGATTTGTAAAGAGGATTTTTAGCTTTTTGCGCAATTTTAAAGTCGGCGAAACCATCGAAAAAACACCGAGAAAACCGGCCGAATCGGCCGAAAGCCCGCCGGCGTACAAAAAAACGGACTCGTTTATAAAAATTTCCTCTTTACAAGTGCGAACATTTGTGCTATACTATGAATAGAACATATATTCTTTAGGAGGATAAGATTATGAGCGACATACTTCACTGCGATTTAAACAACTTTTACGCCTCGGTGGAATGTAGAGACGACCCCTCGCTTTTAGGGAAGCCGGTGGCGGTCTGCGGAAGGGTTGAGACGAGGACGGGAATAGTTTTGGCGAAAAACTATGAGGCCAAAGCCTTTGGGATCAAGACCGGCGACACGGTATTCGAGGCGACGAGAAAATGCCCCGGGCTGGTTATAGTCCACCCGAGAATGGAGCGCTACGCCGAATTTTCGAGGCAGGTAAGGGAGATATATCAGCGGTTTACCGATATGGTCGAGCCGTTCGGAATGGACGAATGTTGGCTTGACGTTACCGGATCGCACCTTTTATTCGGAAGCTCGGAGGAGATCGCGAACAGGATAAGGGAGACGGTCAAGGCCGAAACCGGGCTTACGATATCCGTCGGCGTAAGCTTTACGAAGGTTTTGGCGAAGCTCGGCTCGGATATGAAAAAGCCGGACGCGGTCACGGTCATTCCGAAGGAGGGCTTTAAAGAAAAGATCTATCCGCTCGCGGTGGACGAGATAATCGGAGTCGGGCCCTCGACCTTTGCGAAGCTTTCAAAGCTTAGAATCAGAACGCTCGGCGACCTTGCGAAGACCGACCCGGAGGTTTTGGTTAGGCATCTCGGAAAGGCGGGAATAGGGCTTTGGCGGGCGGTAAACGGATACGACGACGACGCGGTCAAAGAGCAGAATTACCGCAGAGAGGTGAAGTCGGTGGGGAGTTCGACCACGCTGCCGAGGGATATTGAGAGCGACGAGGAAGTCAAAAAAACGCTGCTTTCGCTTTCTGAAGACGTTACGCGAAGACTTAGACGAGAGGGGCTTTGCGCGGGCGGGGTCGCGGTCGGGATAAAAACAAACGACCTTAAATACCGCGAATTTCAGATCGCGGCCGACTGTCCGCTATGCTCGGCGCCGACCTTTGCGAAGACCGGCTTTAGGCTTTTTAAGGCGAGGTTCGACCGGCGCCTGCCGATTCGGGCGCTGGGGATAAGGGCGATAAACCTTCTTCCGGCGGAAATTTCAAAGCAGAGCAGTCTTTTTTGCGACCCGATAGGGCTTGACCGGGAGGAGCGGCTTTCGGAGGTATCGGACGAGCTGCGGCTGCGCTTCGGGCGGGACGTGATTTTCCCGGCGCGCCTGCGCGGCGACCTTGGGGCAACGCATGGGAACATCAATCCTTTCAGAGGGCAGGAGAGCAGATACGAGGCGGAGATTTTGGGGAGCGCGTGGATAGAGACGGGGAGAAGGAGAGCGAAAATGTGCGCGTAGGGAGTGCGAAGGGCGGTCGGACAGTACGGAGAAAATGGAGAAGCAGGCATGCAGGCCCCTTGGTTTAAAATTAGAAGCGAGATATATTTCCCCACCCGCAGCCTCCCGCGCTTAAAAGGTATTCGCTTCGCTCATACTATTTTTAGCCGCCCAAAGCGGAGGCGGAACTCTGATGATTTTGTCCCGCCCACGGCCTCCCGCTGTTAAAAGGAATTCGCTTCGCGAATACTATTTTAAGAGCCGCTTGTCCTACCAGTCTAACTTAAAAAGAGATTAACCCACCCCAAGCCGCCAAGCCCTCTATAAAAAGGAACTCGGCGAAGCCGAGGGTAATTTTAAGCGCTTGACAGAACAGAGTCGAAAATAGATGCTTCCCGCCCGCCTTCCCGCACTTAAAAGGAATTCGCTTCGCTCATACGATTTTAGGCGCCACCCCCTGCCCCCTCCCGCGGGGAGGGGGTAAAGGAAAAGAGCGCTGGAAGAAAACAGGGCGAGAGCGATGTTTCAAAACGTTTGGACAGTACAGAGAAAAATGGAAAATCAGGCACACAGGCGTCCGCCCATTGCAAAAAGGTATACCCGCGAACTCGCTAACTGCTCGTTCGGGGGTATGCTATTTTTAACCGCTCCGCCCATTTTGGGAGACCGCCGAAGGCGGACTCGCAGCGACGCTGACAAACAAGATCTTTATTACAAAGTTTTGGGCGTCGCTTGCACCCCACCCCCATAAAGCTTTTAGTGAAAGTATGAAAAAGCGCAGCCCCCGCCCCTCAAGGGGCGGGGGCGCGAGCGAAGCGAGAGGGGTGGGGAGACTAAAAATAGCACTCGGCGCAGCCGAGCTCCTTTTTACAGCGGGCGGCCGAGGGTGGGATTATTTGACATTTTCCTATCTTTTTTGCATCTTTGGGAAAAGCCGGAGCGACGGAGTGAATGAGCGGCAGCATTGAGCGCGCAAGCGTGAAAATGCCGCCGCGAACGATACGTAGTCCGCAAAAATATGGGGCCCCCAAAACGCTTGCGTTTTGGGGAAAAGGAGCGGCATCAAAAGAAGCGTTAAAACTATCTTTTCGCCTTCCCTCGGCGTAAAGGATTGCCTCGGTCGGCTCAAAGAGTTTTAATCGCATCTTTCCGTCAAGCGAAGCCACAAGGGCTTGCCAAAATAGGGGCCCCCGCAAAGCGCAGCTTTGTGGGGAAAAGCCGGAGCGAGCAAAGCGGGGATTTCAAAAGCGCAAAATAAAAAATCCCGCTATTGCGGGATAGATGTAAACGTTGCAAAGTTGTTAAACCGGCGGCGCAGCCAAAGCCAAAAAGGCGTCGCCGAAACAGAGTTCGATGTGTTACTGCCGGCACGACGCCTCTGCGAAGTCGCCTCGACTTCGTCTCGGGTCTGCTTCGCAGACTGCCGCCTTCGCCCGACATAGTCAGCCCAGCGGCGCGATTAAAACTCTTTGAGGGCGAGTGGGCGGGCATATATGCCCGCGAAGCCCGAAAAGCAAGTTTTAACGCCCCGTTTGGCGCCGCGAACGATACGTAGTCCGCGAAAAAAGGGGCCCCCGAAAATGCGAAAGCATTTTTGGGGAAGAGGCGGAGCAGCGGAATGAGTGAAGCGGCGATTTCAAATGCGAAGCATGAAGAAAGCGCCGCGAGCGATACGTAGCTTGCGACGCCGTGGTGAGCCATTGGAGATTCGAACTCCAGACCCTTTGATTAAAAGTCAAATGCTCTGCCAACTGAGCTAATGGCTCGTGCCTTTAAGACAGCCTTAACATTATATCAGACGGCGCAGAGTTTGTCAAGACATTATTTTTTCGTTTTTATTTATTTTTGTAAAAATGAATAACACGCAGAAAAACCCGCCATAATAATCCCGAGCAAAACGGGGCGGCGAGCTTTTGAAAATAAGATCCCTCGGTCTCGTTTTCTTGACTCGCGCCCCAAAGGGCTCGGGCTTTATTTTAAACCGAAAGGATAAGTTATAATGAAAAAAATATTCGCTTTGATCCTGTGCGCGGCGGCCCTTGCGCTGACTCTTGCCGCCTGCGGAAAAGACGACGCTTATCGCAAGCCGGGCACCGGAACCACCCTCGGCACAACCGCGACCACCCCCTCGGCCGGAAGCGACAACGGCTCGTACAGCGCCGACCCGGACGGCGAAGTCAGCCAGACAACCGATACCGACGGAGTCTTGGAGGACGGCATGGACCACCTTGAAAGCGGCCTCGAACAGGGGATGGACGACCTTGAACAGGGCGCCGAAGACCTTGGCGACGACATCGAAGATATGGGCGACGATATGTCCTCGGGCGAAAACGGCGGGGCCGAAGCCGAAAACAACGCCGAATCGGGCGCGGGCAGGCCGACCGGCGACGGCGCCACCAACGGCAATTCACACTGACATCCTCATACGGGTATATTATATGGTCTCGGGCGGGGCAAAACCCGCCCTTGGCCGCTTTTTGGGTTTTGCAAAATCTTACATTTTTCGCGCGATATATTCGTCGACTATGAATATTTATACATATTATTGCATAACGGTTACTAAAAAGTACACAAAAGAGGGGGCGTTTTGTGCAAAAATTGTGTATGGCTACGAAATTGGCGCGGCGGTCTTGATTCCCGCAGAGCGGCGTATTATAATACACAAAGCAAAGCAAAATCAAGCTTTTTCGCGGGGGGTGAGCGACACGGTTTTTGCGATCGACGCGGGCAACACGAATATCGTCTTGGGCGTTTTCGACGGCAGGGGCGAGCTTTGTTTTACCGCGAGGATACTCTCCGACCCGCTTATGACCTCCGACCAATATGCGGGGCAGATCGCCGCGATTTTAGATCTATACGGCGTGAAGCGGGGCTCGGTCGGCGGCTCGATAATCTCGACCGTCGTTCCGGCGCTGGTTCGCTCGCTTTCGGGGGCGGCAAGGCTTTTATTCGGGGTCGAACCTCTTATAGTCGGAAAGGGCACCGACTGCGGACTTAAGGTCAAGGGCCTTAAGCCGGAGGATATCGGCGCGGATCTCGTCTGCGGGGCGGTCGGCGGAATTAAAAAATACGGCGCTCCGCTTGTTATATTCGACTTCGGGACGGCCACGACCGTCTCGGCGATAGACAAAGACGGCGTTTTCATCGGCGGCTCGATAATCCCGGGGGTTATGATCTCGCTGCGGGCGCTAAGCTCTTCGGCCGCGCTTTTAAGCGACGTCTCGCCGGAGGGCGAAGAGGTTTCGCCGATAAGCCTTGACACGGCGGAATGTATGCGGGCGGGGTCTCTTATCGGCAGCGCCTGTATGATGGACGGAATGATATCGCGGTTTAAAGAGCGGATCGGCGAAAACGCAAAAGTCGTCGCGACCGGCGGCCTTGCGGGTTTGGTAGTCCGCTATTGCAGGACCGAGGGAATAATCAAAGACGACCGGCTTTTGCTGGACGGACTTTACGAAATATATAAGCTTAACAAGGGATTCTATAATATATAATCGGGAGGAATATAAATGAAAAAATCGGAAGAAAAAGTCTTAATGCTGTCGTTTATGGGGATTTTAACGGCGATAGTCGTGGTTATGCAGGCGATGGCGGTCGGGATAAGGCTCGGGACATTCAGCGTGGCGCTGGTAATCGTTCCGATAGTAGTCGGCGCGGCGCTATATGGGGTCAAAGCCGGGGCATGGCTCGGGTTTGTATTCAGCGTTGTGGTTTTGTTTACCGACTCTGCGGCGTTTATGACGATAAACCCCGCCGGAACGGTCATCACGGTTATACTTAAGGGGACTCTTGCGGGAGTCGCGGCGGCGCTGGTTTATCGCCCTCTTGAAAAGCGCAGCGTCTGGCTTGCGGCGGTGGCGGCGGCCCTTGCCGCGCAGATCGTAAACAAAGCGCTGTTCTTGCTCGGCTGCGTGGTGTTCTTCTTGGGCACGATCCGCGAATGGGCGGCCGGCGCGGGGTATGACAACATCGTCGTCTACCTGTTCTTCGGGCTGACCGGGCTGAACTTCCTCGTAGAAACGCCTGTGAACATTCTTTTGAGCACGGTCATAGTGCGGGTTCTCGAATACGCGAAGACGAGAATACGCGCGAAAGCGTAAAAAAAGCAGCCGAAAGGCTGCTTTTTTCAGACTGACAGAGAGCAGATCGTCAGAGAACAGAAGTTGTTTTCGGCAGTTTGTGCGATTGCGCTCTTTCTATCCTTTTAACTTCCGATTTCTGCTCTCTGATTTCTGTCTTCTAATTTTTAAGGCTGTGCAGCGGGGCGGGGATCTGCCCGCCGCGGTTTATGAACTTTGAGGGGGACATTTTGTTGACCTTCATTATCGGCGCGTGGCCGAAAAGGCCGCCCCAATCAAGCTCTTCGCCGTCCTTTTTGCCGATGGCGGGGATCACCCTCACGGCGGTGGTCTTTGAGTTTATCATTCCGATCGCCGCTTCGTCCGCGATTATGCCGGCGATGGCGTCGGCGGTGGTGTCGCCGGGTATTGCTATCATATCCAGCCCGACCGAGCAGACCGCGGTCATCGCCTCTAATTTTTCAATAGTCAGCGAGCCGCTCTTGGCGTCGGCGATCATTCCGGCGTCCTCCGAGACCGGGATAAACGCGCCCGAAAGCCCGCCGACCGACGAGCAGGCCATAACTCCGCCCTTTTTGACGGCGTCGTTTAAAAGAGCGAGACAGGCGGTAGTTCCGGGGGCGCCGCATTGTTCGAGCCCTATTTCTTCGAGAATGTGCGCGACCGAATCGCCGACTGCCGGGGTCGGCGCCAAAGAGAGGTCGACTATCCCAAACGGAACCCCGAGGCGCTCCGAAGCGGTTACGCCGACGAGCTGGCCCACGCGGGTGATTTTATACGCGGTGGTCTTTATAATGTCGCAGACTTCGTTAATGTTCGCCGAAGGGCGCTTTGAGAGGGCCGCGCGAACCACCCCCGGCCCCGAAACGCCGACGTTTATGATGCAGTCGGGCTCGCCGACGCCGTGGTAAGCCCCCGCCATAAACGGGTTGTCGTCGACGGCGTTGCAGAAGACGACAAGCTTTGCCGCGCCGAAACAGTCGGAGTCGACGGTGGCCTCGGCAGTCTCGCGGACGATTCTGCCCATAAGCTTGCAGGCTTCGAGATTTATGCCGGTTTTTGTCGAGCCGACGTTTACCGAGGAGCAGACCCGCGAGGTCTTTGAAAGGGCCTCGGGAATCGACTCGATAAGCTCTTTATCGCCGGCCGAGAAGCCCTTTTGGACGAGCGCGGAATATCCGCCGATGAGGTTTACCCCCACCGCCTCGGCCGCGCGGTCCATAGTCAGAGCGAACTTTACCGGGCTTTCGTGGCATGCCGCCGAGATCATCGCGATCGGGGTCACGGAGATGCGCTTATTTATAATAGGTATGCCGTATTCCTTTTCGATCTCTTCGCCGACCTTGACGAGGTCTTTCGCGCAAGAGGTTATCTTTTTATAGACCTTTTCGCAGGCTTTGTCGATGTCGCTGTCGATACAGTCCAAAAGCGAAATGCCCATCGTTATCGTTCTGATGTCGAGGCACTCGTCTTGGATCATTCTTATTGTTTCCAATATGTCGGTTATGTTTAACATACTTTCCCTCTTTATCTCAGATATGGTGCATCGAATTGAAGATATCTTCGTGCATAACGTAGATCGAGAGCCCGAGCGAGCTTCCGAGGTCCTTCATTCTGTCCGAAAGCTCGGCCAGAGGGATCGAGAGCTTTGTGATGTCCACGAGCATGACCATCGCAAAAACGTCCTGAAGAACCGACTGAGTGACTTCGGTTACGTTGGCGTTGTATTCCGCGCACATCGCCGAAACCTTCGCGAGAATCCCGACGGCGTCTTTTCCGATGACAGATATTACCGCTTTCATATTTATGTCCTCCGAAATAAAATATACTTGTTTTCGGGCAAGGCCCATGATGCGGCCTTCGGGCCGCATCAAGAAGTTAGAAGTTAGAAGTCAGAAATCAGACTTTAAGGCGTCACCTTCGGTGACATATTTAAATTTTGTGAACACTGCGTGCGGAACAAAAGCCCCCCCGCGCAATAGTGTTGACAAATTTTAAATTTTAAACTATAATAGAAGCACGGCTTCCTTTACCGCGGGCAGTCGTTCCGAATAACTAATATGGTTGGAATTTCCGCTTACCGCTTCGGTTAGCGGTTATTTCTTTTTGAATCCATCTGCTCAAAACAGCCGAGAGGTATTGACAAAACGAAAAATCGTGGTATAATAAAATACAGCGAGGGAACCTGTTGCCAGACAGGTGGGCTATCCCTCTATTATAAGTGTTTGAAGAGATGCCGCGCCTTTACTGTTTAACCGGGGGCGGTTATTTCTTTATAATAACGATTATCAAAAGGATAAGTATTAAAAGAAGAATCGTATAATCCATGACCTCCTCCTTTCCGAAGGAAGGCCACATCCCTCGCCGCAAAAAAATAATAACACACATCTCCGAAAAATGCAAGAAAAATTTGCGCGCAGCCGAAAGACCACGCGCTTTTGCTTTATTTCATATTGAGAATTACCCCCGCGAGGCTCTTTCCGACGAGTTCGCCGCTGTAAAGCGCCTCGTCGAGAGAGTTGGCGCTTGAGCCCATTTCGATCAAAAACGAGCCGTGGGTCATCTCTTGGTTATAGTTCCGCTCGTCGAAGAGTATCGGGCGGGTAAGCCCCGGCCAGTCGGTCTCCATCGCCGACTGAAGCCTTGCCGCGACCCGAAGATTATACCTATACTGCGGGACATTCGTGCACCCGCAGATTATCATTACCTGCGCGGCGCTCTTTCCGTCGATTTCAACCGCGGGGGCATATCTGACCGAATCTTCTTCGATCGCGTCGCGGTGAACGTCGATTACGATTTTAATGCTCGGGTATTTTTTAAGATATTCCTCGACCGTCTTCGCGCTGCGGTCGTATGCCCCGGTATACTGCGGGTAGTCGTGGACGGTCTCGTCGTGGATAACCCCTATCCCCGCGGCCTTAAGCTGTTCGGCGATTTTTCCGCCGACCGCCGCTACGCTCTTTTCAAGGTCGGTGGTTCGCGAGGAAAAGGAAGAATCGTAGAAGTCGCGGATATAGGGCTCGTAGCTCTCGGTGGTGTGGGTGTGCATAATCAGAACAAGCGGCCCTGCGGACAAGTCGACCGAAAAATCCGGCTCCTTCGCGGCCTGTTCCAAAAGATACTCCGGGTCGATATCGGTGCAGTTCCTTAAAAGCCCGCCGTTCGGAAGCTCTAAAAAGGTGGTCGACGGACGGTATGTATAGGTTTTGCGGACTATTTTGCCGTCCTTTTTCTCGATGCTCTCGGGATATAAAAGCTCGCCGCTCTCCGGCTCGGGCTCGTCCGATTCAAGCTCGTTCGGCGCGGCGTCAAGGTCGGCCCCGCCGAAGCCCGAAAGCCTTATAAGCTCGCTCGCAAGCTTGGGGTTTATCTTTGCCGGCCGATTCTGCGGCTCTTCCGGCTCGGGCTCGGGGGCTTCGGATTTTAGCGAGACGAAGTTAAGCCTTGCCGAGATCACCGCGAGGCCTCGGCAGTAGCCCGAATCGGGGAGGGTTATAAGCTCGCCGCCGATAAGGGTTATCGCGATGAAAAACGCGAGCGCGGTCATCGCGCCGGCGGCGAAATTTGCAAGCCGCTTTTGTGGATTTTTCAAAATTATCACTCTTTTCTTTAAATTTTACCGCATTGTAACCGAATCTTAATCGCGTTGTTATTGAAAAACCGTGAAAAATATGATATTATAGTCGCGGTTAAGAAAATCGCGCCGTTTCGACTTCTATTTTTCCGGATTTTTAATAAACTGATAAGGACGTGACGAAAATGCACCCTAAATATTCTTCCCGCCTTGCGGCGGCTTTGGCGGCCGCTGCGCTTTTGGCGGGGTGCGCCGGCGGCGAAAAGCCCCCTATCTCGAGCGGGGACCTTCCGCAGACCTTGCCGACCTCGGCGGACACCGCGCCCGAGAGCGAGACTCTTCCGCCGACCGACGACACCGCCGCGACAACCGAACCCGAAACCGCCCCTACGGAGGAGACCTCTTTGACTGCAACAGACCCGCGCGACTTTGTTTTTGAACCGCTTTCGACGGTTATGTTCGCGACCGACACCCTTAACGTTCGCGAATACCCCTCTACCGAAGCGAAGGTAGTCGGCCAGCTTAATATCGGCGACGAGGCCGAGGTTGTCGGGATAACCCCGGACGGAAGCTGGTATGTTTTAAACTATAACGGCGGAAGGGCCTGCGCCTTTGGGGAATATCTTTCGGCGGAGAGGCCGGAGGCGGACATCGAAAAGCCGGTTTTGCCGGAGGATTACTACTTCTCGTCAGAAAGCGACTATTTCTTCATCGTCAACAAAGAAATTCTTCTTCCGGACGACTATGCGATCGAGACGGACTATGTTCAGGGAAGCTACGAGCTTGAGGCGACTGCGGCGTATTGGTGCAAAAAGATGATCGCGGCGGCCGAGGCGGACGGGATCGACCTTAAGGTCCTTTCGGCTTACAGGACGATAAAATATCAGCAAAACCTTATCGACCGCAACGTAAAGTCGAGGATGGAAGAGGACGGAATGACCTATGAAGAGGCGGTATACGACGTTTCGATAAACATCGCCCCGGCGGGCGGAAGCGAGCACAACGCCGGCCTCGCGGTAGACATCATCGACCGAAACCACTGGGATACATACGAGGAGTTTGAAGAGACGAAGGAGTTCGACTGGCTTATTAACCACTGCGCGGACTATGGGTTTATTTTGAGATATCCGAAGGGAAAAGAGGATATCACAGGCTATATCTACGAGCCGTGGCATTACAGATACGTCGGCGTCGATTACGCAAAAACGGTGATGGATTCGGGGCTGTGCCTCGAGGAATACCTCGGAACTAATTGATAAAAGGTGAACTATGAATATTGCTTATTTTTTGATACCCAAAAGCGAGACCGCTTATCTTTACGACGACTATACCCTTCGCCAGGCGCTTGAAAAGATGCGCGCAAGGGGATATACCCGGATACCGGTTATTTCGAGGGACGGAAAATATATAAACGTAGTCGGCGAGGGGGATTTTTTGTGGTATATGCTCGATCTTGACGACGGCAGGGGAGTTTCGATGCAGAACGCCGAGGGCCTTAAGCTTAAAGACGTTTTGGAGCGCGACCGCGAGCGGCCTTATAAATCCGTAAGAATAACCGCCGGCCGCGACGAGCTTATCCGCCTTGCGATGAACCAAAACTTCGTCCCGGTCACCGACGACGACGGAGCGTATATCGGGATAGTCACAAGAAGAAACATAATCCGCCATTTCGTAACGGCTTCTTCGGGCGAGTCTTTGAAATAAAGATAGCTTATTCGGCGCGCAGTTGATGTCGAAAGGCGGCGAGAGGCAATTTTGACCTTATTTGACAGATTTTCACCGAAAAAACGCCCAAAACAAGAGCAAAAAACTGTGCATTTATCACAATGTTGCGATGAGGCGCTCAATAATTTATTGACAAGTATTTTTTGTTGGTTTATAATAAGTTAGCGATTAGCAAAATCGACTATTATTTCTATCGGGGGATAATTTATTATGAAAAAAATCATTTCATTGGCTCTTGTTCTTGTCATGGCCATGGTCGTATTGACCGCCTGCGGCGAGACCATCGTCGCTCCCAGCGGCAAATACGCCACCGAGTCCGGCACCTATACCATCGAGATCAACTCTTACGATGAGAAATCCGCTACCGGAACCCTTACCGTCACCAGAACCCTCTTTGAAGTTGAAGACAAGGTTACCGGAACCTTCGAGGTATTCGTCAACGGCGAACCCGAGGATAACTCCTATGTATTAGACTTCACTCCCGACGGCGGTGCTACCATCGAGAACTGCTTCGGCTATCTCGCCAACGACGACGCCATCTCTCAGATGGCCGACCTCGACGTTATCGCGGGCAACGGTTCTTCCTACTACAAAGTAACCGAAGAAGAAGTTCCTGCCGCCGAGTAATCTAAAGGCAAAAACGAAAAGCCCTGCGCGAAAGCGCGGGGTTTTTTTGTGCGTAAGCGCCTTGAGGGGCGGCACGGTTTGCGGAGCGCGCCTTGAGGGGCGGGCTCCTTTATGAAAGATAGTCGGCGCGGAAGCTTTTGCGCGGGGCGAAGCCCGAAGGCCGCGGGCCTTCGCCCGCGGCCTTAATTCGGCGCCTGCGGCGCCGAACGCCCGCCCCCCCCGGGGCGGGCGGGGCTTCGCCGGAACAAGGCGCCTTGTTTTTATTTTTACCGAAAATCGCGGTTTGCGGGGGCGATACTTCTGTTGAAAATCCCTATTGATTTGCGGTTTTTGCGATAGTATAATACTATTTTGGTAAATTGCGAATCTTATTCAAGGGGAGATAAAATTGGTAAGAAACGATTTAAGAAACGTCGCGATAATCGCCCATGTCGACCACGGGAAGACCACCCTCGTCGACGGAATGTTAAAGCAGAGCGGAACATTCAGGCAGAACCAGGTAGTCAACGAGCGGGTCATGGACTCTAACGACATCGAGCGCGAGCGCGGTATCACCATTCTTGCGAAGAACACCTCGGTCGTTTATAAAGACGTCAAGATCAATATAGTCGACACCCCCGGCCACGCCGACTTCGGCGGAGAGGTCGAGAGAATACTCAAAATGGTCGACGGCGTAATCCTTTTGGTCGACGCCGCCGAGGGGCCTATGCCCCAGACGAGGTTCGTCTTGCAGCATGCGCTCGAGCTTGGGCACCGCGTTATAATCGTCATCAATAAAATCGACCGCCCCGACGCCCGTATCGCCGAGGTTATCGACGAATGTTACGAGCTTTTGATGGACCTTGGCGCGACAGACGAGCAGCTCGATTCGCCGATACTCTTCTGCTCGGGGCGGGACGGCACAGCCTCGCTCGACGAAAACGTCGCGGGGACCGACCTTATCCCGCTGTTCGACAAAATTCTGGAATATATCCCCGCGCCGGAGGGCGAGCCGGATAAGCCGCTTCAGATGCTCGTCAGCTCGATCGACTACAACGAATACGTCGGCCGAATCGCGATCGGAAAGATCGAGCGCGGCTCGGTAAAGGTCAACCAAGAGGTTATGATCGGCGACTATCTTCACTCTAAAAAAGAATACCGCGGAAAGGTGGTCACCCTCTACCAAATCGACGGCCTTGAGCGCACCCCCGCTGAGACGGCTTCCGTCGGCGATATCGTATGCATAAGCGGGATCGAGAACATCACGATAGGCGACACTATCTGCGACTGGCAGAACTTCGAGCCGCTGCCCTTTGTTAAAATAAGCGAGCCGACCGTCGAGATGACGTTTTCGGTCAACGACTCGCCTTTTGCGGGAAAAGAGGGCAAATTCGTGACCTCGCGCCACCTGCGCGAAAGGCTCTTCCGCGAGCTTTTAAAAGACGTCTCCCTGCGGGTATCCGAGACCGACTCGACCGACTCGTTCAAGGTCGCGGGAAGGGGCGAGATGCACCTTTCGATACTTATCGAAAACATGCGCCGCGAGGGCTATGAGATGGGGGTCTCTACCCCGAGGGTTCTCTATAAAGAAGTCGACGGCAAGCTTTGCGAGCCTATCGAAGAGCTTGTGGTAGACGTTCCAGAGGCTTCGGTCGGCGCGGTTATGGAAAAGATGGGCACCCGCAAGGGCGAGATGGTTTCGATGACCCCGATGGGCTCGCGAATGAGGGTGGTCTTCCACGTTCCGGCAAGGGGGCTTTTCGGCTATCGCAACGAATTTTTGACCGACACCAAGGGCGAGGGGATCATGAGCTCGGTCTTCCACGACTACGAGCCCTATAAGGGGGATATCCCGAGGAGAACCTCGGGCTCACTGGTTGCTTTTGAATCGGGCGAGGCGGTTACCTACGGCCTTTATAACGCCCAAGAGCGCGGCGCGCTTTTCATCGGCGCAGGGGTCCCGGTCTATGAGGGAATGATAGTCGGCGTATCGCCGAAGCCGGGCGATCTTGTGGTAAACGTCTGCAAGAAAAAACACCTTACAAACACCCGCGCGAGCGGCTCGGACGACGCGCTTAGGCTTATTCCGCCGAGAATTTTAAGCCTTGAAGACAGCCTTGAATTTATCGCCGACGACGAGCTCGTCGAGGTCACGCCGAAAAACATAAGGCTTAGAAAAAAGACCCTTTCAAACGTTCAGCGCGCAAAAGACTCCGCGAAGCTCAAATAAAACAAAAATTACCGCCTCTCTTTAGTCGGAGAGGCGGTTTTTTACGCGATTTTGATTTAAACCTGTGTAGAGTAGTTCGGGGCTTCCTTGGTGATGTAGATATCGTGCGGGTGGCTTTCTTTAAGGCCCGCGCCGGTGATCCTTACGAACCTCGTCTTCTCATGAAGCTCGGGGATAGTGTGGCAGCCGCAGTAGCCCATGCCGCTTCTGATTCCGCCGCAGAGCTGGAAGACGGTGTCGGAAAGCGCTCCCTTATAAGGCACGCGGCCCTCGACCCCTTCGGGTACGAGCTTTTTCGAGCCGGTCTGGAAGTATCTGTCCTTCGAGCCGGCGGCCATCGCGCCAAGGCTTCCCATTCCGCGATAGACTTTAAACGAGCGGCCCTGATATATCTCGACCTCGCCGGGGGCCTCTTCGCAGCCCGCCAAAAGCGAGCCGAGCATTACGCAGCTTCCGCCCGCAGCGAGCGCTTTTACTATATCGCCCGAATATTTTATTCCGCCGTCGGCGATAATCGGAACGCCGTATTTTTCGGCCATGCAGGCCGCGTCGTAAACGGCCGTTATCTGCGGAACTCCTACGCCCGCGATAACGCGGGTGGTGCAGATCGAGCCCGGGCCGATACCGACTTTAACGCAGTCGGCGCCGGCTTTTATAAGCGCCTCGGTGCCCTCCGCCGTCGCGACGTTGCCCGCGATGACAACGGTATCGGGGAATTTGTTCTTTACCTTTTCGAGGCAGCTTATGATGTTCTTCGAGTGGCCGTGGGCAGAGTCGAGAACCAGACAGTCGACCTGCGCTTCGACAAGGGCGCCCGCGCGGTCTAAAACGTCGTCGGTAACGCCGATAGCCGCGCCGACAACAAGCCTGCCCTGCGCGTCGCGCGCGCTGTTGGGGTATTTGACCGCTTTTTCGATGTCTTTTATGGTGATGAGGCCCTTAAGCCTGCCGTCGCCGTCGATAAGCGGAAGCTTTTCGATCTTGTATTTTCTTAAGATATCCTGCGCTTCCGAAAGGGTGGTGCCCTCCGGCGCGGTGACGAGATTGTCTTTGGTCATGACCTCGCTTATTTTCATAGAGAAGTCGGTCACAAAGCGCATGTCGCGGTTGGTGATGATCCCGCAAAGGCGGCCGTCGTCGCCGACTATCGGAACGCCGGAGATGCGGTATTTCGCCATAAGCTCGTCGGCGTCGGCGACAAGGTGGTTGGCCGAAAGATAGAACGGGTTGCCGATAACGCCGTTTTGCGAGCGCTTAACGCGGTCGACTTCGTCTGCCTGGCGCTCGATGGTCATATTTTTGTGGATTATCCCTATTCCGCCCTCTCTCGCTACGGCTATCGCCATCTTCGATTCGGTGACGGTGTCCATCGCCGAGGTCATTATCGGGATATTGAGCTCGAGGTTTTTCGCGAGTTTAGTGCCGAGGTTTACCATGTTCGGGGTGACGTCGGACTCCGCCGGGATCAGAAGAACGTCGTCGAAGGTCAGCCCCTCTTTGCCGAACTTAATGTTTTCGTTGGTTTCAAGCATAGTTTTTCCTCCTTTTTGTTGAATCGTCGTCTTTTTGCGTAAATTTTATCTATTGTATCACAGGAAACGGCGGTTGTCAACCAAAAAACAAAGAAAACAGAGATCGGATTGTCGGATTGTCAGAATATAGGCGTCTGATTTCTGACCTCTGATTTCTGTTTTCTGACTTTCTATCTCGGGTTTTCGGAATAATACAGGTCGAAGCCGTTGCGCTCGAAGAAGGCGAGGGCGCGGTCGAGCCGCAGGCCGTAGATATAGTGCCGCGAGGCGCTGTCCGAATTGGTGTAGATGATCACCGAGCAGGCGCCGCCTATCCGCTGGAAGGGCGACTGGCGGATTACCACCTTCGCGATCCTCTCTTTCGGGGCGACTATCGTATGGAAGGTGAACATCTTTGAATACCTCATCGTAAGGCAGTCGCCGCTCATTCCGAGGCCGGTGATAAACATCGAAAGGGTGTTGCAAAGCGCAAGCCATATCGCGGGGATCATAGTTATCGCGACGGCGGGGTAGACGACGACGTACCAGTCGGGGAGGAAATAATAGCTTAGCGCAAAGCCCGCCGCCGGGAGTATCGCGAAAACTATCGGCAGAAGATAGAACCCGCCGTAGCACCTCGGGTCGCTTTTTATCTCTACCTTCGGGTGGGGATATTCGGGGAAGACCTCTTTTATCGCGCCGTTGACCTCTTTTCTCGTGGTTATCGGCAGGACGACCGAGGTTTCGTTGCGGCTTTTGGTCCCATAGCCGGAGCAGCTTACATGCAGCGAGCTGACGTTGAAGACTTTGCTTAAAAAGCTCTGCTTGATGTCGATATAATTTATCTTCGAGCGGAGCATTATGTGGCGATTCCGGGCGAAAAGCCCGCTTTTGACGTATAAACTGTCGGAACATTTAGTCAGAACGAAGCCCCAATAGATGAACAGGTTGTTTATAAACGACATCGCCCAAGCGCCGACCAAAACGATTATTATAAGCGAAATTATCGGCGGAAGGTAGATCGCGACCCGATTTACCGCCTCGGTTAATGTGTCGAGAAGTATCCGCGCTTCGATCTGGCGGTCGAAGACCTCGCCGGTCTCAAGAAGAAGGGCGACGATTATCAAAACCCCCGAGAGCGCCGACGAAAACAGCAGCGAGAAGAGGATAAGCCGAAGCTTATTAGGCGAGATAGAGTAGTTAAGGCTTTTCTCGCGAGAGCCCTTTACGGCGGAATAAAAGCGGTCGGCGTCGGCCCGGCGCATGGTTATTGTTACGTCGGCGCGGTCGAAGACCCCGGCGTTGGTCGCGATGTAGACGGTGCATGCGCCCAACAATCTGTATAAAAAGCCCTGCTTTATACTTAGAGTAGTTATATTCGAGTAGTAAACCGTGTCCTCGGAGTATACATATATCCCCTTTTTTAGGACGATTTTCTCGTCGTCGAAGGAAAACCAAACGCTCAACCAGCGGATCCACGCGAAACAGATTATCGCAGCAAGGACCAAAAGGTCGAGCCATGCGCCCCGAAGCCAGACCCTTAAAGCGTCGATCTCGAAGCTTAAAGAATAGAAGCTTCGCGCAAGGGGGATCAGCAGCAGCCAGAAATATCTCGTCGTATATGAAAAAAGGCGCAAAAGGTGCTGCCTGCCGTAGCTTTCCATTCGTCTCGCTCCTTTCCGATATTTCGCCGAAACTATCTTTTTTTAGACATCTCTACCCTCAGAGAGTTCATGATCTCGTCGCAGTCGACGGAATTTAAAAACGGAAGCAGAAGGGTCCCCCCGAGGGCCCTTACGGCGATGAAATTAAAGCCGGAAAACCCGCTTAGCGGCAGAGATATCCGGGTTACATACTGGACTGCGGACATCTTCATCTGCTCTCGCCTTAAAAACAAAAGCCCGGTGTGGACGGTTATCTCGCCCAGAGAGACGTATATGACGGTTCGGCGAAAGAACATCGGAAGAAGTATAAGCCCGAACAGCACGGCAAGAGACAAGAATATTCCGATAAGGGAAAACATAAGAATTTTAAAAGAGCCGAGATAAGCCCTTATAAGCGCCGACGCCAATATCGCGGCGGCAAAAATAAGCCCGCTCATAAGATAAAGCGCGGCGGGCTTCATCGTGTATTTTCTCATTCGGTTCACTCCTCGGCCTGTGTTTATTTATAGGGTAGAATCTATGCGGATACTTGATTTTTTAAGCGGCGCGATATGGGGGCTTCCGACCGTCGCGCTGATAGTTTCGGCGGGGCTGATATATACCGCCGCGCTGCGGCTTCCGCAGATAACAAAGATGAAAAAGGCGTTGTTTTCGGCAAAAGGCGAAAAGGGCGAGGCTTCGCCTTTTCGCTCGCTGACTACTTCTTTGGCCGCGACCGTCGGAACGGGGTCGGTGGTGGGGGTCGCGACTGCGCTGACTCTCGGCGGGCCGGGGGCGATATTCTGGCTTTGGGTCTCGGCTTTCTTCGGGACGGCCGCAGCCTATGCCGAAGGAGTTTTGTCGATAAAATACCGCGAGATCAAACCCGGCGGCGGCCGCTCGGGCGGGATATGGTTCGCGCTCGAAAAGGGGCTTTCGGCCAAAAAGACGGCGAAAATATACGCGCTTTTCTGCATTTTGGCTTCGTTCGGGATGGGCTCGGGCGCGCAGAGCAATTCCGCGGCTATCGCCCTTAAAGACGGCTTTTCGCTAAATCCCGCGATATGCGGGGCGGGCTTGGGGGCGCTTTCGGCGGTCTGCCTTTTTTCAAAAACCGACAAGGTAGGCGAGATCTGCGAGCGCGCCCTGCCTATCCTTGCGGGGGTATATATCTTCGGCGCGGCGGCGATAATCGCGGTGAATTATCAAAGGCTGCCCGAAGTCTTCGGCGAGATATTTTCGTGCGCGTTCGGGCTTAGGCCGGCGGCCGGCGGCCTTGCGGGGTATTCGGTCAAAACGGCGGTAAGCGTAGGCTTTAGGCGAGGGATATTTTCAAACGAGGCGGGGCTCGGAACTACCGCGCCGGTCCACGGGGCTTCTTCCGTCGACGACCCCGACCGCCAAGGCTGCATGAATATGCTCGAGGTTTTTATAGACACCTTCGTAATCTGCTCGGTTACCGCCCTTGCGATACTCTGTTCGGGGGCGTATCCGTCTTCCTGCGACGGCGCGGAGCTTATCATAAAGGCGGCGGAAGGGGTCTTTGGGAAGCTTTCCGGAAAGTTTGTGTGCCTATCGGTCGCGGGGTTTGCGGTCGCGACGGCGATCGGGTGGTCAAAAATAGGGCTTTCGGCGGCGGAATATCTTTCAAATCGCACCGCGAAGCTCTATAAATTCGCGTTTGTCGCTTCGTCGTCGCTCGGCGCGGTCATAAGCCTTAACGCGGCTTTCGCCCTTAGCGATATCTTCAACGGCCTTATGGCGATACCCTGCCTTTCGGCGCTGATCCTTCTTTTTCCGGAAGTCGTTAAAAGCTCAAAATCTGCCCGATGAGCCGAAGCCCGCAGTCCCGCGTTCGCTTTCGGGAAGCTCTTCGGCGACTTCGACTTCGGGGAAAATTATCGGGACGGTTATAAGCTGGGCAAGCCTTTCGCCCGGCATTACGGTATAGGGCTCGCGGCCTAAATTTATAAGGGGGACGGATATCTCGCCCCGATAGTCGGAATCTATGACCCCGACGCAGTTCGGCAGGGTTATGCCGTGTTTAGATGCGAGCCCCGAGCGCGGAAATACCAGCAGCGCTACGTCCTCCTTTTCCGGGCAGACGGCGAGGCCGATGGGAAAGCTTTTGATCTCTCCGGGGTCTATTGTCATCGGCTCGGGTATGCAGGCCTTAAGGTCGAGCCCGGCGCTTTGTTTGGTCGCGGCGGCGGGGATTTGCGCGCCCTCTCTTAATATTTTAAATGTCAGCTTCATTTTTTATTCCACTCCTCTGAAGTACAGTCCGCGGGTAAAGGGCAAAGCCCCGGCCTTTTCGGCCTCGCGGTATGATTTTAAAACCTCGGCGGCCTCTTCGGGGGTCTCGTCGGTAAAATAAAGGTCGCCGAAATCAAGGTTTATCCCGCCGAGCTTGTCGGCGAGCCAGATTTTCTTTGAATTTAAAAGCTCGAAGACTCCCGCCTCTTTCCGGCAGATTATCGGAAATTCCGCGCCGGTGCGGTCGGTCAGCTTTTTGCGGCAGTTTTTACACCCGACCTGCGCCGAGATCGGGCAGTTGCGCATGGTCATAAGCGGCAGCCTGCCGTATAAAACCGCGCCGAGCCGCCCGGGGGAGGCGATCCTTGAAGCCTGCGAAGCCCGAAGCTCGGGCGATAGGAGCATAGTCTCGACCCCTTGAGAGAAATAATGCCGCGCCGCAAGCGAGTTGGTTATATTAAGCCCTATCCCGCCGACCGGCGCAAGCCCGGCCTCTTTCGCGGCGGCAATCTGCCCTATTTCGGAACATTCTACCGCCTTAAAGCCGAGAGTTTTGGCGAATTTGAGGGATTCGAGCGCCTTTTTTTCGTCGACCGTAAAGCAGGGCGGCGAAATAACGCAGTTTTCGGGGGAATACCCCGCCTCGAGGTATTCTTTTTCTTTCCCGAGGGGGATTATGACCGTTTCACCTTTAAGCCCCAAGAGGGAGAGCTGCGAAATATCTTCGACCCAAACCCTGAATTCGGGGTATTTTCTTATCAAAAGCATCGGGAAGTTGAAATTTAAAACGCTTTCGTCGAAGCTTTTGGGCTTTGAAAGCTTTTCGATTCGCTTTTCGTCGAGGGCTTCTATCGCGCTCCGCCGAACGGCGTTTATCTTCGCGGCGGAGATATAAAGCCCGCTTTCGGTCTCGACTTCCACCTTTCCGGCTTCGTAGATCGTTCCGCCGAGCTTTTTAAGCCGCTCTGCGATTTCCTCCGCCGTAGTCTCGCGGGTCTGCGCCCTTTCGGGCGGATCGCCGAAAACTTCGGCCGAAATGTCGCCGTCGGTGATATAAACCGATATCGGCCCGCCGAGAGCGGCTTTGAATTTTATGTCCGCCGAAAAGCGCTTTTCGTCTTCTTCGTAAAGCTTTCTAAGCTTCGGCAGGGCTTCGGCCGCGGCCTCGACGTCTTCCTTTCGCCTTGCGCCGAACATATCCCCTCCGAGCTTTTCGGTAAGATAGCCGTCGGTAAAGCCGCTTCGCGAAAAAGCCGCCCTAAGGGCTTCGCGGTCGAAATCGAGGCCGTCAACAGAGCATTTTACCGCGTTCGTCGCCGCGGCGACATATTCCGGCCGCTTCATTCGCCCCTCGATTTTAAGGGAATCCACCCCGGCGTCTATAAGCGCCCTTATATGCTCGCAGTAGGACATATCTTTAAGCGAGAGGGCGTAGTCGTCCTTCGGAAGGCCCTTTGCCGAAAAGGGCAGCCTGCACGCCCCGGCGCAAAGGCCGCGATTGGCGCTGCGGGTGCCTATCATCGCGCTTAGGCGGCACTGCCCCGAGACCGACATACACAGCGCGCCGTGAACGAAAACCTCAATCTCTATCCCAAGGCCGCAAAGCTCGCCGATTTTTTTAAGCGAAAGCTCTCTCGCCAAAACCGCCCTTTTAAATCCCAGCCTTTTCGCCTCGATAACCCCGAAGGCGGTGTGTATAGTCATTTGAGTCGAGGCGTGAAGCGGCATTTCTGGGCAGGCGGCCTTCGCGGTCTCGTATACCGCCATATCCTGAATGATGATCCCGTCGACCCCGACCTCGCAGAAAAGCTTAATAAGTTCGGCGGCGGCGGGAAGTTCTTCGTCCCGCAAAAGGGTGTTTAGCGCCGAATAAACCAAAACGCCGCGCCGATGACATTCACGGACTGCGGCTTTAAGCTCGTCGTCCGAAAAATTGACGGCGTTGCGTCTTGCGGAAAAATTCCGCGCCCCAAGGTATATCGCGTCGGCCCCGCAGCGAAGCGCCGCCTCGACCGATTCCGCGCCGCCGCAGGGCGACAGTATCTCTGCTTTTTTAGTCATTTTAAAATACGCTCTTTTGGTTAAGGCGGTCTTCAAGCTCTTCTATCCGCTTTTTAAGGGCGGAAATCTCTTTTCTGTGGCTTTCGGCGCCGGATTGAGCGCGGTTGGCGGCCGAAACGTATTCGCCGAGCTGAAGGCGGATATTGTCGGCGTCGGCGGCAGAGCGCCTTGCTTCGTCCATAGCGTCGAGCGCGCAAAGAATGGCAACGTCGAGCCCGCTTAAGGTCTGCGATTCGGAGAGCATGCCGTTCATCTTTTCGTCAAGCTCCTCCGCAAGATTAAGGGTATATTCGGGGCTGTTGTCGGTCCCCAGGGTGTATTCCCTTCCGATAATTTTAACCTTGACCTTGTTTTCCATGCTAAAGACCTTCCTTTCGGGCTGCCGCCGAATTTTAGTTTATATTGTCAGTATATCACGCTTTTGATATAAGTGCAACCGTTTTTTAAGGGCTATTCCAAAACCGAAGCCTCTTCGACCAGCATAAAATAGGTCTGAAGCTCGTCTTTAAAGCCTTGGCTTACGGTGAAATACCCCCTTTGGTCCCATTCGCCGCCGGCGATTCGATAAGTAGCGGGGGAGGTGGAATCGTTTATAAGGTGTTCGTATGCCGAGCGGACAGAATCGAAGCTTTTTGAGGTTATATCGGTATCCGAGTTGTTGTATATAACGTTGAAAATGCTCTTGATGTTCCCCGAAACGCTGCCCGAGTTATATGTCAGCGCGGAATTTATCAGCGCGACCGAAAGCTCGCCCAAAACCTGAACCCGCGTTTCGTTTCCGCCGTCGTAAAGGGGATAGGTTATAATCCTTCTTATGTCGTCGCCGTAAAGAGTTCTCGTCGCGGGGCCCTTTGAAAAGCTCGTGATCTCGCCGGTGTCTTCGTTTTTATAGTATAGATCCTGCGGGAAGCTGTACGCCGCAGTACCGCCGAGATAGTCCACAAGCTCGGCCCAGCCGTCGTTAGAGATCATGATGTATTTGTCGCAGACTACTCCCAAAGCGTTTTCCGCGGCGGTCTTAAGATATGTCAGCCCGCCGGTTTCGTATAGAGAGACTATCGTCCCTTCGACGTCCCCGACCTTTGAAAGGGTATACTGCGAAAGGGGGACTATTCTTACGGTGAGCTCGTCGGGGATAACCCTTATCACCGCGAGGCCGTTTATCTTTCCGCCATCAAGCCCCGCGAAGAGAATAGTCTCTCTCGCCGAGGAAAAGTCGTCTTCGAATATCTCGGCGGAATCCTCCGGCCGCTCGGTCTCGGCCGCCTCTCTTCTAAGCTTGGGCTGGGTCACGAAAACGTTTAAAAGAATTATCGCCGCGCCGCCGAATATGACAAGGCTGACGAGCATCGCCGCGACGTATACGATCAGAACCGGCGTTTGGTTCGGCCTTTTAACCGCCATAACAAAATTCTCCTTTCAGATAAAAGGGGTGTGTTTTAAAATAAAGTTGCGAAATACCGTTGCAATTTTTATCCGCGGGGTGTAAAATATCAGTCGTAAAGGCGATATTCCTCCGCCAATCGCGAAAGGTCTATCTCTTCCACCTTTATTCCCTTTTTTCTCGCATATGCCAAGGTCTGGCCGGTGCCGCTCCGCCTGTCGCATATCGCGCCGATTATAAGGGAGGAATTGTCAACCATAAACCGGTTGCGCTCGATAAAACACTGCGGCGAATAGGCTTCTTTTAAAGCGATAAAACCGTCGCTTTTGTCTTTAAGATCGAGATAATCGAACTCGTCGGCCCCCTTGCGGGAAAGGATCTCTTCTCGAAAGGGCGAAACGCAGATAAGCCGAAGGTTTTCGATGTCGTTCTTCGCCCTCAAAATCTCCTGTCCCGCCCAAATGTCGGTCCCGCGCTGCATACCGCACAAAAAGGTGTCTATCCCCGCGTCCGCCGCCTCGCGGATCCTTCTTCCGAGCTCTATCTTAAATACCTCGAGAAAAATCGCGACTTTAGTATCGAACGGGAATTTTTCGGGCCGGTGCCCGGTAAAACAGGCCGTTTTTGAAGGGTCTATATAAATATCCGGGGCGAAACCGCTTCGCATCGGGGGCACCACGTCTTTCTTTTTTGTATATACGATATAATTATAACACGCGCCGGCGCTTTTTTCAAGAGCTGCGCGCCGCTGCGGAAAAATTTAATCTGAATTTCGGAGGTTTTCATGCGAAAATTTCAAAAAGAAGCCCTTAAGCGCGCATGGGCCGAGATAAATCTTCCCCGCCTGCGCTCTAATTTTGAAAAGTGCCGCTCGCTTTTGCCGAAGGGGGTAGAGATGATGACGGTAGTCAAGGCCAACGCCTACGGCCACGGAATCGAGACCGTCATTCCCTGCCTTGAAAACGACTGCGGGGTGAACTTTTTCGCGGTCTCTAATCTCGTCGAGGCGATAGAGCTTCGCGAACTCGGCGTATCGGGGGAGATACTCATTTTGGGCTATACCCCGCCGAAAAACGCCCCCGAGCTTATCGAATACGACATTATCCAGGCGATAACCGAGCGCCGCTATGCCGAAGAGCTTTCGCGCTGCTGCCCGGCCGGCGAAAAGGTAAGATGCCACATCGCCGTCGACACCGGAATGACGCGGATCGGCATAAGAGGCGAGCTTTCGCCCCTTTGCGACGAAGCCGAGGCGATATATAGGCTTCCCTCGCTTTCGGTCGAGGGGCTGTTTACCCACCTTTCGGTCGCAGACAGCGACAGCGAGAGCGACAAAGCCTATACCGCCGCGCAGATCGAAAAGCTTGTCGCCCTAAAGACGGAGCTTAACCGCAGGTTTATCATAGTCGAGCATTTACACTTCTTAAATTCCGCCGGGGCGGCCTATCACCCCGACCCGAGGGGCGACCTTGCGCGGTTCGGGATCATGCTCTTCGGGCTTAAGCCGAATTCTGCGCTTAAACTGCCGGTCGAGCTCGAGCCGGTCATGGAGCTTAAGGCGATAGTCTCGCAGGTCAAGACGGTCGAGCCCGGGGTAGACGTGAGCTACGGCAGGACCTATACCACCGACAAAAAGACCAGGATCGCCGTGGTGACGATAGGCTACGCCGACGGATACCCGAGGCTTCTTTCAAACAAGGCAGAGGTTTTGGTCCGCGGAAAAAGGGCCCCGATAGTCGGCCGGGTCTGTATGGACCAGCTTATGATAGACGTCACCGAAGTCGGCGAAGTCTGCGAGGGCGACGTCGTCACTCTCTTCGGAAAGGACGGCGGCGAAAGCGTTTCGGCCGACGAACTTGCGGATATGATCGGAACGATCGGATACGAAATAATCTGCGGGATAAGCCCGAGAGTTCCGAGAATCGCTGTCGACTGCGATACAAGCGGTAAAATATAATATAGATATTACTATAAGTA
Organism: uncultured Clostridia bacterium; assembly: GCA_947627005.1. Classification (GTDB taxonomy): domain Bacteria; phylum Bacillota; class Clostridia; order Oscillospirales; family Ruminococcaceae; genus Faeciplasma. The sequence goes on from CANQUJ010000004.1 coordinate 65,851, forward strand.
TAAGAAATGGGGCGAAAATACGAGACCGAGGAGAGATTTTTTCGTCGGAAGCTTCCACGTCCGCGAATTTGACGAGCTCGACTCGACCAACGATTTTTTAAAGCGCGAGGGAGGGCGAAACCGCGAAGTCGCGGTCGCGATCAAGCAGACGGGCGGTCGGGGGCGGCTCGGCCGAAGGTTTTTCAGCCCCGAAAGCGGGCTTTATATGTCGATATACCTTAGCGAAAGCCTCGGGCCGGAGGGGATGGGGCTTATAACCCCGATGAGCGCGGTCGCGGTCGCCGAGGCGCTTGAAGACTGCGGCTCTTCCCCCGCGGGGATAAAGTGGGTCAACGACGTTTATATCGGCGAAAAAAAGGTCTGCGGGATCCTTGCGGAGAGCTCTTTCGGCGGCAGCGGCCCGGAGCGGACGATAGTCGGGATAGGGATAAACATAAAAGAGCCGGAGGGCGGCTTTCCGGAGGAGATATCCGGGCGAGCGGGCGCGGCGTTTTTATCCCCGACCGACGAGACCCGCGACAGGCTTTTAGAGGCGGTATTAAAAAGGTTCGCGGCGCGGCTTTCGGGGCTTAAAAGCCGGGATTTCATAAAAGAATACCGCCGCCGTTCGATTCTTGACGGCAGAACGGTAACGGTTGTAGGCCCGGGGGGCGAAAGCGAAGCGAAGGTTATCGGCATAGACGGCGACTGCCGCCTTATAGTCGAGACCGCCGAGGGCGCAAAGGCGCTATATTGCGGCGAGGTTACGATAAAGATGTAAAAAGCAGCCGAAAGGCTGCTTTTCAGATATCAGAAATCAGATTGTCAGAGAACAGAATTTGTTTTTGGGGCTTTCTGCGATTTCGGCCTTTCTGTCCTTTTAACTTCCGATTTCTGTCTTCTGTTTTCTATTTTCCGTCTTCAGTTCTTCCTCTTTTTTGCTCATTTCAAGCTTATGAAGCTCTTCGGTCGCGAAGTGAAGCTTGGTCAAAACGTTTCTCGCGGTGAGCGGGAAGACGAAATAGGTGTCTTCAAGGGTGCAAAGGTCTATCGCGTCGCCGCGGCCCTTAAAGTCGTATTCGATGTGAACCGAGCGCATCGAGGCGACCGAGCGGTTGAACTCGAAGCGGCCGTCCAAAATGTCGCCGCTCATCGTAAAGCCGTTTTCGTCGTGGACAAGCTTTACCTCTCCGAGCGTGCTGAACCCGACTTTGCCGTTTACGAGCCGCTCGAGCCTTGCGACGTCTTCAAAGCGATATCGCCCCTCTTCGACCTCTTTTCTGACGTTTTCGCGCTCCCATCTGTACCAATCCGGGACGTGGGTGAAGATATCCGGGCCGTTTTCGCGGTGAAGCCGGCAATATTCGTCCATCTCCCAAATCGCGCCGCACTCGGAGCACCAAAGCTTGGTGCCCTTTGAGTCGGTAGAAAATTCTTTCCCGCAGGCCGGGCACTGATACAGAATTTTGTGGATATTCTGGGCCCGCTGCTCGCAGGTTATGCGGATCTTATTGTCGCGGATATAGGCGAAGTCGTCGTATTCAAACGCCGACTGGATTCGGCTTTGTATCTCGTCGGCAGAGAGCTTTTCAACCTCCTGCCGGGTGACTATCTGTTTAAAAACGCCCTCGATCGGGACTTTGCGGTAGGGGTGTTTACACCACTGGGGCGAGCGGATAAAGTTCCCCTTTGTGATGAACACGCAGACCGGCACCTTGGCCTTTTTCGCAAGCTTGCCGAGGGCGCCGTCTATCTGCTCGTTTATCCCCGCGAGGGAATACCTCGCCTCGGGATAGATGGTGCAGCAGACCTTCTGGCGGGTCAGCGCGTTTAAAATGTGGCGGACTACCGTCAAGTCGGCGGTGAATTTGCGCTTATATATCCCGCCGACGCCCCTCATCAGCCATTCCTTGCCGATAAATTCTTCTATCGAGATAACCCAGCTCGTTCGATAGGGGAATATCGCCTTTATAACGAGCGGGAAATCGACGAAAGAGGCGTGGTTGCAAAGGATAAGAAACGGGGGCTTAAGCCCCTCGCAGCCGAGCTTTTCTATCTTCGCGCCGCCGGCGACTTTTGAATAAAAGCTCGTTCCGCCCCACTCGAGGGGCATCAAAAACGGCAGCGGCTTTTTGGGCTTTTTCTTGGTATCGAATTTTTCCGAAGACATAAAGATCGACCTTCTTTCTTAAAATTTATCGCGAAAATTATTTTTTATAGAACATTATCCCGAGGGTCCCGGCCCCGCAGTGGCTCGAGATGGTGCTTCCGGCGTCGGTCTCGTAAATCTTCTCGAATCCGTAGTCTTTTACCATCTGTTTGACTTCTTCGACCGCGGCCGGCTCGGCGTAGGTGTTGACCACGAAGACGAGCGACTTGTCTATGTCGTCGCGGCCCTCAAGCCTTCCGCGAACATAGTCGGTTATCGACTTTTCGGCGCTGCCGCGATATTTCTTTCCGACTTCCATCGAACCGTCAGGCTGCAAAACTATCTCCGGCCTAAGCTTTAAAAGGTTCGCCCCGAATGCGAGAACGCTTGAGCAGCGGCCGCCCTTTTGAAGGTATTCGAGGGTTTGCAAAACGAAGCTTACGTCGAGCTTTGAGCGCCAGATTTCGACCTCTTTGACTATTTCTTCGGCAGAAAGCCCGCTCTCTCTAAGCTCTGCCGCCTTAAGAACCAACATTCCCGAGCCGCTCGAAAGGCTTAAAGAATCTATCGGATAGACGTTTTTAAGCTCGGAAGCCGCGAGCTTTGCGTTTTGGTGGCAGGCCGAAATCGCGCTGCCGATGTTTATATGTATAACGCTGTAACCCTGCTCTACATAAGGGCGCCATTTTTCAAGATATTCAAACTCCGAAATCGCCGAGGTCTTCGGCAAAACGCCGGTCTTTGCGACGTAGTCGTAAAGCTCTTGAACCGTAACGTCGACTCCGTCGCGGCGAAGCTCTTCTCCGAGCAAAACCCCGAGGGGAATGACGTCTACGTTATATTTTTCGTAGAGCTCTGCGGTAAGGTCGCAGGTAGAGTCGCAGGTGATTTTGATTTTAGACATAATATAAGATACCTCCGTGGTAAATTGTAGCGAAAAATTTTACCAACCCCAGTTTCCCCATTGCGGAAGCTCCGCCTCGAGGATACGGTCTTTATAGCTGCAGGGGGATTCGTTATAAAGGCCGGTATAAGGGTCGAGCGAAAGCGAAGTCCTTCGGTGGGCAGGGCGCAAAAATACCGAGGAAAGCTCTTTTCCGCTTTGAGAGATAAGCGAGACGGTCTCGCCCTCTTTAAGGTTAAAGTCGCATTCCACCGCGCCGAGAGCGTCGAACTTTGTATAGTTCTTGCCGATTATTTTAATCGACTGCCCTGCGGCGAGGTTTAAGGTCGGCAAAATAAAGCTGTTGTCGCCGTCCGAAAGGGTCATGCCCGAGGTCGTTTGGGCGGTGGAGGAATAGTTTTTCAAGACCACGAAATCCCCGCCGGCCGAGGCTTTATATGCCGCCTCTTCGATTTTTATCCCGGCGTTTTGCTCGATATAAAGCTCGATTTTAATAAATTCGCCGTATTTTTCAAACGAAACCGTCGTCTCCGGCTCGGTCACGGTCTCGCCGTTGATCTCCCATCTTAAAAACTTCGCGCCCTGCTCAAGCTCGCAGGAAAGCTTTACTTCGGTGCCGTTAAAGAACCAGCCGTCATACCCCGCGCCGCCCGGAACGACCTTCGCCGCGCCGATGCTGACTTTTGCGCCGTCGACAGGCTCGTATTTAACGGTGAAGTAGCTGCTCTTTTCGTAATTGTCCGGGAATATGCTCGCAAGCTGAAGCCTTGCGGAGTAGGGCCGCTTGTCTATCCAGTCTTTGCATCTTTCAAGCTCTCCCGCAACGCTCCAGACGTTGGCCTTGCCGTTTTCGGACGCCGCGACAAGCTCGTGAAGCCGCATTTCGTGGTATTCGTCGAGATAGGCGGCGGTGCGCTCGGCGTTGAAATAATAGCCCGAGATCGCGCAGAGAATATCGACGAACCGCTCTCTTATGTCGTCCCGCTTGCAGAGGGAGATCAAAAGGTCCGAGCGCTTGTAATACATATCGCCCTTGTCGTGAACGTCGTCCCGCCAGTCTTGCGGCATAATCCCGAAGTTTTCCTCTTTGAAAAGCTGTTTTATATGGGAAGACAGAAAGTCGGTATTGTAAAGCCCGAAGGCAAAGTCGGTGTCGTACAGCATAAAGCGCCACCTGCCGTCAAAGACCGGGTTGTCGTCGTCTTTAATTCCGCCGGTATAGCGGAAGACCTTGTAGTTGTTGTTCGGCCAGTCGCCGTTGCCGATATATGAATTAAGGGCGTAATAGGTCAAAAAATTGTCAATGTCGATAAGCTGCGAAAGCTCTTCAAAATTTTTGTCGTCGGTAAGGTCTTTATAGGCATAGTCGTACATCTCGCGCCAGGCGGCGTTCTTTTCCGCCCAGTCGGGGTCGTCTTCATCCTCTATCATCATATACTCGCAGCCCTTGATTATATCCCAACAGCCCTCTTCGCCGGGGTTTTTCTCTTCGACGTTATACTTGTGGTCCAAAAGGTCTTCCGAGAATACCTGCTGAAGCCATGCGAAGCCGTAGTATTCGCCGTTTAAAAACACGGCGGCGGGGCGGGATTTTTTGACCTCTATCCCGGTTGCCTCGGCAAGGGCCGAGATCGCGTCGTCGCGGGCATAGAGATATCCGGCGTCGTTGGCGCAAGCGCGCAGCGCGAGCTTTTTATATGATACTATCTTGTTCCCCTGCGAATCCGAAGCGTTTGGGAAAAATTCGTAGCGGAAGCGGTTGTTTGTTTCGTCGTATTCGCTTCGGGCGTATAACTTAAGGTTCTTTTGGTCGTTCGATCTGCTCCACCCGCCGAAAATCCTTAAGCCGCAGTCCCGCGATATAACGCAGCTTCCGTCGTATTCAAAGACCTCGACATGGGCGGGGCGCTCTCCGGCCATGCCGCGCTGATTCCAGTTGGCCGGGTCGGTCGGCTGAATCTCCCTCGTCGGGTTGGTGGCAAGATAGTCGTCCCTCATCTTCCCCGCGATGAAAATACCGTCTTCATAGTTATAAAGGTTGTCCGGGTCGGTGGTGATCGAAAAAACAAGGCAGTCGAAGCGGTTGGAAATATCTCCTCCGCAGATATACGAGCGGGTTACCGGCTCGGAAAAGCTGCCGTCGGGGTATACCGCGCAGGCGGAGATGGTATACGACTCTGTCTCCGAGGCAGGCGAGCGCAAAGTTATCTCTTTTTTATACTGCCTGCCGCCGGTTCGCGGGTCGGTTCCGTCGCGGGTATATAGAATCTTCTCGGCGCCCTCGGCGTATAGGCCGAGATATTGGGTAGAGGAATAAAACCCCGAGTCGACCGAAAACCTTACCGGCAGGCCGTCGGTCGAGCCGACTTCCGGCTCGGTTTCTTCATATCCGTTTTGGGCCGAGGCCGGCAAAACCGGCAGGGGGTTGGCGTTTATATATCTTTCGCCGAAAAACACGGCCAAAGAGCCCGCGGCAAGCAGGGCCGCCATCGAAGCGGCGAGCGCGGCTTTTTTGATTTTTCCGGCGTTCATATAAATCCCCCTAAAAAGCAAGATATAGTTATTATAGCATATTTTTTTGATGTTGTAAAGGATTCAAGCGAAAATTGCCGTATTTTACGCATATTTTGACGAATAAACGATTTTTCGGTTAAATTTTAAAAAGCCCTTGAAACGCGCGGATATTTATTATATACTGGATTATATAGATCGTCGCGGGGGGTTATGATTTGAACGGGTTCAGACATGAGATAAAGCTTCTTATCTCTAACGCGGAATATCTTGCCATTCGGCCCAAGCTTTCGGCCCTTTTGTCGGCCGACCCTAACGCCCCCGAGAGCGGCGAATATTTTATCCGAAGCCTTTATTTCGACGACGTAAACAAAACCTCATACCGCGAAAAGCTCGCAGGGGTGGCGGACAGAAAAAAATACCGCCTTCGGATATACAACAACTCCGACTCGGCCATAAAGCTCGAATGTAAAGAAAAGCGGGGGGACAGGATCAGAAAGCGCTCGGCAGAAGTATCGAGGGATTGCGCCGATGGGCTTGTTCGCGGCGATTTCTCTTCGCTTGAAGATAAATCCGACCCGCTTATAAAAGAGGTCTTCGCGCTTTCAAAATCAAAGGGGCTTGCGCCGTCTGTCGTGGTCGACTACGACCGAGAAGCGTATCTATACCCTATCTCAAACGTAAGGCTTACCTTTGACAAAGCGCTTCACGCCGGCGTCGAGGGGGCGGATATCTTTGACCAAAGCCTCGCGAGCGTTCCGGTCTTTGCGGACGAAAGCGTTATATTCGAGATAAAATACGACGATTTCCTCCCGGCTTTTATAAGAGATATCCTCGCAGGGGCGCGGGGCTCGCGGCTCGCGCTTTCAAAGTTCACCCTCTGCCGCGACGAGCTTTTAAAATTCAAGCCGAAATATTAAGATTTAACCGGCGCAACGCCGAAAGATAAATTTAACCCCCGAAAGGAAGATCGCAATGCAATCAATTCGTTCGGTTCTTCGCGAATCAATCGAACAGCTCGGCCTCGTCGAGCATTTAACCGTCGCCTATATTTTGGTGTCGCTTCTTTGCGCCGCAATCTGCGGGCTTATCATCTATTTCGTGTATAAGCTCTTTTATCGCGGCGCGGTATACAGCGAGAATTTCGCCGTTCTGATCGTTATGACGACCGTCATCACCGCGTTTATCGTTATAACCATCGGCTCGAATCTCGTTCTGTCGCTCGGAATGGTCGGCGCGCTTTCGATAGTCCGCTTCCGCTCCGCAGTCAAAGACCCTTTGGATGTGGGCTTTTTGTTCTGGGGGATAGCGGTCGGAATAACCTCCGGCGCGGGGCTCTATCCCTTCGCGCTTATCGCCACCGCCGCGATCGCGCTTGTATACATACTCTTCTCGGTTCTCGGAAAGGGCAGAAGAACCTTCGTCGTGGTGGTTAAATATCAGGATTCCGCCGAGGAGGAAGTCTCTAAACTCTTGAAAGAGACCAAGGCCAAGCTTCGCGGAAAGGCGAAATATAAGGGCGAAAACGAAGTCACCGCGGATATTAAGTTCAAGAAAAAATCCGCCGATATTTTAGACCGCTTTTTGAAGTTAGAGGGCGTGAGCAGCGCCGTTATGGTCGAATATACCGGCGATTAAGGGGGGATTGAAAAATGACGGTATCTCCCACAAGAAAAAGGCTCGACCGCCGGCGCGGAAGGCTTCTTTTGGCGCTCGGGATAACCGAGATAATCTCGGCGCTTTTGTGGCGGAATATCACCGACCTCGACTTTGCCGAGGGAAGAAAGGCGACCGGGATTTTAAGCGCGATTTTAACCGCCGCGTTTTTGTTCGTCGGCGTCTCGCATATCCGCGACTCTAAAGACTGACGGTAATAATCTTATAATAATTTACGAAAAGTAAAGTCCCCCGACCAGATCGAGGGACTTATTTTTATGTCCGATTTATTCTTCCTCGTCGGGCTCGGCCGGTTCCTCCGGCTCCTGCGCCTCGGCGGCCTCTTCGGCGGCCTCGGCCTCGGCTATCGCCCTAAGCTCTTCCTCCGAAAGCTGCTCGACCTCTTCTATCTCGGCGTCTTCGTCGTGCGCCGCAGATGTGAACGCGACAACCCTGCGGTCGGGCGTTCCCTTGGTCCGCATAATTGTAACTCCGCCCGAATAGCGCCCCATAACGCTTATATCCGCCGCGCGAACGCGGATTATGATTCCGTCGTTCGAGATGAGAATTATGTCTTCGTCGTCGTCGACAACTTTTATCCCGCAGACTGTCCCTTTTGCGCCGACCTTATAGTTGAGTATTCCGTAGCCGCCGCGTTTTTGGCGCCTATAAAGCTCGGGCTCGACCCTTCTTCCGAAGCCCATATCCGTAACGGTGAGTATCTTCGCGCCCTCTCTGATAGTTTCGAGCGAGACGACCTCGTCGTCGCCGCGAAGTTTTATCGCCCTAACGCCGTGGGCCGAGCGGCTCATCGCCCTAAGCTCTTCCTCGGCAAAGCGGATAATTCTTCCGTTTTTGGTCGCGACCAAAATTTCGTCGCCGCCCGAAGTAAGCAAAGCGCCCTTGATTTCGTCCCCTTCGTCGAGGCCGATCGCGATAAGCCCGTTCTTTCTTACGTTCTGATAGGAAGAAAGCGGCGTGCGCTTGATCTTTCCGGCGCGGGTGACCATAGTCACGAAGCTGTCGTCGTCAAATTCGCGGCAATAGAGCATAGCCGCGACCTTTTCGCCGTTTTGAAGCGGAAGGAGATTTATAACGTTTGTCCCGCGCGAAGCCTTCGAGCCCTCGGGTATCTCGAAGCATTTGAGTTTATACATAATTCCGCGGTCGGTGACGAACAGAACGTTGTCGTGGGTCGAGCAGACGTGCATCGAGGCGACAAAGTCTTCTTCCCGCTGCTTCATTCCCGAAACGCCCTTGCCGCCGCGCTTCTGAACGCTGTATTCCGAAGAGCTGGTGCGCTTGATGTATCCGTTGTCGGTAAGCGCGATTACGTTCATGTCCTCGGGGATAAGGTCTTCGATGTCGACCTCGCCGGAGATCGCCTGAATTTCGGTCCTGCGGTCGTCCGAGAATTTCGCGGCGATCTCTTCGCTCTCGGTGATAACGATGTCTATAACCCTCTGCCGGTTCGCGAGAATGTCTTCAAAGTCCTTGATCTTCTCCTCGAGTGCTGCCAGCTCGTCGTATATCTTCTGCCTTTCAAGGCCGGAGAGTTGGATAAGCCTCATATTCGCGATATATTCGGCCTGAATCTCGGTGATCCCGAACCGCTCGATAAGCGCGGCCTTTGCCTCTGCCGGCCCGGCCGATGCGCGGATAATCTTTATAACCTCGTCGATGTAGTCGAGCGCGATGACGAGGCCCTGCAAGATGTGTTCGCGCTCTTTCGCCTTTTTAAGGTCGTATTGCGTCCGCCTCGTGATGACCTCGATCTGGAACTTAAGGTATTCTTCGAGTATCTCCTTAAGGCTCATGACCTTCGGCACGCCGTTTACCAGCGCAAGCATGATGACCCCGACGGTGTCCTGAAGCTGGGTAAAGCTGAACAGGCGGTTTAAGACTATCTGCGGGTTGGCCTCTTTTTTAAGCTCGATGACTATCCTCATTCCCGAGCGGTCGGATTCGTCGCGAAGGTTATGTATTCCGTCTATCCTCTTGTCTTTGACGAGCTGGGCGATAGACTCTATAAGCCTCGCCTTGTTGACCATATAGGGTATCTCGGTCACGATGATGCAGTTTCTGCCGTGAATTTCCTCGATGTTGGTCTTTGAGCGCAGGGTGATCTTTGCCCTGCCGGTCGCATAGGCCGCGCGGATACCCGCCTTGCCCATAATAATTCCGCCCGTCGGGAAATCCGGGCCCTTGATCTTTTCCATAAGCTCTTCAAGGGTGCAGTCGGGGTTGTGGGCGACAAGCTTAAGCCCCTCGATGACCTCGCCGAGATTGTGCGGCGGAATGTTGGTCGCCATACCTACCGCGATACCGACCGAGCCGTTTACCAGAATGTTCGGATAGCGCGAGGGCAGAACCACCGGCTCCTGAAGTCTGTCGTCATAGTTCGGCATCCAGTCTACGGTATCCTTGTCGATGTCGGTGAGCATATTCATCGCCATCTTGGCCATCTTGGATTCGGTATAACGATAGGCCGCGGGCGGGTCGCCGTCGACCGAGCCGAAGTTTCCGTGGCCGTCGACCAAAGGATATCTCATCGAGAATTTTTGCGCAAGTCTTACCATCGCGTCGTAAACCGAAGCGTCGCCGTGGGGGTGATATCGGCCGAGAGTGTCGCCGACGGTGGTCGCGCACTTTAAATATTTTTTATCGGGGGTAAGCCCGTCTTCATACATCGTATATAGAATCCTGCGGTGGACCGGCTTTAATCCGTCCCTGACGTCGGGCAGGGCGCGCTGGATTATTACCGACATCGAATATGCCAAAAAGCTCGACCGCATTTCGTCGTTAAGCTCTTGCAAAACTATCTTTTTATCTTCGGCGAACAAAAAATCAACTTCTTTCTTCTGTTTTTATATTAAATCTTAAGCGCGGTTTTTAATACGTCAAGGTCGTTATCGTTAAGCCCCGACTTCGGTATAACGCAGCTTATCGCCTTTGTGAACACCCCGATGATCGAGTCGGTCTCGGTCGCTCTAAGGCTTTTGTCCGAAAGGGGAATGACGGTCGGCTCTATCTTCGGAAGGGGTATCGGCTCGCCGTTTTCGTCCTTGTCGAGGTATTTTTCCTCCCCCTCGGGGATTATCGTCTCGATCTTAAGCCGGTCTTCGTAAAGGGTAAGGCAGTAGATATCCCCGCTCAACGAGTCGAGCGCGCGCTCGGCGGTTCGTCTTTCCATCTTCGGCGTCGCGAAAATACAAACTATCGCGCCGATGCAAACCGCCACGCAGACGTAGCCCATTTTAAAATGAGGGTCGCGGAAGAGCTGTTCGATAAAAAGCAGCAGCGGAATCAGAAAAACGGCCGCTTTTATATAGGTGAATTTCTTCCTAAAGAGCGAATAGCTAAGGTCGTAGCCCTCAAGCCATTCCTCTTTTTTGATCGAATATGTCAGTTTTAACTTCTCCATTTACTATCCTCACAGTATATTGATATATAAAATATACAAATTGTAGTTAAAAATCAAGGTTTTTGGCGAACTGCGCGTTCTTTTCGATGAACTCGCGGCGGGGGTTTACCTTGTCGCCCATCAGAATCGTGAAGGTCTCGTCGGCCTTGACCGCGTCGTCGAGGGTTATTTTCAAAATCGTTCTCGTCTCCGGGTCCATAGTGGTCTCCCAAAGCTGCTCGGGGTCCATCTCGCCAAGACCTTTATACCGCTGAACGTCGCACTTTCCGCCGAGCTCTGCGGTATAGGCGTCCCGCTCTTCGTCCGAGAAGGCGTATCTTACCTGTTTTCCCTTGGTGATTTTAAATAGCGGCGGCTGGGCGATGTAGATATGCCCCTGCTCGATAAGCGGGCGCATAAACCTGAAGAAGAAGGTCAGAAGCAGGGTTCTGATGTGGCAGCCGTCGACATCGGCGTCGGCCATTATTATGACTTTGCCGTATCTTAGGCGCGAAATGTCGAAGTCCTCGCCGATAGAGGTCCCGAGGGCGGTGACTACCGGCGTAAGCTTGTCGTTGCCGTAAACGCGGTCGATTCGGGCCTTTTCGACGTTCAACATCTTTCCCCAAAGCGGCAGGATGGCCTGATATTTTCTCTCGCGGCCCTCTTTTGCCGAGCCTCCGGCCGAGTCTCCCTCGACGATAAATATCTCGGTCTGAGAGGGGTCGCGCTCCGAACAGTCGGCAAGCTTGCCGGGCAGAGAGGCCGATTCGAGGGCTGATTTGCGGCGGGTGAGCTCTCGCGCACGCTTCGCGGCCTCGCGGGCATTCTGCGCCTGAACAGATTTGTCGAAGATAGACCGCGCGACTGTCGGATTCTCTTCGAGGTAATTCATAAGCTTTTCGGTCACGAGAGCCTCGACAAAAGGCCGAACCTCGGGGTTGCCGAGCCTTCCTTTGGTCTGCCCCTCGAACTCGCAGTTGGTCAGCTTGACCGAAACTATTGCCGTGAGCCCCTCGCGAACGTCTTCGCCCAAAAGCTTAACGCCGTCTTTTAAAAGGTTGAACTTTTTGCCGTAGTCGTTGATGACCTTGGTCAGCGCGTTTTTAAAGCCGGTTTCATGGGTCCCGCCGTCGGGCGTGTGAACGTTATTTGCGAAGGAAAGCACCAGCTCGTTGTAGCTGTCGTTATACTGCATCGCGACCTCGGCGGTGTAGTCGTCCTTGGTTCCGCTGACGTAGATTACCTCGGGGTTTAAAACGTCGAGCCCGCGTGTCTCGTGAATGTGGGTGACGAATTCGCGGATACCGCCGTTGTACTGCAAGTCGACGGTGTTATCGCCGCCTTGGCGCCTGTCGGTGAAAACGATGCGCACTCCGGCGTTCAGAAACGCCTGTTCGCGGAGCATCTTCAAAAGAGTCTCGTAGTCGTATTCGGTCGACTGCTCGAAGATAAGCGGGTCGGCCTTAAATTCGATGGTGGTGCCGGTCTCCTCGGTGTCGCCGACGATGCCGAGCGGCTTGTCGTATGCGCCGCGCTCGAACCGCTGGTAGTAGATGTGTTTGCCGTCGCGAACCGTAAGCTCGAGCCACTCGGAAAGCGCGTTTACGACCGACGCGCCGACTCCGTGCAGTCCCCCCGCGACCTTATAACCGCCGCCGCCGAACTTTCCGCCCGCGTGCAAAACGGTGAAGACGACCGTCGCGGCGGAGATCCCCTCTTTCGGGTGGATCCCGACCGGGATACCGCGGCCGTTATCGGTAACTCTTACGATATTATCGGGCAGCAGCTCGACGTCGATGCGGTCGCAATATCCCGCCAGCGCCTCGTCGATAGAGTTGGTTACGATCTCGTAGACGAGGTGGTGAAGGCCCTTCGGCCCCGTCGAGCCGATATACATACCCGGGCGTTTGCGAACCGCCTCGAGCCCCTCTAATACTTGAATTTCGCTCGCGTCGTAGTTGTTGGATTTGTCAACCGCAGTCGCGTTGACGTTGATTTCATCAAATTCAGCCAAAATGTTTACTCCTTTTCTATACAGATTGTTATATTTAAAGGGAAAATTAACGATAGTAATGTGGTGGGGGAGGTTTTGCTGCGAAGAATGGGGAGTCGGAGCGAACCGCCGGAGCCGTTGCCAAATATCGCGCAAAGCGCGATGATTTATAGCGGCCGTCATCTTTATCTCGCTTAGAAGCGAGGTTAGTTTTCCCGCACGGCGCTGCCCCGGTTAAAAGGTACTCGGCTGCGACGAGAGCGATTTTGCCGCTCTTAAATTATATCAGAGCCTATAATTTTCCCGCCCTCAGCCGCCCTTGTTAAAAGGAACTCGCTGCGCGAGTGCTATTTTAAGCTCCGATTTTCAAACAGAAGAACTTAAAAGTGGTGATTCCCAACCCAAACCGCCTGCGCCCGCTGTGAAAAGGTATTCGCTTCGCTCATACTATTTAAGACGCCCTTCCCCTGACCCCCTCCCGCGGGGAGGGGGATTTCTATCAAACGTGGCTTTAAACCAAAAGCAAAGGGTGTTCCCGCCCGCCGGCCCGCGGGTAAAAGGTATACCCGCGACCTCGCTCCCGCTCGCTCGTGGGTATGCTATTTTTAGTCACCCCACCCCTTCCCCCCGCCCCTCGAGGGGCGGGGGCTGCGCTATTTTATACTTTCGCTCAAAGCTTTGCGGGGGTGGGGTGACTTAAATAGTATGAGCGAAGCGAATACCTTTTAGCAAAGGGACGGCGGGTGGGTATTTACTTGTCATATTTTCGTCCTGCCGCCTAAAGCAACATTCGCGCACGAGCACCTTTCCGCACGTTTGCCGCTGTTCCCCCTCCCTGCGGGAGGGGGTCAGGGGGTGGGCGTTTAAAATAATATGAGCGCAGCGAATACCTTTTCACGAAGGGCGGCTGCGGGTGGGAATATGCTTTGCTTTTAAGTATGAACCCAGTGGGCTTGCAATAGAAATAGCACTCGGCGAAGCCGAGTTCCTTTTATCAAGTGGCTCCGGCAGTCGGAAAATATATCTCCTTTTTCGCTAACTCTGTAAGTTAAACCGCTCCGGCCCTTTTCCCCGCTCTCTAAACCCTCTCTTTAACCCTCTTCCTCAAAGTCTCCGCCGAGACCCCGCAGATATAAACTCGCTCGGTAAGGTCTTCGTCAAGGCTTACAACAAAGCTCTTCGGCAGGTCGAGCGTGCAGCTGACAACTCTGCCGGCCTTTCCGGCCTTTGCAAGATATTCGCGGGTATACCGCTGGGTCGAGGCCTTTTCTATGTCCATTATCGCGACGATGTTTTTTTTAAAGACAGTCATACCGCTGCCGAGGTGAAGTATCATTTTTTTCTCCGATTTATTCGATTTGTTCTTCGATTTTTTCGTTTTTTGACTTTTTTACTCTTGTTTTGTTGAAAGTTTCGCCGTTTTTCATCTCAAACCTGCGGCCTTTAAGCTTTCCCGCCGGTTCGCAGCAGGTTATAAAAATCTGCATTCCGCCGAGCTTGTTTATAATAAACTCTCTGCGCGATTTGTCCAGCTCGGACAAAACGTCGTCCAAGAGTATAACCGGCATCTCGCCGGTCTCCTCCGAGAGGATATACGCCTGCGCAAGCTTCATTGAAAGGGCCGCCGAGCGGTTTTGCCCCTGCGAGCCGAAGTCTTTGGCGGCGGAGCCGTTAATATAGACCCCGACGTCGTCTCGGTGAACGCCGATAAGCGTAAACCCGAGCCTTATATCCTCGACGCGGTTTTTCTTTAAAAGAGAAAGATATTCGCCCGCCATCTCGCCGGACCAATCCTCCCGCCCTTCTAAATTTTCATAGACCGTCGAGCAATATTTTAGGCCGAAGCTTTCGGCCCCGCCGGAGATCTCTTCATACAGCTTTTTCGCAAAAATATTGAGCTTTTTGGTGTATTGATATTTTAGGACCGAAATATACGCCCCGAGTCGCGCCATCTGCTCGTCCCAAACGTCTAAATCCGAGGCGGGCGATACCCCCTGCGAAATGTTTTTTAAAAGGGTGTTGCGCTGCAAAAGAACGTTTTCGTATTTTAAGACCGTCCGCGAATATGCGGGCTTTATCTGCGAAACGCAGAGGTCGATAAAATCTCTTCGATTATCCGGCGACCCCTTTGAAAGTTCGAGGTCTTCGGGGGTGAATACAACGCATTTAAGCGCCCCGAACAGTCCGGAAAGATATCTTTGTTTAACTCCGTTTAGGGTGATTTTTCGCTCCCGCGGGTTTTTTGAGATAACCGCCTCGATCTTCTGTTCTCTCTCGCTGTCGATCAAAGTAAGCCCGAGGCGGGCAAATTCTCCCCCAAAAGCGACCATATCCCTTTCTTTCGTCCCGCGAAAGCTTTTCGCGCCCGAAAGTATCCATATCGCCTCGATAAGGTTGGTTTTGCCCTGCGCGTTCCGGCCGTGGATAACGTTTACGCCCTCCGCCGGCGAGATATTTATATTTTTAAGATTTTTAAAGCCGTCGACGGTAAAGTTGGTTATTGTCATAGTTTTCTTTCAAAAATCATATTTAAAAAACTTTCAGCCGCCGAAAACACAGCGGCGTGAAAAAAATATTACCCTACCTCAATCTCCGTCCCGATTTCCTCTATCGAAACTATATCCCCTTGCCGAAGCTTTTTTCCGCGCTGCGCGCAGACCTCGCCGTTCACCTTGACCTTCCCGCTTTGGATTATCTCCTTCGCGATGCCGCCGGTCTCGGTTATCCCGGAAAATTTCAAAAGCGAATCCAGCTTGATGTATTCCCCGGAAATTTCTGTCTTTATCCTCTCCATCATTCGCTCCTAAGCCTTACCGGCAGGACGAGATAGGTGTAATCCTCGCCTTTAAGGGGAACTATCTTCATCGGCAGGTTTCCGCCGTTCATCAAAAGCTTGATCTTGTCGTCGTTGATGACCTTAAGCGGGTCGAGCAAAAACTTGCAGTTAAAGCCTATCTCGATTTTCGGGCCGGAGATATCCGCCTCAATCTCGTCGTTTATCTTTCCCAAAGAGGTCTGGCAGTTAAGTTTAAGGCTTCCGCTGTCAAAAAGGCATTTGACCGGGCTTTTAATCCTCTCGTTGATGAAAAGCGAAGCCCTTTCAAGACATTCGATAAGCTCTTTTTTGTCGATGATAACTTCGGTGACGCTGTTTTGCGGGATCGACCCGCGATAGTTGTGGAACTCGCCCTCCAAAAGTCTCGAAAATACGGTATACCCAGAAAAGTCGAATACTACCTGTTTTTTCGTGACTCTCACGGCGCACTCCGACTCGTCCTCGTCCTTCAAAAGTCTCGACACCTCGAGCAGCGTCTTCGCCGGAACGATGAATTTAAAGTCGCCGTCCTGCTTGACCGTCTCGGTCCTCACCGCAAGCCTAAAGCCGTCTATCGCGACAACGTTAAGTCTGTGGTCGGATATTTCAAAGAGCTCGCCCTTTAAAATCGGCTTGGTGTCGTTTGTCGATACCGCGAAAACAGTCTCGGAAATGAGGCTTTTTAATACCCCCTGCGAAAGCTTTATCTCGTCGCCCTCGCCGAGCTCCGGTATAGCGGGGTATTCGTCGGCTTTGATGGCGTTTATCGTATACTGCGCCTTTCCGCCGATGATGTTGACGGTCATATTTTCAAGCGCTTCCATCTCGATTTCTTCGGACGGCAGCCTTCTTATCATATCCGAAAATCTTTTCGCGTCGTTGACTATGATCTCGCCGCTGTCGGAGGATACCACCGGGATAGAGGTGTTTATCCCTATTTCAAGGTCGTAGCCGGTCATAGTCAGAACCGAGTCGCAAAGCCTAAGCTTAACTCCCTCTAAAGCCGGAATCGCGGATTTATCCGCTACCACCTTCGAGACGTTCACCAAAGCTTCGTAAAAAGCCTGTTTGCTGCAAATAAATTTCATTGGTTGTCCTCCTTGTCAAGGCCGAGAGAATAAAGGTTGAAAACAAAATCACCGTCGGCCGGTTTTTCGGGAAAATAAAAGAATATAGAATATATATTTTACAGTATTAGTATTAGAGGCGGCGAAAAAGTTGAAAACTCATGGGGCGGCGGCTTTTATTCGCGGTTTGCGCTTCAACTTATTTTCAACCCGAATTTTTGAAATCTTTGAAAAGTAAAATCGGCTTTGAAAATTTGAAAGACGGTCGGTTAAATGTTAAAAACCGATTTGAAAATTCGCCGCAGTTTAAAAGATTTTTTGTTGAAAGCTTTGAAAAAACCGGCCGAACGCCCGATTTCGACGTTTTTATTGTTGAAAACTTTGTTGAATCGTTGATAAATCCGCGATTTTACACGGTTTTATCACAATTTTCACACCGTTTTAAGGTTGTTCATCAAATCCTCGACGGTTTCTCTAAGGTCGCCGTTCTTTTTCATCATTTCCTTGACGTCGGCATAGCTTATCGTCATAGTCGAGTGGTTTCTTCTGAATTCTTCTCCGATCGCGGTAAAGGACATTCCTTTTACCTCGCGGACTATGTATATCGCGACCTTTCTCGCCAAAGAGATCTGCGCGTTGCGGTTTGCGGATCTCAAATCCTCGGCCTGAACGCCGAACGCCGCGCCGACGTCGTTTAAAATCCTTTCGACGGTGATCTCCGCGGGCTGAGAGTCGATCAAAGTCTCTTTTATAACCCTTTGCGCCATAGAGATAGAGGGCGATTCGTTAGAGAACATAGTAAGCCCTTTTATTTTGTTGACGGCACCCTCGAGCTGGCGGATATTGTTCTTTATTTTCTCGGAAATAATCCTCGCGACCGGGTCGGGAAGGTTAAGGTCCAAAAGCTCGGCCTTGCGCTTTACTATCGCCATTCTGGTCTCAAAATCCGGGGGCTGAACGTCTGCCTGAACTCCGAGGGCGAATCTCGTCTTGATCCTCTCTTCAAGCTTTTTTATTCTGTTCGGAGAAATGTCCGAGGTTATGACTATCTGCTTTCCGGCGTTGTAAAGCTCGTTGAAGGTGTGGAAAAATTCCTCCTGCGTCATTTCCTTTCCGGCGATAAACTGAATGTCGTCGACCAGCAAAAAGTCGGCCTTTCGGTATTTTTCGTGGAAGGAATAGGTGTCTTCGTCGGTGATGGCCTTTACAAGCTCGTTTGTAAAGCTTTCGCCGGTGGTGTATATAACCGTAAGATCCGGGAAATTTTTCTTGACTTCGTGCTCGATCGCTCTTAAAAGGTGGGTCTTCCCGAGGCCGGAGTCGCCGTAGATGAACAGGGGGTTAAAGACGGTCCTCGAAGTCTGGTTTGAAAGGTTGTTCTTGCCCGAGACCGCGATGCAGTAGGCGTAGGCCAATTCGTTCGACTTGCCTTTTATGAAGTTTTCAAAGGTAAGCTCGTAGTCGCTGCGCTGGTGGTTAGAAAAAAGGGCCTCCATTCGCTTTTCGATTTCGGTAAAACCGTCTGTCGGCTGGTCGGCGGCCGGGGCGGGGGCGTTTTGGTTGACTACGAACTCGACTTCTACCGGAAATCCGAGAACCTGTTCAAAGGCGCGCTTAATGGTGTCTGCGTAAGCTTCTTCGGTGGTGCGGCGCATAAAGTCGTTAGAGGCGGCCAAAACCGCCACGCCGTTCTCGAATTTTTTGGCTTCAAGGCTTTTTATCCATTTATTGTATCCGACTTCGCTTACCTTCGGATCTGCCTGACATACGCGCTTTACGTTTTCAAAGAGTTCGTAGAACGAATCCATTTAAAAATCCTCTCTTTCAAAGGTGTGATATATTTATAAACGCCGAGATATTTTTTAAAAAAAGCGATTCTCCCCATAATCGGGTTTACATAAACTATGATACCATATTCGCCCGGATTTTTCAAGCCCTATATATTATAAATAGTATAGTTTTTAAGACCGAAATTCTTGTGTAAATCCACGAATCCCGAAACCGCGGGAAAATTATTTTAAGAAAAATTCCGCCTTTTCCTATTGACAAGAGCGATTCGATTGTTATATAATACTACTTTGTAAGGGTATCTACTGAATTTCAGTAAACGATTGCCCATATTTTATGGACAAGGAGGCAAGAAAAATGGCTCAGATCAAAAGAACCTATCAGCCTAAGAAGATACACAGAAAGAAGGAGCACGGCTTCTTCAAAAGAATGGCTACCAAGAACGGTCGTAAGGTTTTGGCGCGCAGGCGCGCTAAGGGCAGAGCAAGGCTCACCTACTGATCGGAATAGCGGAGGATCGAAACAAAAGGCGGCGTTTTGCCCCATACTATCCTTTTCGGCGGCGCCGTTACAACTTAATATCCTTTCGGGTTCCGTCCTCTGATATTCAAACTTCTGATGACCACATCAAAGTATGTGGTCTTTAATTTTAGAAGCGGTGATCACAATGCTTTATACCGAGATTCTTAAAGACCCTTCCGTATTTTCAAAGATATATAAAAAGGGCGCCCGGGCCTCGGGTTCGGGCTTATGCGCATACTTCGTCCAAAATCGCCGCCCATATAACCGCTTCGGAATTACCGCCGGAAAGAAGGTCGGCGGGGCGGTAGAGCGAAACCGCGCCAAAAGAATAATTCGCGCGGCATACCGAAAAAACGAGCTTTTGCTCCCCCTCGGGTATGATATAGTCGTAGTCGCGAGGGCGGATATTATCGCTAAAAAATCCACCGAGCTTGACGGCTTTATGCTTAAGCTCTCGAAAGAAATGAACAACCGCCGGTGAAAAAGCTTTTAATCGGTCTTATCAACGTCTACCGAAAACGCGTCTCTCCGTTAAAAAGGCCATGCTGCAAATATTATCCCTCCTGCTCCGAATACGCGGTCACGGCGATCGAGCGCTTCGGGGCGATAAAGGGCCTTGTTCTCTCAATATGGAGAATACTGCGCTGCAACCCTTTCAGCGGCGGCGGGATAGACTACGTTCCCGAAAAGTTTTATATTTACACCTTAAAATCGCGCCGGCGCCGCGAAGAAAAACCCACTGAAAGGTAGAAATTTTATGTTCAGAATAATCGCCATTCCGTTCGGCTGGATAATGAAGGGCTGTTATATACTCGTAAAAAACTACGGCGTCGCCCTGTTTTTGTTCACCCTTATCATCAAGCTTATAATGCTTCCCTCGGCCTTAAAACAACAAAAATCCACCGCCAAGACCGCAAGGCTTCAGCCCAAGCTTGAACAGATCAAGAAAAAATACGCCAACAACCGCGACAAATTGAACGAAGCCACGATGGAGCTTTATAACCAAGAGGGAATAAGCCCCACGAGCGGCTGTCTTTCGCTTGTTTTAACCTATATCATCCTCTTCGCGGTCATCGAGGTAGTCTACGCGCCGATGACCTTTATCTCCGGCCTTCCGACCGACAAGATCGAGCAGGCTTCGCAGACGGTCGTGGACCTCTACAAGGTCTCGCAAAAGATCGCCGGCGACGTCGCCGAGGGAGAGACTTCGGCTTTGACCCTTTCGGAGAGGCTTGAAAACGGCACCAACCTTCGCGAGCTTCTTGAGGGCTATAACGCCGACCTTAAGTTTACCGACGAGCGCCTTGAAGAGATTGCGACGATATTTGAAAGCGACCCTTCGCTCGACGAATACTTCAACGATGGAAAAAAGGTCTCTACCCGCCTTCTTGCCGGGGGGACAACCGCCCGCGCGCAGCTTATCGTTCTATCGGTCGGCGACGACCACCCCGAGCTGTTCGACCCGGAGGTAGCCGACTTCTGCCGCGACTTTGACTACTCGTTTTTGGGCTTCTACCTCGGCGAATACCCGAGCTGGAAGACCGTATACATTTTAATCCCGATTATTTCGCTCGTCTCACAGCTTATGCTGACTATTCTCTCGCAGTTCTTTATGAAGCGCAACGGCCAGAATATGTCTGCCGGCAAGGGAATGATGGGCATGCTCTACGCGATGCCGATAATCTCGTTCTTGATCGCGTTCAGCTTCCCCGCGGGCATCGGTATCTACTGGATATTCAGCTCGGTCCTCTCGCTGGTACAGACCGTCGCGGTGAATCTGTACTTCACCCCCGCGCGGCTGGATAAAATTTTGGCGAAGGAATCAAAGAAGAAATCCCGCAGGCCGTCTCTGTATCAGATGGCGCTTGAGCAGCAAAAGGCCCAACAGGCCGCCGCGAACGGCCAAAGCCTTCTTGACGACCTCGATTCGCCGGAAGTCAAACTTTCAAAGAGCGAGCGAAAAGAAGTCGAGCGGCAAAAGATCAACGAGGCGAGAAAGAAGCTCGTCGAAGACGACGAAGACGAAGACCCGCGAGTTCTTGAAGCGAGAAAGCGCATGGCCGAAAAATACGGGGACTGACCTTAATATTTAAACACGTCAAACTCTCCGCGCAGGAGTAGAATAGAAGTCGTTCAAACAGGAGGTTTAAAGAGAATGAAACAGATTTTTACGGCAAAAACAGTCGACGAAGCCAAAGAGCTTGCCGCCAAGGAATTTAACGCGAGCATAGAAAAGATCGCGTTCACTATTCTCGAAGAGCCCAAAAAGGGCCTTTTCGGCGGGGTCAAGGGCGAAGCGAAAGTAGAGGCGGAATATGAAAAGTCTAAGCCGGAGCTTGCGGCCGACTATATCGTTACGGTTATGGAATCTATGGGATTTGAGACCCCGACGATAGAGATCTCGGATATCGAGGGCGGCTCGCTTCTTGAGATCAAGGGCGAAGGGGTCGAAGGCATCATCGGCCGCAGAGGGGAGACTCTCGACGCGCTTCAATATCTTGCGTCCCTCGTCGCGAACCGCAGCGACAAGAACTACTACCGCATCGCGACCGACTGCTGCGGCTTTAGGGCTAAAAGAAAGGTCCAGCTCGAAGAGCTTGCCGCAAAGATGGTCGCCAAGGCGAAAAGGACCGGAAGAACCGTCGCGCTCGAGCCTATGAACCCCTATGAAAGAAGAATCATCCACGCCGCAGTCTCCGAGATCGAAAACGCCACAAGCCGCTCGGTCGGCGAAGAGCCTTACAGAAAGGTTCTGATCTCTTCGACAGAGCACACCGGCGGATATCGCGGAAGAAGAAACGACGGCAAGGGCGGGGACCGCAGAAACGGCGGAAACCGCAGAAACGGCCGCCGCCGCGAGGAATTTAAGGCGCGCAGCCTTGACATCTCCTCGAGCTTTGAAAAAGACTATAAAAAGCCGAAGCCCGAAGACGAAATGGGCAGCGGGCTATATTCCAAGATCGAATTTTAAATTTATAAAGAGGCGGTTTCATCGAGGAGCCGCCTTTTTAAAACCGGAGGTGTAAAGATTGTCTACCGCAGCCGCGATATCTACCCCGCCGGCGGCAGGGGGAATATCGGTTATAAGAATAAGCGGCGAAAGGGCGATAGATATCGCCTCGGCGCTTTTTAAGCCGTTCGGGAGAATCCCGGTATCGGATATGCCGGGGCACACCTGCGCCTATGGGCGGATAGTCGCCAAAGACGGCGAGATTTTGGACGACGTTTTGCTGACTGTTTTCCGCGCGCCAAAAAGCTATACCGGCGAGGACACCGCCGAAATCTCCTGCCACGGCGGCCTTTACGTCACCAAAAGGATTCTCCGCGAGGTCATCTCCGCCGGGGCGGAGCCCGCGGCCGCCGGGGAATTTACAAAGCGCGCGTTTTTAAACGGCAAACTTTCGCTGACCCAGGCCGAGGCGGTCGCCGATTTGATTTCGGCAGAGGGCGAAAGCGCCCTTAAAAGCGCGAATATGATGCGCGAGGGCGCGCTTTTCCGCTCGATAAAATCCGTCTGCGACAAACTTGTTTCGCTCTTGGGCGGCCTCGCCGCCTGGACGGACTACCCCGACGAGGACATTCCCGAGACCGAGCCGGAAGCCATCGAAGCCTCGCTAATCGAGGCCGAATCGGCGCTTAAAAAGATAGTTTCGGACTATGACGGCGGCAGAATTTTCCGCGAGGGGATAGACAGCGTTATCGTCGGGCGGCCGAACGTCGGAAAATCAACCCTTATGAACGCGCTTTTGGGCTACGATCGCTCGATAGTGACCCCGACCGCCGGGACGACCCGGGACGTAGTCGAAGAAAGCCTTCGCCTCGGCGACGTTGTTTTGAGAATTTCCGACACCGCCGGGCTTCGCGAGTCACCGGACGAGATAGAAAGACTCGGGGTTCGACTTGCCGAAAAGGCCCTCGAGCGCGCGCAGCTCGTCTTCGCGGTTCTGGACGGCTCGTCGCCCCTTTGCGACGAGGATCGCGAAATTCTTGAAAAAATCAAAAATAAGCGGCACATCGTGGTCATAAACAAGTCCGATCTGCCGCAAAAATTAGACGAAAAGTATATTCATAGCGAATATATACTAAAAGTATCGGCAAAAGAAGGCTCAGGGCTTGAAAAGCTCCGCGAGGCGGTATATGAGATGTGGGGGCTTTCGGGATATGCCGAGAACCCGACCGTCTTCGCCAACGAGCGCCAAAAGCTCTGCTGCGACAAAGCGCTTAGTCATATCGCCGAGGCGATAGCGGCGCTTAAAAGCGGAGAGACCCTCGACGCGGTGACCGTCTGTATAGACGGCGCGGCGAACTCGCTTTTGGAGCTTACCGGCGAGAAGGCGACGGAAGCCGTAGTCGACGACGTTTTTTCAAGATTTTGCGTCGGAAAGTGAGCAAAAGGCGGCTTTTGCTCTTTAGGAGGAAGATAAACGGTGAATATCGGAAGCTATGACGTTGCGGTTATCGGGGCGGGTCACGCCGGGGTCGAGGCCGCGCTCGCCTGCGCCCGGCTTGGGCTTAAAACCGCGATTTTTACGATAAGCCTCGATTCTATCGCGAATATGCCCTGCAACCCCTCTATCGGCGGGACCGCGAAGGGCCACCTTGTTCGCGAAATAGATGCTTTGGGAGGGGAGATGGCCAAGGCCGCCGACGCGACTTTTTTACAGAGCCGTGTTTTAAACCTCGGCAAGGGCCCGGCGGTCCACAGCCACCGCGTTCAGGCCGACCGCGTGAAATATCACACCTATATGAAAAAGGTCCTCGAATCGGAGCCGAATCTCGACATCAAACAGGCCGAGGTCGTAAAGGTCGAGGTCGACGGGCGCGGCGCCGTATGTGAGATAGAGACCAAGCTCGGCTCGCGCTACGGCGTTAAAGCCGTGATAATCTGCACGGGGACTTATTTGAAGGGCGTCGTTCACGTCGGGGAGACTTCTTACGAGTCCGGCCCAGATTCAACTCTTCCGGCAAACGGGCTTTCTAAAAGTCTTAGAGAGCTCGGGATAACTCTGCGAAGATTCAAGACCGGCACCCCGGCGAGGGTTCACCGCAGAAGCATAGATTTTTCTAAATTAGAGCGGCAGGACGGCGACGACGACATCTCGCCGATGTCGTTTGAAACTAAAGGCGAGTTAAAAAACACCGTCTCCTGCTATATAAGCTACACCAACGCCGAGACCCATAAGGTAATACTCGAAAACTTAGACCGCTCGCCGCTCTATTCCGGCAGGATAGAGGGGATAGGGCCGAGATATTGCCCCTCGATTGAGGACAAGGTGGTAAGATTTTCGGACAAGCCCCGCCACCAGCTTTTTATCGAGCCGATGGGGCTTGACACCGAGGAATATTATTTGCAGGGGATGTCTTCGTCGCTGCCCGAAGAGGTTCAGCTTAAGTTTTTGCGGACGATAGAGGGGCTTGAAAACGTAGAGATAATGCGCAACGCCTACGCCATCGAATACGACTGCTGCGATTCGCTCGAGCTTTTGCCGACTTTGGAATTTAAAGCGGTTTCGGGGCTATACGGCGCGGGGCAGTTTAACGGAACCTCGGGATATGAAGAGGCGGCCGCGCAGGGGTTAGTCGCCGGAATTAACGCAGCCTTGAAAATTCTGGAAAAAGAGCCGCTTATTTTAGACCGCACGACATCGTATATCGGAACGCTTATCGACGACCTTGTCACCAAAGGGGTTCAGGACCCCTACCGAATGATGACCTCGCGGAGCGAATATCGGCTTATTCTTAGAGAAGACAACGCCGACGAGCGGCTTACGCCCTTCGGCTATAAGGTCGGGCTTATATCGAAAGAGCGCTACGACCGGCTTTTGGCCAAGCTTAGCGCCGTAGACTCGGAGATAAAGCGGCTTAGAGAGACGAATATTTCGCCGAGCGACGAGCTTTCAGCGCTTTTTGTTTCACGTGGAACAATGCCGATAACCGAGGCTTGCTCGATCGAAAAGCTTTTAAAGCGCCCGCAGATCACATACGCCGACCTTGCGCCCTTCGACCCAACCCGCCCGAAGCTTTTAAAAGAGGTTTATGAGCAGGCGGAGATTAGGATCAAATACGAGGGGTATATAAAGCTTCAACAAGAGCAGGTCGAGAAGACGAGAAAGCTTGAAAGCCGCCTTTTGCCGGAGGATATAGACTATTCCGCGATTCGCGGGCTTAGGCTTGAGGCCGCCGAGAAGCTTTCAAAGGTTAGGCCGAGGAGCGTAGGGCAGGCGTCGAGAATCTCGGGGGTAAACCCTGCGGACATATCGGTTCTGCTTATCTGGCTCGAGCAAAAGGGCAGGGCGGAAAGATAGAGCGAAAGGTGCGGCCCGCCGCCCCCCGCAGGGGGGCGGGCGCGCCGAAGGCGCGCCTCGCGCGAAGCGCGTGCGGGCCGCGAAAAAATGCGCGAAAGGGGAGGAACGGATGGAATTTGTTATACGCGAGAAATTCGAGGAGCTTTTTAACGCCGCGGGAATAAAGCTTTTAAGCGGCGAGTATGATAAGTTCGCGGAATATGCGCGGCTTTTGGCCGAAAAAAACGCGGTCATGAACCTTACGGCGATTCGTGAGCCGGGCGAAGTCGCGGAAAAGCATTTTTTAGACAGCGTTTTGCCGCTGAAGCTCTGCGAAGTCCCCCTCGGCGCAAGTCTTTGCGACGTCGGCTCGGGGGCGGGTTTTCCGGGGGTTCCGATAGCGATTCATCGGCCGGACATCAAGCCCGCGCTCATCGACAGCTTAAACAAGCGTGTCGTTTTTTTGCTCGAGCTCTGCGAAAAAATCGGCGTCGAAGCGGAGTGCTATCATCTTCGGGCGGAAGAAGCCGGCAGGGGAGCGCTTCGCGAAAAATTCGACGTCGCGACCGCGCGCGCGGTCAGCGGAATGAGGGTTTTGTGCGAATATTGCTTGCCGCTCGTAAAAGTCGGCGGGGTTTTTTTGGCGCTAAAGGGCGGCGACTGCGCCGACGAGCTTAAAGAGGCTTCGGGCGCGATCAAAACCCTCGGCGGAAAGGTCGAAAAATCGATCGAATACGCCCTGCCGAGCGGCGACCGCAGAACGCTTGTCGTCGTTAAAAAGCTCGCGCCCACACCCGCCGCCTATCCCCGCGCTTCGGGGAAAATCAGCGCAAAACCGCTTTAGTGCGCTTTCGGGGCGGAGCCCCCGCCTGCGGCTTCGCCGCAGGCGCCCCGCGCGCTTCGCGCGCGGGGGCCGCGCCCGTAGGCGGGCGCGGCGGGCTTCGCCGTCGCTATGCCAAAAACTTTCGCGCGTTTTCCCCTTCGGTCGACTCAAAATTCTGCCGGTTTATCGCGGCTGCGGTCTTAAAGGCCGCTTTTTTGGCGCTTTTTCGCGGTTTTGCGCGATATTTTCCTCTGGAAATTTCCGAAAAACGGTGCTATCCTTTAACCGAAGGAAGTGACAAAAATGGCGGTAATTTTTCAGCAAAAAAAGGAAAAAACCCTCGCGCGGGTGGTCGAGATCCCATGCGAACAGATCGCCCCGAACCCCTATCAGCCGCGGCAGGATTTCGGGCAAAACGAGCTTTTGTCCCTCGCGGCGAGCATCAAAACCGACGGCATTTTGCAGCCGCTTTCGGTAAGAAAAATCGGCGACGGCTACGAGCTCATCGCCGGGGAAAGGCGGCTTCGGGCGGCCATTATCGCGGGTTTAGAGGCAGTGCCATGCATAGTTTCCGAGGTCTCGGACCGCAACTCGGCGCTGCTCGCCCTCGTCGAAAATATCCAGCGGCGCGACCTCGGATTTTTTGAAGAGGCAGACGCCATCTCGCGGCTCATCGACTTTTACGGCATGACCCAGGAAGACGCTGCGCTTAGGCTCGGCTACGCACAGTCTACCCTCGCGAATAAGCTTCGGCTTCGCAAGCTCGGCGCCGAAGAGAGGCGGCTGATCGTCGAAAACGGCCTTACCGAGCGCCACGCCAGAGCGCTCTTGCGGCTCGACGACCCCGACAAGCGCGTCTCGGCGATAAATACCATCGCCCGCCGAAAGCTCAACGTCGAAAATTCCGAAAAGCTTATCGACTCGATGATCGAATACGACAAATACAAAGAGCGCATCCGCAAGGGCGGCGCGATTTTTCGCGATCTCCGCCTTTTTATGAACACAGTAAACAAGGCGGTCGAAACTATGCAAATCGCCGGGGTCGACGTAAACGTCGACAAAAAACAGTCCGACGACTACCTCGACTACCACATTCGCATTCCCCTGAATAAATAGTGTTTTCGGTCGCCGATTTTCGGCGGCCTGTTTTTTCGCGCCTTGACCCGGGCTTTGCGCGCGCGTTGCCGCAGGCAACGCGCCGGCAGCGCGGCTTTGCCGCGCGGCCCCGCCCGCTTCGCGGGCGGGCGAAGCCCCCCTTCCCGCAATGTTTCACATGAAACATTCAAAAAAATTGCCGAAACCCGTTGCAATCTATAAATTTTGTGCTATACTGAAAGGTAGCAACATTTTTTATAGGAGGCGGAGCATGGGCAGGATCATCGCCGTATCGAATCAAAAGGGCGGGGTCGGAAAGTCTACCACCGTGGTGAATTTGGCCGCGGCTTTAGGCGGAAAGAACAAAAAAGTTCTGGTAGTAGACGTCGACGCCCAAGGAAACACAACAACCGGCCTCGGGGTCCGCAAAAGGGCGATAACCCAGACCGTCTACGAGGTTATAATCGGCGCATGCCGCGCGCAAGACGCCATAGTTCAGACCGCGTTTAAAGGCGTTTCGCTGATAACCTCGGCGCAAAAGCTTGCCGGGGCGGAAATCGAGCTCGCCGGGCTCGAAAATCGTCTCGTAAGGCTTAAAATGCAGCTTCTTGCGGTAAAAGACCGCTACGACTTCATTCTTATCGACTGTCCGCCGTCGCTAAGCTTGATAACCCTTAACGCGCTGACCGCCTGCGATTCGGTCTTGATCCCGATCCAGTGCGAGTTCTATTCGCTCGAGGGGCTCGTCCAGCTTATGGACACCATCAAGCGGATAAAGGACGGCTACAACTCAAAGATGTATATCGAGGGGATTTTGTTCACGATGTACGTCGGGCGATATAACCTCACCGCGCAGGTAGTTAGCGAGGTTAAAAAATATTTCCCGAAGGACGTCTACGAAACCGTCATTCCCCGAAACGTCTCACTTTCCGAAGCGCCGAGCCACGGCAAGCCGATAATGTATTACGACCGCGCTTCACGCGGGGCCGAGGCTTACGAGAGCTTTTGCGTTGAATTTTTACAGAGGATCCGCGAGCGCGGAAAAAAATAATCGGGCAAACCCCCGAAAAGGAGTGAATTTATGGCACGGACAAAGGCGCTCGGAATGGGCATGGACGCCCTGTTTTCCGAAAACGGCACCGAAAATTCGCAGCCGCAGAACCTTAAGTTGACCGAAATTTTTCCCAATAAATCCCAGCCGAGGCGCGATTTCGACGACAAGGCGCTCGAGGCCCTCGCCGATTCGATCAAGCAGCACGGCGTTTTGCAGCCGATTCTGGTTCGCCCGCTTTCAAGCGGCGGATATCGCATAGTCGCAGGAGAGAGGCGCTGGCGGGCTTCTCGTCTCGCGGGGCTTGAAGAGATCCCCGTCTATATCCGCGAGCTTTCGGATATTCAGGCGGCGCAGGTCGCGCTCGTAGAAAATCTTCAGCGCGAGGATTTGAACCCGATCGAAGAGGCCCTCGGATATAAAGCCCTTATGGAGCAGACCGGCTGCACGCAGGACGACGTCGCGAAGGCGGTGGGCAAATCCCGCCCCGCGATAGCAAATTCATTGAGGCTTCTCGGGCTTGACAGGAAGATTCTGGAATTTATCAAGAACGGCGAGCTCTCCTCCGGCCACGCGCGCGCCCTTTTGGCGACAGAGGACCCGAAGTTGCGCGAAGAGATCGCGAAAAAGGCGATACGCGAGGGGCTGACGGTCAGGCAGGTTGAAGAGCTTGTTAAAAAAGAGAGCGCCGAGCCGAAAAAGAAGCCGGAGAAGAAGCGCCGCGAGTCGATATATCACGAAGTCGAGCTTTCGATAAAAGAGACCGCCGGAAGGGTATGTTCCGTCAAAGAAAAGCGCGGCGGCGGCGGAACTCTTTCGGTAGAGTTTTACGACAAAGACGACCTTATGGCGATTGCGCGGCTTTTCGAGCAGCTTCGCGGCGCCGAAGAAAAATAAACACACGGGAAGGTATTAAAAAATGATCGACATCAAATTTTTAAGGGAGAACCCCGAAATAGTCAAAGAAAACATCAAGAAGAAGTTTCAGGACCAAAAGCTTCCGCTCGTAGACGAAGTCATCGAGCTCGACAAGCGCTATCGCGCCGCGATAACCGAGGCGGACGGCCTTAGAGCCGACAGAAACCGCCTTTCAAAGCAGATAGGCGGACTTATGGCAAAGGGCGAGAAAGAGGAAGCCGAGAAGGTCAAAAAACAGGTCGCGGACAGTGCGAAGCGCCTTGAAGAGCTTGAAAAGCTTGAAGAAGAGCTCCAGCAAAAGGTCAACGACATAATGATGATTATCCCGAACATCATCGACCCGGACGTTCCGATCGGAAAGGACGACACCGAAAACGTCGAGTTAGAACGCTTCGGCGAACCCAAGGTTCCGGATTTCGAGATACCCTATCACACCGAAATTATGGAGAGCCTTTCGGGCATCGACCTTGACAGCGCAAGAAAAGTCGCCGGAAACGGCTTCTACTACCTTATGGGCGACATTGCGCGTCTCCATTCGGCGGTTTTAAGCTATGCGAGAGATTTTATGATCGACCGCGGCTTCACCTACGTCGTCCCGCCGTTTATGATCCGCTCCGACGTCGCCAAGGGCGTTATGAGCTTCGCCGAGATGGACGCGATGATGTATAAGATCGAAGGGGAAGACCTCTACCTTATCGGCACGAGCGAACACTCGATGATAGGCCGGTTTATAGACAGAATCGTCCCCGAAGAGAGCCTGCCGATCACATTGACGAGCTATTCTCCCTGCTTCAGAAAAGAAAAGGGCGCCCACGGCCTTGAAGAGCGCGGAGTTTACAGGATCCACCAGTTTGAAAAGCAGGAGATGATCGTAGTCTGCAAGCCGGAGGAGAGCCGCGAATGGTTTAAAAAGCTTTGGCAGAATACCGTCGACCTCTTCCGCTCGCTCGATATCCCGGTAAGAACCCTCGAGTGCTGCTCGGGCGACCTCGCCGACCTTAAAGTCAAGTCGGTAGACGTCGAGGCCTGGAGCCCGAGGCAGAAAAAATACTTCGAGGTCGGCTCCTGCTCTAACCTCTCCGACGCCCAGGCAAGGCGCTTAAGAATCAGAGTCAGCGGCGAAAACGGCAAATATCTCGCGCATACCCTTAACAACACCGTCGTCGCACCGCCGAGAATGTTGATAGCCTTCCTCGAAAACAACCTCAACGCCGACGGCAGCGTAAGGATCCCCGAGGTCCTGCGGCCGTATATGGGCGGAAAAGAGGTCATCGGAAAGTAATTCCGGAAAGGACGCCACCATGAAAACCCTCAAAGAAGCTTATAAAAACTACTTCACCGTCGGCGCGGCGGTTTCGGCCCACTGGCTTGACGAGGCGGCCGAGACGGTCGCCGCTCATTTCGACACCGTAACCTGCGAGAACGAGATGAAGTATAACAGTATCCACCCGCACGACTACCCCCGCCCCGATTTTTGGGCGATGCGCCATGGCGAAAAGCCCGCCCCGCCCGAAATAACCCGACGCGAGAGGTTTGTTCACCCCGCGCTCGAGACCGATTTTTCTGCGGCGGATAAAATCTATGACTTCGCGAAATCTCGCGGACTGAAAATTCGCGGCCATAACCTGATGTGGCACGCGAGTTACCCATGGGGAATCTTCGAGCAGCTTACCGCCGACGAGCTTATGACCAACACGCTTGAACACTTCGGCCTCGTCGCCGAGCATTTCCCGGGCTGCTACTGCTGGGACGTAGTCAACGAAGCCATCGACGACAAACACGGCGGATACCTCCGCGAGACCGTCTTCAAAGAAAAATTCGGCGAGGACTACCTCTTCGAAATCTACGCCCTCGCGAGGAAATTTTTCCCGAAGGCGGAGCTTTGCTGCAACGACTATAACGAGTTCGACCCGGTCAAGAGCGAGAATATATTAAAGCTGGTCAATTCTTTGAAAGTGCGCGGCCTCGTCGACGTCGTCGGCTGCCAGTGCCACCTTAACGCGATGATGACCGACAAGCAGTTCGACGATGTTCGCCGCGGACTTGAAAGATACGCCGAGACCGGCCTTAAGCTTCATATAACCGAGCTCGACGTAAACGCGATCGACTGGAAGAACCCCGAGATCGCCCCGCCCGAGGACCTTAACCGCAAGGTGGCAGAGACTTATGCGAAGCTCTTCGCCATCTTCCGCGAGTTTAAGGGCGCGATCGAAAACGTCACCGTTTGGGGCGTTTCGGATAAATACAGCTGGCTCAACCACTTTAAGAACGCCGAAAGGCGCCCGAACTTCCCGCTTTTGTTTGACTCCGAGTATAAACCTAAAGAGGCTTTACAAGCGGTAATTGATTTTTAAGACATTTCCACGCAAGGTTTTCTTCCGCGGCCCGACGAGCAAAACGCTTTTCGGGCTGCATTTTTTGTGAAAATTCCGCCGCAAAACACCACATATTGTGCTATTTAAATTTAGATACCGCTATATTTCGACTTTTTGCCTCTAACCCTCAACGAAAAAACCTACCGCCTTTTGTATAATCCTCCGAAATTTCGTTTTTCACTTGATTATTTTACCATATTCTGGTAAAATATGGAGCAGATAAGGAAAATATTGTAAATTTCCTTAAAAAGAACGGAGGACATAAATATGACAAAGAAAATCAAAGTTTTGATCGGCGACGATTCGCGGGAATTCGGGGTCTCGGCCGCCGACGTTTTAAGGGGGATGGGCTTTTTCTGCATAACCCGCCCGAAGGACGGCGCGATCTTGTTCGAGGCGATAAAAGACGAGTCGCCGGACGTTGCGATCTTAGACCTTTCTATGCCGAATTTGGACGCGATAGAGCTTATGAAGAAGGTCGGCCGCTCGGGAATAAAGAAGCCGCTGTTTATAGTCACCACCCCCTGCGACAACTCTTTCGCCCAAAAACAGGCCGCCCAGGCCGGCGCGGCGTATTATCTTATACGCCCCTTCGACTCGAAAATGCTCGGCGACAGGATAAACGGCCTTTTGGGCTATGATTTTATCGAGGATCCTTCCCCGGCAATACCCTCGGCCCGAGAGCTCAGTATAGAGGTCATCGTCACCGAGATGATACACCAGCTCGGGGTCCCGGCGCATATAAAAGGGTATCACTATCTTCGCAGCGCGATACTTCATTGCGTTGAAGACAGCGAGATGCTGGAATGTGTCACCAAGCTTTTATATCCGACAGTCGCGGAAGAATTTCAGACCACGCCTTCGCGGGTAGAGCGAGCGATCCGCCACGCGATAGAGATCGCCTGGGACAGGGGAGACATCGAAACGCTTAATTCGTATTTCGGGTTTACCGTAAACACCGGCAAGGGCAAGCCCACCAACAGCGAGTTTATCGCGCTGATCGCCGACAGGATCAAGCTTAGATATAAAGAGGCGATAAAGCTTTAAGCTTGACAAATCGCCGAGAAAGGCATATAATAAGCCCGAGGAGAGATCCTCGGGGAATTTCGGGGTGTAGCGCAGCTGGCAGCGCGCCTGCTTTGGGAGCAGGATGTCGGGGGTTCAAATCCCTTCACTCCGACCATGAAAAAAGCGCCTTTAGGCGCTTTTTTCATGGCTGACGTCGTTGGGTGCGGGGACCCCGTCAAAGCGCAGGCTCATTTTGAAAAACGCAGAGAGAACGAAAATTGCAAAAGCTTCAAATTAAGCAATCGTACGAGCGCTTTGGATCGGATGGAAGCATTATTTCTCCGCGAGCACGAGCAGGGCAAAAATATACGCCCGCGAAGTGCGAGCGGCAAGAAATAACGCTTCCATTGGGGTTACAAATCCCTTCACTCCGACCAAAAGAAAAAGCACCGCAAGGGTGCTTTTTCTTTTGGTCTAAGTAGTTGGGTACGGAAGCCCACCGCAATCAGAAACAAAGTTTGGCGAAGCCGAAGGCTTCGCAGAGGCATCGTGCCGGCAGTAACACATCGAACTTTGTTTTGGCGACGCCTTTTCGGCTTTGGCTGTGCGTTAGCGCCTTTAGGCGCTTTTGTCATGGCTGACGTCGTTGGGTGAGGAAGCCCACCGCAATCAGAAACAAAGTTTGGCGAAGCCGAAGGCTTCGCAGAGGCGTCGTGACGGCAGTAATCTTGTCGCTATGTATCGTCGACGCCTTATCCCTATCACTCCGACCACGCCGTCGCGGACTACGTATCGTTCGCGGCGGATTATCACGCTTACGCGCTCAATGTCGCCTCTCACTCGCTCCGTGCAAAGATGCGATTGCTTTTCCGCAAGACGACCGAGCCAAGCCTCTATGGCGAGGGAAGTCGGCAAAAAGCAACGCTTTTTGCCGACTTCTCCCCACAAACGCAGAAAGCAAGGCCAAGTCACAAATTTCAAAGAGCGCAAAAGTTAGGGCTTTGGATTGCCATTTAACGTTCCGGAAATTGAACAATAGATAGTCCCCGCCCGCCGTCCCATTGCTAAGAGGAATTCGCTGCGCTCATGCTATTTGAATCGCTCCTCCCGGAGTAGGGAGACCGCCGAAGGCGGGCTCGCAGCGACGCTGACAAAAGAAATCTTTATCACAAAGTTTTGGGCGTCGCTTGCGCCCACCCCTGCCCCCTCCCGCGGGGAGGGGGAATAAAAGGAAATAAAGAGATTCAAGAAAGCAAAGCGCTTGCGGCAACAGTTAAAAGGTATCGCGCTCCGCACGATGACATTCTAAAGCCACCCCACCCCTCTCGCTTCGCTCGCGCCCCCGCCCCTCGAGGGGCGGGGGCTTTGCTATTTTATACTTTCGTTCAAAGCTTTATGGGGGTGGGTGACTAAAAATAGTATACCCCCGAACGAGCGGTTAGCGAGTTCGTGGGTATACCTTTTTGCAATGGGCTGACGCCGGCGTGCCTGATTTTCCATTTTTCTCTGTACCGTCCAAACGCTTTAAAGCATCGCTCTCGCCCTGCTTTCTTTCAGCACTCTTTTCCTTTGCCCCCTCCCTGCGGGAGGGGGCAGGGGGTGGGCGTCTTAAAATAGTATGAGCGAAGCGAATACCTTTTAGCAGCGGGCAGCGGCGGGCGGGGACTCGTCATATTTCTAAGTGTGCACAGTGGGTATGCAATAAAAATCGCCCTCGTCTCCGCCGAGCACCATTTAACCGTGGCGCAGTCAGACGAAAGCCCCCTCCCCCCCGGCCGGGTGCCTCCCTCCCTTAAAGCCCCTTACCCATTCTCACGCTTACAATCAAAGTAAAACAGTCCAATCAATCCGGCACATTCTTTCGGAAATGTGCAGGTGTCAACCCTATATAGCCAAAAATCCATAATCCGAGCCTCCGCTTTGTGCCGTCCGCTGATCGTTTATCTCTACCGCAAATTCGCTGCCCCTGTACGCGCTTCAAAACGCTCTTGCACCTTGGCGCCCTTTGTGGTATAATACATCATACATCAACGTATTATGTAACTACAACGCCCTTAGGAGATTAGCCATGTCAAACTTCACGAAGAAAGCAATTCAAGAGTCCTTTCTGAAACTGCTGACGGAACGGCCGCTGTCCAAAATCACGGTGAAAGATATTGTGGCGGACTGCGGTGTCAATCGCAACACCTTTTACTACTATTTTGAGGATATGCCGAAGCTTATTGAAAGTATTGTCGAGGAGGACGCCGCCGAGATCATTCAGTCCTATCCCACAATTGAAAAATTCGAGGACTGTCTGGAGGCTGCAATTACGCTTGCGCTTGCGAAAAAGCGCGCGGTGCTGCATATTTATCACTCGGCAAATCGGGAAATCTATGAGATGTACTTATGGAAAGTCTGCGATCACACGGTCAACGCCTATGTTACATCTGTCCTGCAAGGAAAAAGCGTTCGGGAAAGCGACCTTTTCATCGTAAAAGAGTATCTGTCAGGTCTTGCTTTCGGGCTCTTCTCAAGATGGCTGAAAAACGATATGAACGATGATATTCGGAGTATGCTTTCACGTTTGACGGAGATCAAAAAAGGAATGATCGAGGAGATGATACTGCGCTGCGTGGAAGAATAAACAGACAAATGCAGCCGTTTGCCTGAAAATCGGTCATTTTTATATCCTGTGTCTGATTATCGGACACGGGACTTTTTTTGTCCGTATGCAAATCAAAACGCGAAGGATATAATATAAACAAACGAGCAAAGGAGGCTTTTGTATGAAGATGCGCTCGGTAACGCCGATGAGAATTGCTAAGATCGGATACATCGTTATGTCCGTCCTGTTTTGCTTGGCAGGCGTTTTGTTTATCGCTATGCCCGAAATTTCGGCGAAAATTATCGGAATTTGTATCGGTATCTCGATGATCCTCTTCGGCACTGTCAGACTGATCGGATATTTTTCAAAGGACCTGTACCGATTGGCGTTTCAGTTTGATCTGGAATTCGGAATACTGATGATGATTCTTGGGGTGACAGTCCTGTTTAATCCCGAGAACCTGATGGCGTTTATCTGCGTAGCCATCGGCATTTCCATTCTGCTTGACGGACTGTTCAAAATTCGGATAGCTCTCGATTCAAAACAGTTCGGCATCAAAAGCTGGTGGCTGATTTTAGCTCTTGCGATTGTGACAGGGGTGATCGGAGTATTCCTGATTTTTGATTCGGCGACAGGCTCCGAGCTGATGACCGTTATACTCGGGCTCACCCTTCTTTCGGAGGGCATTCTGAACCTGTCTACGGTTATCAGCACCGTTTTAATTGTCAAAAATCAGGCGCCCGACATCATCGAAACGGACATCATTGACATTGACTTTGACGGAAAGGAAAGGTGAAAGCATGAAATTTTCAAAAGCGGTCGTAAAATTCAGAATACCGATTCTGATCTTGGCACTTTTACTCATGATCCCCTCGGTTTTGGGGATTATGGGAACGCGAATCAACTATGATATGCTTACATATCTGCCCGAGGATATGGAAACCGTCATCGGGCAAAACGAACTCTTAGAGGACTTCGACAAGGGCGCTTTTGCGTTTTTAATTGTGGAAGATATGCCGGAAAAGGACGTCGCGGCTCTGAAAGAGCAGATCTCTGAGGTCGATCATGTGGATACCGTCCTGTGGTACGACTCTTTTGCAGATATTTCCGTCCCGATGGAGCTGCTGCCCGACAAAATCTATAAAGAATTCAATACGGAAAATGCCACCATGATGGCGCTGTTCTTTGACGGCTCCACATCCTCCGACGTCACCATGGACGCGGTGCGTCAGATTCGCAAAATCGCGGGAAAACAGTGTTTCCTGTCGGGGCTTACCGCCATGGTGGTGGATTTAAAAGACCTTTGTGAGCGGGAAGAACCTATCTATGTGGGAATTGCAGTTGCGCTCGCGCTTTTAGTCATGCTGCTTCTTTTGGACAACTGGCTTACGCCGTTTGTATTTCTTATGAGCATCGGCATGATGATCCTGATAAATCTCGGCAGCAATTATTTCCTTGGAGAGATTTCATATATCACAAAGGCGCTCTCCGCCGTTTTACAGCTTGCCGTGACCATGGATTATTCCATCTTTTTATGGCACAGCTACAATGAACAGCTTACCAAACAAACCGACCATAGGGAAGCTATGGCAAGCGCGATTCAAAAAACGCTGACTTCCATCGTCGGAAGCTCGATAACTACCGTCGCGGGATTTATCGCCCTTTGCTTTATGTCCTTCACACTCGGCCGCGACCTCGGAATCGTGATGGCGAAAGGCGTTATTTTGGGAGTACTTGGCTGCGTGACCGTTCTGCCCGCCATGATACTTATACTGGATAAACCGCTTCAGAAGGCAAAGCACCGCTCGCTCATTCCGAATATGCGCCGTTTTGCAGGCGGCACGGTAAAGGTTTTCCCGATTTTTCTCTGCCTGTTTGTTATGCTGATTCCGCCGGCGCTTTACGGATATAACAAAACCAACGACGAAACATATTACAATCTGGCAAAGTCCCTGCCCGACGATATGGAATATGTGATTGCAAACAGCAAGCTGTCGGAGGATTTTGACATCGCCTCGACGCACATGCTCCTTATCGACAAAAATCTTTCGCCCAAATCCGTTCGGGAAATGACGGACGAAATGGAGCAGGTGGACGGCGTAAAATATGTGCTGGGACTTGAATCGGTTATCGGCCCGCGCGTGCCGGAGGAGATCCTGCCCGAATCGGTTACGGGTCTTTTGGAGAGCGACAAATGGGAGCTTTGGCTTCTTAACTCCGAATATCCCGTGGCAAGCGATGAAGTCGGCGCGCAAATTGAATCTTTAAATGCCATTCTGAAAAAATACGACCCGACAGGAATGCTCATCGGAGAAGCGCCCTGCATGAAGGATATGATCGACGTCACCTCCCACGATTTTGAGGTCGTCAACGCTATTTCAATCGTCGCGATTTTCCTCATCATCGCCTTGGTGGAACGCAGCGTTTCTCTGCCGTTTATTCTGATTTCCGTCATTGAACTTGCGATTTTCATTAACCTCGGACTGCCGCATTACCTAGGGCAAAGCCTGCCGTTTATCGCACCGATCTGCATCAGCACTATCCAGCTTGGCGCGACCGTTGACTACGCCATTTTGATGACTACGAGGTACAAGTCGGAACGCTCACGCGGGGCGGATAAGAAAGAAGCGGTAACGACCGCGCTCGCATCGTCGATCCCCTCCATAATCGTTTCGGGCATGGGGCTGTTCGCCGCCACATTCGGCGTTGCGCTCTACTCAAAAATCGACATGATAAGCTCGATTTGTATGCTTCTTGCCCGCGGCGCGCTGATCAGTATGCTCTGCGTGATTTTGATCCTTCCCGCGCTTCTTATGCTGCTTGACAGGGTCATTTGCGCGACCACGCTCGGAATGAAAAAGAAAAACAATACCGAACAGGAGGTAGTTTTGAAATGAAAAAAATCTCAATGAAAATCATCGCGCTCTGCCTTTGTGCGATTTTGGCGGCGAGCGGCATAACGGCGACTGCTTTCGCCGTGAATTCCGACGGAGATGAAGCCGAAAATCAAGAAGAAACCGCAGCCGAAACTGTCGTCGCCGAAGATGAAGCGAGCGCCGACATATCCAAAGACGAAACCGTTTATGTTCTTGCTGGCGCCGACGGCTCGGCTAAAAAAATCATTGTCAGCGATTGGCTCAGAAACTCCCTCGGCAGCGATACGCTGAGCGATAAATCGGAGCTTACGGATATAGAAAATGTCAAGGGCGATGAGTCGTATTCCGTAAGCGGCGATGGTGAGATGATTTGGAACGCCGATGGCGGCGATATTTACTATCAAGGCAGCACCGAAAAAGCTCTTCCCGTTGACCTGAGCGTTACATATACGCTCGACGGAAAGCCAATCTCGGCAAACGATCTGGCCGGAAAGAGCGGCAGGGTGACGATTCGCTTTGACTATCAAAACAAGCAGTACGAAACCGTGGAGATCGACGGCAAGCAGGAAAAAATCTATGTTCCGTTTGCGACGCTGAACTGCGTTATCTTAGACGACGACGTGTTCACAAATGTAACTGTTACTAACGGCAAACTTATAAACGACGGCGGCCGCACCGTTGTTATCGGAACGGCTTTCCCGGGACTTCGTGAAAATCTTGCAATATCCGAAGATAAGCTGAAAATTCCCGATTATGTCGAAATATCCGCAGACGCAAAAGACTTTAAGCTCGGCAATACCGTGACCGTTGCCACAAACGAGCTTTTCAACAGTCTTGATACGGACAAATTCGGTTCAATAACCAAGTTGAGCGATTCAATGAAACAGCTGCCGAGCGCTATGGCTCAACTTTTGGACGGCTCTTCGCAGCTTTATGACGGGCTCAACGAATTGCTTGAAAAATCAGGCGATCTGGCGGCGGGTATAGATCAGCTTGCTGCCGGATCGGAGAATCTTAAAAGCGGCGCCGAGAGCCTTGATTCCGGCGCCGAAGAGCTTCAGGCAGGCACTGCGCAGCTGAGCGAGGGACTGAATACCTTGACCGCAAGTAACGACGTATTAAACGGCGGCGCGAAACAGGTATTTGACACGCTTTTAGAGTCGGCGAACACCCAACTTGCCGCCGCAGGACTTGAAGTCCCGACCTTGACGGCTGAAAACTATGGGCAGATTCTTGACGGCGTCATCGCAAAATCAGGCGGGAGTACCTCGGAAGCAGCAAAGCCGATTGTCGCGCTTAAATCCTCTCTTGACAGCTACAACACTTTTTATCTCGGCCTGCAAAGCTATACGGCAGGCGTTGCCGACGCGGCGGCAGGTGCAACTGCTTTAAAAGCGGGAACGGATAACCTGAAATCCGGCGCTTCCCGGCTTTCCGCCGGGGCTTCGGAGCTTAGCAGCGGTATCCTCGACCTTAAAAATGCAACGCCGGCTCTGGCGGACGGCATCAGCCAACTTCGCGACGGCTCGATGCAGCTTTCCGACGGATTGAATGAATTCAATGAGCAGGGAATCCAAAAGCTGGCGGACGCTATGGGCGGCAACCTCGATGGGCTTATGAGCAGATTCCGCGCGACCAAAGACGTTTCGCTGCGCTATAAGAATTTTGCAGGCGCGGGCGAAGATGCGGACGGTCAGGTGAAATTTATTTATAGGACGGAGGCTGTTGAGTAAATCGGCAGTTGAGAATTGATCGGCAACAAAATTAGGCGGTTTGAAGCAGCAAGTCTAAAAAAGATTTGCTGCTTTTTGATTGCGATGCGACCATGTTAAGAGGGAAAAACGCGAGATCCCGAAAATTTTGAATCTTTCGGCGGTATTGGGAGTAAGGGGAAATGAGGCCGGGGGAAAAGCAGATTTTATAGAGCAAGATTCTACCGCGGGAGCAAATTTGGCTGCGCGGAATCTTGTTGGAGTTTACTTTCAAAAAAGAAACTAAAATCTGCGCCCATGTTAATTGCAGAAATAAGCCTTTCGGAAAACGCTGAAAGGCACAATCGGTTATAACCCTCGGTTCTAACTGCTGAACCAATCAAGACTTCCTTTGCCGGTCTGCGGCGTGATATAATCGTATTAAAGGAGGCACTATGAAAAAATTTGCGATTTTAGCCGCTTTTGCGGTTGTTTTGAGTTCGTGCGGGGCAGAACCTGCCATGGAAATCTCGCGGGTCGAGCCTGCCGAGGCGGAAATTGTCGCGGGGGATTCTCCTGCCGAAACCGAAAATATTGTCGAGGAGGACCCGAAATGAACATTCCGCAGACCGGTTGGACGGAGGCCGTTCCCGCCGAATACAC
Organism: uncultured Clostridia bacterium; assembly: GCA_947627005.1. Taxonomy (GTDB): domain Bacteria; phylum Bacillota; class Clostridia; order Oscillospirales; family Ruminococcaceae; genus Faeciplasma. Next base: position 106,012 of record CANQUJ010000004.1, read on the forward strand.
CTCGCCCGCCGACGAGCAAGGAAGCGTCGAGCGGCTCGACTACGCCTCGAAAGACTATGTTCGCGACGAGTCGGACATCACAAAAACCGCATACGTCTATACCCCATATGGGTATGACGAATCGGGCGATGAACAGTACAATATTTTGTACTTAATGCACGGCTGGGGCGGGCGCGCGGGCGAATATTTCGACTTCACCGCGACGAAAAATATGTTTGACAACTTAATCGAAAAGGGCGATATTCCCCCGATAATCATCGTTTCCGCGACGTTTTACAACGAGAACAGCCGCACCGATTTTTCAAGCTCGATCGCCGAATTTCGGAAGTTTCACCGCGATTTTGAGGAGAATCTGATGCCCGCGGTCGAGGGGAAATACCGCACCTACGCCGCCTCGACGTCTTCGGAGGACTTGAAAGCCTCCCGCGACCACCGCGCCTTCGGCGGCTTCTCGCTCGGTTCAGTGACCACATGGTTACAGTTCTGCTACGACTACGATTATATCCGCTGGTTCCTGCCGATGAGCGGCTCCTGCTGGTACTACGGCACCTACGGCGATTTCCGCTTCGAGGAAAACGTGGACTTCATCGAGCAGCTCGTGCGGGACGAAAACCTCGACGAGCGCGGGTATTTTATCTATCATGCCGTCGGCACCGAGGACGCGGTCAAGAGTCAGTCGATCAATATGGCCGAGGAAATGCTTTCGCGCAAGATTTTCACGCCCGAACACTATGTTTTCTATCAGAAAGACGGCGGCTACCACGACTTCAACGCCGTGCAGGAGTACCTTTATAACGCGCTGCCGCTGTTTTTTAGGAGTGATGATTCCGCGCAAGAAAACACCTCGTCATACACCGCCGACACCCCCATTTCAGACGTCATAAACGACCCCGCTTTCGGAGATTGGGGCAGGCTTATTTTCCCCGTCGACGAGGGGTATATGAGCGGCGAGACCTTGGGCGATCTGCGCCTGACTTGGTATTCAAACATCGACCCGAACAAGACCGTCGAAATCTGCAACTACCTCAAAAACCACGCAGATACGGCGTTTTACGACATCTACACCGACGAGGAAAAGGCCGCCGACCCCGATAAAGCCGACACCGGGCTGTTCTTTTTCAAGGGCGATGAGGGCGCGAAATTCGCCGTGTGCAACGCGGGAGGCGGGTTCGCCTATGTCGGCGCGATGCATGACAGCTTCCCGCACGCGCTGGAGCTCTCGAAGATGGGCTACAACGCCTTCGCGCTGATTTACCGCCCGGGCTGGGACACCGCGAACGAGGACCTTGCGCGGGCGATAAGCTTTATTTTTGAGAACGCCGACGAGCTTGGGGTCGACACCTCCGGCTACTCGCTCTGGGGCGGTTCTGCGGGCGCGAGAATGGCTGCCGACGTCGGCTCATACGGCACTGCCTACTTCGGCGGCGACGACCTGCCGAAGCCCGCTGCGGTGATTATGCAGTACACCGGTCACAGCGACTTTTCCGCCTCCGACCCGCCGACCTACGCCTGCGTCGGGACGCGGGACGGCATCGCAAACTGGCGGACGATGAAATCGCGGCTCGATAATATGTCCGCGCTCGGTATCCCGACCGAATTTCACGCCTACGAGGGGCTTTCCCACGGCTTCGGACTCGGCACGGGAACGGTCGCCGAGGGGTGGATAAACGACGCGGTGGAGTTCTGGGAAGAGCAAATGAAGTAAACATTTTCAAATACACGGAGGTATCTTATGAAAAAACTTTTGTCTTTAATTCTCTGCGCTTGCCTTTTGCTGACGGCGTGCGCGTCGGGCGCGAACGAGCCTGTTTCGGGCGATCACGAATCCCACAAGGTCGGCGAGTATACGCTTTCTTCGGGCGACGGTGAGCAAGCCCCGCCCGAGACATCTGCCGAAACCGAGGCGACCACCGAATCAACCACCGAACCGACCACGGAATCGACCACAGAATCAACCACCGAACCCGCTGCCGAGCCGGCGACTGAACCCACTACCGAGCCCGCGACCGAGGCGACAACGGAATCGACGACAGCCGCGACCACTACCGAGGCGACGACCACCCCCGTCCCCGAAACCGAACCCGAGGAGACCGAGCAGGTCGCCGACGACATCGAAATCCCCGAGGGCAGCTCGGCAGTCTACATGACCACAGACATCTCGCCGGAGGGTCTGATGAAGGTCTACGAGGCGCTCGGAGTTGAGCTTTCGGGCGACAACATCGCGGTCAAGCTTTCGACAGGCGAGCCGCCCGCCTCGAACTACCTCGACCCCGACCTTATCCGCGATTTGGTCGAGCTTGTCGACGGCACGATAGTCGAGTGCAACACGGCATACGGCGGGTCGCGCAGTGAAACGGCGATGCACTATCAGGTCGCCGAGGACCACGGCTTTACCACGCTCGGCAAGGGCTTTGTCATTATGGACGAGGACGGCTCGATGATACTTCCCGTCGAGGGCGGCAATCAGCTTAAAGAAAACTACGTCGGCGCGCATTTCGGCGACTTTGACGGCTTTTTGGTGCTGTCGCACTTCAAGGGGCATATGATCGCGGGCTTCGGCGGGGCGATAAAGAACATCTCCATCGGAATCGGCTCGCAGGAGGGCAAAAACCTCATTCACACCGCAGGGCGCAGCCATACGAGCTGGTTCGGCGGCGAGCAGGACGCTTTCCTCGAATCAATGGCGGACGCGGGAAAATCGGTCGTTGACGCTCTCGACGGCAACATTCTCTTCATCAACGTGATGAACCGCCTCTCTATCGACTGCGACTGCAACGGCAACCCCGCCGAGCCGGACATTCACGACATCGGAATACTTGCCTCGACCGACCCGGTCGCGCTCGACCAAGCCTGCGTCGACTTGATCTACGAGGCCGAGGGCAACGAGAGCTTTGTCCGCAGAATGGAGGGGCAGCACGCCGTTCACGTCCTCGAAGCGGACGAGGAGATAGGGCTCGGCAATCGCGACTATGTTATCATCAATGTTGATTGACATTTTCTCTCTCATTTCCCACCCGAATAAGGGCTCTTGCGCACTGCGCGGGGCTCTTGTTCTTTTAGAGGTTAGATATTCTTTTCCCGAGTTTTGTGGATTTTAAGCATAATACGCATAATTGGTGCAATAATGCTTAAAATGCGTATTATTCATGAAACAGGAGAAAATAATATGATTCTACGATTTAAATTATTAAAGTAAATTTCGGTATTTATATCTTCATGAATAATAAACATAATACGCATAATTGGGGCAATAATGTTTAAAATGCGTATTATTCATAAAAGTACAGCTCCGATTTCTGTTAGTACCAAAAGTAATAACTGATGAACTATCCGAGACTTCCGCAAGGGTCTCGGTTTTGTTATAATAGAGGCAAGAAGATAGAGGATAGAAGATAGAAATGCTCGTCCGAGTTTTGTGGATTTTCCGCATTTTGCACACTTTCTAACTTCTAATCATCTAACATCTATCCTCTAAAAGGGGGGCTGCTTGGAGTTCTGCTGTCCGCGCTGTTTCAGAGATACGTCCCCGCGGACGGCTTTGTGAGGCTGTTTGGCGAGGCTAACGAGGGCTTCGGTGTCTTGATGGCTGCGACGATCGGGGTACCGCTCTACGCCTGCGGCGGCGGAACGATACCGCTGATTCGCGAGTGGCTCTATTCGGGAATGAGCATGGGCAGCGCGGCGGCCTTTATGCTGACGGGGCCGTCGACGAAGATAACAAACTTAGGCGCGCTGAAAATCGTCCTCGGACTTAAACATTTCGTTCTCTACCTCGCGTTCGTGATGATTTTCTCGTTCGCGACGGGAATGATAGTAAACCTTGTTATCTGAAAGGAGCAACTAAAATGAAGAAATTTTTTGCGATTTTTGTCTGTTTTGTCATGACTTTGACCTTGGCCGCCTGCGGGGATACGCCGACCGAAAACATCGAACCCGCCGACAATCTCGAAACGGAAAATACCGCCGAGCCTGCGGAAAATGTTCCCGAAGCCCCCGAAGAATCGCCCGAAGGAGCTCCAGAGGAGTCGACCGAAGAAGCCCCCGCAGAGGGCGGCAAAACGCTTGTCGTCTACTTCTCCGCGACTAACAACACCGAGGCGGTTGCGGGCTACATCGCCGAGGCGACCGGCGCTGACATCTTTGAGCTTATCCCGACCGAGCCGTACACCTCGGCCGACCTCGACTGGACCGACCGCGACAGCCGCGTCTCCCGCGAGCACGACGACGAATCCCTGCGCGCGGTCGAGCTTGAAAACGCCGTACCCGACAACTGGGGCGACTACGACACCGTTTTTGTGGGCTACCCGATTTGGTGGGGCATTGCTGCGTGGCCGGTAAACGGCTTCATCGCGGCAAACGATTTCACCGGCAAGACCGTGATACCCTTCTGCACGTCCTCTTCATCGGGCCTCGGCGAGAGCGGCGAACTTCTTGAAGAAGCCGCAGGAACCGGCAACTGGCTCGAGGGTCAGCGGTTCCGCTCGGGCGCTTCGGAAGACGACGTGAAGGACTGGGTAGCCGGCTTGGAACTATAAACGGTTCCGACGCGCGAGTTGACGTCGGGACCGAAACCTACCGCGGGTTTGTGATTGACAATATCTACCACTCGCCGAGCGACGGCGACATTCATTTTAATGTATACGTCCCCGAAAGCTATGACGGAAGCCGTCCCTACGCGCTGTTTTTCACGCTTCCGGGGTATGAGGGGCTGTATTTTCAAGGCGTGGCGGAGAATCTTCACGCCGAGGCGTTCGGCTTCGAGGCGCAGAAGTACAATCCCGAGATGATAATCGTCGCCCCGCAGCTTTCGGATTGGCGGGAAACCTCGGCGAATCAAACGATCGCCCTGCTCGAGTATTTTCTTGAAGCGTACAACATTGACCGCGCGAAAATCTACGCGAACGGCTATTCGGGCGGCGGGGAGACGATGTCGCTCGTCATGGGCATGCGCCCCGAGCTTTTCACCGCGTATCTGCACTGCTCTTCCCAGTGGGACGGCGACCTTGAAGTCTTGGCGCAGAGCCGCACGCCGGTATATCTTGTCATCGGCGAGGACGACGAATATTACGGCTCGGAGCCGACGAAGCGCGCCTATAACGAGCTTTATGAGCTTTATTCCGCGCAGGGTCTTTCGGAGGACGAAATTGCGGAGCTGCTTGTTTTGGACGTCAAACCCGGCGAATATTTTGAAGAAAGGGGCATGAACAACCGGCACGGCGGGGGCGGCCTGTTCGCCTACGATGAGAACATCATGGGCTGGCTGTTCGGAAAATAAAATGGACAGACCTTATGTTATTTGCCATATTTTAACAGCACTCGACGGGAAAATCGACGGCGAATTTTTCGCGATGCCCGAGACGCTTCCCGCGCTGAAAAAGTACGGCGAAATCAGGCAGATTTACGCCTGCAAAGCGACGATTTACGGCACGACGACTATCGCCGAGGGCTACTCCGACGGATATCTCACCGAGCCGCCGACATGCGAAAAAGTTTACCCGCATGAGGATCATATCGCGGATAAGAGCGCGGAAAATTACATTATCTCGCTCGACCCGAGGGGCGTTTTGAGGTGGAGCGGCGCCTATCTCGAAAAGAAAAACCGCCCAAAGGCGCATGTTGTCGAGGTGCTGACCGACGGCGCCGCGGACGGCTATATCGGCTATCTTCGCGGGCTCGGGGTGTCGTATATTTTCGCGGGAAATGATACCGTCGACTGCGGACTGCTTCTCAAAAAGCTGAAAGCGCTGCTCGGTCTCGAGCGCGTTATGCTCGCGGGCGGCGGGGTCACAAACCAGTCCTTCGCGGCGGCGGGATTGATCGACGAGCTTAGCATTGTCATAGCCCCGACAGCCGACGGCGACAGCGGCAGCGCCTCGCTCTTTGAAACGGGAGGATTTTCAACACCGTCGCCGAAAGCATATAAGCTGAAAGCGGCGGAGCAGATTGAAAATGATACGCTTTGGATAAGATATATTAAAAAATAGGAGGAATAATCAATGAGAAAGAATTTCGGAGCAAAACCGTGGGTCTACCCGCAGCCGGTGCTGATGATCGGCACATACGACGAGAGCGGCAAGCCCAACCTTATGAACGCGGCTTGGGGCGGTCAGTACGGCGCGAACACCGTCATGCTCTGCCTTAGCCGTCACAAGACCACCGACAACATCAAGGCGACAGGCGCGTTTACCCTTCTGTTGTTCTTCATTGATTATCCCTCCTGTTTAGATAATGCCGTGGAGGTAGTGCTCCTCCTCGGCCTCTTTCTCGATTGAGCCGTTAAGGTTGTTCGGGACGCCTCTGCTCTTGAGGAGAGGGGCAATAGCCTTTTCGACTGCCTTGCCTATCTTCTCGTCAAGGTCCTCGGCGGTGATTGGAGCCTCGGGCTCTTCGTCTTCGTCCTCGTCACCCATAGCCTTCTTGATGGCTGCGTCTATCATATTCTGAATACGTTCGACGGTGATGGGCTCGGTGGTCTTCTTTTCGACCGCGGCGGTCTTGGGCTCCGCCGGTTCGGTGGTCTTGGGGTCGGCGCCTGCCGTTGCCTTAGCTATTGCCGCAGCTACGACCTGCTCTAACTCTTCTTTTGTCATGTCGATATCCTCCTTTTGGACGTTGTTGTTTCCGGCTTTGCCGTCGTCGTTTCCGCCGTCGGGTTCCGGTTCATCAAATTCTTTCAAAAAAGCGCCAAAGGCGTCGTAAATGCCTTTGAGCGTTTCTTTGTTCTTTGTGCTGAGAGCCTTGCCGCTCTTCTCGACCGGCCTGCTCTCTTCCAGCGCTTTGATAACGCTGTCTTTGGCAAGGACGTCGGTTATCGTCTGGCTGAACTCTCCGAGTACCTCCCTGATGGTGGCCTCGTCGGTTTCCAGACAATAAATGCCCCTGCGCTCGTCGTAGTGGTATAAGATGTCAGTGAGTGAGTTGATCGCCGTCCAAAAATTGTTGCGTTTGGCTGCGTCCTCGTACACCTCTGCGAAATCTCCCTTTTCCACTACTTCGAGGCCGAGGAGTTTTCCCAGCTGCTTAAGCAGCCCTCTCTTTTCCTTGCCTCCGCTTTCCTTTTCGATTGTAGACAAGTCCACATCCTCCTCGCTGTAATGGCCGACACCGCCCATGCTGAATCCGGTAATTTCGCCTTTCTGAATCTTGTCCCATACGTTGGGGTCCGTGACTTCTACCGTCATTAGCCATGTGCCTTTTTTGATTGTTTCGCCGTTGAGCTCGAAATCGGCTTTGGCTATCCAGTTTTCCACGACCTCGACCGCTGATTTTGCAAGTGGCTCAAAGCTGTGCTGAATATCCACCTTGTCCCCGTTCTTGGTGTACCAAAGAAACGCCTTGACGATTTCCTCCTCGGTCATGTAGTTGCCTTGGCTGTCTTCTACCATCGGCTCGTACACAATTCCGGTGACGAAATGGCTCGCGGTGTCCGCCTTGATAATCCTTCCGTAGGTCACGAATGACGCCTCGCCGTTCTCTGCTTTGGTGATTAGAAATTTGCGCTTGTTTGCGGCCTTGTCGACCAAGCTCACGAATGAAATTTTCGCGTCTGTTATTGCGTATGCTTTCTGTACTGTCCGCATAATTACACCTCCCTTCGGTAATTGACTAAAATATAAAAAGCGGTACCGAAATACCGCTCTCTACCGTGTATGAATTTTAAGGGGTCTGCGCGACGCTCTGGCGAGCTTTGGAAATAGGCGTAACTTTTCCTGTCGGAACGCCTAAAACGCTTTGACGGCTCCGTCGCTGCGTTCTCGCGCTTATTCCTCAGTTATGCCCGCTCGGGCTTTGTTTTTAGCGTCGAGTTCCTTCTCCCAACCGTCGTCCGCCTCGTCGATGGCCTCCTGCTGCAACCTCTTCCGCTCTTCGAGCGAGAGGCCGAGAATCTCCTCGCTTACTATCGGCTGGGAAATACAATGGCAATTCGCCGTTTCTCCGACCGGGAGTATCGGGTCTCTCGGGTACATCGGGTAATATGTTTCCCCGTCGGCTCCGATGAGGGTGTAAACCGAGTTTTTGGGGACGGTCTGGCCGTCCATATCGACGTGGTTCTCTCTCGGCTCGTTTTTGTGGGCTCCGGTGTGTTTCCAACTCTTACTCTCCACCGCGGGGCTCTGCATATACGCCTCCTGTTGAGCGACGCTGTGAGCCCTCAATACCTCGGTGACGGCGACGGTTCGGGCTCGGTAATACTCGTCGCGTATTCCGCTCTCGCGTATCTGCCGGGTAAATTCCGCTATGCCCTGTCCCTCTTTCAAGCCGTCTGTCAAAATCTTCTCTATCTGGTTCCCGCTGTTGAGCTGCATAATTTCGGCAAGCTGCTCGCTCCAAGATACTACCCACGCCGTCGTCCTTTTCGACACCTGCTCCAAGAACAGGTCCCGATCGGTCTGCTGAATATAGTAGCCGATAAAGTCCGGCATAAAAGCCGAAAAACGCTCTTTGAAAATCTTGACGAGCTTTGCCCGCAGCGGGTCGTTGATTTTTACTCCGGGCCAAACTTTTTTTGCGTAGGTCTTAAGGTCTACCGCCTTCTCCGCTGACTTGATGAAATAATCGGTTTCGTCTACGAGGGCTTCTGCGACCTCGTCCTCGATTTCCTGCGCGTGTTTCAATGTTTCTTTCGGCTTGATGTAGCCCTCTTTCCCGAGCTGGTCTTTGAGTTTGTCGTCCGCCTTGCTGATGTATGCGTCTATCGCCTTAATCAGGGGCTCGCAGTATGAGCACATAAAATATCCCGCCTCCTAACGAAAAACGGCCTGCGCGTTCACGCAAGCCGTTTGTTTCTTTATTCTGGAATAATGTCGCCGCGGGCTTTTCTCTCTTTGGCAAATGTTGTGAGCGCTCCGCAGTAGCAGCAAAATGTGTCGTCGTCCTCGAATACGGCGTCCTTGCACAGCGGCGTGCGCTGCTCCGAGCAACGGTTTTTGTCGTTTACAAGCTCTACCCCGCATTTCGAGCAGTATCTCGCAAGCCCTTTGTACCTCTTGCCGCAGTTGGGGCAAATTCTGTCGGGCATTTTTATACCTCCTATGTTTTGTCTGCTTAGAAAGACATCTCGAGGTCGTATGCGATTGCCGAGGGGCGACCGATTTTGAAAACGCCTATCGGGATTTTCCCGGCCTCGTAATCCTTTTTCGCCTCTTCGTACATATTCTCAATATATCCGTCCTCAAACAGGTATTTTCGTACCTCTTCGTCGGTAACCCCGTTAGCCTTTATGCAGGCTCCGCGTCCCTTTACGAAATGGTCGTAGATATACTTTTTCCAATCTTCTAACGTGGGTATCTTCTCTTTGCTCATCTGCTTGCCTCCTTACATGGCGCTGTTTCTGGCGTTCATTGCGTTCTCGTATCCGTCATCGCCGCTGAATCCGGTTGTCGATGAAAGAAATCCGTTCATTTCGGCTTTTAGCTCATTTGTGGAAAGAGTGGATTTGTCCCCGGTGTACTTCCAAAAGATGATAGGCTCCTCTTCGTCCCGGCCTTCTTTCCAACCGGGAGGGGCAAAGTCCTTGCTAAATTCGCACCAGCTTACCGGCTCGAACCCGCATTTTCTGTAAAATCCGTACAAGCCCGAAAAGGCGTCGAGCTTTGTGCCGCCGTTGTCTACTGCCATTTGCAGTAAATCTCTGCCCTTCGTGCTGTCGCTTGCGTTTCCACAAACGCTGATTATGTCGCCGTCTTCCGTGACTGCGACGACGCTGCCGCCCTCGGTCGAATAGAGCTTATCGCTCCCGTACTCTTCGGCGGTGTGCGAATAGTCGTCTACGCGCCATGCTATATCGGCAGGCTGCGACTGTTTGGCGTCCTTCAAGAGGGACATAAACCTTTCCGGGGTCGGGCATTGAAACTCGACGCCGGTGCTGCTTATGGCCGAGCCTCCGCCGCTTGTAAATCTCCCGTGCTCGTCGCGGGGGTGGGCGTCTTCGTTCCAGTCCCCTTTAATTATGCTCCCTTTTTTCAGAAAAGTAAAGTCTTTTTCAAAATTTTTCAAAAAATTTTTTACTTCCTTAAGTATCGCCACGATTTCGGTGTCGTTCTTTTCGAGGGCCTTCGCTATCTGGCTGTCTACCTGCTGGGCTATCTGTTGGTTCTGCTGGGGCTGCTGCTGCGCTGCGTTAGCCTGCTTTGAGATGGCGAGCGGTATATCTCCCCACGGTTCCGTGTAGTCCTCTGAAACTTCTCCGAGGGCCTTGTAGAGTATCTCTTTCGCCTTATTCGGCGTAAGCCCTCCGGCGGCGTTCGTTATGGTGAGCATTCTTGCAAGGTCGTCCGGGTTGTTGATGTCTGGCGCCTTGAAGTACACCTCGACTTCCTTGAACTGATAGTCGTTGAGAAGAAGGTGGTTTATCCTCCACGCGAGGCGTCCGCGCTCCGGCTGGAATACCTGTTGTTCGGTAACTTCCTGCGCTGTCTGGGCCGTGGCTCTGTTGAAGTCGGTCGTGTAGCCGACGTAAAGGTCTGGGAGGAGGAAAGAGGACTGAACTTTTTTCCGGTGGTTGTCGATGTAGTCTTGGAATAGCTCGTCTTTCTGCAAAATCCCGGCGAGGTCCTTTATCTCGATTTCCGGTTTTGGCTCCTGCTCGAAATCGAGCGAGCCGTTGGTGCCTTCTGCCTCGAGGATTAAGAATGCGTGTTGTCCGCTCTCGCCCTTTATCTCGTCAACGTAGGTTTGGAGCTTTGTAAACGATTCCTCGGTGAGCGTTCCGCCTCGAACGACTATCAGCAGAGGGGTGTGCCTGCCGTTGATGAAGTAGTTGTTGTTGAGCTCTTCGGCCCGTCTGGCTCCGTCTACGCCGAGAATCTGGCCTATCCATCGAACTTGCCCGTATGGCGCGGTCCCGATTTTAAATTCGAGGATTTCGTTCGCCTGTTTGTCGATTTCAAGCGTTTCGCCGTCGGCGAGGTATTTGCCGGTGGTCGCGTCCATTATGCGCGGGTCGCCGAACTCTTTGAAGTACACGGTGCTCCCGCTTATAGTCTGCTTATACTTACGGAATCGCTTCTTGCGCTCGGTCGCTTGCCCGTGGTGGTAAAAGGTCGTTTCTATGTAGGGGTCGAGAGGTATGGATTTTCTTATCGACGGTGTTTCCTCGATGAAGTCCGCCTGTACGACTTCTCCGGCCGGGTCCCTGATAATTTCGAGGTACGCTATGCCGTAGGTTTCTCTGGCCTCTATGACGTTCTCTATCAGCTCTTTGGTGTCCTGCTCCAAGGTGAGGAGCTCGACGATCTCGGTCATTCGCTCGAACTCCGCTGCCATCTCCGGCGTTTCGTCTTTGTCTTCGATGTATTTCACGCCTATGCCGAATCCGGCGATATTGTTTCGGTAGGCGTTTATGCACTGGGGCAGGATTGAGCTATGCTCTACAAACTGTTTGAGCCCTTTGAGGTCGAGGGGCGGCGTAATCCATATATCCGCGTCGTTTCCCTTTTCCGCGGTGAGCTGTACCGGCGCCTCTGCCTTTGCTATCCCTCCGGTGCTCGACTTTATGAGCCTGACCTCCATTGACGCTGGCTTTTTAGCGTTCACTGTTATCTCCTCCGTTCTTCCTTATGGTACCGCCCTTTGCCCTTGCCGGTTTGAGCGGTAGGCATAAAAGCATAACGCAGTCCGCCTCGTCCGGGCTCGGTATGGTGAGAAATTCCCTTGTTGGGAGCTCCTCAAAATCGGAGTTTACCGTTCCGTCGTCGCTTACCGTGTGAATCCAAAATCCGCGTTTCTGTCCCTCATCGTTAAAATTGAATTGGGAAATCGCTCCGCAGTAGAATGCGTTTTTGCAGCCTTCAAGCTGTTGGGGGCGGTGTATGTGGCCGAAACAGGTGAGGTCGAAATCCGCCGCCGCAAGCGTGTCGGGATAAACAATCGGCTCGAACTGGCTGAAAAATGCCGTTTGACCGCTCTCCATGTTGCAACCGGCTACCGTGAAATGCGAAACGAGTATCGACGGCTCGTAGGGGTTGCACTGCGCTTTGAGACCTAAAATCATCTCGGTAATCGCTTTGGTGAATACCTCGTTTTCTTCTTCTTTGGAAAGCCCGGGGTGTTTCGCTCTGTAATATCCGCGGTCGAATCCGGGGAGGCAGGCGACCTGTACGGTGGCTCCCGTGTATGTGTGAATGGTCTGTACGCCGGGCTCGGTGACGATTGTAATGCTGCTGTCGCCCTCTAAGGCGGTTCTGAGCATATTGAACTGCTCGTCACTATCGTGGTTCGGGGTGCCTCTCATCACGACTACCGGGCAAATCTTTGCGAGCTTGCGGATAAAGTTTACCGCAGCCCGGTTTTCTTTGAGGCCTCTGTCGCTCCAAACTCTCGCTTGATGGAAAACGTCCCCGGCGATAATTGCTATGTCGGCACCGGTGGTCAATGCCGTGCAAACGAGTGAATCGAGCGCGTGGAGCGTGTCGAGGTATCTGGCGTTCTCGCCGTTCTTCTCCGGTCCCGGGTAGCTCCCTATGTGAAGGTCGCCGGTGTGTAGAACTCTAATCATCTGCTTACCCCCTTATCCGCGTTTGCGCTGGCATTCCATGCACAGCGTTTCGCCGTATTGGCTCTGGCTGAACCTGACAACCCCGCTGCTGCACTTCTTTCCGCAGTCGACGCAAATGGTCGGGTCGTAGTCCGGGGCCGCCTCTGCCTCTTCTCTCTGCCTCTGCTGTAACTGCCTCGGGGGCTCCGGCTGGGGCTCGGCGTATGCTCTGCTGTCCGGCTCTGCTATGGGGGTGGGCTGCGCCTCGTAGGCTGCGTCTTCGGTGTCCTGCTCCACGAATATGGCTTTTCGGGTGTCGGAGAGGTTCCCGCTGCCGTATAGCTCCTGCGAGGTCGAGAAGAAGTGACGGACGGCCTCTGCCTTAACCGCCTCGTTGTCGAGGTTCGGGACAAGGTATGCGACCACGAACGGCTTTCTAAGCTCTTGCAGGCTGTATGTCCCTTTGATGTGCATTGCTGCTCTTAAGGCTCGGTTTATCGCCTTTGTTTCGCACATCTCGTTTCGGAATTTCATAAATTCCTTTGCCTGCCGCTCGGTCATTCCCACGATGGCGTCCTTGACGGTGATCTCCTTATGGGCGACTATCTCGATGTTCTCTCCGGTGAGCTGGGGGACTGAAATTCTCGCCTCGAATTTCACGTCTTGGTTTCCGCACTGACCGCAGTTGACCGGTCTGCCGATATTCTTGTTGATTTCGCAGCATTTCTGGCAAGTCGTCGGGATTATCGGTCTGGTGCCGAGTATCTTGATTCCGGCGGCTCTCATCAACTTGTTGAGGCCCTTTTTGGTGAGAGCCCAGCCGTCGCTCTGCTCCTTGCTTTTATCCTGCAAGTATATTTCTTTGTCTGCCGGGTTGGTTGAAATCTGAACGCAGTTCATAACCGGCTTGTGTATTTCCGCAATCTCCGCTACCGTCTGCATTGGGACGAGAAGATTGTATTTTTCTGCGGGGTATTGTGCTGTTATCTGTAAAGAATTTTTATTTTCCATAAAAAATTTTCACGCTCCTATTGCAATTTCAAAAACTTTGTGCTACAATAGGGTCATAGGCTTTTGAGCGATTCGCGTCTTTGGGCGCGGGTCGTTCTTTTTTTGTGACCCATTCTGTAAAATTCCGTTTTGCCTCTTCCACGGTCGCCATGTATTCGGCGAGCCTCCGCTCCCGAAGGTCTTCGGCTATAAGCTGCGCCAAATACCACGGTTCCCGTCTTTCTCCTCCGGCGTCGCCCTCACGCTTGATAATCCGTTCGAGCTTAAGCTTTGACCGCGTAAGTGCGGGACGCCATAGTCGCTCTGGTATCTTCGCACCGAGGTATCTTTCGGCCTCCTCTTTCAGCACGTCTGCCATAGTGTTCTGCGCCTCCTTCCTTTTCGGCAGTGGGGTGCTGCTCGGGCTCCCGCTTGCAGTCGCAGGATTCTCCGGGGTCTAAGTTGCTGCCGCAAATCGGGCAAGTGTGATATATCGCCATTCGTTCCACCTCCTCACTTGTAGAATTTGTGTCCGCCGTATTGGAAAAGAAAATCAAGGTTGCGGGAGTGCCATGTGTCGCCCTCTCCGCTCTCGAAGTATAGGGCTCCCTGACTTTCGTCCCAACCGTGCTTTACCATGTCGAGCGCCTCGTAGCACTCTTGGTCCGGTGTTTCGGTGTAGTACCGTCCGCCCTCCCGAACGGGGGAAAACTGATTTTTTTCAAATACAACGTCCTTGATGTTGTCGGGGAACTTCTCGTAATTTACCCGGTTCATCACGACGCACATCACGAGCGCCTTGCCTTCGGTCCCTTCGCCCTCGGCCTCCGCCATAGCGATTCGTAAGAGTATCTCGTCGTCCTCGCTTAACTCCGGCTCCGTGCAGACTTCCATGTCGTTCTCCTGCGCTCTCGGCTCGCCCATAGCCATGTCTACCTCGACCGCCTCGTATTTTTCCTCCGGCTCTTTCGGGGGCACCGTGTACGTCGGTATGTTCGGGTCTGCCGGTTCCGTAACCGCTGCCGCGACCGGTATCGTTCTCATGCGCTCGTATCTCTTGCTTTCGCACCGGAGTGCGTAGGCGAAGATTCCCATAAGCGCCAAAATCGCCGCGAATGCTAAAACGATTTCAATAATTGCTTGCTTGTCCTGATTTTTCATTTCTTTCTCTGGCCGAGGCCGCTGCTGTAAAACTTCTTTGCAGCTGCCGGGACAGTCGTTCAAGAATTGCGTTCACGTCCTCCGGGGTCTTGTCGCGGCAGTAGTCGTCCGCGATTTTTATCCGGGTGTTGCCTATGTAAAAATCCTTTACGATGTGTCCCTCGGCCATTGTTTCGCCTCCTTACTCAAATTTTCCTTTCGCCTCTGCGCTCTTGAGCGCGGCGAGAATTTCTTCCGAGCGGTTCCTGATACCGGTTATCTTGCTTTTTAGCTCCGGTATGAGCGGCCGCTCTTCGTCTGTAATTTTGCCGTCGTCCATAATCCGCGAAATCTGCTTGAAAATTCCGTCGAGCCCATCGACAGCGTTTTGGAGCCTTAACAGGGCTCGCTCCGGCGGCATTTCCGGTATCTCCTCGAAATCCCTTCCGAGCGGACACTCGTGTACGCAATACCACGGTCTGAGCGTCGGGTCGTTGTAGGCGTCCGCCATGAGCGCTACCACGTCGTTCGGCGGTCTGGTGATGTCGAGCTCGTATTTTTTGAGGCTGTCCTCTGTAACTCCGGGTAAGCACTCCGCGGCTCCAGCTCTTGTCAAGAGCTTTTCGCTGTACTCTGCCGCCTTCATTCGTGCTTTGTAGTACCTATTCCCGGTGGCTTTTGTAGCCTGTCTTGGCATTTATTTTCACCCCCAAATCGGCTATAATGAAGTTACTGAAACGGGCGTGACACAAATAGCGGCGAAAATCTTAAAATTTTGGATTTTGTCGCTTTTCGCGTCCCAAAAGGGTAAAAAAATATCTTACCCCGGGTGTTTGGCGAACGGCCTACCGCGGTGCGGCTTGATGTCTGCATTGTCGAAAAGGTCGTCCCCGTCGTATCTCAAAAGTCGCTTGATTCGGAGGACCACTTTGTAGCTCGGCTGCTTTGTCCCGAGTTCTATCTGCGAATAGGTGGTTCGGGCTATATCCAGCGCGGCCGCTATGGTGTACTGCGTGTAGCCGCAGGCCTTTCTGAGGTTCTTCAACTTTTCCCGCATTGACTTGTCCCTCCCTTCTGGTGACGCTCCACGGGGTCTACAAGTCAATTATAGTCCCTTTTTGCGTCGTTGTCAAGTCTTTTTCAAAAAATTTTTTGATTCAGCCGTTTTTTGGGTCATTATATTCCCTTTTTGGGTCTTTAGTGATATAATATCCTTTGGAGGTGTTCTTATGGAAAAATTCTCTAAGCGTCTTGTCGCTCTTCGGCGCGAACGCGGTCTAACTCAAAGCGAGATGGCCGAGGTCCTCTCGCGTAAACGGTCTACCTACTCCGGGTACGAGGTCGAGGGAAAGGAGCCTGACTTTGAAACGGTCTGCCTGCTGGCTGATTACTTCGGCGTGACGACCGACTATCTGCTTGGCTACTCAAACAACCGCACGAGCGTCGATACGGTCTTTTGTAACGACCATGTGAATTTCAAGGAGCATTTCGAGGCTTTGCACGAGGACCTTCGTCCTATCGTGGAGCAGTCGTTCGACGCTTTCTATTTGCTCCTCTGCCGCGATATGCAGTCGGAGCGTCCCGAGCGGCTTCTGCTTTACCGCAAGCTGTTCCAAACTCTGCAAACTCTTCGTTCCGAAATCCGGAAAAGGATTGAACGCTCCGGCGGTCAGGTTTCGGACGCCGTGGAGCTGTCTAATCTTATCACTATGCAAAATCAGCTTAAGAGCGAAATGTCTGTCGTTCTCGATGAGCTTATGCAGGCGGATATGGCTATTGCGTTCGACATCAAGAAGGGCGAAGACGTGTCGTCCGAGAAGACGGCAATGTAATCTACTTTTCCTTCGGCCCCTCTGTGTGAGGGGTCGAGCCTTTTGAGGTGTGCTATGGCTTACTGTATGTATCTAAGAAAGTCCCGCGCCGACCTTGAGGCCGAGGCTCACGGTGAGGGCGAAACGCTCGCCCGCCATGAGCGGCTCCTGCTTGAAGTTGCTAAGCGGGGTCACTACGATGTAACCGAAATCTATCGCGAGGTCGTTTCCGGTGAAACGATCGCCGCCCGCCCTATGGTTCAGCGTCTTCTCCAAGAGGTCGAAGACGGTCTGTGGGAGGGCGTCCTCGTCGTTGAGGTCGAACGTCTTGCCCGCGGCGATACCATCGACCAGGGGATAATGGCGCAGGCGTTCAAATACTCAAATACCCGGATTATTACTCCGCTAAAGGTCTACGACCCGGCGAATGAAATCGACGAGGAGTATTTTGAGTTCGGGTTGTTTATGTCCCGCCGTGAATACAAAACTATCAACCGTCGTCTGGTCCGCGGCCGGTTCGCCTCCTCCAAAGAGGGAAAGTGGGTTGCAAGCTATGCTCCCTATGGCTATGAGCGTGTCCGGGTTTCCGGCGGTAAGGGGTGGACACTCCGTCCGGTCGATGGGGAGGTCGAGGTCGTTCGGCTTATCTACCGGCTTTATACCTCCGGCGAAGAAACCGGCTCCGGTGAAGTAAAGCGGCTCGGAGCATATGCTATTACCAAGCGGCTCGATGAGCTTAAGATTCGCTCTCCCCACTCTTCGCCTTGCTGGAGCGTAAGTACCGTGCAGGGGATTCTCTCAAATCCCGTCTACATCGGAAAGGTTCGGTACGGCGTCAATAGGACGAAAAAGAAAATCGTCGATAAATCCGTCGTAGTCGAACACTATAAATCTCCTCCCGAAGATGTCGTTTTGGTGAACGGTCTTCACCCTGCTATCGTTGATGAGGCCGTCTTCAACATGGCGCAGGAGCTTACCCAGTCGCGTGGTCTGCCTGCCGTCCCTCTCAGCTCCGGAACGGTGAATCCTCTTGCCGGGCTGATCGTCTGCGCTAAGTGCGGCCGCCGCCTTACGCTCCGGCCTAACTTGTACGACGGAACGCTCATGTGTCCGAATCGCGCTTGCGATACCATCGGTGCTAAATTCTCTCTGGTGGAAAAACGTGTGCTCAAAGGTCTTGCCGAATGGGTTGGGAAATACCGGCTCTCTTGGTCTGAAACTCCCGAGGAAGATGGTACTGCTCTCGACATCAAGTCGAAGGCTTTGAAATCTGCCTCCTCCGAGCTGGCTACCCTCCACAAGCAGCTCGACCGGACACACGACCTCTTGGAGCAAGGCGTCTATGATACCGATACGTTCCTCGCCCGGTCGCGGCTCCTCTCTGCTAAAATCGCCGACGCCGAAAAGTCGGTTGAATCTCTTCGGGGAGAGGTTGAGGAAGAACGCCTCCGGGCCGAAAGTCGGAAAAACTTTGTCCCTAAGGTCGAACACCTGCTCGAAGTCTATGACGCGGCTCCGTCTGCCCAAGCGAAGAATGATTTGCTGAAAGAGGTCCTCGAAAAGGCTGTTTACTCTCGCGACGTTCGGGGCAGCCGGTGGGGCGCTCTTGATAATTTCGAGCTCGTTCTCTTCCCTAAACTCCCGCCGAAAGAAAAATAAATTGAGCCGTCCTTCCGGGCGGCTCTTCTTTGTGATAACCTTACCTGTTCGATAGAACATCGAAAAGGTCAACACCTTTTGAGCGAAGAAAGACACGAAATTGAAGTTCGATTGAAAGATGGCTGGTCGC